>JBBRND010000036.1:0-39541 GCA_038230515.1 Bacteroidia bacterium | reverse complement strand
GGCATTCCGAATGGATAGTAGTCTGCTTTCAAAGAACTTCTTTCTCTTGCAGTTATATTTATTTTTGATGATTCAAAGTAACCTCTTTTTGTTTATTCCAACAAATTCTATTTCATATTTTCTCCCTTTTTAGAATAAAGCTGCAAACCGACAAAGAAGTGCTAAGTAAGAAGTTTATTAAGGAATAAATCTATTCCGTTGAGGAAGACATGCCAGGGTGAAAACAGACCTGAAGAGTAAACGGTAAAGTTAAATTTTAGTTATGAGGAAGTAAAACGGCATTGCCGAAACCTATTTTAATAAAGATGACCTCTTTTTGTGAGAATGCATAAAATAAAACTGAACAGGGGACGTTATCATAAAATAAAAAAACACCGGTGAGATGGGAATAGCGCTACTAAAATTTCTTAGTTATGAGAACGAGTGTTTTGGAATTGCTGCATTTGAGCGATGCAGCGCTTGCCGCGAAGGCAGCAACGAATGATGATGCGATAGAAGCGCTGATGCACCGACATGGACGGGGCGTAAAAAAATATCTTCATACCCTTTTACGAGATGCAGATGATGAGGATGATGCATTCCAGGATTTGCAAGAGTATGTGTTGACTGCATTTCGCAAACAACGGTATATTGAAAACGGTCTTTTCAGGAAATGGATCAACACCGTTGCATTTCACATAGCGATTTTAATTAAAAAAAGAAATAAGAGGCAATGCCGCTTTATTGATTGTGATGAAGAGCTAACAAAAACTGATGAGCCGCTGCCATTGAGCGATGCGCTGAAGAAAATACCGGATTGCGAAGAACTACTAAAGAAATTGCCACTAAGCAGGCGAATTGTGATGAGGATGCGTGCGATTGAGCAAATATCTTTTAAAGAAATTGCTGCTAAACTCGGAATAAAGGTTGGAGCTGCTACTTCTATCTACTACAAAGCGAAGATGCAGTTGCGGAAACTATTGAGCGCGCGAAAAATTGGCAGTGCCTGATGAATGTGTATTTGTTTTCGAGCAGCAAAAATATTTTTAGCTGAAGAAGTAAAAAGAGATATAAGATGCCTATTCTAAGTATAAAGTAACAAAATAATTTAACTCTTAAAAACCAAAAATTATGGCACGTCAGAAAGGAATTGTAAAGATTAAAGGCACATTGGATGACATGACCTTCTACAAATCGAAAGACGGTTATCTGGTGAAGACAAAAAGCGCAGTGAGCAAGGATAGAATAAAAAATGATCCCGGCTTTGTGAGGACGCGTGAGAACATGGAGGAGTTTAAAAATGCAGCAACGGGGGGCAAGTATTTGCGGGATACGATACACGCGATGCTGAGAACGATTTCCGATCAGAAAATGAATTCGCGGCTTCTTGCTGTGATGATGAACATTCTGAAGCAAGATACTACAAGCGTGAGGGGGCAACGCAGGGTTGATATTGGCATAGGTACTCCGGCAGGTAAGGCATTTCTGAAGGGGTTTGAATTTAATAGGCGCTCACAGATAAGGAGTGTACTTTTTAGGCCGTTTACGGTGACTACTCTTACGGGAGTGATTACGATTTCGAATTTAGTTCCGATGAATGATGTTGCGTTGCTACAGGGTGCTACGGATATTACACTGAGGGGCGCTTATGCAAATGTTGACTTTAAGACGGGGGTGAATGTAATTGATTACACAAATGAGGTGAACCTGCCTATAGACGGAACATCAACTACGGTGACACTGACACCTACGGCAGTGCCACCGGGAGTGGGAACGAAGATTTATTTTTTGCAGATTGAGTTTTTTCAGACGGTGAACGCTGTGCAGTATGAGCTGAATAACGGAATTTATAATGCTCTGGTGGTGGCTGAAGTGGCTTAAGAAAAAGGTATGGAGCTGAGTGTAAGATTGGTTGACTTTGTTTGTTGCCTGTGCAATGAAATTATTTTCACTGATGCATTTACATCGCGGACGACTTGAGATTAAACTGGTTTCTGCACTCGTTGCTTACTTTTTTATCAGCGGAGAGCGATAGTAAATTAAAAAGAATGAAGGTCTCGATAGTTCCGGTAACTATATGCTTGCTGAATTGCACCGGCTCACATAGGTTTTGGAATAAAAAAATGCAGGAACGAGAAACTATTCCGGGGCACCTTTCTCATACCAATCTTTCATCTTTTGAAACTCACATGGATCGAGTGCGGGAGAACCGGCAGTGGGCATATCTTTCAGGTTTAGTACGCGCGCTTTAAAAGCACCGCTGTTTATTTTTTCCAGAATTCCGGAATAGGTTGTATAATCACCATTACCATCGCCACCCGTTACATGGCAGGCATTTGAAGTGGCGCACTTTGTTTCGATAATTTGTTTTATGTATCCATTGTATCGCAATGAATCAACCAAATAGGTACATGCGTTGGGATTAGTTGCTTTGTCCTTGGTGCATGATGGAATTATAAGTGCTGCCATCACTGCGGTAAGTATGAGCAGTTGTTTCATAGAAAAATATTGGAATAATTGAGTATTGAATAACGTGTGTCAGAAGTCAGAGGAGCGGTTGTTTCATTCTGCAATCTGCTGTTTACATTTTTATCAGTCTGCCTGAGTAGGTTCCCTTTTCAGTGGCGAAAGATAAATAATAAATTCCTGATGAAAAGCCGGAGACATTCATTTCAAAATTATCTGATGGTTCTAGGTTGGTTACTTCTTTTACCAATTTCCCCGCTGAATTAAGAACCTGAATAGAATTGATATGAGTCATTTCGGGAATCGAAAAATGTGCTACTTCACTTACCGGGTTTGGCCATACATTTATTTGATCACTCTTCGAAATAAAATCAACAAGAGTTCCTCTGTTTTCGGTAACGTTAAGCTGACTCAATTTGGTGCGGTCGCCTGAAGAAGCATTGTTGCTGTTAGTAAAAAGGAAAGCACCGTAAAAGCTGAAATCGCCTGTACCAGCCGGGGGAGCCGTCCAGTTAAAAGACCAGGTGATTGTTCCTGCACCGCCCGTTCCTGAAATTGTTTGAGTAATATATTTTCCTGAACTCAATAGCCGTGTTGTGGTCGTGTTTGTTAAAATCATTGTTCCGATTTTTGTCCCTGATACATTTTGCGGAGAAATTTCGAAGCCCCATTTATACACCGTTGCATCGGTGCAGGTCGCAGTCACAACATAAGTAAGCCCTGGCTCGTAACCCGCGACAGGAATGGTAGAAGTGATGATTCCTGTAACTACTGTGGCATTACCTGAATGACAAGAAGTGCAGCTGCTGTTATCGCCAGGAGAACCGGTTTTGCCTGAAGGTGCTCCACTGGCATGGCCCTGGAGTTCATTTCCAGTTTCAAAATATGTGGCTGAAAAGAAAATAATAGAAAATAAAGTCAGCGTTGTAAATACTTTTTTCATCTACCAGTTGAAATTAAAGATGCAAATGTAAAATTAAAATGGGAGAACAATTGTTTGGCGAATAAGTTCACGCCTTATTCTTTTGAATGGGCAAAATGGAGAATAATTCAGGCGATAGATTATCTCATTTTATTAAGATTGTTTACTTAATTGAGGGTTTAAATAAGGAACTTCTCACTCCTGATGACAGAAGAAATTTTTCTTTGCCGTATAAATGATTTGATTACATTTGCGCCTCATTTTTAAGAAAAATAAATAAACCGAATGTTAACTACAGCCGCAAAAAAGAAAATCTTTAAGCAATATGGTGGCTCTGAAACCAATACGGGTTCTACAGAGGCGCAGATTGCAATGTTTACTCAGCAGATCAATTTTATGACTGCACACATGCAAAAGTCGCCCAAGGACTACAGCACGCAGCGCACTTTAATTACCCTCGTTGGTAAGCGCAAAAGTTTGCTCAACTACCTTCACGATACTGACATTACAAAGTATCGTACCCTTATCGGTGAGTTGAAGATCCGTAAGTAAGGAAAAAGCGATCCGTTAATCGTTATTGGTTATTCGGAAATGCTAAACCAAACTTGAATGGAAAATTTTCAAAAGAAATTGTAAGAATTAAAAAGGGCAGTTGAAATGATTGCCTTTTTGTTTTAACAGTATAAATAAAAATAACCAAATGTTTATTGTTTCAGTGGGATACTCCTACTGTAAATTTCAAACCTAAAACCTCAAACAAATAAAATGAGTAAAGGAATAATGAAAAGTTTTGACCTCGGTGACGGACGTATCGTTACCGTAGAAACCGGTCGCCTCGCTCGCCAGGCAGACGGTGCAGTAGTTGTACGTATGGGCGATTGCATGTTGCTCGCCACTGTGGTATCAAGTAAGGTAGCAAAAGAAGGAGCTGATTTTCTTCCGCTTAGTGTTGACTTCCAGGAAAAATTTTCTGCAGTAGGAAGATTTCCCGGAGGATTTTTAAAACGCGAAAGCCGTCTTTCAGAATATGAAATTCTAATCAGCCGTTTAATTGACCGCGCGCTGCGCCCCATGTTCCCGGATGATTATCATGCGGACACGCAGGTTGCAGTAACGCTTCTTTCAGGAGATAAAAAAATATTGCCCGATGCGCTTGCAGGTTTTGCTGCATCATGCGCCATCACCATCTCTGATATTCCGTTTAACGGACCGATAAGCGAAGTGCGCGTTGCCCGCATAGACGGAAAGTTTTGCATCAACCCATACATAGATGATCTTGCAAATGCAGACATCAATCTTCTTGTTGCGGGTTCAGCCAGTAGCATCGTGATGGTTGAAGGAGAAATGAAAGAAGTGAGCGAGCAGGAAATGCTTGATGCCATCATCTCCGCGCATGAAGCAATCAAAACACAATGCGCTGTTCAGCTTGAGTTGAAAGCGATGTGCGGAAACAAAGCCGCGCGTGTTTATTCTCACGAAACAAATGACGAAGCATTGAAGACACGCGTTCGCACAGAGTTGTACGACAAGTGTTATGCAATTGCAAAGTCAGCGAACCCTGTTAAGCAGGAGCGGACGGATGCATTTCATAAAGTGAAAGACGATTTCATTGCAACTATTCCTGGCGAAGAACTGGATGAGAAATCACCAATGATTGACCGCTACTTCTTCGAAGTAGAAAGTGATGCCATGCGCAACTGTCTTCTCGATGAAGGCACACGCTTAGACGGAAGAAGCACTACTACCATTCGCCCGATATGGAGCGAAGTGGATTACCTTCCTTCCACACACGGCTCAGCAATTTTTACACGCGGAGAAACTCAATCACTCACTACCATTACACTCGGCAGCAGCCAAGATGAGCAGATGATTGACGGTGCAACCGTGGAGGGCTCAAATAAATTTATTCTTCACTATAACTTTCCTGCCTTCTCAACAGGAGAAGTGAAACCAAACCGCGGACCGGGACGAAGAGAAATCGGTCACGGAAATTTAGCGATGCGTTCGCTGAAGATGGTAATGCCTGATGCAACGGAATGTCCTTACACGATTCGTGTGATCAGTGATATTCTTGAATCGAACGGTTCGTCATCAATGGCAACGGTGTGTGCAGGTACCCTTGCACTGATGGATGCGGGAATAAAAATCCGCAGACCGGTTTCAGGAATTGCAATGGGATTGATCATGGATAAGAAAGGTCGCTATGCTGTACTCAGCGATATTCTTGGTGATGAAGATCATCTTGGTGACATGGATTTTAAAGTAACGGGAACTGAAAAAGGAATTGTTGCCTGTCAGATGGATTTGAAAGTGCAAGGTCTCTCTTCAGATATTATGATGAAGGCGTTGAACCAGGCGAAGGAAGGTCGTGCGCACATTCTAGCTGAGATGATGAAGACATTGAGCGCTCCGCGTGAAGATTACAAACCACATGCACCGCGCATTGAGAAGATGATTATTGCAAAAGAATTTATCGGTGCAGTGATAGGACCGGGCGGAAAAATTATTCAGGAGATGCAGCGCGAAACAAACACGACTATTTCTATTGAAGAGATAAATAACGAAGGTCATATTGAAATTGCATCGAGCGACAAGGCAGGCATTGAAGCTGCTAAGAATCGCATCAGAGCAATTACACAAATGCCTGAGATTGGGGAGGTTTACGAGGGCAAGGTGAAGAACATTATGGACTTCGGTGCATTCGTAGAATTCCTTCCGGGGAAGGATGGCTTGCTTCACATTTCTGAAATAAGTTGGGACCGCATACAAACCATGAATGGTGTTTTCAAAGAAGGCGAAGTGATAAAAGTAAAACTGGTTGATATTGATAAGAAGACAGGAAAATTCCGACTCTCTAAAAAAGTGTTGATGCCAAAACCGGAAGGAGCTGATGCGGGTGGTGGCGATAGTGGAAGACCGCCACGGAGACAACCTCAGTCTTAGTAATTAGTTAGTTGATTGGGCAATTAGTAAAAACCAAAAGGTAATTTTTTTTTTTCGGCTTTCGGGAGTGTAATAGCTTTTGAGAGCCGTTTTTTATTGGTAGCAGGAGAGTGGTACGGGGGAGTATGAAAGAGAGATTGTGTTTTCAAAAAAATTGTTTCTCCATTTTTGATCTACCATCCGCTTGCGAGGACATCGGCAATGTGAATGACCTTGATATTTTTTCCCTGTTTTTTCAGATAGCCGTCCATATGCATGAGGCAGGAGAGATCGGTACTGATGATGTAGGCGGCTTTGGTCGCTTCTGCGTTGATGATTTTCTGCTCTGCCATGCCTACCGCAATGGGTTCGTACTTTACTGAAAAAGTTCCGCCAAAGCCGCAGCAGGTTTCAACATCATTCATCTCGCGCAGTTCAAGCCCGCGCACATTGTTAAGCAATGTTCGAGGCGCTTGTTTAATGTTAAGTTCTCGAAGAGCGCTGCATGCATCGTGATAGGTTGCAACGCCTTCAAACTTTGCGCCAACATCTGTTACATGCAAAACGTTTACAAGAAAATCGCTGAACTCAAAGATATTTTTCTGAATGGTTTTGTATTTGTTGTGTAGCGAAGTATTATGAAATAACTCCGGGTAATAATTTTTTACCATGCCAACGCATGATGCTGATGGTGCAACAATGGGACGATCATTCGGAAAATCGTGAATGAACTTTTCCCCTACTTCTTTGCATTGATCCCAATAGCCGGCATTGAATGCAGGTTGTCCACAGCAGGTTTGTTCGGTGTTGTAGTTTACACCAACATTTAATTTCTCCAACACCTTAACCATGTTCATGGCGGCATCAGGAAACATCTGGTCAACAAAACATGGGATGAATAAATCTATGATCATAAAAGAATTTGATGATGTGCTGATTTGAGGATTTGAAAATTGAAATCCAATGAGTTCAAATGCTCAAATCGGCTTACCGACTTTCTGGACGCGAAGTAATGAAACAATTCCCACAACGAAAAAGCTGCCGAGAACGAGTATGCTGTTGCGCATGCTGCCTGTTACTTCGTTGATGAAACCGAATGCAAACGTGCCGAGAACCGTTCCCATTTTATCGCACACATCGTAAAAGCTGAAGTAGGATGCATGATCAATTGTTTCGGGAAGAAGTTTTGAATAAGTTGAGCGGGAGAGTGCCTGAATGCCGCCCATCACTAAACCCACAACAGCAGCGAGGATGATGAACATGGTTTGTTCGTCCACACCGAAACGTTTGTCGTCAAGGTATGCGCCTACAGCAACGAAAATCCAAATCACTATTGAAATAGCAAGTGCATTTATGTTTCCGAATCGTTTTGAAAGTGCAGAGAAAAGATAAGCACCGGCAATCGCAACAAATTGAATGATGAGAATAACCGCAATGAGTATGGAAGTTTTAAGATGCAATTCGCTATTACCGAAAAGTGTGGCTACATACATGACTGTTTGAGTGCCCGTGTTGTAGAAAAAGAAGGCGAGAAGAAATCTTTTGAGTCGCGAATTTTCGCGAAGCTCGAACCACACTTTTCTTAATTCGCGGTAGCCGTTTAGAATGTATCTGCCTGCGGGTTTCAGATTGAAAACGTTGTTGGGAAGATGATTGAATGTGTATTGAGCAAACACAAACCACCAGATACCTACTGTGAGAAATGCAATTCGGGATGCAGGCCCGCTGAAGAAATCTTTCGCCTGTTGAAGCGCATCTTGATTTGTAAGAGCGGGAGCAGCCGTCATTAATTCTTTCACCTTTCCCTCTACATCAAAAAAGAATTGCGGACACTGAATCATGATGAGGTTGAAGATGAGCAACAGTGAACTTCCGATGTATCCCATTGCAAAACCCTTCGCACTTACTCTGTCCTGATCTTTCTCTTCTGCAATTTCAGGAAGATAGGCATTGTAGAACACTATGCTTCCTGCATAACCAATAGCGGCAAACACGCAGCCCAATACTCCAATCGCAATTGTATCCGTTCCTCTGAAAAAATAAAGTGACGCGCAGGAAATTGCTCCAAGCGTGCTGAAGAAGTACATGAACTTTTTCTTGTTACCGCTATAATCAGCAATGGAAGAGAGAAGTGGGTTGATTGCTGCAATTACTAAAAATGCAATAGAGATTGCGTACGTCTGCAACGAATCAGCATTGAAGGTGTGACTAAGGAACTGCACATCCTTGCTTCCATTAACTGTTGTGACAGCAGTAAAATAAATCGGAAAAATAGCAGAGGTGATCGTGAGTGAGTACGCACTGTTTGCCCAGTCGTACATTGCCCACGCGTTAATGAGCTTGCGGTTTCCTTTTTGAATCACGAAGCAAGTTTACGGTTTACAACTGAATTCAAAAATTTATTTACCGATCAAACTTTTGAAGAAAAGGGAAAAATGAAGATAACAAATACCACTTCAGCTTTATGAGTTAATTTCATTTAGAGCAGAGTTAGTCTTAGGAGGGATTGGAAAAGTTGCCTACATCCTCTCCATGTACCAGCTCAATTCCTTTTCCATTTTCTTATAATGGAAAATAGTAGAGATGATTTTTTCCAGGCGCACAAAAGCAGTTTCGCTTTTCACCACGTAATCAAATGCCTTATGATGCATGCAGTTTATCGCTACATCAATTTTATCCTGGGAAGACAGCATGATTACGGGCATATCCGGATTGAATGCTTTAATCTTGTCCAATGTTTCTAAGCCGTTCATAGCGCTCTTATCAATGCCATCAAGCTGATAATCTAAAATAATAACATCGGGATAGCGCGATAGATTTGAAATACACTGCTCGCCCGTGGGATATGTTTCTATTACAAAATCTGCTTTTTGAATAAATTCAAGTTCCAATGATTTTAAGAACAAGGCATCATCATCTACGAGGAAAAGATTTATTTTATTCAGGTCCTTCATGACTTTGAGTTTTTAATCGTGTTAAACTCTTCTTCTAATTCAATACATGCCTGTGTGCAGACATTTTCAAGTTGTAAAACCAGATCGTGTATTCCCGCAGTCTGCTGTTGTGTTCCTGCATATTCCTGCACTTTTTTTGCCATTAGTTCGAAATGCAAACTGATACCCATTATTGAAAATGACGGAATCATTTTATGGACGGCTGCATAGAGAGAGTCCCAATCTTTTTCCTTCAAACTTTTTTTCATAGTGGTGATGAGCGGAGGAGTTTGTTCCAGGTAAAGCGAAATCATTTCCATCATCAAAGCAGGATTTGATTTTGTCCGGTGATTCAAATAATCTAAGTCAATGCACTTTGGCTTTTTTAGTTCACTGCTTCGGTTCTCTTTCTGCACGTTTACAGGTATTGATTTTTTTACCAGCCCCACTATTTTACTATATAACAACCGTTCGTCAACAGGCTTGGCTATGTAATCATTCATGCCTACAACTTTGCACTTGGCAAGATCAACAGTAGTAACATCAGCAGTTAGTGCAATAATTGGGATTTGAGAATTCATTTTGTTGCGGATTTGTTCTGTTGCTTCAAACCCGTTCATCTCTGGCATTTGTAGATCCATTAAAACAATATCGTAGTGTCTATCCTTTAGTTTTTCAAGTGCTATTTTTCCGTTGGCAGCAATATCACATCCAAATCCGAAATCATCCAACAGCGTTCTCATAAGGAGCTGATTGAGCGCAATATCTTCCACCACCAATACTTTTATGTCTTTAATTTCTGAATTCAACACTACTATTTCTGCATCCAATTCTGCTTCGGCTTTAGTTTTGCGGAAACTTAATATAAAACTGAAAACCGAACCCTCATTAACTTTACTTGTCACACGAATTGTTCCGCCCTGTGGCTCTACCAATTGTTTCACGATTGCAAGTCCTAATCCTGTTCCGCCATACAGTCGCGAAGTGCCACTGCTTGCCTGCTGAAAATTTTCAAATATTTTTTCAATTTTACTTTCGGGTATTCCGATGCCCGTATCGGTAACTGCAAATTCAATGGTTGCTTTTTCTTCGTCTTCACTAAGCAGGCGAACGCTGACTGTAATTTTTCCTTTGCTTGTAAATTTTACAGCATTACTTACCAGGTTTAAAATGATCTGATGCAAACGCACAGGATCCCCCACCAATACTTCCGGAATTTTATTGTCGTATTCTGTAACCAGTTCCAGATTCTTTTCCTGAATTTTTGTTTCGAACAAGTGTAGCATGGCTGATATGGACAATGACAACTTAAAAGGTGTTTGAACGAATGTCATTTTTCCTGCATCCACTTTTGCAAGATCAAGTATGTCGTTGATGAGTACGATTAACGCATCACCACTCATTTTAATAGCTTCTAAATATTCTTTCTGCTTCAAAGACAAATCTGTTTTTAGAGCAACTTTTGTAAATCCAATAATGGCATTCATCGGTGTTCGTATCTCGTGACTCATGTTCGAGAGGAATTGTTGTTTTGCTTTCACTGCATCTTCAGCAATCCGTGTGGCACTCTCTGCTTTAATTTTTGCTTCCTCGGCAATGAGTGTTGCCATTTCAGCAAATACTTTTGCCTCTATCAATTCCGTTTCAATTCTTTTTTGCTCGGTTACATCTCTGGCTACAATCACCGCCCCGAGCACATTCCCCTTATCATCTTTATAAACCGAACCGTTGCAGAACACATCGGTCAATATGCCATCTATTATAGTGAGCGAATAATCTTTGATAAAACCATTCTTAAATATTATTTCATACGCTTGCTGCGCCTTTTTCTTTTCAGTGAAATAATCTATGAAGTCTGTGCCGATAATTTTTTCTCTGGATTTGTCTGTAGCATTAATTGTTGCCTCGTTTACATCTATAATAGTACCCTTGAAACTGATGGCAAACAAAGGATCTCTGCTTGCTTCGATAATGCTTCGCGCATATTGAGATGCTAACTTCAGCGAGTAGCTAGTTGCTTCAAGATATTTATTTGCCGCTTCGCGTTTCTTTTTTTCTTTGTTTTGAAAGGCGAGTTCGATATCGGCAATTATTAATTCATCGGCACGTTTTTCTTTCTCTTCATTCTGAAAAATAAGTTCTTTGTTGGCAACAATTAATTCTGCTGCGCGCTTTTCCTTCTCTTCGTTTTGAAAGAGAAGTTCTTTGTTTGCAATGATTAATTCATGTGCGCGCTTTCCTTTCTCTTTGTCCTGAAAGGCAAGTTCCTTGTTGGCAATGATCAATTCATCAGCCCTTTTTTGATATTCAGCAAGCAGATCGAAGTCTGCTTTTTTTTGAGCCGTTTTTTTTGCCATTGATTTTTAATTTGTTGCCGATGAATTTCCGATTTCTTCAATCGGACTTCTTCTTTTATCTTTCAGTTGTTGAAAATGGGATGGCGATAGCCCTGTAACTTTTTTGAATTGATTGGACAGATGCGCCACACTGCTGTAATGCATTTTGAAAGCGATCTCCGTAAGGTTAAGTTCGTCATACAACAAAAATTCTTTTACCTTTTCAACTTTGTGTATGATGATGAATTGCTGTATGGTTATTCCTTTTACTTCAGAAAATATATTTGCGAGATAAGTATAATCGTGATCTAATTTTTCACTGATGTATTCTGAATAATTCACCTTCGGCATTTCATCTGCATAATGAACCATCTCGATAATTACATTTTTTATTTTCTCGATCAGCATGGCTTTTTTATCGTCCATCAGTTCAAGCCCTGAACTGAGTAACCCCGCTTTTAATTGTCCGCGCTGTTTAACAGAAATGTCTTCCATGATTTCCACCTCACCCAAATCAACAACGATGAAATGAAGCCCGAGTTTTTTCAGTTCTTCCTTCACCATCATTCTGCAACGGGTGCTCACCATGTATTTAATATAGAGTTTCAATTCTTCTTTTGCTGGTTAGAGGATTCAGAATATGCAAAACTGCAAATATCCGCCTTGCAAAGTATTACACATTTATGGAAAAAGGTTACATCATTCACACATTTGCAGTTCTTTGGTTTTGGGTGAATTTACACAAAATAACAGGAGTAGGTACAGGGGAGAAGAAAACGGAGGAGGAGAAATAATTCCGGCCAGGGAAGGTTTTATCAATCCGACAAACAAAGAAGTCCTTTAATGAATTTAATTTTTTTCCCTTAATTAATTCATTTCTGCTTACTCAGTCATGCTGGTGTAGATCTACAGACGGAAGATCAATCGGCTCTAACTCACTACTGTACTGCATCCGGGCTTGACGGAATTCTACTCAACATTCATTATTAACTTGTACTTTTATTTCTTTACTCGGCTTCAGGTCCGGGCTGGACAAGCAACAAATATCCCGCCTTCGGCAATACTCGGTCGTTCGCGGCAATAATTTGGCGGCAGTGCTAACATCAACCGACATTGCAAGAACTGCGAAGCACATCATGAACACCAATAGAAAAATAATAAAGAGTGAGTAAACAAACGTTGACATACTTACTTTTCGCAACGACCTGACATTTTTTTTCACTACCTTTGAAGTATGAAAAAATCAAGAACACAACCTCTTGACTTTGTGATTGACAAACTCACAAACTCCATATTTTCATGCACCTCATTGAGAGTGCGAAGTTCAACAAGCTCAGGGACAAAGTTTATGCCGGTGTTCCAGGAAATCTTGTTGCCTATGCTTGCAAAGTTTCGGTTGACAGAGGTTATCAGGGCTTCCTTGCTTTTGATGCCAAGTCAGTTTTAATCAAACATTATCAGGATAAACTTTACGCAACTCATTTTCGTGGACTCCGAATGTTCATTGAAACAAATGCAGCGTTGCGATTAATTTCACAATACTTTAAATCATAAATAAAATGGGTCTAATCAGAGAACCAAAAAATGTTGACTTCACAGTTCAATCAACACCTTGGACAGAAGAAGAACTTCGTGACTTCAGGAAGTTGATGACCGAACTCAAAGCGAAGAACGCAAGACGAAAATCGCAGACGAAGACAGTCGCACGGAAAAAAGTAACTGCATAATTCGGACTGCACAACTTCGGATGAACAGTAGCACTGCCGACAAAAGTAAGATAAATGCAAATTTTAAAATGAAAGGTTTTGTTGGGTTATCAAACAGTTGTGCCTGCGCACCGAAGTGCTTCGGCACGCAGGTGTGGTTTCTATAGGTTAATGAATCAAGCGTAGCGTATCACGAACACCTTAAAGAAAAAATAATAAAAGAAGTGAGTAAAGTAAGTGCAAGTAAACCTTTCATTTTAAAAATTCTGGCTGAGCACAAGCTTGCTCAAACGTGCTCTGCATGTTTGCCCTCCCTGATGGGTTGGCAGCTTGGCGAACGTACTACACAAAATAGGAAAGCCGCAACGCGAACAAAGTAAGCAGAAGCAAATGAAATCACCTTTTAGACATATAATTTTAGTATCAGCATTCCTATTTGCTTCCTTTTTGGCTTGCAGCCAGGAAAACAAGTTAAGCACTTATGATTCGTTAGGAACAATGCCTCCATTCAAATATTATTTTCCGAATGGCTCTGCTTTTGCAGCAGACAACATGAGCAAAAAACATAGTACAGTAATGATTTATTTTAAAGACGATTGTCCTTATTGTAATAAACAGGCAAAGATTATTGAAGATAATATAAAAGATTTCGATGCCATTGATTTTGTTTTTATCTCCAGAGACGACACAGCTACCATCAATATTTTTGCGCGAAACCATAAACTGCAAAACAATGCACAAGTAAGTTTTTTGCAGGATAAAGATAAAATGTATTATAGTTTTTGCACAGCTCAATATACCCCTTCTATCCATATTTATAATAAAAAGAAAGAATTGCTTTATTATACACAAGGGATTATGAAAAAGGAAGAGATTTTGAAATTTGTGCAATAAATTTACCTGCCGGCACGAGCGTGCCGCAGTAGCAAAATAATTTTCCGCACATTTGCCCTGCCACTCATTTTCAATTTCAGCAATGGATTTAAAACAGCGCATACAAACACTTGCACAAAAATATCACGCGGATATTGTCTCGTGTCGCAGGCATTTGCATCAGCATCCCGAACTTTCGTTTCATGAATTTGAAACGCAAAAGTTTGTAGAGCAAAAGCTGACGGAGTTTGGCATTACCGATTTCAAGCGCATGGCAAACACGGGAGTGCTTGCCATGATACACGGAACAAAAGCTCCCTCTCCTTTGGAGAGGGTCGGGATGAGGCGTACCGTGGCGCTTCGTGGAGACATGGATGCACTGCCGATAACGGAAACGAATAAGAAAGATTACATCTCCAAAAATGCAGGAGTAATGCATGCCTGCGGGCATGATGTACATACATCTACGCTGTTGGGTGCTGCAAGAATATTAAATGAGATGCGCAATGAATTTGAAGGAAGCATTAAACTCATCTTTCAACCTGGAGAAGAAAAACTACCTGGCGGAGCAAGCATGATGATAAAAGAAGGTGTGCTTGAAAATCCGAAACCGCAGAGTGTAATAGGTCAGCACGTAATGCCGCAGATAGATGCCGGCAAGGTTGGTTTCCGCAAAGGGCTTTACATGGCAAGCACAGATGAAATTTATGTTACCGTTACCGGCAAAGGCGGGCACGGAGCCATGCCTCACCTCACGATTGACCCTGTGCTGATTGCTTCAAACATGATTGTGAGCTTGCAGCAGATCGTAAGCCGCAATGCAAAGCCATCGCTGCCTTCTGTTTTATCGTTTGGAAAATTTATTGCCAACGGTGCTACCAATGTAATTCCTGATTCGGTTTACCTCGAAGGAACTTTTCGCACACTCAACGAAGAATGGCGAACCGATGCACACAAAAAAATGAAGCATCTTGCTGAAAGCATTGCTGAAGGGATGGGCGGGAAGTGCGATTTCAATATTGTGCGTGGCTATCCTTTTCTAATCAACAACGAGGAGCTTACTTCGCGTGTGCAGGAGTATGCGGAAGAATACCTCGGCAAAGAAAACATTGAAGAGCTTGAGATATGGATGGCTGCCGAGGATTTTGCATTTTATTCGCAACAGGCAGATGCCTGCTTTTACCGCCTCGGTGTGCGTAATGAGAAGATGGGAATTACTTCTTCCGTGCATACTTCTACTTTTGATATTGATGAAAGCGCGCTCCAAACGGGGATGGGTTTGATGGCGTGGATAGCGGTGAAGGAACTTGCTTCCTTGTAGATCGCGCGGCAACTCTAATGAAATTGTTTACAACTTATTGCCGGGGACACACAAAAAAAATATTGCACTTTAAAATATTATTTATAGATTGCAGACGATTTCGGAATAAGCACCGGAAAAATATTTTACCAACCGTGCAACTTTTTACCCCCTAAGTGGCACTTACTGTATAGACAACGCAATATGTCAGAGGCAGAGAAGCAACAGGAACTCAAGTTAGGCAAGCAGGAGCAGTTTATGCTCTTGTATAAACCTATCCACGAGCGATTGAACCGGTTCGTGCATTCCATGGTTTGGGATCGCGAAGATGCCCGCGACATAGTTGCAGAGACAGTTCTTAAAGCATACGAGTCCTTTGACAAAGTTGAGCATCACGAAGTGTTTATGTATTACATGTTCGGCATTGCAAGCCGGTTGGCAAAGAGAAGAAGCCGCAGATTAAAGTTTTGGGCGCCCTTCGAAAACCATCATCATGAAACACTCGTTGACAGCGACTCAGGGGAGGTGGCGCGTAAAATAGAAATTGATTCTTTGTATCGTGCCATGAAGCGCCTACCTGAAAAGCAACGTGAAGCAGTTTCGTTGTATGAAATTTCCGGATTCTCTCTTGCGGAAGTTCAACAGGTACAGGGAGGCAGTTTGAGTGGAGTTAAATCTCGCATAACTCGGGGACGCGATGCCCTCGCAGAAATACTAACCAAGGAAAGTGTCCTTGAAAACCGAATGCATATTGAATCAACTTTAAAGAAAGCAGCTATCAGCTAATATTTTTTTTATTATGGAAATACATAAGAATACCAATCAGAAAACAAATGAACTCCTCAACGAGGCGCGTCACGAAAAACCGGTGATGAACCTGAAGGAAGTGGAGAACATTATTTCTACCGGCAGCTACACATCGGCAGCCACCAACAGCGGCTTCCACATCGGGCTCAATAACCTTATCGTGATTTGCGGAATTACCATTTCTTCTTTCCTTGCCTACATGGCTTTGAAAGTTGACAAGGGAGATTTGATGATATCACCTGCCACTTCGACTATTAAGCAAACTGCTTCTGTGGTTAGTAAACCGGTTGCCAATTCAGTTGTACTTGCTGCTGCTGATAATGCAAAGCAATCAACCGTGAAACAAGCTGAGAGAATCCGTCCGAAACAAAATACTTCTACCTTACTTGCAAGTGCTGATAAAAATTTAGTTGCAACTGAAAATACACCAGTAAAAGAAAGCATTGTTGAGCCCGTTGCAAACAAAATGCCGAGTGGAGAATATGTCATCACTTTTAATTATGCCGGACAGGATGTAAGAATGAAATTGGTTGGAGATGATGTTGAAGAATTTGCTGTTGATGGTAAAGTTATTCCTGCTGATCAGTATGGTGACTTTGATGACATCATTGCAGATGGAAAAGACTACCTGATGGGAAATGCCCATGCTGATGAAGGTTCAACCAGTTTGAATTTGATCAAGTATTTCGACTCACAGCTTCGTGCTGATCAGATTCTGGGCAATGAAGTTCAGTATAAATTTGAACTTACTTCAAACAGTTTCTCGATCAATGGCAATGTTCAGTCAGATGACATGTTCAAGAAGTACAGAGACCTTTACCAGGCAAAAACAGGAAAAACAATTACCGAAGGTTCCGTTTACAAGTTTGAAAGAGGAGCGAAATCAGAATAAACTTTACAAAACATTTTTCAGAAGCCATCTCAATAAAGAGGTGGCTTTTGTTTTTTAGAGTGACTGTTGAAAGGTCAATATTCAAAATGAATAACTGGCATTGAACGTAAAACAAAAACCTCTACTTTCGAATCTCATTCGAAGCACCGCTTTTTCATGATCAGTAAATTCTGGATTAAGATTACGAACCGTCACGATCTTGTTTACAAACATTTTCTCGTACTCGTAACGGTTGTGCTTATTGTGATTGCGCTGCCGAAGCAAACGCAGTTCAATTTCACTTATCACAAAGGCAAACCATGGGCGTATGATAACCTGATGGCTCCTTTTGATTATGCCATCAACAAATCGGAAGCAGAACTTAACGATGAGCGCGCGGAAGTGCTTCACAACTCGCATCCGTTTTACAAATTTGTTGACGGTGTGGCTGCTCAACGCATTGCTGCTTTCAAGAATGAATTGGATGCAGTGTATGTTGAGAAGAATCAAACTAAAAAATCCGGGAGCAAAAAAGCAGAGCTTGAGGAAGCAGGCATTGAAATACTGAATGAAATTTATGCCAAGGGAATTATTCTCGCCAACACCGAAGGTTTTTCTGCTGATGGAGTCATCAGCATTGTGCAGAATAATATTTCGGAAGATCACAACAGCAGCGATCTTTTTACGATTCAGTCCGCTGTAGAATTCATCAATCAGAAATTAGGTGAGATGAGTGTGCAGGATAAAGAAATTCTTTCTCCTGTTCTTGAGAATGCTCTGGCACATAACATTCTTTACGATGATCAAAGCACTCGGCAGTGGACAAAGCAGATGCTTGAAAATGTTTCTCTCTCCCGCGGCATGGTGCAGAATGGTGAAGTAATTGTGCTGAAAGGGCAGGTGGTGGATGATGCCATCATGCGGAAGATTGAATCGTTTCAGCAGGAGATGAAGAACCAGGAATTCACAGGCAGTGCGCGATGGATGCTGTTGCTTGGGCATTTCATTCTCGTGTCACTTGCGATGACGATGCTTCTTTTGTTCCTTTATCTTTTCCGGAAAGAATTTTACCTCGACAATGCGCGCATCATGTTGCTGATGATTTTGATGGTGCTCGTTACCTATCTCTTTTTGTGGGCGCGTAAGATTGATCTCATTGACATGTATCTCGTGCCTGTTTGCATTCTGCCTATTGTGGTTCGTGCATTTTACGATTCGCGCACTGCTTTGTTCACTCATGTTATTACACTTCTCATTATCGGCTTCGAAGCACCCAGCGGATTTGAGTTTATGTTTATACAAACTATTGCAGGAATGGTAGCCACGTTCAGCATCTTCAGCATGAACCGCAGGTCGCAGTTTTTTATTTCTGCACTGATGATTTTTGTTTCTTATACAATTTCATTTGTGGGAGTCACCATCATTCACGAAGCAAACTTCCGCACCATTGACTGGATGAACCTGAAGTGGTTTGCCGGTAACAGCATCATTACACTTTTTGCGTTCCCGCTCATTTTTATTTTTGAACGCAGTTTCGGTTTCCTTAGCGATGTATCGCTTATGGAACTCTGTGATTCAAATTCAAAATTGCTTCGCGAACTTGCTTTTAAAGCGCCCGGAACTTTTCAGCATTCACTTCAGGTGGCGAATCTTGCGGAGGCAGCAACTTTCAAGATAGGAGGGAACCCGCTGCTCGCAAGGGCAGGAGCAATGTATCACGACATTGGAAAAATAGATATGCCGATTTATTTTATCGAGAACCTCATTACACAAAAAAATCCGCACGATGATTTACCGTTTGAAGAAAGTGCGCGCATTATTAAAAGCCATGTAGTGAAGGGAATTGA
The DNA here is from genome assembly GCA_038230515.1 of Bacteroidia bacterium. Taxonomy (GTDB): domain Bacteria; phylum Bacteroidota; class Bacteroidia; order AKYH767-A; family 2013-40CM-41-45; genus JAPLDB01. Next base: position 20,579 of record JBBRND010000036.1, on the reverse strand, counting down.
GAAAGCACAGAAAAATAAAATTCCCGAACCGATTATTGATTTCATACGAACACACCACGGCACTACACGCCTTCAGTATTTCTATCAATCCTTCCTGAAAAATTATCCTGATAAAATTCCTGACGAAGCGCAGTTCCGTTATCCCGGACCGTTGCCTTTTTCAAAAGAAACCACCGTGCTCATGATGGCTGACTCTGTAGAGGCAGCTTCCCGTTCGCTTCAGCATCCTGATGAAAAATCAATTACCGAGCTAATCGAGAAAATTATCAGCGGACAAATCGAACAGCAGCAGTTTGTAAACTGCCCGGTTACGCTCAAAGATATTTCAGACATCAAAGTAATTTTTAAAAAGATGCTGATGAGTATTTATCATGTGCGGATTGAGTATCCTCAATGATTAATCTTTCTGAAAAAGTTTTTCCAAATCATATAACTCATCGCGTATCCGTGCAGCTTCAATAAAGTCAAGTTCTTTTGCTGCACGCTCCATGTTTCTCCGCGTTTCTGAAATAAGTTTTTTCAGTTTGTCCTTGCTCATGTACTGCACCACGGGATCGGCAGCTACGCTTGTATGTTCGGGTTCGAGGTATGCACCTTTCTCTACGTATTTTGAGTCTGCTACTTTTGTTTGAGTCATGATGCTCTCTGTTGATCGGTGAATTTGAGTAGGCACCATGCCATGATCGGTATTGTATTCAATTTGTTTTTCGCGCCTGTGGTTTGTCTGATCAATTGTTTTCTGCATGCTCTCCGTAATTTTATCGGCATAGAAAATTACTTTTCCGTTTACATTACGTGCAGCCCGACCTGCTGTTTGTGTGAGCGAACGGTTGCTGCGGAGAAAACCTTCTTTGTCTGCATCAAGAATTGCAACAAGAGAAACTTCAGGCAGATCCAATCCTTCGCGGAGGAGATTGATACCGATAAGTACATCAAAATTTCCGAGGCGCAGATCGCGAAGTATTTCTACTCTGTCTAATGTTTCAACTTCAGAATGGATGTAGCGGCATTTGATGTTGAGCTTCGTCATGTACTTCGCCAACTCTTCAGCCATTCGCTTGGTGAGCGTGGTAACGAGAATGCGTTCTCCTTTTTTTACCGTCCTGTCTATTTCATCAAGAAGATCGTCCACCTGATTCATACTCGGCCGAACTTCAATAACCGGATCGAGCAATCCTGTAGGGCGGATTACCTGCTCAACTAAAACTCCTTCGCTTGCCTGCAATTCAAAATCAGCAGGAGTTGCACTTACATAAATTACCTGCTTGATGATGGATTCAAATTCTTCAAACTTCAGCGGACGATTATCAAGCGCTGCAGGCAAACGAAATCCGTAATCAACAAGATTTACTTTGCGCGAACGGTCGCCACCATACATGGCGCGAACTTGAGGAATGGTAACATGACTTTCATCTATCACCAACAAAAAATTATCAGGAAAATAATCCATGAGGCAGAAGGGACGTGCACCTGTTGCGCGCCCGTCAAAATATCGTGAGTAGTTTTCGATGCCGCTGCAATAGCCGAGTTCGCGAATCATTTCAAGATCGTAAGTAACTCTGTCTTCCAAACGTTTTGCTTCGATATGCTTGCCGATTGATTTTAAATATTCAATCTGCTGCATCATGTCATCCTGAATTTTCCAGATGGCTGCAAGCTGGCGGTCTGGATTGGTTACAAAAATAGTTGCGGGATAAATAATAACGGAGTCGTGCTTCTCAATCGTCATTCCTGAAATAGGATCAACGGAGGCAATCTCATCAATTTCATCTCCGAAGAAAACAATGCGGTAGGCAATGTCTCCGTAGGCAAGAAAAACATCTACGTTCTCTCCGCGCACGCGAAATGTTCCGCGCTTGAATTCATATTCTGTTCTCGAATAAAGAGAGGTAACAAGTTTGTGCAGAAAAGCATTACGGCTTATTTTCTCTTTTGCTTTTACGCGCAGCGTGTTCTCTTTAAAGTCTGCCGGATTGCCGATACCGTAAATGCACGAAACGCTGCTGACCACAATTACATCTTCTCTTCCTGAAAGCAGCGCAGTGGTTGTACTGAGCCGCAACTTTTCAATTTCATCGTTGATGGATAAATCTTTTTCAATAAAAGTTCCCGTGGAAGGAATGAATGCTTCGGGCTGGTAGTAATCGTAATAGGAAACAAAATACTCAACAGCATTCTTCGGAAAGAATTGTTTGAACTCTCCGTACAATTGTGCTGCAAGTGTTTTGTTATGACTAAGAATTAACGTAGGCCGCTGAACGTTTTCTATAACGTTTGCAATCGTAAAAGTTTTTCCGGAACCGGTTACTCCAAGCAACGTCTGCGCACGGTCTCCCCGCTGAAGACCTTCGGTGAGCTGACGGATTGCTTCGGGCTGATCGCCTGTTGGTTTAAAAGCAGAGGTTAGTTGTAAGTGCATTCCTGTTGATTGGTTGATTAAGTTAATTAGTTGATTGGGGACTTCAAACTAATTATTTATCGGACGGCAAAGGTAAATAGAATGGGGGAGTGTTTGGTTGTGCAAATAGTGAGTGATTGCGAATCCGTAATTGGACGGACAAGTTTTGCGAACGATAAACGTGATTGATCTGCTAAATACGGGAGAGAAAGAAATACGAAAAAAGAAAGGTTGAATTAGGAGAGGGGGCCTTGTTAATTCTTAATTAACTTCTTTACCACACTCCCGCCCTCTGTTATTAACCTCGCCACATACACGCCCGCTGCAAGCTGCCCTGCTTGTACTTCTTGTTTATTAAAACCCGCTGTAACTGCAAGTGGTTGTTGCAGCAGCACTCTGCCGGTTATATCGAGAAGTTCTACTTGTGTGCGCTCATTGCCGTTGGCATAGAAGGAAAGAGAGAGCAGGTTGGTGGTTGGGCTTAGATAACAAGTGAAATCGGTGATGGGGTTGGTGGAGGCGGCTATGCCTGTTGTAGCTGCAGAAAGTTTAACTACCCAGGAATCTATGCCACCAAAACTATTACTTCCGGCACCATCTCCATCAAAAGTGGGTCCAGTTCCTGTTATCAAATAACCAGAATCACGCGAAAGTGAGCAAGAATAACTCTGTTCACTACCACTACCACCTAAGCATCTTTGCCATTGAACTGTACCAATGCTATCTATCTTTACCATCCAAATATCATCACATGGATACGGAGCACAAGCAGTACCATGATTCCCTGAAACATCACCATCATTTGAATTTGTTGTCCCTAAAATAATAAAACCTGAATCATAATCATTTATTATTTGCCTTAAACCTTGTTCTTCTTCTCTGGTGCCGCCAAGGCATTTTTGCCATTGAATATTTCCATTATCATCAACTTTAACTACCCAAAGATCACTTATACTATAAATTGTATCGTGGCTGCCTGTTATATTACCGTCATGCGAATTAGTGTACCCTGACAGTACGTATCCACCATTATTTGCCTGAACCATTCCTCTAAAAATATCATCTAATGATCCTCCAAAAGTTCTTTCCCACAGTAAGTCTCCGACACTGTCAATTTTTACTAGCCAATAGTCGTTTCCACCCAGAGGAGAAAAAACATCCCCATCGTTCGAATCTGTAAATCCACCAACGACAAATCCTCCGTCATTTGTTGAATAGATGCAGTAAGAAGTTTCAGTCCCCGAACCGCCATAACACTTACTCCATAACGTATCCCATGCACTGTCAATCTTTAATATCCATACATCTCCATTTCCATGATTCCCATGTATATCTCCATCGATTGAGGCACTTAATCCTGCTAAAATATATCCTCCATCGCTCGTCTGCTTCAAATCAGCAAAGGCATCATAAGCGCTGCCTCCGTAGCATTTCTCCCTTATTATATTACCTACATTATCTGTTTCCACTAACCATGCATCATCTATTCCAGGATTATGATTTCCTGAGACGTCTCCATCATTAGACTGAGTTGATCCCCAGAAAAGAAAATTTCCATTGCTTAGGATTTTCATGCTTTCAAAATCATCATACTGCGAGCCACCAAAACATTTCTGGGAAATGATATTGTCTGAGCTATCTATAATGACCAACCAAGCATCAGGAGTTCCAATTCCGTGGTTGCCATTCACTTCACCATCATTCGAATAAGTGCCTCCTGATAAAACAATATAGGGAATTAAACTATCATTAACATTTCTTAAGGCATCTATTCCAGATCCTCCAAAGCACTGTTGCCATTCGATAGAAGGCGCCTGCGCCCTCACCTCTCCCGCAAAAAAAATAAGCAATGCAAAAAGATATTTGAGGTGCATGGGTTTGTAATGGAAGTTCAAAGATAGGGAAGTTAATGATGCGAGGTGATGAGTTCCGCTTTTTTCTTCTCTCCTCTCCACAGAAACAAAAAAAGCTCCCGTAATCAAGGGGAGCTTTTTTCTTCATCAGAAATGAGTTGCCGTAATTATGCAGCTACCATGGAGAAGGTAACCGTCATTGCTACTCCTTCAACTATGGTGATGGGTAGGGTGAGTGTTACAAAATCGGGGTGCGTGGCAATTACTGTTTCATCGCCCACGAGCCGGGTTTCTATGGCTATGGTGCCATCGGGTCCTGCGGTGTATGTATTGCCGGTGCTTTCAATTTTAAATACTGCTGCTTCTATGCCTGCATGAGTATCTGCACGCTCGGCTTTAAAGATAATATTGGTAGGGTTGCCAAGCGAACTGTATTTTACGCCCCACTCGCGGGCATTGGCGCGCATGCTTTCCGCAGTTTCTTCGTTGTAATAAGTTTCCACTTCGTCCCATACTTTCTTAATTACTTTATCTGCCTCATCGTTTAATCCGTTAAGAGTTTCTTCAGCACTATCGGTAGCATCTACAGCGCTGCTTTGCAAGGTTAGCTTGCTTACATAATCAGTAACCCTTATTTTTACCTGCGGCTCAGTAGGAAACAGCACGCCAGTGCCACCGGCAAGGATGAGCGCTGCTTCGCCAGTGGTTACCCTGCCGCCCCATAGCTTCACTTTATCTTCGCTGTCCATAGGTGGCACGGCATCGGAACTTACAGCCAGCGAATAAAAGCTGCGCACTTCGGGTGCATATACCGCGCGCTCTATACCATTGTTCAGCGCCTGGTAGTAATGCGAAGACCACATGCGCGCAAGCGTTTGTGCTTCGTTTTTATTGCGCGTGGATAAGGTGCTTGCCGAAGTAGCTGTGCTTACAGCAAGTTCGGCAGCTAAGTAAGAGCTGCAAATAGCAAGCAGGCGCGTTTTTGTGAGCGCGCTGATGATGATGATGCCGGGAAGAAGATGTGCTTCTTTTTCTTTTGCTGTAGTAAGTGCAAGAATGCGTCCTTCTACAGTGTTTGGCAGTTGACGAGTAATAATTGGCATAATTGTTTTGGTTTTAAATTATTTATTTGAGTATTTATTAATTATTTAAGAAACTGTTTTTAGTTCTGAATGATGGTATAAATGGTTTTGATGATACCAAAAAACCTTTTTTACCGCGCACTTAACAAATGTGTATGATAAGCCGACTTTGTTTGATGGAAGCAAAACCTTATGGACATGCCAAAAAACCTTTTTTAGACCGCTCATAATGTTATGGGTGTACCAAAAAAACTTTTTTAGCCCGAGCACAACATTATGGACATACCAAAACACCTTTTTTAGCCAGTCCTTAACATTATGAATATGCCAAAAAATCCTTTTTACCCCCTCCTTAACGTTATGGACATACCAAAAAGACCTTTTTACCCCGATCATAACCTTGCTATCCTCTTCAAAAATATTATTTGAATGGTTTGTTAAGTTATGAGCTTCTGCAGCAATCCTGTTTTGCATCTGCATGAGGTATGAAGGTTTAGTAAACACCTTGTTTGATAAATAACGGTGCGAACGTATTTCCGCCCACAGGGTGGTATGCAAATAAAAAAGTGAGGAAAGTGGTAATCTGCTATCTCTCAGAGAGATTATTTTTAATCTTATCAAGCTCCTCAAGCATTTTTACCTGTTTCATAAGGTCATCTACTCCCGCTGTTTTCCTTATCTGATGCAGGGTTGAGAGGATTTTGTCATCCGCCAGGGGGGTGGTCAGTAGCTCATTTGATTCCCTCACAATGGCAAGGCAAAGCAGGTCATTAAACATATCGTTACTTTTTGCAGCATTGCCGTTCGCAGCAAGTATTTGTATGCATACTTCACGAGGGCTGCGGTTGTTTTGTATCATTTTCAAGATACCGAGCAGATGTTTGTAATTGATTTCGAGCTGCGCCATAAGCATGTGCAGTTCCTGTAGTTGATAATACATAGGTTCTGGTTTTAGTGGGTTATAAAATAAAGATAGAAAAAATTTTCCTTGCGGTTCGGCATTGTCGTTTAAGCATCCGGAAAGAAAACAGTGTGCTGTAAGTGCGCAATAATATAGCTGTGGCAATGAAGTACAACGACTGATCGGGCATTGAATAAGAAAGTCTGTTCAACTAACCGTGTCATATTAAAAGGAAGCGTTCACTGTGCCTCATAAATAAGGCCGTTCGATAAACTAGTTTTTGAAATCCTTTAAAGTCCTCATTGATATTTGAAATTTTTTTTATTTTGGATAAAAATACTTCTTCATTGATCCCCAATTTCCGTTCGCTCACACCACAAAAGCATCCATTAACAAAAAATTAATTTGCTCTGCAACTTTTTATCACTCTTGTGGCACTTACTGTAATAGAATGGTATCGCACTGTAGTTAAGATATTCGAAAATCTATGGTGTGCTTTGCGTCAATGAGCTATGAACATTGACTTGTGCGGCATGGCAGTTACAGATAATTGATAATAAATAAATGCATTATAATGATGTTCAAGAATGTTAATAAAAGTGTTGAAAAGTGTAAGTGCGAATACAAACTGCGATCATCTTCCTCGTTTCCTTTGCGAAAGAAATTTTTACAGAAGGATCAATTAATTTTTTGTACAAACGAAAGAAATCATTAAGTGCTTTCACAACCTTTAATCATTACTCAAATAATAAATTGATTCATGAAACATATCTACATGGGAAAAGAAAAAACAATTAGTATTAGTGGACTGCGCAAATCAGCCGGTGTATTCTTTATCATCAGTTGTATTATGCTTGCTGGCGTTCAGAAAACCTACGCAACACATGCAGCGGGAGCTGATCTCACGTATCGTTTTATTTCAAGAAATGGTGCAGGTGATACTTACGAGGTGACCGGAACTTTTTACCGCGACTGCGGTGGAGTGGCGGCACCAACTACATTGCCGATTACAATATCCTCTGTGAATTGCGGATATACCAACTCTACTTATTCGCTTCCGAAAATTGCAGGCACAGGTCAGGAAATTACTTTTCCATGCTCAACATCTCAAACAAAATGCTCGAACCCAAACAGCACTACGCTCGGCTTTCAAAAATACGTTTACCGCGGCAACGTAGTGTTCCCGTCTCACTGCTCTGACTGGTTGATCAGCTACTCAGTGCTTGCCAGAAATTGTGCCATCACCACCATGCAGCAAGGCAGCCCTTGCGGACAAACTACTCCTATTTATGTGGAAGCTTCTCTTGATAATCTTAACTTCACCAGTAATAACTCTCCTACCTTCAGCAATAATCCGGTAGCGTTTATCTGTCAGAACCAGAGTTTTGTTTTTAATCACGGAGTGACGGATATAGATGGGGACTCTTTGCATTTTGAATTGATAGACGCACTGCAGGCGCACAATACATCCATTCCATATATGCCGGGTTATTCAGGAATAAATCCATTGACATCTACTCCTGCGGTAGCCATTAATCCTGTAACTGGTGACGTAACTATGAATGCACAGGCGCTTGAGATAGGAGTAATTGCGATTCGAATTAAAGAGTACAGAAACGGAGTGTTGATTGGAAGTGTAATACGCGATATGCAGTTTATCGTTAACAACTGTTATCCCAATGTGCTGCCAACAGCAACGGGTATAAATGGAACCAATGTTTTCACCGCTACTGTATGTCCTGGAAATAATCTTACCTTCTTTATTAATTCAGATGATACCAATGCATCTCAAAATGTAAGCATGATATGGAACAATGGAATTGTAGGAGCTACATTTACTACGGCTGGGGCTCATCACCCTGTGGGAACTTTCTCATGGACACCAACGAATGGACAGGCACGCCAGCAACCTTATTCATTTACTGTTACTGTTCGCGATGACAATTGCCCTGCCAATGCTTTTCAAACATATTCATACACCATTTATGTACCTGATATAGAAGCAGAGTTTACAATGGTAAATCACAATGGATATAATATAAGTTGTCATGGGGGAAGTGATGGAAGCATTACCGCTGTGCCTTCGGGAGGAAATACGCCTTATACCTATAATTGGTTACCATCAGGAGGTTCGGGAGCTACCGCATCAGGTCTTTCAGCCGGCACATATACTTGTACCATTACGGATGCCAACGGTTGCGGAAAAACATTTACACAAACCTTAACGGAGCCACCTGCCCTCGTTTCTTCTCTTGTTTCACAGACGGATATATTATGCAATGGTTCGAATACAGGCGCTGCAACTGTCACAGCATCAGGTGGTGTTCCCGGATATACTTATGCGTGGAATAGTGCGCCTCCTCAAAATACCAGCACAGCTTCTGCTTTATTAGCAGGAACATACCAATGCGTGGTAACAGATTTAAATGGATGCCAGAATACAACACCCGTTACACTTACTGAGCCAACCGATATTGCGACATCAACAGATGCAGTGACGGATGTATCCTGCAATGGAAATCAGAATGGTTCTATATCCATAAGCGTAAGCGGGGGCACACCTGGTTACACCTATCTATGGAGCCCTAACGGAGCCACTACGCAGGATATTACAGGACTGGATACAGGTACCTATGTATGTACTATTACGGATATGAACGGATGTACTGCACAGGTTTCTGCACATGTCTCTCAACCATCAGCCGTAGTTCCTCTTCTTGGGCTACCGGTTTCATCTACTGATCTGCTTTGCAACAATGATTCGTCCGGTACTGGAGCTGTAAACACTGGACTGCTGGGAGGAACTCCTCCTTATTCCTATGCATGGAGTACTGGTGCCGCCACTTCTTCGGTTTCCGGGTTACATGCGGGCAGTGTAACAGTTACTATAACTGATGCGAATGGATGCACAGCAGATTCGACTTTTAATATCAGTGAACCGCTGCCTCTAACGGACAGTTTTTCCACTCCTACTTCTTACTTCTGCGGATTTGGTATTAGCTGCAACGGACTTAGTGACGGATCAATTGATTTGAGTGTTGGCGGAGGCACACCTCCGTATTCTTATTCATGGAATGGTGGGATTTATACGGTAGAAGATTTGAGCAATATTCCGGCAGGAGTATATAATGTCACTGTTACTGATACGAATGGTTGTGTTCGCAGTGATTCATATACTGTTACTCAGCCGGCACCTTTAGCAGTAAATATATCGAGTCCTGTGAATGCAGGAGGATTTAACATTGCCTGTCACGGTGAAAGTTCCGGAATAATTCATACCGCAGTAACCGGTGGTTGCGCCCAATATAGCTATGACTGGGGAAGCGGACCTGTTTCAGCCGATTCGCTTGTTGGCTTACCTGCAGGATTTGATTCTGTTTTAGTAACTGATCAGAATGGATGTTCAATTATGGATACCATTACTCTTACTGAGCCGGATACAATTGTACCTTTGATTACAAGCGTACTGATCAATGGAGTAAATATCTCCTGCTTTGGTGGATCAAACGGGCAGGTTTTTCTGGATACAATCATAGGCGGAAGCCCGCCATATAGCTGGACGTGGTCAACAGGAGATACACTGGATTCTCTGATCGGAGTAGGAGCGGGGCAATACTCCATACATGTTATTGATGTGAACGGCTGCTCAAATAATGCATTGGCAACTCTTACTCAACCGGATCCTGTTGTGTCGCAGTTAAGTACTTCTCATTACAATGCCTACGAAATAAGTTGCCATGGTGCCTCGGATGGATATATAAATATAGATACAGTTTTTGGTGGAGTTCCTGGTTATACCTTCCAATGGTCAACAACAAGCACTGCCGATTCAATAGGTGGACTTCCTGCCGGAACCTACAATTTAGTAATCAGTGATACCAATGGGTGTACTGACAGTGTAGATATTCAACTTACTGAACCGGATGGCTATTTAGTGAGCGCTACTCTTTCCGATCAGAATGGATACAGTGTTTCCTGTAACGGAAGCACAAATGGAACTATTGATCTTTCCTTATCAGGGGGAACAGGAAATTATTTCTATTTATGGATGCCCAATGGAGATACTACTTCTAATCTTATTGGAGTAGGAGCAGGCACTTATTGCGCGCATATAACAGATGATAATAACTGCCCGTTGGATACGTGCTTCATACTTAATGAACCTCCAATACTTGGAGCAACCGATTCGTTAAGTGCCTATAATGGGGGAAGCAATATTTCATGCTTTAGCTTGTATGATGGATATGTAAGCGTGACTCCGTCAGGTGGGGTACCGTCATATATGATTGTATGGAGTACAGGTGATACTTCAAGCTTCCTTTCGAGTTTGCCTGCCGGAACATTCACTTATACTGTTACTGATTCGAATGGGTGCGTGTTTACCGATTCAGTTACGCTAACTCAGCCCCTTCCGTTAAGTGTAACTCAGGACAGTATCCATTCAATACTATGTCATGGCGATACTACTGGATGTATTTTCCTTACGGTAGCTGGAGGAATTGCTCCGTTTACCTATTACTGGCCAAGCGAAGATTCCACACAGGACCAGTGTAATCTTGGTGCCGGATTTTATCAGGTCACGGTTACTGATGCGAATGGATGCGTAAGTGTGGACTCATTCAGTCTATCAGAGCCTCCTCAACTAAGTAACTCGCCCACGCTTTCTCTTTATACAGGAAGCAATGTGCAATGTAATGGTGGTAGTAACGGATATATACTCTTAAATGAAACAGGAGGCACTCCATCTTATACGTATTCATGGACTGGCACAACAGCCACTGGCGATTCAGCAGGAGGATTATTGGCGGGAACTTATTCTGTCCTTGTAACAGATTCAAACCAATGTCGCGACTCTGCAACGGTAACGCTTACTGAGCCACCCGCATTTGTGCTTAATGGTATTTCATCGTCACCAACTACCTGCGGAAGCACTAACGGAATTGCGTGGATAGATTTATCAGGAGGTGTTCCGCCATATTCTTATTCCTGGAATACTTCTCCTGTACAGATAACAGATACCGCTTCAGGTCTTGGAACGGGAACAGTAACCGTGACAGTAACGGATTCTGCGGGATGCACATATACCGATTCGATTTTTGTAAATAACACCGCGAATCTTGCAGCGTCTGCTCAGCCATCGCAAGATGTTTCGTGCAATGGATTGGCAAACGGAACTGCTTCAATAACTGTTTCAGGAGGTACAGCGCCATTTACATTTAATTGGACTCCGAATGTCAGTACAGATTCAACTGCTGACAGCCTTGCTGCCGGATCTTATACAGTTACCGTCACAGATTCCAACGGATGTACGGCTACTGCAACAGTAACTGTTTCTCAACCTGCACCACTGGATGTATCTTCAAGTTCTACGAATGTTCAATGCCATGGGGATTCTACAGGAACCGCTACGGCTACAGTAGGAGGTGGAGGCACGCCTCCGTTTACTTACAACTGGCAGCCGGTTAACGATACTAACCAAACTGCAAATGGCTTGCCGATCGGAACTTATACCTGCACAATTACGGACTCTCATGGATGTGATACAACAATTTCGGCTACAATTACTGAACCGACAGCGGTTGCAGCGAGTACGGCACATTCAAATGTTGATTGTCATGGCAATGCTACAGGAACGGATAGCGTATTTGCTTCCGGAGGCACACCTAACTATACATATTTATGGACGCCTTCCAATCAGGTTACTGCTGTTGCAACAGGACTTTTAGCAGGAAACTATTCTGTTACAATTACTGATGCTCACGGATGCACTTTAATTGTAAACGATACTATCACTGAACCGATTGTCCTTGACGCATCCATTTCTGTAACAGATATAGATAGCGTAAATTGCAATGGCGAAGTGAACGGAGCAGCTACTGTAACTGTGAGCGGGGGTACAACAGCTTATACTTATCTATGGTCTCCGATTGGAGGTTCGGGAGTAACAGCTTCCAACCTTCCTGCCGGCACCTATACTGTAAATGTAACTGACGCGAACGGTTGCACTGCTTCAGCCACAGCAACTATTGATCAACCGAATGTTCTTGCTGTTAGCGTGAGTGGATCAGGCAGCGTGACCTGTAATGGAGGTAATGATGGAATAGCAATAGCCGTTGTTTCCGGTGGTACCACTGCTTATACTTATTCATGGTCACCGGTTGCAGGAAGCGGTGATACATTAGCCAATCTTTCTTCAGGAACCTATACTGTGACAGTTACTGATTTTCACGGATGCACGGGCACTGGAACATTTACGATAATTGATCCCCCGGCACTTACTACAACTGCCACTGCGCCAACAGAAGTGTGCGGATCTTCAACTTCGCTAACGGGAACATTGTTGAACAACCAAACAGGAGTATGGACAAGTTCTGATCAGGGTGTAACATTTGATGATACAACAAGTGCCAATTCTCAGGCATCAGGATTGCAATTTACGATGACTACTTCATTCACCTGGAGCATTACGGATACTACTACGCATTGCATGGCAATGGCTTCTGTTCAGGTTCTTGCCGATGAACCGGTAACTGCACAAATAGACGGTCCTGATACGGCCTTTTGTTTACACAGTCAAGACTATCGCGGACACTTCGATGTGAAAGCGATCCAGCCGGTACCGGGAACAGGTACGTGGTCTGTGGCAGTCGGCACAGGCACAATTGATGACTCGGCATCTGCTGATATTAAATATAGCACAGACCAGCCGGGAACCAGCATACTAGTATGGAGTGTTGTAAATGGACTATGCAATGCGAGTGACAGCATCACCTTGAAGATAAAGAATGATGGCGCTTGTCTTGATCTTGACCTGCCTACGGGCTTTACACCAAACTCTGATGGTTTCAATGATGATTACAATATTCATGGAATAGAAAATTATCCGGCTAACACCTTCATCGTGTACAACCGCTGGGGAAATGAAGTATATAAGAAGGATAACTATGTAAATCATGACTGGAAAGGCGTCAATGATAAGGGTGATCCGCTTCCTGACGGAACTTATTATGTAATACTTGTAATAAATGATGGTAGCGGAATGACAAGGAATACGTATGTTGATTTGAGACGGTAATCAGTATCAGAAAATCTAAAACAAAGAAAAGACATTTTAATATATATAAGAATGATCAAAAAGATTTTAGTAATTGCCTGTCTTGCTTTTGCAACGGCTAATGTGTATGCACAGCAGGATGTATTGTTAAGCCAGTACATGTTCAATCATTTGCTTGTTAATCCTGCTTATGCAGGCAGCAAGGATTATATGATGGCAACCCTCCTTTATCGTAACCAATGGGTGAAGTGGGACAATGCTCCTACCACCGAAGTGGCAACTTTGCATGGTCCTATTGGCAACACGAATCTGGGATGGGGTGGCGTTCTCAGTCATGATCATGAAGGAGTGACTGACCGCACGGATTTTTTCCTCAGCATTGCTTATCATATTAAAGTAAGCAATCGCTTAAAACTCGGAATGGGTTTGCGAGGGGGCATTTCCTATTGGGTGAGGAAAAATTCTGATCTTGTTTATTGGGATGCCAATGACCCGAAGTTTGCAGGAGACAAAACATCAAACATCCTTCCCAACCTTGGTGCTGGATTGTATCTTTACAGCAAGCGTTTCTATGCCGGAGTATCAGCACCTGAAGTGTTGAGCTATGACCCAAGCAAAACACTAACGGTAAACAGTAATCAGCTAAAGGAAATCCCTCACCAGGTGCGGCACTATTTTATTACATCCGGTGTTGCAATCTCTGTTACACCTGATGTAGTGGTGAAACCAAGTGTGATGGTGAAGTACACTCCCAATGCACCAGTAGAAGCTGACCTGAATCTGAATGTGCTTTTGGCAAATATTCTGTGGATTGGTGGAAGTTACCGCACAAATGATGCAGCCGTTGCCATGATTGAGATTCAGCTTACCCGCAAATTAACGTTAGGATATGCATACGATTTCACGCTTACAGATGTGAAACATTATTCTGACGGATCGCATGAAATCATGCTTGGGTATGATTTCGGATATGATATTATGAAGATGAAAACACCAAGGTATTTTTAGGAATTTGAAATTAAGAATTTAAAAATAAGAATTGAACAACCCGATTCACTTTCATAAAAAACAGATCATGATGAAAAGATATTCTACCATATTCACGGCAGTGGTTATTGCAATTATTCTAAATTCGTGCGGTGCAGGGTATCACCTCAGGCAGGGAAACCTACTTTACAGCGAGCTTGCCTATAACAGCGCTATCACAGAATATGAAAAAGCATTGAGCAGGAAACCCATTGCAGAGGCAAAAATAAAATTGGCAGAAAGCTACCGGAATGTAAATAATATGCCTAAGGCAGAAGAAGCATATGCCAACGTAGTGCAGATGACGGCTGTGAAACCGGAACATAAGCTGGAATACGCAAAGATACTGATGCGCAACTCAAAATATCAATCTGCGATTATTTGGCTTGAAAGTTATCTGAAGGATATGCCGGGCGATAAAAATGCACAAATGCTACTCGAAAGTTGTGATAAAATAGATGAGCTGAAAAAAGATTCTCTTAAATACACCATTGAGCCGGTTAACATCAATACGGGGCAAAGCAATTTTTCTCCCACTGCTTACAAAGACGGTATTGTTTTCGTGAGTGACCGCTCAACAGATATGGCTGCCCGAAAAATGTATGCATGGACAGGGCAACCTTTCCTTGATCTTTATTTTTCTAAAAAAGATAAGACAGGTGCGTGGGCTATACCGGAAGCGCTGAAGGGCGATGTGAACGGTGTATATCATGACGGGCCTGCTGTGTTTGGTAATGACAGTACCATGTATTTCAGCCGCGATAATTATGTTCACAAAAAGACAAGGAAGGGTGATGATGATGTGGTAAATCTAAAAATTTACGAAAGCAAATGGACATCAGCCGGATGGTCGGCATTAACTGAGTTGCCATTTAACTCTGACGATTATTCCTGCGGGCATCCTGCATTATCGAAAGATGGCAACACCATGTATTTTGTGAGCGATAAGAGCGGAGGATTGGGAGGAACTGATATCTGGATGGTGAAAAAAGAAGGCGGAAAATGGGGTACTCCGGTAAATATGGGACCGCAGATTAACACGGCATACAATGAAATGTTCCCGACTGTTTATCAGGATTCTATTTTGTATTTCTCCTCGCAGGGACACCGCAACATGGGTGGACTTGATATCTTTTATGCAAGTAAAAATGGTGACAGTTGGAACGATGCAGTGAATATGGGTTACCCCCTCAATTCGAGTCACGATGATTTCGGCCTGCTGATGAATGACAGCGCTACGGGTGGCATGTTCTCCAGCGACCGCGCAAACACGGTGCAGGATAATATCTATTCTTTCAAAATGAACGACCTGCGCTTTAATCTTCATGGTATAGCCGTGCTTAAAACAACACAAGCCCCGCTGGAAGGAGTAGTGGTAGAGTTGTTGAATAAAACTTCGGGCAAGCGCGAAACATTTACAACAGGACCTGACGGAACTTTTAATTTTAAGCTTAACCAGAATTCTGATTTCGTGGTGGTGGGCTCAAAGGATAATTTCTTCACCAACACAGAGACCGTCAGCACCATTGGCAAAACAGTTTCGGAAGATATGAGTGTAACACTTAAACTAGAGATGGAAGAGATCGTTGTGAACAAACCGATTGTACTTGAAAATATCTATTATGATCTTGACAAATGGGCTATCCGCCCGGATGCCGCAGTGGGATTGGATAAATTAGTTTCCATTATGAAGGATAATCCCAGCATTACGATTGAACTTTCTTCTCACACCGATTCGCGTTCCGATGATAAATACAACATGATTCTTTCTCAGAAGCGAGCTGAAGCTGCAGTTAATTACATCATCGCTCAGGGCATCGGCAAAGAGCGTATTGCCGCAAAAGGTTATGGAGAAACCAAACTGATAAACCGCTGCAAGAATGGAGTGGAATGCAGCGAAGAGGAGCATCAACAAAATCGCAGAACAGAATTTAAAGTTACCAGCATGGGCAAGAAGTCGAATATGTAAATCGATTGCTAATACAAATAGAGAAAACCCCTGAGATGCTTTTAAATTTCTCAGGGGTTTTGCTTTAACTGTTAGTTGTTCGTTCTATTTACATCCTTACTTTTTTACATGTAGGATAACTCTCATAGGGCATCAGTTACCCAAATCAATAATCGCTTTTTTTAGAAAATTTTGGAAGTTATTTTCTTTTTCATAGTATTGCCAACCGTTTTCGAAAACAACCATGCGATTTATCTCTGCCACAGTGAGAAAACATGCTCTTGAGACTATCGGAAAATTTCCGGCCAGGGAAATAGCGTTTTTTTTCGGTTTCATTTTTTTTATTTCAACACATGTTGGTGCGCAAAATAAGTACACCATTCCTTCTTACAACATGCAGGTAAAGGGAACATCCAATTTGCACGACTGGGCGCTGAATGCGACAAAGCTTCAAGGTTCTTGCGAACTGAATTGTGAAGGGCAGGAAATAAAAGATCTCAAACTGGTGTATGTTGAAGTACCCACTGATGGCTTGAAAAGTGAAAACAACAGCAACGCCATGGATGAGAATGTTTACAAAGCATTGAAATCGCCCACCTACAAAAGCATTATTTTCAACATGAATAAAATTAACTCTATAAGCCCAAGTGGAGACGGTTACGATCTTAATCTGGACGGCACCATTACTATTGCCGGAGTTACACTCCCCAACACGGTAAGTGTACACGGTAGGGTAGAGCCGACCGGAGTAATAACCATTGCCGGAAGCAAAAAAATTAAAATGACAGACTATAAGGTAGTTCCGCCAACAGCCTTACTTGGCATGTTAAAAACAGGAGACGAAATAGAAATTGCTTTTAAAATATATCTGACTAAATTATTAAATCAAATTAAACCCAATTAAATCAATTTAACAACCAAATCACAAACAAGTATGAAAAAGATCAGTACTATTTTTATCCTGCTTTCATTTATGACTGCGGGAATTGCCTCAGCGCAAGATTCGTTAATGCAATACTTTCGTTCCCCGGATCAAAAGGGGATTAACGTGTTTGAACCCTCCAAATGGGACGACCAGCCCGCTTTCGATAAAATGAAAGTGAAAATTGGAGGTGCATTCACGCAGGATTTTCAATCGTTGAAACATTCCAACACTCCTTCTTATGTTCCGGAAAGCCAAAGCAACTTTGTAAATAAAAATCTTCTTTACGGAGCAGGTGCAGATGGCGATTCCGCTTCTGCTCAACTCAGAGGGTTTAATACTGCGATGGCAAATTTGTATATTGATGCACAACTAGCCGATGGTATTCGGGTAAGTATTGAATCTTACATGTCCGGTCGTCATCATCCGGAAATGTGGGTAAAAGGCGGATATATTCAGGTGGACAAGCTCCCTATGTTTGGAAACCCTGAATGGTTCTCCAAATACTTAAGGTTAAAAGTTGGAGAGTTTCAACCGAACTATGGCGATATGCAATTCCGCAGATCGGATGCAGGTAATTGTATTTACAATCCATTTGTAGAAAACTATATTATGGATGCGTTTACTACTGAAATTGGCGGAGAGCTTTATATCTTCCCTTTCAAGGGGCTTGAATTGATGGGAGGAATGACCAACGGACAGATAGAAGGAAACGTTACCCCTAATCCAACAACTCAACCTCCGGGCATTAACGACCCAATTAAGAGTAATCCATCCATCCTTGGCAAGATAGCTTTTGACAGAACAATGGGAGACTTCAGGGGCCGTTTGTCAGCGTCTTACTACAGTAATTCAGGAGACGTAGCTAATACCCTTTATCTTGGCGATCGTGCCGGCTCTCACTATTCTATGGTAATGGAGCAGGCGCGTTCTACAATATTTGTTAACGGAATACCAACAGGCATCGGACCAAGTACTACTTTGAATAATAAAGATTCAGGTCGCCTGTTGCCCATCTTAAATAACAAAGTAACTTCCATTATGATCAATCCTTTCATCAAGTTTAAAGGATTGGAGTTTTTCGGAGGATATGAAATTGCCAAAGGCAGATGCAATTTTGAAAAAGCCGGAGAGGAACGCACGTTCACTCAAATGGCTGCAGAGCTTGTTTACCGCTTTTTGCCGAGGGAGCAATGTTACATTGGTGCAAGATATGTAACTGTAACAGGCCAGCAATTGTTTGAAGACTATAAGGTAACCGTGAGCCGCACTGCAATTGCAGCCGGTTGGTTCCCGATAAAAAACATTGAGCTGAAAGGCGAATATGTAATGCAGGACTACAAAAACTTTACACCGTATGATTACCAGTACCAGGGAAAATTCAGCGGCTTCGTGTTAGAATCTGTAGTTGCATTTTAATTGATGACTTTTTAACAATGGTTTTCTGAGGTTTAGTACAAAGGGCAGTCCACAGTGGGCTGCCCTTTCATATTCTTTTAAAACCTCGATGCTGATGCTGCTGGGTTACTCGCAGTTTTTTCCAGAGTCAGGAAGCAATGTATAAGCTGAAGCATCTGCAAAATTCATTCAGCAGGTGTGTCTCCTCCGATGGTGAAAAACTTTGCACATCTCTTTTTTATTTTATAGAATTAAAATTACTTTTGGCGAATAACATTTAAAAAACAATTCTATGAAAACAGCCATCATCATTTGCAGAATTCTATTAGGTTTGGTATTTTTTGTATTCGGACTTAACCAGTTTTTTCATTTCATACCAATGACTCCGCCCACTGGCGCAGCAGGAGATTACTTTGTCGGAATGATGAAATCAGTCTATTTTATTCCGTTGCTGGGATTCTTTCAAACTGCCTGTGGACTGTCCTTGCTTACAAACCGTTTTGTGCCGCTGGCTTTACTGATATTGTTTGCCATCAATCTCAACATTTTATTCTTTCACCTGTTCCTGGCTCCGGAAGGGGTAATAATGGCTGTTGTTTTAATGGCTCTCAACTTGTTTTTGCTCTACGGTTACCGAACTCATTTTCTCCATTTCACAAAAGCAAAAGCATCGCATCAGGCGTAAGAATTAACTGCTCCTACAAGTAAAGTTAGGAAAGCGCATTTAAGAGAATTCCTTTTTGTAAATCAGTGATGAAGGTGCTTTCATTGCCCCTGCATTCTGCAATACTTCTGTCAATAATTGAGAACCATGAAGAGATCGTATTTTTTATAAAAAGTCCGGTGAATAACTGACGGTTTTTGTTTTATTTTATTACTTCGCTCTGGCTAGCAAGTAAAAAGCCCAATACAGCAAATGCAAAGCAACTTAGTCCGGGAACAATAAATAGCATGTTCCAGTAGGGAGTCTAATCATTGAAGACGCAATTGCAATTGTTACGAGCGAAGCCACCACTGCTGCTGCTCTTAACATATAATCTCCGGCAGTTGTGCTATGCCGTCCAATGTCAGCAAATAGTAGCCGCTCTTTAATTAATTTTTCTCAAACGCAAGGTTGGCTGTTAATGAAATTTCATCACCTACCATTGCAGCAGGTGTTGATGTTGCAATTCCAAAGTCAGTGCGTTTTATCATTCCAGTTACTTTAAAACCTCCTGTTGTTTTTTTACTCATCGGGTTCATTCCGATTTTTCCGATAGCATCCAATGAAACAGCTTTTGTAACGCCATGCATAGTTAAATCGCCTGTTACTTTATAAGTGTTCTCCTTTATCTTTTTAAAAGATTTGCTTTTAAAAAAGATAGTGGGAAATTTTGATGCATCAAAATAATCCGGTCCTTTGATATCTTGATCACGCTTTTCATTATCTGTATTAACGCTGCTTACATCCGCTGTCATTTCAACAGTAGCATCTGTAAAATCTTCTTTTGTAGTTGTAATTGTTGCGTCATAAATCTTAAATGTTCCATCCACATCAGAGAGGGATAAGTGTGAAATTGTAAAGTTAAGTTTAGAATGTGCTTTGTCAACTGTCCATGTAGCTTGTTCAGTTGGTTTGAATGCGAGCAATGCAATGATTACTGTAGAGAATAGAATTATTTTTTTCATTTTAAGTATTGTTTTTATTGTGTAAATATTTTTTGCAAAGATATAAACAATCTGTGATTGTAACAATTTTCTGTTCGGTAGTTCTCAAGTACGTGGATTCGATGCTTTGAAGTTTGATGTTAGCAGTGCTTTGAAACTCCGAAGATTCTATGTTAAGAACCAAGCAGAATTATATTTATTTTTGCTTTTCAAATTTAGAACGACTTTAAGTCAGTTCGCAAGGGTCCGCTAAGGCGGGCTCTTTCTTTTTCTGGGTTTGATAGTTTGGATTGAATACTTCGTCTTTCTTCCACAGGATGTAAATTAGTTCCAACAATTTTCTTTGTACG
>JBBRND010000035.1:0-40412 GCA_038230515.1 Bacteroidia bacterium | reverse complement strand
CTCTTTCACGCACAAAAAAGAAAACTTGCCGCACTTAGAAATATCAATAAACAAATCCATAAATTCGCATTGACTAATGAGGAACTCAATTTTGCAACTACTTGATTTTGATGTAACAGAGTTTGCGTTAGTCAGAACGCTGAGCGGGATTTTTTATTTCCTGAAAAAAACGGGACAGACCGGATTTAGGATTCTTGATTTAGCATTGAAAATATCCAATTGCGGAAAATTATTTTCTGAGATCAGTTTATTTCAACCTCGTACTATTCTCTTATTTTCCGGTGTCATAAATTCACGACCTGATGCCAGAAGATTGTTTTTTGGTACCAGATTGCTTCAACATGGCATCAGGTTTTCATTTAATGATGCCATCCTTTTTAAACATGGTATCAGGATTTCATCTTATGATGTCATCTTATTTCAACATGGCATCAGGTTTTCATTTTATGATGTCATCTTGGTTCAACTTAATATCATGTTATCATTTTTTGGTGCCATCTTCTTTCAACATGGTATCATGTTGCAATTTTATCGTATCATAAAATCATTTTATGACACGTCGAAACCTCGAAATCAATCAAATTTATCAATAGTTAATATTTCTAACCCTTAAAATCCAAAATTCTATGATTATTATTATGGTAATTATCCCAAACCTGGGATTACAAGAAAAATCAGACAGCGAACTAGGTGAGTATGCTGAAAACAAAGCGCAAAAGCTAACCGGCAACGGTTTGGGCAACTGCGGCAAACCCTACAAAATCCAGTTACGCAATTATGGGTTTGCATAGTGGCAACCGCGTTTGGGTGCGCGCGTGTGCAAACGGCAGCGATGGCGCGGGCGCTTTCAGCGATCCGAATTCTATTATTGCTCCGTAAACCTATTTACGGCAAACAAAAAAAAGAGCGCGGGGGGCGCTCTTCTTTTTGTTGTAGATTTTTTGAGCTGTAAGTATTTTACCGAAAAAAAAACTGATGACTGTTTTGTTTTAGCCAGTGGTGCTGTGCGGATAAACGAACTTTTCTATCTTTGAGGTGAGGATATTTAATTGTTATGCGCAATTATTTCGCTCCGATTGAACGGCATTGCTGACATCAACAGACACACATGAAACGGATATTAATTTACTTGACTTCATCTTTAATCTTGTTGAGTTGCAACGGACAAACAAAACAATCTCCATCTGTTGATTCAAGAAATTACGCTGCAAAACATCACAACAAACTTGACGATATAAATTCTGCATCTGAAATTGAATCAATAGTTACATCAATAAACAATGATTATTCCTACTTCAAAGTAAATGACCCTTTAAAATTTAACGATAAGTTTGGCGCAAGTTCAAATATATCCTGCAAGCACTATTCTGACTCACTCAAAGTTCAGCCATGGACAAAAGATGACTTTGATGGAAACGGCTATACTGACCTCTTGGTTTTAGGAAATTTCCTTTCTATTGCCTCTTCTCCGCCTGATACAATTGGTGAAAATCATGTAATATGCATTATGGATAGCGGTGAAAATAATTTCTCTATCAAGCGAATTACCAGAAAAAGTTTTCAGGATTGCACATTCCCTGTTGTTGCAGAAATTGACAGTTTACCAGTTATCCTTAATTATCATATGAGCGAACCTGATTGGGTTCATCATGATAAAGTAAGAACTCTAATGACAGATATTCTAATTTTTAAGTTCGGAGATTTTGTTGAGCTTAATTCAACTCCTGCAACTCATAGGATTGAAAAGATTGAATATTCAAAGGGACGACCTTGTTTTGGAGATTGTCCAATATTCGACCTAACGATTAATCAGAATAGGACAGCAAGTTACTGTCCTCATGACATAACCAGTTTAATTGATGCTAAAAAGAAAATGTCCGATAAAAAATTTACTACTACTATTGACACAACGAATTTCCATTTGCTGATAAATCTTTTGAACTATATTGACTTTGCAAAACTTGATAGCAATTATGCAGTTGGTTGTACAGACAGTCAAGATTGCACTTTGAAAATAACTTATGACAATGGAAAAATAAAGAAGATAGACGACTACGGTTTAATGGGAACTTACGGACTTGACAGAACTTATGATTTGCTATTCAACCTCCGAGAGAATCAGCAATGGAAATGAACGACACGACTTCGGATGAAAAGAAAAACTGCACCAACATGCAGATAAATGCAAATTTTAAAATGATGCTTTAGCGATCATTGTAAAACGACAGTAACAAACCATAGACAACAATAAAAAATAGAACTGTATGAGAAAAATAATTTCATTGATGCACATATCGCTTGACGGTTTTGTAGCAGGACCGAACGGAGAAATGGATTGGATTAAAGTTGATGAAGAAATTTTTGATCATGTCGGTAAACGGATAAGCGAAGGCGACACTGCAATCTATGGACGGGTAACTTATCAGATGATGGAAAGTTACTGGCCTACCGCAGCAGACAAGCCCACAGCAACCAAGCACGACATTGAACATTCAAAGTGGTATAGCAAAGTTCACAAAGTTGTTTTATCAAAAACAATGAAAGACGCGGGCTTGACTAACACAAAAATTATTCGCGACAACCTTTCAAACGAAATAAATGAAATAAAACAACAGGCAGGTAAAGAAATCTTGCTTTTTGGCAGCCCCTCAGCAGCACATTCGCTTATTCAACAGAACTTAATTGACGGCTACTGGCTATTTGTTAATCCTATTATTCTTGGACAAGGCATTCCACTGTTTACAGGCATCAAAGACAAAATAAAACTAAAACTATTGACTACTCATCAATTTGTTTGTGGAGTAACTGAACTGAATTACACAGTTGACAGACAATAACAACGAACCGCTAACAGCACCTTGCCAAAAGCGGAGCAGAAGCAGGTAATGCAGTAAAAGAGTTTAACGCCCAAGTTTAAACCTAAATTATTTCTCCTCCGCCTTCTTCTCCCTGTACTTTCGCTCCTTTGCATGATATACATCCATAGCCACAAGTATGCCTATGAAACCCCAAAACGGAACGCTGGCTTTATCAGTATCAAGAAAATTATTTAGCGCACCATGCACAAGGTACGTAACCAGCCCCAGAAAAATGCTGAGCGTAAGCAACCGAATTTCGCGATCCATTGAATTGCTGTAAAGAATAGTGAAGCGATAAACCACTGCAATAAGCACAAGTGCAAACGTAACCAACCCCAGCACACCCGATTCCGCCAGCGGCCCAATGTATTCGCTGTGCGCATTGCCGCGGTCGCCAGCATTGGTGCTGATAATTGTTTTCTCCTTGCTCTGCTGAAACGGTGCATACTTAAACTGGTACGTTCCCGGTCCCCAGCCGAACATGGGTTTCTCTCTGAACATGCGCATGGCGCTATGCCAGCGGTTAATGCGTTCCAGGTTTGACGCATCAGTAGAAATATTTGAAATAGATTGCAGGTGTTTGTTAAAATCAGTAGCAGATTGCGCGCGGTTGTGTTCCAGCTTAATCATGATCTGCGTTTGAAACGTAAAAAATAAAATGAGTGCTGTAACAAGACCCAGAAACACGATGGAGAAGCGCACCCTGAAATAATAAATCAGAAAAAGTATAAGTGCAACTGATAAACTAACCCATGCAGCGCGGGTGTAGGAGAGTACAATAGCGAGAACAAAAATGAGTGACGTGATGACGGAGAAAAAACGAGTAAACGGTTTCGCATCCTTATCGAATGAAAAACCAATCGTGATAGGCAGAAACATGGCAATAACTACAGCATAGGCAGTATGATCGTTGTAGAAGGGATACATCACCCAGTGTGCTGATTTTTCTGTCCAGCCATGCTGCTGATGATTAATAATTGTGTAAATGATAACAATGAGAAGCGGAACAATATAAAGCCAGATAAACTTGCGCACGTTTTTAAAATCGCGAAACATTTGTGTGCCCAGAAAATAAAACGGACAGATGAACCAAAGTTTCGCCACAAAATGTTTCAGCGAAACAACCACCATGGTGCTGGTAAGGCAGGTGAGAAACATCCATGCGAGATAAAGAATAATGGCAATTGAAACGGGATGATAAAGCACACGCCTGTCGAAGCCGCCTTCAAAAGCAATCTTGATCAGGAAGAGCAACATCACTCCCGCCATTAGCGGTTCCGTGGGCAAGCTCAGGGCAATTCCAAAATCTTTTCCTTCCAGGTTAATGGCAAGCGGAGTGCAGAAAACAATGATCATGAGCAGCACATCCATTGCAAACATGGCAAGAAAAACTACTCCTAGTAGAACGGGTAACAATGCAATCCAGAAAAATTCATTGGCAAGAAAAACACAGCTGATTGCGATAAATGAAATCAGAATTCCGTAAAACCATCTGAGCCGCAGCGTATCGGTCATGGCGATCAGGAAAAATTAATGAATGGTTGCTTTTCCTTTTTGCGAATCGAGAAAAAGAAGCAAAAGAAAAGCCATGAAGAGCGAACAGAAAACGGAAACAACAACGATGAGCCATCGTATCGGGTACGATTTTTTATCGGCAGGAACCGGTTGAGTAATTAAATTTTCATACGTAAGTTCTTTGGTTACATCGTTGATGGAATTTTCGTAATCCTGTTTCAAATCGTTGTAAGTACCGCGAATACGCCACAAGTGTTCTGTGAGCGAATTAAACTCTCCGCCCTTATCTCCAAGCGTAAATAACATTTGTTTGGTTTCAGAAATGGCGCGTGGCGATCCGCTTTGCAATGCTTTTCCATAAGCGCGGGCATACTCCTGCGCCTGTGTTTTGTAGTCCAGCAACCCAAACTTATCGCGATAACCCTGAATAATAATTTCCATTGAATCCATTTCCGCTTTTTTAATCTGCATCCGGCTCTTTGCCATGTGTAGCACTTCATAACTTTTCTCGCGCTGCAGCGCGCGTGCTTTCTTATTAAAATAAACGATCATGGAATCAATAATACCCGCAGCATAAACAGGATCGGTATCGTACACTACAATGTTAACTGATTCGTATTCTGTTTTATTTATAGAAACATTCTGATCGTATTGCTTGATCATTTCCGTTCGGTGCGATTTATTTTTGATCGAATCAATTTCGTAATGATCATACAAGTTGAATGCTTTAACGATAGAGTCCCTGATTTCAGAAGCACCAAGCAACTGAATCATCTGCTCGGAGGAACTTTCTTCGCTGTACTTGTTAAGATTTGATGGATAAAGAATTGCCTCTGATTTGTAGCGGGGTTTTATAAAAGCAGGGCCGGAAAAAATAGCCGATGCAATTAACGCCAATACAGCTACAAAAATGAGTGGCTTACGCTTTTCGCTGATTACTTTAAAAACGTCTGCTGATTGGAGATATGAATTCATGAGTACAGTATGCCTTGGATTTATCAGATTCGGTATCCGATTTCTCTGGAGCGGTCTATGATGAAAATTGAAATGAGAGCCACAATGAATGAGCAGAAAACCGAAACCATCACGATAAGCCAACGGATGGGATAACTTTTCTTTTCTGCCTGCACTGCTTTATTGATGATAAATTTATGTGGAAGATTTTGTTCCACATCCACTTTCATTTTATTGTATTGCATTTTTACCTTGTTCAATTCTTCGCGGTCATAAAAAAGTTGTCCGATCAATGAGAGGTTTGCTCCGCCATATTTTGCAATCACATCAAGCTTCGGCTGCACAGTTTTCATCCGCGCCTGCGCGCCTTCAATACGCGCCTTTGTGTTAAAGATTGCAGAGTCCTTATCGTTATTATATTTTTCTAATACCTTCAACGATGCAGTTTCGTTATTAAATGTACTGAATGATTTAGCGTACTCTTCTGTCCATATCACCGATTGATTGTTGTAATCCATCATTCCTTTTTCGCGAAGCCATTTCAGGGAATCCTCAACTGCATTTATATGAGCAACTTTTTCAGTATATTCTTTTTCAAGAATCGCAAGTGCCTGTTCAGCACGCTGCCTTTGAATTTTTGTTTTCATGCTGTCAACAAGTGAAGCAATATCATTGGCGATGCTTGCTGCCATTTTCGGATCTGTATCAAGCACGTCAATGCGGATAGAAAGATATTCTGTCTGACGGAAACTGATGTTATTCTCATACTCACCCACCAGTTGAGTTATAGGATAATCTGATTTAGAATCAATGCCATAATGCTTCATCAAATCATACTTCGCCACAACTGCATTTCTTATTTCATCGCTATTCAGAATCTGAAGCATTTGCTCTGCCTGCTCTTCCTGGCCAAAAGCAAGCAAATCTTCCTTGTCGGAAACCTTGTCGTCAAGTAATGCACGACTTAAGGAATTGGAAGCGGTTGGAAAAAAGATAACCGTTGATTTGTATTTCGGCTGAATAAAATAAGGTCCTGAAAAAATATACGAGAGAATTGCAGCAGCAAGCACTGTAATTAACAGCGGCTTACGCCATTTCACAAGCATTACAAATAGACTTGTCGATTCTAAATAAGCCGTTTCACGCGCTTTCTGAAACATTAATTAAAAGTAGAGGTGTGTTGAGTTTGTTTGAAAAAGGGAGTCAAACCTACGGCAATTTCCTCTACCTGCAAAAATTTTCTCAATACAAAATCTCTAATCCAATAACAATCTGGATTCAATATACGGAATTTTAATTTACTCCTCGTACTTAACAATGTGAATGAGATTGCGAATAGAAATAAGCCGAAGAATGAACGCAAGAGCAAAGCAAGCTGAGGCACTGATTGCAAAGCGTGAAATCCAACCCATCGGCAAACCCGAAACAAAATAGTTGATGGCAATTGTGCTTACAAAGAAAAATGCAAGTGCCCCGAGAAGCCGCCAATTTATTTTGAACCTGAACAAGTACTGCACCATCAACACTTGTGCAAGCGCAGTAAGCAGTTGAGTTGATAAACTTGAAACTGCAGAACCAAACACCTCCAACTTCGGAATAAGAAACAGATTAAGAGCAATATTAATAAACATACCTGTGCTTGCCATTATATTCAATTGTTTCAAACTTCCGTTTGCAGTAAGCAGCGTTCCGAAAATATAAGTTGAAGAAATCGGACCGAAACAACACATGAGTACTCCGAAAACTCTTGCAGAGCTTTCAATGTGCGCAGTGCCGGCATAGAGCATCGTCATAAATTCTACACGGAAAAAATAAGAACAGACAGCAATAACAATTGCCGGAACTACAAGTAATGAAAACGAAAGCCGCACCATTTGTTCAACAGAATGTTTTAATTTTATCATGCGCGAAAAAATCGGCAACAATAATCCTGCAAACAGAAACGCAATCATGTTAGTGGCATCAAGTAAACGATAAGCCGAAGCATAAATACCCGCTTGTTCCGCTCCGTCAACAAGCATACGTCCGAGCATTACCGTATCAATGCGATTGTAAAATGTCATCAGCAAAACAAGAATGGCGTAGGGATAACTCTTCTTCAGTATCATCAGAAAAAAAGGCCAGCGCCAAACGAGCCGTTTGAATTTTGCTTTGTCAATAACAATTACAAATGCAACGAGCGCAGTAATAAAGTACCCGATTGTTTGAGAATAAAGAAACCATCGAATGTCAAAGGTATGATCGTGTATATGCCCCATCAAAAGAAACCCACAAATGGCAATCATTATGGTGCGATCGAGAACAGAAATGATACTATCTGTTTTGAAAAGATGTAAGCCAGCCAGATTAGAACGCAAATAAAGTATGAAAGAAATCAATGCCTGATTGAGTACGAGAACAAGAAGCATTTTCAACATGTCCCAGGTATAGCCGATGATAAGCCCGGCAACAATGGAGATGATACAGAATAAAACGGCAAGTAAAATCCTTAGAAAAGTAATGCTTGCAAAATGCTTGCTCAGCAGATGATTGTTTTGAGAAATATTTTTGTTGTTGAAATTGGTGATGCCGAAGTCGAGAATTATATTCAACAGAAAAGAAAAATTCAGCAGTATGGCGTAATAACCGTATTGCTCAAAACCCACCGCAATCTGCACATTGCGGTCAATGGCAAAAATCCAGAATGGCTTAATGAGCAGGTTCAGTGTAAGAACTAAAGCAAGGTTGGTAACAAATTTCCGCTGCATCTTTTTGAAAAAGGGATGCAAACGTAAATTAAAAAAAGTAGAAATCAGAATTGATTAAAATTCCGAATACAATTGCAAATAAAAAAATTTTCGATCAGAATCCTTTCATTCTTAATTTCAATTCTCATAAACCTTACCTTTGCATCATAAAATAATAAGAGAATGAGTAATGCAATTTATCAAGTACCTCAGGCAATAAATGAACCCATGTTCAGCTATGCTCCCGGCAGTCCGGAGCGCGAAACGCTGAAAGCAAAAATCCACAGTATGCGTAGCGAAGTGATGGACATCCCCATGTACATTGGCGGAAAAGAAATACGCACTGGAAAAAAAGTGCGTATGGCTCCTCCGCACGATCACGAACACACACTGGCATATTTTCATGCAGGCGAGAAAGCCCACGTAGAACAAGCAATTGATGCAGCGCTTGCCGCACGGAAACAATGGGCATCGTTCAGTTGGGAACATCGAGCAAGTATTTTTTTGAAGGCCGCAGAGTTACTCAGTGGTCCGTATCGCGCTACCATCAATGCCGCCACCATGCTTGGACAAAGCAAAAGTGTTTTTCAGGCAGAAGTGGATGCAGCTTGTGAGATGATTGATTTTCTGCGTTTCAATGTACAATTCATGCGCGAAATTTATACTCAACAACCGATGTCTTCAAAAGGGGTTTACAACCGCCTTGAGCAACGTCCACTAGAAGGATTTGTATTTGCACTTACTCCCTTTAATTTTACTGCAATCAGCGGCAACTTACCGACCTCAGCAGCCATGATGGGAAACGTTGTAGTATGGAAACCTGCCAACTCGCAGATTTATGCTGCAAATATTTTAATGAAAGTATTTATCGAGGCTGGTGTACCTCCCGGTGTGATTAATCTCGTATACGTCTCAGGCCCGGACGCAGGAGAAATTATTTTCAATCATCCACTCTTTGCAGGCATTCATTTTACAGGATCAACAGAAGTGTTCAGAGGCATTTGGAAAACAATCGGCAACAATATTCATAAATACAAATCATACCCTCGAATCGTTGGCGAAACGGGAGGGAAAGATTTTATTCTTGCACACCCAAGCGCAAATGTGAAATCATTGGTGACAGCACTCACACGGGGTGCATTTGAATTTCAAGGACAGAAATGTTCCGCTGCATCCCGCGCTTATATTCCACGTAGTTTGTGGACTGAGGTGAAAGACGGATTGTTGAACGATGTGAAGTCAATAAAGATTGGACCCACAGAAGATTTCCAGAACTTCTTCAATGCAGTAATCGATGAAAAGGCATTCGATAAGATTGCATCTTACATTGATGCGGCAAAGAAGAGCAGCGATGTAGAAATTCTGGCTGGCGGAACGTACGATAAGAGCAAAGGATATTTTATACACCCCACTGTTTTTCTTGCAAAAAATCCGTACTACGTAACCATGTGCGAGGAAATTTTCGGACCTGTACTTACGCTTTATATCTATGACGATGACAAGTTTGAAGAAACACTTGACACCGTTGACAAAACAGGAATGTATGCACTCACCGGCTCCATCTTTTCGCAAGATCGATATGCCGTTGATCTTGCAGCACGAAAACTTGTGAATGCAGCAGGGAACTTTTACATTAACGATAAATGCACTGGCGCTGTAGTTGGCCAACAGCCGTTTGGCGGAAGCCGGGCCTCAGGCACCAACGACAAAGCAGGTTCGATGTATAATCTTTTACGCTGGGTTTCACCGCGCACCATTAAAGAAACGCTGGTACCTCCTACCGATTACCGGTATCCATTTATGGAAAATGAAAATCCGAATGGAAGTGTATTGAAAGGAAAGGCTTCCGTCAATTAGCTTTCAACAGAAAGTTGTGGTAAAAAAATAAGCAGCCATTTATTTCTGCAATTCACTTCTTTACTTTAGCCCCATGTCAAGAAAGAAAAATATTTTTCTCCGCAAGTGGATTCCTGATGCATTGAAGCCGTTCATCTACAATAAGTACATGTTCACACTACTTGGCTTTTTAGTATGGCTTACTTTTTTCGACCATCACGATTTTATTCTTCAGCATAGCTACCGAAGCAAATTGAATGATCTGAAGAAAGAATGTAAATATTACATCCATGAAATAGAAAAGAACAAAGCAGAGATCACCGAGCTTTTCACCAACAATAAAAACCTTGAAAGATTTGCCCGCGAAAAATATTTCATGAAGCGCGACAATGAAGATGTATTTGTTTTTGTCGATGAGAACAACAAACTACTTTCAGAAAATTCTAAGGATAAAAAACGAGAGTAAAAGCACACAGATGCTTTTGGGTTCGTCAATTCTATTTTGCTTTTTCAGCGTTTACATTCACTTCCTTTACCGGAGTTGAAACTTTATTTTCACTCTGATTTGTGTTCACCTCTCTTTTGTCAACATTGCTTTCAAAACTGGTTGCCTTTTGCGCAGTCATTCTTTTTTCAATGACCTGTTGTTGATGATTACCTGCTACAATTGTATGGTATCCAGAATGCAATTGAACAATACTGTCTTTTTGAGAGAAGGAAAACGCTGTTGTATTGATTTGCACTTCACCAACTGCATATGTATTTGCTGTATTTTTAGCAGCGCTTAAAGGTCGAGGAAGATTTCCTAAATACGATCTCCCTGCTACACCTTGCGCATGAGAACTTGCAGTGATAAAAATGAAAACTGTGAGTATTTTTTTCATTTCTTATCTTATCACAGTTAGGTTAAAATCCATTCCGATGTATGTGGTGAAAAGATCGTTATTAGTTAAACGGAATCTGACCACACCATTACGGGCTTCAACATGATTAATTGTAATATTTGGTTGAACAGCCCACTCACCATTAAGTGCAATTGTGATTGTTGAATTAACATCGCACCCTGTCACGCCATTCACGGTAAATGTATAAGTGGTATTTGGAGAGAAGTTACTTGGCGCAACATACCAACGTTCAATAGCTGTAATGGTTGACATCTGAGGTCCCCAAATCGGGGCAACACCAGCTCCGGCTGACCGAAGCACTTGCCCCGCCATACCTGCAATATTAGAAGGCATTAACGCACCTGAAAATTTCACGTTGCCAACAACGTCTAATCTTTCCGAAGGAGTCGCCACTCCAAGTCCGACATACCCAACATTAAAATAAAACCTTCCGGCTCTTAGTTCCATCAAATCATCACCACCTCTTTCACCAATGTAAACATAGTTCAGATCCCCGAAATTGATCATGTGATCCTGCGCTGCACTACTCCATATTAATGGGTCTCCTACCTGAATGTCTCCCCGAATATCTAACTTTTTAACAGGCGCAACTGTACCGATACCTGTATTTCCTTCGATCAGAAGTCCGTTCGCAGGGGCAACATTAACACCTGAATATGTATTACCAATTACAGCACTTCCTTTTACATCAAGCATGTTAATCGGAACAAATGCGACAGAGCCGATGCCCACGGTTTGAGCAAATGATCTATTTGCTGAACATACTGTAGTAAAAACGAGTAATGTGAAAATTATTTTTTTCAACTTGAGATGAAGATATTTCATGGCTTCAGTTTATAAAAAAAATTTTCGTAATCGTATTAGTAGAGTTGGCAAGTGTCACAAAATAAATGGCAGAAGCTAATTGAGGAAGTTGAATTTCCTTCTTATTAAACCCTTCAACTGGCGAAAATTCAGAAGAAAAAATCTTCTTTCCGTAAGAGTCTGTCACAAGAACACTAATCGGTTCACTAACAGTATTAAAAAATCCAAGAGTAACTGTTGATGACGATTCAGCCGGAGAAGCAAAAACAAAATCGAACGACTTTTGATTATCAAGGCGAACAGGAACCGTTTGAGAGAAAGAAAATTTTCCATCATAATCTACCTGACGCAACCTGTAATAAGAAACTCCGGTAAACGGTTTTTTGTCAACGTCATTGTAATCGCGGACAACGGTACTGTTGCCAGCTCCATCAACTACATCAATTGTTTCGAACGATTGATTATCAGTGGAACGTTGCACTTCGAAAAATGCGTTGTTCGTCTCAGTAGCCGTTGACCAATCAAGTTGAACAATTTTGTTATTCATTTTTGCATCAAAGTAGAGGAGTTTAATCGGAAGCGGAGCTGTTGTGTTCGAAAGCACCCAAGGTGTAGTTCCGCCAAGCGCCTGCGCCGGAATTGACACTACTGCCGTTCCGGCAACTACTCCGGGTCCTGCGCCCACAGGTGGATTCCATGAAGTACCAACCCAATTTTGCGCGGAGAATGTTCCGGCAGGAGCGTAACTAGTTGTATTTTCAACTCCAAGATAAGTAAAACTAACAGCACCTGTAAAGGCAGGAGCGGATTTAATATCCCACCAACGATCAATAACTACAGGGACCTGACCGGCACCCGGAATTGTTTGACTCCACATCTGTGTAACAGAAATTTGCCAGGGTTGATTATCGCTTAGCGATGTGTGCCGGGTAGAGGCGAGAATATTTGTATTGCCTGCAGTCTTTGTAATCGTGAGTGGAATATAATTAGCAGGAACTGCTGTCGTGCCGAAAGGAAAAACATACACGCCATTGATAGCCCCTACATTCCATTGAATGATTGCTAAATTGTTTCCGACATTATGTTCGCTTACAATGTAACCGGTAGTTCTTATAATGGCAGTTGTTAATGGATTTGTGACGGTCAATTTCTTTGTATTTAAAAGCAAGAAACGATCATTTAATGCAAGCACGCCAGCAGGTGCGGCATAGCCACCACCAACAAGCTCAGCAAAGTTTAATGTTTTGTTTCCACCACCGAGACAATTGAGATTGTTAAACCATGTAGTTTGTGTGCCCCCGATAAGTTGTGCTGTACCAATTAACTCAACCGTTCCGGTATTTGCAGTAAAAATATTTTGAGTCGAGTTGTTAGTCCAGTTGCCGGTCACCTCCATAAATCCGGTGTTGTTAACCAAGCCAATTGAGGCTCCAGCATCCTGATTAGTAAAATTACCCATGGCTGCACCACCGGCAATATAAATGTATGCACCGTTATTAGCAATGTATGCACCATTGTTAATCAATCCCTGAGCGAAAAGCTGAGAAGAATATAACCCGATCGCAGCGATCGTGCAACCGCAATATTTCAAGCTGCGTTTCATAGTGCTTGTTTTTTAATGAGATGAAACTTTTAACCCGTTTTTATCTGAAGGTAAACCATCTCCATATTTGCCATCACCCAATTTTATTTTTCCGCCATGTGAGCCTCCAAGGATTACATCTCCAATACCCGTGTGTGCTTCAACATCGTATCCATAAACATCCCAGTCCGCAGGCCAACGATAAATGTTTGACCAGTCAACTTGATTGGCTGCTTTTGCGGAAGGAGGATCCTGTTCATATTTAAGAAGCGGTCCGGCAACATAAGCAAAGCGACCTTCGCCATAATTTGTCTTTGGCTTGGCTACGATCTGATAATCTACTTCACCGCTGCTAGTGCCACCACTCACTTCAACAAGATCAAAACCAGTAGCTGATTTATTCAATACTGCAAGCCCATTGCAATTTAAAATATTTGCTTGTGGAAAAACTTTAATGGGGTTTTGTGCATCAACAATAATTATATCAGCAAGAATGGGATCGAGATTTACATGTGAGTGTCCGTTTAGCAATTGTACAGTTCCATAATCATTGTACCAGTACTCCGGAGATTCGGAGCATGTCATTCTTACTCTTCCGTGAGTCGGAGTTGGAATAATTTCCGCAACTACGCCTACTCCGGTCACTTTACTGTTCGTAAGTTCTTCTGCTACTGCTGTATTATTAGTGAAAACTCCATCCGTGGAGAAAAAATATCCACCGGCTCTTCTTGTTCCTCCCGTTCCATTATAGTATCCATACACGCCCTCACCATCCATTGCAGCTGTCCATGCTTCTCCATCTGCTCCAATTCCATAACCAGGATTTCCTCCACCATTGTAAATTTCAATTGCCCTGTTTGCGGGATAATTTGTAAACCCATGGCTCACCGCGTTATTTAACTGAGCATACGTTGAAGGCCGTGCAGCGTAAGCGGCACTGATGTCATCAATATAGTTATAACTGCCGATCCATACATTCGAATAATCAATTTGAGCAGCAACTGATGCATTGGCAGTTGTGCGAGCAAAAACAGATGCTCGTGTTGGATCGTCTACTACACCATACACAGCCATACCGCTAATCGTTTGTGGTGATTGTGGCGCCACACCAAAAGTAAATGCACCATTGTAACCAAGATATCCGTAGGTTTGATTTCCGGTTACATCTGAAAATCCTTCTACAGCCACTGTAGTTGGAGCGGCAGCATCCGTGGTTCTGAAATACCCGCCAACTACCTGCGTTCCGCCATCGTAATAAATTCCATACGGCAACCCGAGTACACCATCGTATACGCGCACAAAATTATTTGAAACGGGCTGAATGTATTGCGCGCCTCCGGGACGATACCAAAGTTCGAGCGTTGTACCAGCTGGCGGCAAAGTAGTAGTGTATTTTCCAAGTTGGCCAACAGCATCAGCAATAACAATTGAATTTCCAGTTCCAACATTTACCGCTCCAGCCAAACTTGAAAGCTGAGCAAAGCCGGTTGACAAAATGCGAACACGCTCAACCGTATTAGTAGCGATTACAAAATCCTGAACATCCGTAGTACCAATAAAATTTTGTCCTGCCGCAACTCCGGGAATAGTTCCCACATTTCCAGTAAGATACCAATCGCCTCCTGCAGCTACGCGAATCCAATTGGGAACTGCTGTTGTACTGATATTGTAATACAATCCTTCAAGGGAAGCACCCACCGTATTGGTTTGATAAACAATCAAACCCTGTGCTGCTGCAGGTAGCGGATTCATTGCTGTGCGTTGAGCGTCTGTTACACGGGGAGGAAGAAAGCCGCGATTGCCTCCGGCACCCGATTGAACTTCCAACATACTGGAAGCATTGGGAACAAAGGCAGCAGCGCCAATGCCGGTGTTTTGAGAATATGTTTTAAAAACGATAAGAACAAAAAATAAAACCGAAAAAATCGTTTTATGAAAATATTGAAATGGGTGATTTATCATAACGCTTTGGATTTTGGTGAAACAAATCTAAAGCATTTTACAATGCCTTTTACACGTGTTTGAAAGTTGTTTAAAAGATTTTGGCGAGTGGAGGCATTAAAGTGGTTAACTGACAAAAAACGGGGGCGGAAAATCGTTTTAGTTCATAACTGTCAGGTATTACTTTGCAATAAATCCAAGGCAGAATAAAGGTTGTTTATATAAACTAACAGAAAATGCTTAAGTCTTTAGAACAATTTGGGACACTAGCATCGCGCTAAATCTCATGTGTACACAAAACTCTTACATAGCTGCTTAATCTAAACATGCGAAAGTTCTTTTTCATACTTCCCTTTCTTATCTATGTAAAAATCATAAATAATTTTCATATCTGCATCTTTATTTCCGATGGGATAAAAAGGATGGTTGATGATGACAGCTTTCTTCCTGTAATCGAACGTCACCATAGCTATGGGAACGTTTGCTTTGAGTGCCATAAAATAAAAACCAGTTTTCCATTGAGGTACATACTTGCGTGTGCCTTCAGGAGCAATGGCTACAATAAATTTTTCTTGCTGATTAAAAAGTTCTGCTACTGCATCCACCATGTTTACATGTTTGCTTCGATCTACAGGAACTCCGCCCAGCCAGCGAAACAAGGCACCAAAGGGAAACTTGAAAAGTTCTTTCTTGCCAAGAAATTTTGCATCGAACCGAAGAATGCTTCGCGCGCAAAGCCCGATCATAAAATCCCAGTTACTTGTATGAGGAGCTACGATGATGATATATTTCTTTTCCAGGGGAAGCACACCTTCAATCTTCCATCCGAAAAGGGAAAAGAAAAATTTATAGAGAAAGCGAGCCATCAATAAAGTCAGAGGTTCAGCTTTGCAACTATTACAACAATTTTTTTGCATGAAGTTCCGTCACCGTAAGGGTTCACTGCTTTTGCCATTTTGTTGTATGCAGATTCATCAGAAAGCAAAAGCGAGAGCTCGTCAATAATCAGTTGCCTGTTTGTACCAACAAGTTTTGCAGTTCCAGAATCAACTCCTTCCTGTCGTTCAGTAACATCGCGCATTACAAGTACTGGCTTGCCAAGCGCTGGTGCTTCTTCCTGCAAACCACCTGAGTCTGTAAGTACCAAATAACTTTTGTTCATCAGCCAGATAAAATGTTCGTAGCCGAGTGGTTCAATGAGATGAACATTTTTCAATTTACTCAGCAACCTATTCACCGGCTCCTGCACATTCGGGTTGAGATGCACTGGATATACAAACTCTACATCAGGAAATTTTTCTGCGCAAACTTTTATCGCTCCGCAAATATTTTCAAACGGTTCTCCAAAACTTTCTCTCCGATGTCCGGTTATCAGCACCATTCTTTTTTTGAAATCAATTCCTTTGAAGAAACTAAAGAACGATTCTTCTCCGCTCTTCTTAAGCAAATCGAGTCCAAGAAACAAGGCATCAATCACAGTGTTCCCCACCTGAAAAATATTTAGCGAGATATTTTCCTTTTTCAGATTCTCATCCGATTGTTTTGTTGGAGTGAAATGAAAATCGCTGATATGCCCTGCAAGCACACGATTTATTTCTTCGGGAAAAGGAGAATATTTATTGCCGCTCCGTAACCCTGCCTCAATATGCGCTACTTTTATTTTGCAGTAGTAAGCAGCGAGTGCACCAACAAATGAGGTGGTAGTATCTCCCTGGACAAAAACCAATTTGGGTTGAAATTCCTTTAGCACTTTTTCCAGCGAGCGAAGACCATCAGCAGTAACATGAAACAAGGTCTGACCTTGTTTCATGATGTTGAGATCAAAGTCGGGAGTAATTTCAAAAAACGCAAGCACCTGGTCAAGCATTTGCCTGTGCTGAGCCGTCACACAAACCTTCACGTCAAACTGCTGATGTTT
This sequence comes from Bacteroidia bacterium, assembly GCA_038230515.1. Lineage (GTDB taxonomy): Bacteria > Bacteroidota > Bacteroidia > AKYH767-A > 2013-40CM-41-45 > JAPLDB01. The sequence continues at coordinate 23,373 of JBBRND010000035.1, read as the reverse complement.
TCTGAATTCTAAAACAAGAGGCGCAAGTTTAATTGCCTCGGGTCTTGTTCCAAAAATGAAAAGAAGTTTTGTACGTTCAGCCATGCAATGAAGTAAACTACTTTATACAACGAAAAGAGAAATGAGTTGCACCTGTCAAAGAGGGATTTTGGTGGTCTTTCTCCTCAATAACAAATAAGGAATCTGGCTCAATAAAATGCCGGAAACCAGAAAACAGAAAAAGAGCACGGTTTGATTTATATTTCTGAGAAAAAATGCGGATGAAAAAAAAATCAAATTAACCGCGATGAGAATAATTGTTGTTTGTAAATGAGTAAATCCGGCACGCACCAACACGTGATGAATGTGATTTCTGTCTCCGCGTATTGGAGATCGTCCGTTAATGATCCTCACGAAGGTGACTCGCAGGAAATCCACGACAGGAATAATTAAAAGAGCAAGTGTAATTACAGGTGCTGAGAGATAATTCAGCCAGTGAAATGAAGATACTGACATTCTAGTTTCTTCTGTTAGTTGAATTGCCAACAAGGAAAGTACGAATCCGATAATCATTGTTCCTGTATCACCCATAAATATTTTTGCCGGAGCAAGATTGAAAAATAAAAATGCTACCAGTGCCCCGCAAAGTGAAAATGAGAGAAGAGAAAGCAGCATGTCATTGAGGGAGAGAAAAAGAATTCCAAATAGCGCAGAAGAAATAATTCCGATGCTTGTTGCAAGCCCGTCAATGCCGTCAATGAAGTTATAGGAATTTACAACCAAGAGAATAAAGAAAACCGAGATAACGATGGATGATATTGAATTCAAAGAATGGATTCCGAACAAACCATGAAATCCATTTATGCTGAGATGGGCAAAGGTCACCGTAATAAATGAAGCTACAATCTGCATAAATAATTTTGTAGAAGGAAATAACGGACGAAGATCATCTACGGAACCAGTAAAAAATAAAATCAGGAGAGAAACAAAAACGAATAAATAGCGCAATTCAAAGTACTGCGCTCCCCAGAACAAAACAGAAATCAATGTTCCGGCAAAAATTGCGATGCCTCCAAGGAGCGGGGTATTTGCGCTGTGTAGTTTTCTAATTCCAGGAGCATCAAAAATTTTTCGTTGCCTCGCAATCGCAATCAATGAAGGAATCATCATCAATGAAATGATAAACGAAGTGAGTATGGATAGAAAAATCTGCATCAGAAATTATTCACCTTTGAAGACAGGTTTTCTTTTTTCCAAAAAAGCTTTTACACCTTCCTTGTAGTCGTAACTGTTTGCAGCTTCCACCTGAAGGTCACGTTCTCGGTCAAGTTGTTGTTCAAGATTATTTGAAAATGATTCATTCAATAATCTTTTCGTTAAACCGATTCCTTTTGTCGGCATTTGAGACAGTGTGATTGCAATTTTCATTACTTCATCCTGCAACTGATCATCAGTAAATACTTTGTAAATCATTCCCATCTGCAAAGCATCAGATGCAGGAACTTTATCACCAAGCATCATCAATGCTGATGCGCGATTCCACCCAATCAATCTTGGCAACATAAATGTTCCGCTGCTATCCGGTATCAATGCAATTTTAGAAAACGCCTGAAGGAAAGATGCTGATGAAGCCGCAAAAACAACATCACAAGCAAGAGCAATGTTAGCTCCTGCGCCCGCTGCAACTCCATTCACTGCACAAACTACGGGCTTTTCAATCGTGCGGACTTTTTTAATGATGGGGTTGTAATGCTCCTCAACAATTTTTTTTATACCGGGACCGGATGGATCAATTACTTCACTTAAATCCTGTCCGGCACAAAAAGCTTTTCCTTCTCCGGTGATATAAACTGCGCGAACGTTTTTGTCAGCGGCTGCATTATCCAATGCTTTTTGCATTTGCAAAGCCATCTCTCGATTAAAGCTGTTGAACTTATCAGGGCGGTTGAGCTTGATAATTGCGACCGAATCTGAAATACTGTATTTTATAAATTCATTCATGTTTTCAATGACATTTAAAATAATCAAACGGTTCTCTGCAGTTTTTACAACGATACAGCGCCTTACATGCAGTGGAACCAAATGCAGAAATCATTTCTGTGTTAGTGGATTTACACCGAGGGCAAGTTTTTTCTTTCGCGTGAATAGACAAAACACTTTTATCGGAAGATGTTTTTTCAGGAGGAGCAATTCCGTATGCTCGAAGTTTTTCTTTTGCGTTATCGTTTAGCCAATCTGTTGTCCACGCAGGTGAGTATGTGTATTTGACTTCAAAACTTTCAATGGAATTTGCTTTGAGTACCTCAGCAATTTCATTTTCGATTGCTTTCATGGCAGGACAACCGCTGTATGTTGGAGTGATGGTTACAACAATTTTTCCGTTCTCATCTTTCACTTCCCTTAGAATTCCTAATTCAGCAATCGTAATTACAGGAACCTCGGGATCGGTAATCTCTCCGATTAAAGATTTAAGATTTGAGATTGAAGATTGAACCGCTACCATTTTTTAGTTGCTAGTTACCATTGAGCTCCAGGGTGAGAGCGATGAAGTGATTGCATTTCTGCAAGAATATATCCGAAATACTCTGTATGTTTTCCTTCCCTGCTCCCGCTCATCATGAAAATATTTTCAGGAACAACAAGAGTTGCCTCTGCAAAAACTTCTTTCACTTTGGCTTCCCAAAGCGGTTTTATTTTTTTTGTATCCACAGCAATTCCTTCTTTGATCAATGCTTCATCAGTAGCATCCATGTCAAACATATCACCGGTGTATGACCATAGTTCATCAACAGCATTCATCATTCGTCTTTTACTTTCTTCGGTACCGTCACCAAGACGAATAACCCATGCCGATGAATGACGAAGATGGTACGTTACTTCCTTCAATGATTTTTCTGTAAGAGCAGCAATGGTTTTGTCTTTTGAATTTTTAAGTTCAGCGAAAAAATAAAACTGAAACACACTTACAAAAAACTGTCGAAGTATAGTTTGACCGAAATCACCGTTTGCCTGCTCTACAATGAGAAGATTTCGAAACTCACGTTCATCGCGCAGGTATGCATAATCATCTTCTGTTTTATTTATTCCCTCTACTTCCGCTACGTAAGTATAAAATCCTCTTGCCTGTCCGATGCAGTCAAGAGCAATGTTTGTGAGCGCAATGTCTTCTTCAAGAATTGGCCCGTGTCCGCACCACTCTCCTAACCTCTGACCGAGGATTAGTGAGGTGTCTGCAAGACGAAGACAATATTCTAAAAGATGATTATTATTTTCCATAAAAGAATCGTGAGCGATTTTATTGCTTACTACAATTTAACCCCTTCTGGAGTTTTATAAAAATTAGGATGACGGTATGCTTTATCATTAGCAGGATCAAAAAACGATCCCACTTCTTCCGGTGTGCTTGCAACGATAGTTACACTAGGTACAACCCAGATACTTATTGCTTCATTTCGTCTTGAATAAACATCGCGTGCATTCTCTAACGCAATTTCTTTGTCAGGCGCGTGAACGCTGCCGGCATGTTCATGAGGAGCGCCTTGCTTTTTTTGGGTGAACACTTCCCATAAATCCCACTGTGTATCTTTTGACATAATCTTTTTAAAAAAAGTTCTGATTTAAATTTATGCTGCCTGCAATTTTCTTTTGGCGGAATATGATTCTGCTGCTTCACGCACCCAATTACCATTTACGTGTGCATCACGTCTCTGCTTCATGCGCTGCTTGTTGCACGGACCGCGACCGTTAATCACGTTGTAAAATTCTTCCCAGTTTATTTCTCCGAAGTCGTAATGATCACGCGCCTCATTCCATTTCAGTCTCGGATCGGGAAGAGTGAGCCCGATGTGTTCTGCCTGCGGAACGGTGCGGTCAATAAAACGCTGACGCAATTCATCATTCGAATTTAATTTCACTTTCCATTTTAATAAATCACCGCTGTTCGGAGAATCTTTGTCACTCGGGCCAAACATCATCAATGATGGCCACCAGAAACGGTTCACGGCATCCTGTGCCATAGCCTTTTGTTCATCAGTTCCTTTCATCATTGTTGCAAGAATTTCATATCCCTGCTTGTGATGAAAATTTTCTTCCTTACAAATGCGCACCATTGCACGCGCATATGGCCCGTAAGAACATCGTGCGAGCACCGTTTGATTTACAATTGCTGCGCCATCGACCAACCACCCAATTGCGCCCATGTCAGCCCAATTGAGAGTAGGATAATTGAAGATCGAAGAATATTTTGCTTTGCCTGTGAGAAAACCATCGAGCATTTCTTCGCGCGAAATGCCGAGCGTTTCTGTTCCGCAATAAATGTACAGTCCATGTCCGGCTTCATCCTGAACTTTTGCTAGGAGAACCGCTTTGCGTCTCAAACTCGGAGCACGCGTAATCCAGTTTCCCTCAGGCAACATACCCACCACTTCACTGTGCGCATGCTGACTCATCATGCGTATAAGTTGCTTACGGTAACGCTCCGGCATCCAATCCTTCGGCTCTATTACTTCACCGCGCTCAATACGGTTGTGAAATTTTTTGTCGAGTTCTTCTTCAGATAAGTTTTGATTGTTTGTCATATTGAACAAAAATACGAATTCTCTGCCAACTAATAAAGTCTATGATCAAACGTTATTGCGTCCGTCCCTGTTGTCAATATTTTCAGTTATTTGCCCCCAGATAAGAATATGCGCATCATTATTTCAGTTGTAAGCGATCTTGTTACCGATCAGAGGGTACATCGCACGGCTTTTACCTTTCATAAAAAAGGTCACGAGGTTATTCTTGTTGGACGCAGAAAGAAAGACAGCGAAGGAATTTCCCGCGATTATAAAACAGTGCGTTTCAGACTCTGGTGGGAGAAGGGTGCATTGTTTTATGCTTCCTATAATCTTCATTTGTTTTTCTTTTTGCTTTTCACTCGTACAGATGTATTGATCTCAAATGATCTCGATACATTGCTTCCGAATTTTCTTATTTCAAAACTAAAAGGATCAAAACTTTTTTATGATGCTCATGAGCATTTTACGGAAGTTCCTGAATTGGTGAGCCGACCTCACATTCAGAAAATATGGAAGCGAATTGAACGGTGGATTTTCCCAAAGCTGAAGTACGCATGGACGGTCAATGATTCCATCGCAAAACTTTACAGTGACGAGTATCACAAGGATGTAGGTGTGATCAGAAATGTTCCTGTCACACTAAATTTTTTTCCGAAAAAAAATCGTGCAGAATTAAATCTTCCTTTGGATAAAAAGATTTTGTTATTCCAAGGTGCAGGAATAAATATTGATAGAGGAGGAGAAGAAGCGTTGCAGTCCATGCAATATCTTGACAATTATTTTCTTTTATTTATCGGAAGCGGAGATGTGATTGAAGAATTAAAAGCAATGTCAGTGAAATTAAATCTTTCAGATAAAGTTCGTTTCATTCCCAAACTTCCGCTTGATCAGCTTCGCTCTTATACTTCTGTTGCTGACATCGGACTTTCACTTGATAAGGACACAAACATCAATTACCGTTATTCTTTGCCCAATAAAATTTTCGATTACATCCATGCGGGACTTCCTGTTCTTTCCTCAAACCTTGTTGAATTGAGAAAGATTGTGGAGCAATACAACATCGGAATGATAGCTGAAAGCCACAATCCCAACCTTTTGGCAGAGAAAATTAAAGAAATGCTCTCGGATGAAAAAAGATTTGACACGTGGAAAGAAAATCTGAAACTTGCAGCCGCAGAACTCTGTTGGGAAAAAGAAGAACAAAAACTGCTGCACATTTTCCGTGACGTCCTCTGAAAAAAATATAAACGTAATTTCTTTTGATGTTCCTTACCCGCCCGATTACGGTGGAGTGATTGACGTTTTCTATAAAATCAAATCGCTGTATCAACTCGGAGTTCGAATTCATCTTCATTGTTTCGAATACGGACGCAAAGGAAGTAATGAGTTGGAAAATATCTGCGAGACGATTCATTATTACCCGCGCAAGACGGCTAAGAGCCAACTGTTTAATACGTATCCTTACATCGTATTAAGCCGCGAATCGGAAGATTTGAAAAAAAATCTTCTGAAGAATAATTTTCCGATTTTGATGGAGGGGCTTCACTCTACTCGTTTGCTTGGCGATCCTGATTTTGCAAAACGTAAAATGATTGTGCGCACACATAATGTAGAGCATGATTATTATGAGAACCTCGCGAAGGTGGAAAGTAACATTTTCAAGCGTTATTATTTTTACAACGAAGCTGGAAAGCTTTTAAAGTATGAACCCGTTTTAAAAAATGCTTCTGCGATTGCTTCTATTTCTCCGAATGACACTGCCTATTATTCCAAGAAGTTCAAGCACGTTCATTACATCACCGCTTTTCATCCACATGAGAAAGTTACCGGGAGAGTTGGCAAAGGTGAATATGCTTTTTATCATGGCAATCTTTCTGTCGGGGAAAATAACGAGGCAGCACTTTATCTCGTAAATAAAGTTTTTGATGATCTCAACTTTCAACTCATCATTGCGGGAAACAAACCTTCAGATGATTTGAAGAAAGTCGTGCGACCGAAATCGAACGTTACATTGTATGATGATTTAACTCCTGATCAGATTCAGGAATACATCAGCGATGCGCATTGCAATATTCTTCCCACTTTTCAATCAACGGGAATAAAACTGAAATTGCTCTCTGCACTTTTTGCCGGTCGCTTCTGTATTGTAAATAAACCAATGGTTGAGAATACAGGACTGGAATCGCTTTGCATTATGGCTAATACCCCTGAGATGATGAAAGAAAAGATCAAGAACGCTTTTGAAAAAGAATTTACGGAACGTGAGCGAAAGAAGCGCGAAGAAATTTTACTTCATGATTTTTCCAATGAGAAAAATGCAAGGAAGCTTTTGAAAATATTAAGCGCCTGAAGCTTCTTCAGTCACTACTGAATCAATCAACTTTCCGTTTTCGCACTTGATTGTTCGAGCAGGAAATTTCTCCATGAGAGAATAATTGTGCGTTGCCATAAGTACCGCTCTTCCTGAATTGCTGATTTCAAAAAGCAGGCGCATGATGCTGTCCGATGTTTCAGGATCGAGATTACCAGTTGGCTCATCAGCAAGAATAAGGTCAGGATCGTTGAGCAATGCACGCGCAATTACTACGCGTTGCTGCTCGCCTCCACTTAGTTCATGAGGCATCTTGAAACCTTTTGTTGTGAGATGAACTTTATCGAGAACCTCATTCACCCGTTTCGTCATCTTCTCGTTTTCGTTCCATCCCGTTGCTTTCAACACAAAAAGTAAATTGTCATTTACGCTGCGGTCAGTAAGCAACTGAAAATCCTGGAATACAATTCCGAGTTTTCTTCTCAGATAAGGAACTTGTTTTTGCTTCATGTGATTGAGAGAAAAACCCGCAATGGTCCCTTCGCCTTCCATCAACTCGACATCGCCATAAATTGTTTTCAGCAGAGAGCTTTTTCCGCTTCCTGTTTTACCGATAAGATAAACAAATTCTCCTTTATCAATCTGGAGATTCACATGGCTAAGCACAAGATTCTTCGACTGAAAAATATTTACACCTTTGAGTTTTACTATTGAGTTGGGCATGATGCTATTTTCGAATTATTGATTCAGTCAAGATCAAGTTTTTCCATTTTACCATACGGAATCTCATTGATCGCTTTAATTATTTTCTCTTCCTTCTCTGCAAGCCCTGCTTTCATCAGCGCTTTCTGCGGACGGTCAACTCGGAAGTAAGCAAGCAGCGTGAAATCATCTCCACGTAACTGAATGTAGTCGGGGATTTTTGCTGTGCCTCTTACTTTGAGAATGTACATGTGTATTTGTTGATTGGGTTAATTAAGTTGATTGAGTTTATTGATAACAGCCGTGTTCCTTAAATAACTTAATCAGCCAATCAACTTAATTAGCCTCACCGCAAGGTGATCTGATATGTTTTATCTCCAATAGTTACAGTTGCATCGCCATCACAAGTTCCGTTTCCGTAGTCAACGTTACGTGCGGGTTTGCCTTCGGGAGTGAGAGAAAATTTTCCTTCTGTAATCCAATGACAATTTAATTTTACATGCAACGCTTGTGTAATCTCCGCAGTGAAGTTTACGCCTGCGAAACTCTGTCCATCTGCACTTCCGGTAATCAAGTATTCGTCATCTGTCCAACTTGCAGTTGTGTCTCCTGCAATCCATTCTCTTGTGCGTGTACTGTTCCACGTCATTTGCTGATTGAGATAATTTACAAGATTGCCGTGCGCGGAGATTGAATAATTCAAATGACCTGATGCGTTGCGGCCTTTATTGGTAACGGTGCGCATGCCGTTTACTTTAGTTGCATACAAAGAGTCATAACCAACAAAATAATTCACCGCAGAGATTGTAATCACAGTTCCTGAGTCGCGGTAGAAACCATTGAACGAAACGTTGATGAGTCCTTTGCGATATTTTGTATCGAAGCCCTGACAATAACTTGAACCAAAATTTATTTGTGCTGTTCCTGATCCTAAAACTGTATCAATATTGAGAGTGATGGTTGCACACGAAAGCAAACTTCCTTCTTCCTGCCCGAAGCGGTGAGTGGAAAGATGTCCGTCTTCAACTGCCTGGTCCGAGATTTCATTCATCTCATTAAACACACTTTCTGATTGCGCGTTGTCACCAGAAGATTGCGTGTCGTAATCCTCTTCTTTTTGTTTTTTGCACCCAAAAGTAATGAGAGCGAACGCAAAGAATGCAATTGATCCTAGTTGTAAATACTTTTTCATTGTACGAAGAATTTAGGAATTTTATTTCTGATTTCACCTGTAAAGATCGGTTTAATTTCCTTTTTTACATGACGAGTTGAAAAGAGTTTCCGACTGTTGAACTATCTCATCTTCCGCTGCGGCCTGTAATAATCATTCATCGTCTCAAACATTTCATACTTGTGCTTGATGTAAACCATGAAATCATATTGGGAGGATGTTTTCATAAACTCTTCGCTTACGTTGCAGAAGTCAATGAAGTGTTCAAACTCATCGTTACTGAGAGCGATGATGTCATCAGCAACATAACGCGAAAGCAATTCTTTAAGAAGGTTTCTTCTCTTCTCATTGTTTACAATCTGCGCGTTGTGCCTTCGTAATTGTTCATAGCGACTGAACTCTTCATACAAAAATGTAATCGGACTTTCCAGTGCGTTGATGCCTGTAATTTCATAATCATGTTTGTTATAGCCGAGTTTTTGAATGTCTCTTTCAATCGCTTCGAGATCGCGCGGAGCAATGATGTGTACTTCAGGAAGCTGGATTTCTTTTCGCTTTAATCGCACAAGTAAATTGTAAGTTGGCTTCGGAAGAGAATCTCTGAAACAATATTTTAAAAACTCATAACCAATTACAGCAATTACAAGCGTATCATTTTTATTGATGTCAATGGAGAAAGATCCATCTGCTTTTCCATAAAAGCCATGCTGGGTTTCCATATCAACGATCATAAAGTTGTTGAGATCAGGATGCGGAGTTGCAGCATCGTAAACCCGTCCGTTGATGTGAACTAGGTTGCTGTCGGTTTGAGAATGAGAAATTAAAAATGAGAAGGTAAGAAGTAAGAATGGGAGAAAGCGTTTCATCAATTTATTTTAGTCGGCAAAGTTGTGAAAAGTTAATTGAGTTAATTAGGTTGATCAAGTTAATTAAGCAGCAGCGGGCTATTACTGAGTAACTCAGTTAATTCAATCAACGAAATTAACTTTTTCAGAATAACGTGTAACGAATAAATATATTCGCAAACTAAATTTCAACTTCATGACAACTCCACGCATCCGTGCCACCGAAAACCTCCACATCTTATTATGGCTTATTAAAGATACCTGCTGGGTGCAGGATTACCGGGTGCTTGGTGTAAGCATGATTATCCCCACAATTTCTGTTGCAGTTTTTCTTACTGCACGAACTCGAAAAGTAAAAGAAGAATTCATTCATAACCTCGCTGTGGTTTTCTGGCTATGTGCAAACAGTGTGTGGATGATCGGTGAATTCTTCTACAACGACAGCACTCGCCCTTTCGCTCTTATCTTCTTCGCATTGGGTTTGATTACACTGGCAATACACTATGTGCCGAAGTGGATGAGCCGATTTGCAAAAAGTTAATTCAGGTAAATAAGTTAATTTTGGTAATTGGTAAATCCATTTTTCCTAATCAACATAATTAACCCAATCAACTAATCAACCAAACTCATCATGCCCAACAGACGCTCCTTCATCCGCCAGGCAGGCACGCTTACTGCTGCCGCAAGTATTTTTCCGTTCGCAGATATTTTTCAAACTGAACACGTAGAGGCAGCAGCTCGAAAAATAGAACACCTCTCTCCGCTTGATGCAGCGCAGGATGAAGATTTTTGGTTCACCGTGCGGCAGGCATACACGGTGTCGCCAAATATTATCAACCTCAATAATGGCGGAGTAAGTCCGCAGCCGGTGGTAACGCAGGATGCGCTGGATCGTTATGTGCGGCTGGCGAACCAGGGTCCTGCGTATTACATGTGGCAAACAATTGGCATGGAGCGCGAGAATGTGCGCAAAGGATTAGCTGATCTTGCAGGTGTGAGCGCAGAAGAAATTGCCATCAACCGCAATTCATCGGAAGCATTGGAAACAGTCATCTTCGGAATGGATCTCAAGGAAGGAGATGAAGTGCTCACCACCAATCAGGATTATCCGAACATGATGAGTGCGCTGCACCAGCGTGAGCTTCGTGATAAAATAAAAGTTGTAAAAATTTCTGTGCCTGTGCCGAGTGAAGATCCATCTGTAATTGTAGATCGCTTCCGCAAAGCCATTACTCCGAAAACAAAAGTGATATTGATGTGTCACGTCATCAACCTCACCGGACAAATAATGCCCGTGCGCGAAGTGGCAGACATGGCGCATGAACACAACATCGAACTCATTTGCGATGGCGCACATTCATTCGCGCATCTCGATTTTAAAATTCCTGATCTGCATGCTGATTATTTCGGTACCAGTTTGCACAAGTGGCTGTGCGCTCCGTTCGGCACCGGCATGTTGTGGATGAAGAAGGAAAAAATAAAAAACATCTGGCCGCTGCTCGCACACCCCGAACCGCAAAGTGAAGACATTCGCAAGTTTGAAAACCTCGGCACTCGCTCTTTTCCCATCGAGGTAGCCATCGGCACGTCCATCAGTTTCCACCGCGGCATTGGCAGCAAGCGCAAGGAAGAGCGGCTGCGTTATCTCAAAAATTATTGGGCGGAAAAAATTTCGCTAATTCCTAAGGTGAAGCTGAACACTTCTTTAAAGAGCGAGTACTCCTGCGCCATCGGCAATTTCAGTATTGACGGCATGGAGCCCTCGCAGATTATTGACAAGCTCTTTGGCGATTACAAAATTTACACCACACCCATTGTGCACGATGAGTTTAAAGGCGTGCGCGTTACTCCTCATGTTTATACTTCGCTGCACGAACTCGATTATTTTGTGGATGCCGTGGGCAAGATTGCGAAGGGGTGAGGAGAAACAAGTTAACCATTTCCCTGAGTTGTCCGCTTAATTATATCGCTGAAGCTAACGGAGGGATCGGTGCCTAAGCCCGTTGCTGCCAGTTTATATTCGGCAGAATAATTTAATCCGCTCAAAATGCCTTTGCTTTTTGGGCTCCATAGCCATTTCCAATTGTGCGGATCGGTTTCTGTATCTGAAGAAAGCGTGTAGCAAACCAGGTAGCCCTTTGCATGAAGCACTCCTTCAATTTCAAATTCAATCTCTCCGGCATTTTCAGTGGGTTTTGCAGTCAACCTTCCTTTTTCCAGCGCGCCATGATGCACGGGAGGATGAGTAACCGGGTAGCCGCTTTTTGCCAGCAGCACTTCATCGCCATTGGCAACAGTATTTACAACCATGCCGTTCGTATGAAGCGCATCTTCCATTATTTTTCGCTCATTGGCTAAATCAGCCGTTCGGGATGCATAAATCGGCTTGCCCAGAATGGCCATGTAATCTGCGGTTTTTGAAAGAATTTGAGCACCCGTAAATGTCAAACCCGGAAAATCGCCTGCATTAGTGGTTAAACTGTTGCCGATTATGCCTGCTACCTTTCCTATTTCCTTCTCTTTGTAGTGGCTGAAATCAACAATTGCTTTTGAAATGAATGTCATGAGTATCTAAATTTAATGTTTGTTTCGTTGTTTTTTCAATAAAAACGAGTTTTTCGTTGTTCCCCTACGGTTTTGCTCCATCACCGTGCGGTTTTACGGCATCACCGCGAGGTTTTATTCCATCACCGCGAGGTTTTACGCTATAACCGCAAGGTTTTACTCCATCACCGCAAGGCTTTATAGTTTCCCCGCGAGGTTTTATCTCAAAACCCAACGGTTTTGCTCCATCACCGCGCGGTGATAAGCCAAAACCCCGCGGTTTTATCATTTCTCCTGAAGGTGACACTTATATTATAGTATAGGTTAACGGCAACGCAAAGAACTAGGGCGCGAATTAAATCGAAAAATTTAAATTGACAATAATGTACCGAAAAAGATTCTTTTCAATAAGAGAACAACAAATGTATTGAAACAAAACCCCGGAGAATAATAAAGCATCCCCGGAGTTGCAATTTGTTTTTCAATCTCTATTTCCTGAAATACCACGCCAGCCACAAGCCCGTAATTCCCCAGTTCAGGAAAATATCCATCACCATATCGCGGGTATAGTTCCACGGCATGCCCATCCAGTTATATTCAATCAGCGGTCCGCAGCAACTCACCAGCAACCCGACAACCAGCGTAAGCCACCATCGCCCGAAAAAAGTATTCATGGTAGTAAAAGCCGGAACCAAAATAATGCAGGCAGCAAGCATCGTAATAAAGTTGATGAAAAACCCACGCGCTATATTCATATTGTACCCTTCCTTCAAGTAGTAAACAGTAGCCATCGGCTTACCCGCATTTGCTTTCATCAGCTTCTCGCTCTCTTCCTGATACTTTGAATCGAAGCCGCCAACATTTCTGTTGTCAAGCATGGGCATACCATAAGCACCACTCTCCATTTTACTCTCCGCAAGAATCTTCAAAATAGAATCCTGAACAGGTGTATAGTTGATCGTGTGCAGGTGAATCGGCAGCAGCGCCCATGCCAGAAAGCTCCACACAAATAAAATAATTGCGCCTACAAAAGAACCGATGAATAATTTTTTCATAATGATTGTTGGTTTAAAGGTTAGAGATGTTTTTATCGAGATCGAAAAGTAGGGAAGAAAACAATCGCAGCAAAAAATATTTATGCGAGAACCTCCCTAAAGCAAAAGAGTTCCTCCCTTCCGGAAAGAACTCTTTCAAAATAATTTTTGGCTGTTGTTTCCCTCTCCTTCGTTGAGGGATTAAGGAAAAGTCCGCCTATGCTTCTGCCTCTGCAGTAGCAGCAGCGACAGGAAGAATAGAAACGTAACTCTTATCATCTCTCTTTTTTCTGAAAACCACCGTGCCGTCAATCAATGCAAACAAAGTATGATCTTTACCTACGCCTACATTGAGGCCCGGATTGTGCAGCGTTCCGCGCTGGCGAACAATGATGTTACCCGCAATTACTTTTTCACCGCCATAAATTTTTATGCCGAGGCGTTTACTATGCGATTCGCGTCCGTTTCTTGAACTACCGACTCCTTTCTTATGTGCCATTTCTAAAAAATTGTTTAATGATTATGCTTTTATTTCTTCAATTCTGATCTGAGTCAAATCCTGACGGTGACCGGTCTTGTTCTCATACCCTTTTCTGCGTCTCTTTTTAAAGATGATCACCTTATCGCCACGCAGGTGAGTAAGAATTTTTGCTGATACAGAAGCACCCTTCACAGAAGGTGTACCTACTTTTACTTTGCCACCATCATCCACAAGATGAACATCTTTGAAGTCAAGCTGTTTGCCTTCCTCACCTTCCAAACGGTTAACGATGATCTGCTGATCTTTCTGAACCTTGAACTGCTGTCCGGCTATAGTTACAATTGCATACATTCTTATTTGATTTTAAAAAGGGACGCAAAAGTAATAAATCAATCCAATTCGCCAAACAAATCAATAAATATCTTTACCCGCAAATGAATTCTGAATCAAAATATACCAATCAACTTATTCATGAAACGAGCCCCTACCTGCTCCAACATGCGCACAACCCCGTCAACTGGTATGCATGGAACGATGAAGCATGGAACAAAGCAAAGTCAGAAAACAAATTGGTTTTGATTTCGATTGGGTACTCAAGTTGTCACTGGTGTCATGTTATGGAACATGAAACATTTGAAGACCTCGTTGCAGCAAAACTGATGAATGATCATTTCATCTGCATAAAAGTAGATCGTGAAGAGCGACCTGATGTTGACCAGGTTTACATGAGTGCCGTTCAGATCATGACAGGGCAAGGCGGCTGGCCTTTGAATTGTTTTTGCTTGCCAAATGGAAAACCCGTTTATGGAGGAACTTACTTTCCGAATGCTCAATGGCAAAACGTATTGAAGCAACTCAATGATTTTTATTTGAAGAATCCGGCAAAGGCAAATGAATATGCGGATGAACTCACTCACGGCATTTCACAAATGGAAGTTGTTACGTTAAATAAAAATGAAATCAGTTTTTCGAAAGATGAATTGAGATCAGTTGTTGAGAATTGGAAAAAACATTTCGACTATGTTGAAGGCGGACCAAACCGCGCCCCGAAATTTCCCATGCCGAATAATTACGAGTTCCTTCTACATTATGCCGTTGCAGAAAAAGATGAAGCGTTAAAAAATTATGTCTTGCTCACGCTTGATAAAATGGCGTTCGGAGGAATCTACGATCAGATCGGTGGCGGCTTTGCCCGTTACTCAACAGATTCACTCTGGAAAGTTCCCCACTTCGAGAAAATGCTTTATGATAATGCGCAACTCGTCTCTCTTTATTCCCACGCTTATCAACTCACAAAGAAAGAATTGTACAAGCAAGTAGTTTACGAAACCCTCCAATTCATCGAACGCGAAATGACGAGTGATGAAGGAGGATTTTATTCAGCACTCGATGCAGACAGCGAAGGAGTAGAAGGAAAGTTTTATGTGTGGACAAAAGACGAACTCGAAAAACTTCTGGGAGATAAATTCAAACTCTTTGGAGAATACTTCAACATCAATGAAACCGGATATTGGGAACACGGCAACTATATTCTTCTAAAAAAAGAAATCGATGAAATCATTGCGTCAAGAAACAACTTGTCAGTTCTTCAATTGAACAATTTAATTTCAGATTCCAAAACGTTTTTGCTTGCAGAAAGAAACAAAAGAGTTCGTCCCGGGTTGGATGACAAACAACTTACCTCATGGAATGCCTTGATGATAAAAGGATATTGCGATGCCTATGAAGCTTTCGGAGAGAAAAAATTTATAGACGCAGCAATAAAAGCAACAACAAATATTCTCAAGAATAAAAAAGCGGATGGCGGACTTTCCCACGTGATTCCCAAAAACGGGCTTTCCTCCTCTTCCCTTCGGGGAGAGGCCGGGAGAGGGGTTGGTTATCTTGAAGATTATTCTTTTACAATCGAAGCACTCATTAAACTCTATGAAACAACCTTCGATGAAAAGTATATTGACGAAACAAAACACTTTGCTGATTTCACACTCGCGCATTTCCTTGATGAACAAACAAGCATGTTCTTCTTTACCTCTGATCTCGATCCTGCATTGATCACACGCAAAAAAGAAATTCATGACAACGTTACTTCCGCATCCAACTCAAGCATGGCAAAGGCATTGTTCTTAATCGGAAAATATTTTGATGACAAAAACTATCTGAACATTTCTCAAACCATGCTTCACAATGTAAAAGATGAAATGCCTCGCTACGGCTCTTCTTACAGCAACTGGTGTGAACTGTTTATGTGGAATGTATTTCCATTTTACGAAATTGTAATTGCAGGAAATGATGCTGAAGAAAAAAGAAAAGATCTCACTCAAAATTTTCTTCCGAATAAAATTCTTGCCGGGACAAAAAATGGCTCATCAAAACTTTCTCTTTTTAAAAACAGGTTCGCTGAAGGAAAGACGTTGATTTATGTTTGTGAAAATTATACCTGCAAACTCCCTGTGGAAAAAACCGAAGATGCATTTTCATCATTGAAATAATTTTTCCCATCCACACTTTTCTGTTTAAAACACTTCCAGCGCTTTCAAAGCACTGCATTTTCTTTAGTCACCTTTGAAGAAACTAAACGGGGACTATTTTTCATGAATAAGATTAAGAAACTGCTTGTCGCCAATCGTGGCGAGATTGCCATTCGAGTGTTGCGCGCTGCATCGGAGCTTGGCATCCGCACGGTGGCCATGTTTACGTACGAGGATCGATACTCACTTCACCGCTTCAAAGCCGATGAAGCATATCAGATCGGAAACAATGACGATCCACTCAAACCGTATCTTGACATTGAAGAAATCATCCGCACGGCAAAAGCGCAAAAGATAAATGCTATTCATCCCGGTTATGGTTTTCTCTCGGAGAATGTAACGTTTGTGAGGCGCTGCAAGGAAGAAGGAATTATCTTCATCGGCCCTTCTGCCGAAGCAATGGATGCGCTCGGAGATAAAGTGCGCTCGAAAGAAGTAGCGCGTTCATGCGGTGTTCCCGTTATTGAAGACAACAAAGAAAAACTTTCTTCACCTGAACTTGCAATGAGTGAAGCAAAGCGGATTGGTTTTCCCATCATCTTCAAAGCGAGTGCTGGTGGCGGTGGTCGTGGCATGAGGGTGATTCACAAGGAGGATGAGTTAGAAAAAACTTTTAATGAAGCAAGGCGGGAAGCGGGAAATGCTTTTGGTGACGATACCATCTTCATTGAAAAATTTATTGACGATCCCAAGCATATCGAAGTGCAGATACTCGGAGATCAACACGG
Source organism: Bacteroidia bacterium (assembly GCA_038230515.1). GTDB lineage: Bacteria > Bacteroidota > Bacteroidia > AKYH767-A > 2013-40CM-41-45 > JAPLDB01. Next base: position 6,491 of record JBBRND010000035.1, on the reverse strand, counting down.
AAATATTGTGCATCTCTTCGAGCGCGATTGCAGTGTGCAGCGCAGATTTCAGAAGGTCGTTGAAATTGCTCCGGCTCCAAACCTGAAGCAGGAAACTAAAAATAAGCTTTACGATTACGCACTCAAGATTGCCCGCACGGTAAACTACGACAACGCAGGCACTGCTGAATTCCTTGTTGACAAAGACGAGAATGTTTACTTCATCGAAGTAAATCCTCGCATACAAGTTGAACATACGGTTACAGAAGAAGTAACGCGCATTGATTTAGTTCGCTCGCAAATATTAATTGCAGATGGAGAGCCATTGAATTCACCGAGCATTGACATTCAAAATCAGCAGCAGATTCATTGCGATGGATTTGCTATTCAGTGTCGCATTACAACAGAAGATCCACAGAATAATTTCAAACCTGACTACGGAACCATCGTGGCATACCGTCATGCAGGTGGTTATGGAATTCGATTGGATGAAGGAAGTTCTTACCAGGGTGTAAAAGTTTCTCCCTTCTTCGATTCCATGCTGGTGAAGATTACGGCAAAAGGAAGAACCCTGAAAGGAGCCATAGCTCGGCTTCATCGAGCGCTTACAGAGTTTCGCATCCGCGGAGTAAAAACCAATATTTCTTTTCTTGAAAATGTAATTCATCATCCTGTTTTTGAAAAAGGAGAAGTAACTGTTCGCTTTATTGAAAAACATCCTGATCTTTTTGATGTAAAAGCAAAACAAGATCGCGGAACAAAAATTCTTTCTTACCTCGCTGATGTATTGGTGAACGGAAATCCTGATGTAAATAAAATAGATACCACGCGCATATTTCAGACACCGAAAGTTCCGGTATTCGATCCGAATAAAAAACCATTGGCAGGAACAAAGCAATTGCTTGATCATCTCGGTGCAGAGAAGTTTACTGTGTGGTTGAAGGAACAAAAGAAAGTGCAGTTTACTGATTGTACGATGCGCGATGCTCATCAGTCATTGCTTGCAACACGCGTGCGTACAATTGACATGCTTCGCGTGGCGGAAAGTTTTGCGCAGCATCATCCGCAATTATTTTCAATGGAAGTGTGGGGCGGTGCTACGTTTGATGTGGCATTGAGATTTCTTCACGAAGACCCGTGGAAGCGCTTGCAGTTGTTGCGTTCAGCAATACCAAATGTTTTGTTGCAGATGTTGATCCGTGGCTCGAATGCTGTGGGCTACACTTCGTATCCTGATAATCTCGTAGAGAAATTTATTGAGAAGAGTTTTGAAAACGGTGTGGATGTCTTCAGAATTTTCGATTCGCTCAACTGGATCAAGAGCATGGAAGTTAGCATCAATGCTGTGCGCAATCACACAGGCGGGATTGCAGAAGCGTGCATTTGCTACACAGGCGACATCATGGATCCGAAACGGAGGAAATTTTCTCTTCAGTATTATCTTGATCTCGCAAAACAATTAGAGAATGCGGGCGCACACATTCTTGCCATTAAAGACATGGCAGGTTTGCTCAAACCTTATGCAGCAGAAATTCTTATCAAGGAATTAAAGAACACAATTAAAATTCCGATCCATCTTCACACACATGATACATCGGGAATTCAACTCGCCACCTATTTGAAAGCAATTGAAGCCGGAGTAGATGTAGTGGATGTTGCGTTGAGTTCACTGAGCGGACTAACTTCTCAACCAAACTTCAACACGCTGGTCGAAGCGTTGAAGAATACAAAGCATGAGGTAGATTACAATATTGAATCGCTAAATTCATTCAGCAACTACTGGGAAAATGTGCGCGACTACTATTATCCGTTTGAAAGTGGATTGATGGCGAGCACTGCAGAAGTTTACAAGCATGAAATTCCAGGAGGACAGTATTCCAATCTTAAGCCGCAAGCTATTTCGCTCGGGCTCGCAGAACGTATGGACGACATCAAGCAGGCATACGAAGATGTGAACCAGCTTTTCGGTGACATTGTGAAAGTAACACCTTCAAGTAAAGTTGTTGGCGACATGGCGATGTTTATGGTAACCCAAAATCTTACGAAAGAAGATATACTTGCGAAAGGTGATTCGCTTTCTTTTCCTGAGAGTGTGAAGACAATGTTCAAGGGCGATCTCGGTCAGCCCCATGGTGGTTGGCCTGTAGTGTTGCAGAAAATTATTCTCAAAGATGAAAAGCCATACACCGATTTGCCGAATGCTCATCTCACTCCGATTGATTTTGTTTTAGAGTTCCAGGAGTTCCAGAAAAAATTTGACAACTACCAGTCGTTTCTCGATTTTCTTTCTTACAAATTTTATCCAAAGGTTTTTGAAGAATACTATCAGTTCAAAACAAAGCATGGCGATGTGAGCATGATTCCCACTCCACCGTTTTTCTACGGCATGAAACCGAATGAAGAAATTATGGTGAACATCGGTGAGGGAAAAACTTTACTGATTCGTTTGCTTTATGTCGGAAGTTTCATTGATGATGAAGGAAAGCGCAGCGTGTATTTCCGGTTGAACGGACAGACAAGACAAATTGAAGTCACAGATAAAAAAGCGTTGGTGAAAAAAGTTCAGAACGCAAAGGCATCAGGAGAAAGTCAATTGGGCGCTCCGCTGCAAGGTCGGCTATCTAAAATTTTTGTGAAGCAGGGGGATGCCGTAAAGAAGAACACTCCACTCTTTACGATTGAAGCCATGAAGATGGAAACAACTATCACCGCTCCAAGGGATTTATCCGTCTTCACTATCACACTCAAAGAAGGCACAATGGTGGAAGCAGAAGATTTGGTGATGGAAGCAAAATAAATAACTCTCTACCCTTCCTGTTTTTTTGCAAACGATTTGATCACGTAATAGATTGAAACAAGTAAGAACAGTCCCCCGAGCAAAGCAACGATGGAAGAACCCGCAGGGAAATCATATTTGTAAGACACATTCAATCCGAAGAATGCACCGAGGACACTGATGACTGCTGCGATGATGACAACCAACATGTTTTTTCTAGCCATCATGATGGCTGCAACTGCAGGAATGATGAGAAATGAAAACACCGGAATTACTCCGCTGATGCGCACGGCAAATACGATGCTCAGTCCTATCGAAATATAAAACAAAAAGTTCCACAAACGGAATGCACCTATTTCCCCCCCCCTCTTTTGGAGAGGGGTCGGAGGTAAGCTCGCAGTGTTCACACTTGCAAAGCTTTCTGTTACCATCTGAAATTTTTTGTAAAAGAAAATGTGCAGCAACGCAATTATTCCGAAAATAATTCCCACAAGTTGAATCTGTTCCCAACTGACGGAAAGAATATTTCCAAAGAGCACTTCCTGAATATCAGAATCACCGTGTGGCGTTTTTGAAATCAACATAACGGTAACTGCCGATGCCACTGCATAAATAATCCCTATGATGGCTTCGAGTTTCAGTCGCTTGTCTTTGATGTGAATGAAAGACATCAGGAAAGCGCCAAGCAGCGTGAAGAGAATCGGTATTGTGGTTTTTCCCTTGCCAATGTAATCGCTGAAGGCAACTCCGAGCGAAGAAATTTGTCCGAGGGCGAGATCAACAAACACGATGCCTCTGCCAACCACATGCACTCCGAGATAAGAGAGAACTATGCCTACAATAACGCTGAGCACAAATGCCTGCGTCATAAAATCAAGTTGAAACATTTCGAACATAAGAAATCAGTTTATGGCTTACAGTTTATTGTTTTCGATTTTGCGCCCTCTCCTTTTGAAAGGGTTGGGAGAGTGTCACTTTAAGGCAGCGATCAACTGCGCAATATTGTAATCAAACACATCGTAATAATTTTTTATCTGATCGAATGCACCTACCGAAGTTGCAAGTGTCAAAACTTTCGCTCCGGTTTGTTTGGCAACCACATCGCTTGAAGAAGTGGTGAAGTACGGAGAAGAAATAATTACTTTAATGGAATTGCTTTTTACTTCACCGATAATTTTTACAAGCTGCGCAGGAGTTGGAGGAATGCCCGGTTTGGGTTCGAGGAAGTCAACGATCTGCAAACCGAAACGGTTTTCGAAATAGCACCACTCGTTGTGATACGCAATCACCTTGCTTCCTTTGTACTTCAACATTTGCGCGTTCCAGATTTTTAATTTCTGATCAATCGTTTCATCAAATGTTTTCAGGTTTGCTTCGAAGAACGTTTTATTCTCCGGGGAAACTCTTGACAAGCCATCGCAAATATTTTTTGCGATTTGTTTTCCGTTCATTGGGTCAAGCCAGTAGTGGGGGTTTCCGTAGATATGAATATCACCTTCTCCGCGGTTGATGCTTGAAGGAACCTGTTGTAACGTAACACCGATGGAAGCATCCACATAGCCCGGGCTTCCTTTTTGAATTTTCGGATTGCGGGAACTGTTTAGCAACGGAGGCGACCAACCTGTTTCAAGATCGAGACCAACAGTTACAAACACATCAGCATTCGAGAGCTTGACAATGTAACTCGGCTTCGGATCAACAAAGTGAGGATTCTGATAACCTGTTGCGATGCCAAACGCATCTATTTTATTTCCGCCAATGAGTTCGGCAATACTCTTCAAATCCTGTGTAGTGGTAACTACACGAATGGTTCCTGCGAACACATTCGTCATCATCATGCACAAAGCAATGATGGAGATATTTATTTTTCTTTTCATTTTAATTTTGTCTTTCTTAATACTCTGTTCTTATTACTTTTTTAATACTGATGCGCCCCATGTGTTCCGATTACAAAAATCCATCGGAGGAAAACCTGATAGACTTGTTTCTCAAAATTATTTGCTTCATCCGACTCATTTGCCGTTGTATATTTTCCCTGCAATTCTATTTTCTGAAACTCGGTAGCATACCATCCTAACGTAGCACTCACTGCCTGTTCCACAAACTGTGCCGATGTTGGTTTATTCGTGTAATCATAGCGAGCGGTTACAAACGAGCGCTTGGAAACCTGCACATTGATGAGTGAATAAAACCCAAGAGCGTTTACCGTGCTGCTGTCGAACTTTGCATTGCTGTAATAAAATTCATTCTGAAACGTGAACGATTTGTAGGTGTTGAATTTTACGGGCTTCCATTTGTAAGTGAGGTCAACGGCACCAACGTTTGTTGTATGCTCCGTGATGTTTGCTCCGGTAGCTGCGGAGAGACCGAATTCCAGTGTAGCATTATCGCTTAAGTCCCAGAAGTTTTTAAAGCGGCCCGTGGTTTGATAATGATTCTTCACGCTGCGCGCAAAGCTGGGATTGTCGCGCGGACCGTCAGTTTCTTCAACGGTTAGTTCCTGGAAGAATGAATGATTGGGTAACAGCCAGCTCAGCGAAAACCCTTCGTCATTCAATCCTTCTTCTCCGAAGAAACGCACGTAGGCATTCGGCATGTCAACAAATGCGAGCGCGTGTGGGTGAACGGAATTGATTCGACCGAATTGCTGTTTGAATTTTCCTGCTTTCAATTGAAGATGTGCGGGAAGAGAAAGCGTGGTGAGGTAACCTTCTTCTATCTCACCTTTAAATTCTCCGGTGTGGGCATCGCGGCTTACTGAATAAAAGAAATCCGCTTTCGCATACGGATCAACGGTGGATTGAAATGAGAATTCTGTTTCGTGCATGTTCGCGTCAAAATTGCGCGTGTAATTGCTTTGATAGATTCCGCGGAAATCTCCGATTACGCTGATGTCGGGATTGGTGGAAGGAGATGTGCGCTGCTGCACGGGTGCGGGTGTAGGATTTGTTTGCGCCATTTGATTTTGAATCTGCAGCAACAGAAGTGAATCTGCTGCTGTGCTTTCAACCTGTGCTGTGGCGCGGTGGAACAGCACAAGGCATAAGATAAATAGAAATAGTTGTCTGATCATTGAAATTAGAGTTGATGAATGAAAATAATAAATCATGAGAACCGCATGGCTCTCCGATCAGAACAGATGTTCTGAGAAAAAATCAACTAAGCGAGGGTGGACCTCTGAAAAAGAGAAAAGCAGAAGTGGAGAAGCGGTAGGTGCGGATGCTTTCGACACGTTGAAAGCAGGACACAGATGGTGATGAAAAAGAAAAACTGCTGACGGGATTGTAAAGCGGTGGAGTGGTTAGTTGAAGTAAATCGCAGTGCTGATGTTGCGCGCTTAGGTGATGGGCGCAGCTATCATGACAAACGACATCAACGGATTCGTGTGCGTGAAAAAATTCGTGCAACAGTTCTTTGGGTGCCACAGAAAACAAAAGCACGACCAGAAGAAAGAAAGAGGATATGCGTTGCAGCGGTTTCACTTTATGGTGGGCAAAGCTAAACTAAAAATAAGGTAGCAAGCAATTATGAGATGGAGTTTAACAGAAATTTAGGAGATGGGGGTTGTGCGAATGGCGAATGGTTGCGAATAAGTGAGTGGACGGCCAAGTTTTGCGAATGAAGGTGTGTGCAGGTGAGTATTAAAAAAAAACAGGGGCAAAAAAAAACCCGCCTTACGGGGCGGGAAAAATATAATCATCAAAAAAAAATTGTTATGCGTTTTCTTTTTGTGCCG
>JBBRND010000034.1:0-40967 GCA_038230515.1 Bacteroidia bacterium | reverse complement strand
TGCTCAGTATCATCTCAACATGACTGATGTGCTTGGTCAGAATGTACTGTCAACTGACGGTGCGGCTACTGAAGGCATCAACGTGGTGGATCTTAATCTTAGCTCTCTTGCAAAAGGTGTTTACCAGCTCAGCATTATGAGCGGTGATCGCACGGAGCAGGTAAGAGTGGTGGTTCAGTAAGAATCAATATTCTTGTTAATATCGAAAAGGGTTCGCCAAAAGCGAGCCCTTTTCTTTTAGTCTGGGTTGCCCTCTGTAGGGCATCGTTCTCTGAGATTCAGTGGTTGTCTATCTGCATGTTCAGATTTCGAGGAGTTATGGGAAATGTAAGTTAAAAATGAATGCCCTATGCTCAATCCGGAAATATTGGCGGCATTGAATATGCCTCAGCTAAAAAGAAAGATCAGGAATGTTTTATCCTACTAAAAATCGTAGTAGGCTTTTTATTGCTTATCGCTTCGCCATTATCTCATCTACAATAAACATAATGAAATGTACCAGGCATTGTGAAATTCACGTTTGTGTTTGCAGAGTAGAAAGATCTTTATTCAATGGAAAAAGAAAAAGCAAATCATTCTCAATCATTACAAGCAATGAACACAAAAGACAAAACAATCAGCAATTATTTTGTATAGCTTTTTCATTTACAAGTAATCTTGATTTATACCTACGAAATGTGTTGTAAAAGTAAGAGACCTCGAAAATTGAAATTAAAATATTGGAGTTTTATCTAAACACCTCGAACAGTACTATCGGCATAAAGGCCATCAGAAATTTTTCAATTCAATGATCCAACTTCAGGGTATGCCCGAGTTTGTTTCTTTTTGTGAGCAGGTAATTCTTGTTGTGTTCGTTTGATTTTATTTCCAGCGCAACCACTTCTACAATTTCTAATCCGTAGCCGATAAGTCCTGCGCGCTTTTTCGGATTGTTAGTCATTAGTTTCATCTTAGAAACTCCAAGATCCCGGAGAATTTGAGCGCCTACACCATAATCGCGTTCATCAGAATCAAAACCAAGTTTAATGTTTGCCTCAACTGTATCAAGTCCTTCTTCCTGTAGTTTGTATGCCTTTAATTTGTTGAGAAGCCCGATGCCGCGCCCTTCCTGATTCATGTAAACAATCACGCCCTTTCCTATTTCTTCAATCAAGGTCATTGCCTGATGAAGTTGCGGTCCGCAATCACATCGGCATGAGCCGAAGATATCCCCAGTTAAACAGGAAGAGTGTACGCGAACAAGAACAGGTTCATCTTTTTTCCATTCGCCTTTTACGAGAGCAAGATGTTCCTGTCCCGTAGTTTTTTGTTTGTAGGCGTATAAAGAAAAATCGCCAAACTGTGTTGGCAGCATCACTTCTACTTCCCGCTCAATCAAACTTTCCTGCTTCAGTCGGTAAGCAATTAAATCTTCGATGCTGATAATTTTGAGGGAAAATTTTTGGGCAATCTTAAAAAGTTCGGGTAAGCGAGCCATGCTTCCGTCTTTATTCATAATTTCAACGAGTACACCTGCTGGCTTGAATCCTGCGAGCCTGACAATGTCTATTGTTGCTTCTGTGTGACCCGCTCTGCGCAGCACTCCACCTTTGCGTGCACGCAGAGGAAAAATATGGCCCGGTCTGCCAAGATCCTCGGGTTTTGTTTTCTCATCCACCAATGCACGGATTGTTTTTGCGCGGTCGCTCACAGAAATTCCTGTAGTGGTTCCATGCCCTCTCAAATCAACAGATACAGTAAACGGAGTTTCGTGAGAAGAAGTATTTTTTGAAACCATAAGATCGAGTTGCAATTCATCGCATCGGTCTTCTGTAATGGGAGTGCAGATTAAACCACGTCCATGCGTAGCCATAAAGTTGATGATTACAGGAGAAGCATTTTCGGCAGCAGTAATAAAGTCGCCTTCGTTTTCGCGGTTGGCATCGTCCACTACAATAATAACCTTGCCTACTTTTAGGTCGCTGATGGCTTCGGAAATAGAATCTAAATTTTGTTTCATTGTGGAGCAAAGGTAAGGCTTTCAACCGGAAGAATTGAATGACGGAAAAGAGGAGGTAAGATGTTTTTTAATATTCCAACATTCCGGTTTTATCTTACAACTGTAATATTTTGAAAAGAAGTTGCTCATTCATGTTTTGCGCTGATGTATTCTTGTAGAGTAATTAGTTTCATAACCTAAATACAAACGATTGGATTAACCGCAACCCCGTAAGGTTGTCATCAAAAGCCGCTAACCCCGTAAGGTTAGCGGCTTCTATTTTTGGAAGACTAAATACGAATCCTTACGAATTTGCAAATTCAACCAATCAACTTAATTAACTCAATCAACTCTTAACCGTTGTAAGAAAATTTTAAAGTTGAAAAAATAAATTTAGGATACCGCCCTATCATTGCATTATAATCAAACATATTAAAGCGTATGGTTAAACACTGATACAACCCCGTAAGGTTGAAAATCAAAAAGCGCAAACCCTGTAAGGTTCGACTTTTTTATTTCATTTTAAAAAAATCACCAAATTAACTAAATTAATTTATTCAACTAAGACTACTTTGCAGGTAAAGTTTCGGGAACAGCTGGTTTATCCAGCTCCTTTTGCTTCTGTTTGCTACTGGAAAAAAGATCTTTCCAAGAATTAAACTGGCGATGATAAAAAACACCGATCCCTTGTGTATAAGGTGAAATGTAATCAAGCGAAGTGTTGTTAATATTGGTTCGATTAAATGCTTTTAGCTTTAACCGATTATCTCGCGTTAATGAATACTCTGCATTAAAATCACCAACAATTGTTGATTGAGGGCTTTGACCAACAGCTTGTGCGCCTTGACCGTTTGCAACGCCAACGTTTCCTTCAATTGAGAGCCTGTCATTAAAAAGCGTTTTGGAAAACATGATCTCAATTTCTTCCTTAGTGTAAGTTTCGCCTGCTCTGTAATTAAAACCGAGGTTTACATCTTTACTCAATAAAGATAGCCAGTTACTCACTTGGTTGCTTAGCAGCTCCGAAGCGCTCGAACCAGCACCGGCAGCAGCATCAATACCTTCCACTTGTTGCGTTCCGTTTTGCCTTGGCACACATTGATTAAGTAACATCAATCCTAAAAACTGCCTCGTTAACTCTGCCTCTGAATTAAGTCGGCTTCTCAAATTAGTTGCTATGCCAGCATCGAGTCCTGATACACTAATCTCATAATTAATAGTCGGATTCATTAGTTTATTGGATAGATAGAGAACCAGTTCATAGTGGTATCTTTGCTTGAGCGCCTCTTCTTCCGGCATAACTTTATAAAAGGTAGAAGTTCCCCCTTTGTATAGGGCGCTAAGGTTAATGTCTGCATTGTAGGGATCGCCATTCCATAAAATCGTTCCAGCGTCAATGGCAAAATGCTTGTTGATAATATTCTGCATAGTGAATAGATAATCACCTTTCACGATGTCATATCTTCCAAAAATATTAAAGTTGCCCCCTTCGTCAAGAGTAAGATTGATATTCCCTGTACCGATACCAGTAATTTTGTCGCCTATTTTTTCATCGAAGATCAGATTGATACTCGCATCATCAGTAATTTCAAAATTCATATTCAGTGAAATGTGTGAGGGATTTATGTGTTTCCCTCTTTCAATATTATTAGTAGTATCATTTCTATTGATGAAATTAATGTAGCTACTTCGCGAGAGTTCTTCGGAATTACCAAGTGGTATATATATTTCTGTTCCTTTCTCCGACTTTAATTGCATGTCGAGGCCCATGCTTTCTATCGGGCCATTGAACGTTGAATATCCTGTTACAAAAGCAATTCCATAATACAAATCATTTTGGGCAGCAGAGGTGTGCAATCCTTCAAACTTGTCAACGTCTACACGGACATCAAAACGGAAGTCAGAAAAATAATTGTGAAAAATTTTCCCGTTTGCAATTGCAAGATTTCCTTTTGCATCGTGAATCCTAAAATCGTTGAACTCAAAATAATTCTCCTTTACTAACACTTTGTCATTTGTCGAGTAGGTTGTATTGAGATAATCTACTTTGCATCCTGCCTGATTAAGATTAATAGTGCCATTGAAAACAGGTTCGCTGAAAGTGCCGGTGAGTTTGAGATCGGAAGAAATTTTTCCCCTCAAACCACTTACAACACCACCCGTGTATCGTTCGTATGGCGCAATGCGAAAGCCACTCAATTTAAGATCAAAATCAAGATTGTCCCGTGCACGAACAGTATAATAATCTCCGTCAATAAAAATTGTTTTGGCTTCCCCCTTTATTACATTCATGGAAAGATGTACGGCCTTTTTCTTTACATCATAACTGCTATTAACAAGAGCATTGCCAAGTGTATCGCCATTAATTGCAAGTGAGTGAGCAGACAAATCTGACACCAATAATAGTTGGTCGTAAAAATTGCTGATGCTTGCAGATCCATTCAATACTCCACCAACATTTATGTTTGATGATTTAAGTATCGGATTCAGATTCGTAAGGGAAAAATTATCTGCTTGAAAAAAAAGAGTGTCACTTCTATTTTCCGAAATAATTCCTTTTAAATTAAGGTTTTCTTTTCCGCAATCAAAATCAAATTTTGAAAACAAAAACGCGGTACTGTCAATTTGTAATGAGTTCTCCTGATTAAGAACCCACGTTTTGTTTTGAAGTGTTATTTCGGCTTTGTTGAACTTCAACCTGAACTTCTGTGGTGATGCAAAAAGCAAATTGCCTTTAAAGTACCCGCGGTTAGTGTAAAGCGATGAATCAGCAAGGCGGAGGACAAAATCAACCTCATTCATTTTTCCACTAGCAAGAACAACAGGCGTTTCCATAAACGCGCTGTCTGCTGTATAATAAATGCGGTCAGCTACCGATTTTACCGAAGCTATTTCACTGCTGGCATCTATTATAAGATTTTCATTTATCAGTCGAAAAGTTTTATACCTGACTTCATTGGAAGTAATCTTGCATTCCGCCTTGCTGAGAATGCTGTTGAAACGTCCTGCAATTTTTGTGGAAGGATCAATATACCATAAAGGAAGAAAAATTTCCGTGATCAGCGTGGTGTTTTTCAAATCAAAGTTGAACGAGAAATCCTGATTTGTTGTGACGCGCTTGCAATCAGGCATGAGAGCCGGGAAATATTCCGGAACAAGCTGTGTGAATGAATTTGCGAGAGTTTGAAATTCGAACTGACCCTTCAGATCCCCATCAAGAAAATCTGATTTGATATGAATGGTTCTGAATGTTGGCTCAAGTTCAGAATTAATAGAAATATTATTAACGTGGTACAAAACTTTGTCCGCCTTGTAATTGAAGTTATTGATCTGAACCTCGCCTTCCCAATTATCCGGTTTGTTTCCTGAAAAATTTATTTCGAGTTGAGAACTTATTTCTGCTTCGCCCGGCAGTTTGATAAGATTTAATGTATCGAGATGCAAATGATTTATGTCAGCCGTAAAATCAAACGTTGGAATTGCTCCCTGAAAATCTACTTGTCCGTTAAACTTTAAGTCAACATTTGGTTCTTTGATGGCGAACGATCCATCAAAAAGTTTTTTCGAAATCTGCCCGTTCACATTTATGTTTTTATAAGAATATCCTCTGTACTGAAGCAAGGAAACTACTCCATTTGTTTGCGATTCCATGTCATCCAGGCGCAATCCGCTTCCATCTACATCGGCATTAAACGACAATGCTCCGAGATCATGCACTCCGATCAGTTGACCGATCAGAAATTCATTTGATGAAAGATGTCCTTTGTAAAATTCTTTTTTCTTCGCATGATCATATTTCAAATTTATATCAGATGAGAGATAACCGAGTGCGGTGTTTACATTTCCATAAGCGACAAAGTCATTGTAGAACCCGGAAAATTTTCCTTTGATTGTAATTTTACCAAGCTGGGTAATATTTTCAGGAAGTTTTACGTGGCTTCCCGAATCAAACGGATAAACAGGAATTGTTTCTAAATCACGTTTTGTGGAAATAATTTTGTCAGCAAGAATATCAAAATATGTCTCATCAATATTCGGCAAACCAGTTAGACCCACGTTTCCTTTGAACACCGTTTGATCTCCGTATTCAAGCGTCACATTTTTACACTTAAAATGTGTTACAGTTCCTTTGCAATCGCCAGTAAGTTTCACCGTACTGTTCAATCCCCATATGTAATCGCCAGCGAAGTATGCAATGTCGGTAAATGAGATCAGTGAATTGCGGAAGGCAGAATTCCATCGGATCTTTTCTACAAAGTCAATCCAGTCAGGAAAACTATCGTAGTTAAATGTTAGATCGGTTTGAATATGACTGTACGGTGTTTTGATCATTAGTTTATTTACGCGCATTTCATTCGCAGAAAGTTTTGCATCGCCATTAAATTCATTTAAGACAAAACCACTCCGTTCGCGGAGCGAAAGATTTTTTATCAATCCGAAAACAGAATCGTTAATGAAATGAATGTTGAAAATACTTCCGTTGATGTTACTTACATCCATGTGCTGGTAGTCAATTCCATGCTCACTCAATGTGTCGTCTTCCACTTCATACTTAAAGCGCGCGTTGTGCAGTTGCAGATTGGCAACGGTAAGTTTCAGTTTATGCGAGGAAGTATCCGCAACCCCATCCGAAGAAAAATAATTTATCAGAAAATTCAGGTTGAGATGCTCTTCTCCATGATATTGTCTCAGATAAAAATTCGCATCGGTGAGCGAAAGAGTTTCAATCTCGAAAATTTTTTTCGAGGTACTGATGTTATTAATGTTCACAGAAAGTTCTCCCGCGTATAGCAAAGTATCGTGATGTTGATCGCCAATGTAAACACCTTTCAGCACAATCGATTTAACAAATCTTATCTGAACTTTATTTACATAAACGTTTGTGTGGAGTTCTTTTGAAAGATATTCTGATGCACGGTGTGCAAGCCACGTTTGTACTGATGGGACAGTAGCAGCAAGAAAAACTGAGCCCACCAACAAAATGAGGATAGCTAGCGTCCAAAGTAATATGAGCTTTAGTTTCTTGATGACCGTGTTTTTAAAAATTTGGAATGTTAGAATACAAAAACGATAGAAAGTAATTCATTTATTTCTTTTTCCAACATTCCATTCTCCATTATTCCAGATTTAAGAGGTAGTTTTGTTTCCGAAAAATTTCCTCTCATCCCTTTCAAATATCCTGCCGTGAATAAGGTCGTAAATATACTCGGTATAGAGTCAAGTTGTGATGAAACTGCTGCTTCAGTTTTCAGCAACGATCATGTATTATCCAACATCATTGCTCCACAGGCAATACATCGCTATTATGGTGGAGTGGTGCCCGAGCTTGCTTCACGCGCTCACCAGCAAAAAATTATTCCGGTGGTGGATGAAGCATTGCGCGCAACGAATATTAAGAAAGAAGATTTACATGCCGTTGCATTTACAAGAGGTCCCGGTTTGATAGGCGCATTGTTAGTCGGAGTTTCATTTGCAAAAGCATTTGCAATGGCGTTGAAGATTCCAGTCATTGAAGTGAATCACATGCAGGGACATGTGCTTGCACATTTTATCAGGAAGAATGAAACTTCTTCTCATCCCCAATTTCCTTTTCTCTGCCTAACGGTTTCCGGAGGACACACACAAATTGTTTTGGTGAAAGATTATTTGCAAATGGAAGTAATCGGACAAACAATTGACGATGCTGCAGGTGAAGCATTTGATAAGGCAGCAAAAATTCTGGGACTTCCATATCCCGGAGGAGTGATGATTGATCAGCACGCAAAGAATGGAAACCCTCGCGCATTCACTTTTCCTGTTCCGAATATTTCCGGACTCGGTTTTTCTTTCAGCGGATTGAAAACTTCCTTTCTTTATTTAATCCGTGATGCCATTGCAAAAGATTCTTCTTTCATCAAAAAAAATCTTGATGACATCTGTGCTTCCATTCAACATGCAATTATTGAAATACTGATTCGTAAAATGAAAAAGGCATCTCTTGAAACGGGGATAAAAGAGATTGCCCTTGCAGGAGGCGTGAGTGCAAACTCTGGTTTGCGAAGTGCGTTTTTGAAAATGAAAGATGAACTCGCCTGGAATGTTTTCATTCCTCCGTTTGAATATTGCACTGATAATGCTGCCATGATTGCGATTGTTGGTTACTATAAATTCCTGAAGCGAGAATTCGCAGGGCAAACCATTTCTCCGTTGGCAAGAATGAGTTTTTAATTACGCGCTCAAATCATCAACTTCCTTAACTTTGCATCGATGATTTCTACAGAACTCTCCCTGCACCAAGTTGCTGACAAAGTTTATTCCGGAAAAAGAATTTCTCTTGAAGAAGGAATTTTACTTTTCGAAAAAGGCGAGCTTGGTTTTCTTGGTTCGCTTGCAAACTTCGTGAGAGAAAAAAAAAACGGTAACCATACTTATTTCAACCGCAACTTTCACATTGAGCCAACAAATGTTTGTGTGTTCACCTGTTATTTTTGTTCTTACTCTCGCTTGTATAAAAACAGAATAGAAGGTTGGGAACTAAGCGAAGAACAAATGTTAAATATCGTAAAGGGGTATGATGGAAAGCCGGTTACGGAAGTTCACATTGTTGGTGGCGTGCATCCAAAACTTGATCTGCATTTCTTCGCGCAGCTATTGAAGAAAATAAAAACGCATCGTCCCGATCTACACATCAAAGCATTCACTGCCGTTGAACTGGATTATATGTTTCGCAAGGCAAAGCTGACTGTCGAAGAAGGACTTTCTTATCTCCGTGAAAATGGTTTGGGTTCGCTGCCTGGTGGCGGTGCCGAAATTTTTGATGAAGACATTCGCGAAAAAATCTGTGCTGATAAATGTTCAAGCGAACAGTGGCTTCTCATTCACGAAACTGCACATCGCCTCGGTTTGCATACCAACGCAACCATGCTTTACGGGCACATAGAAAATTATTCTCACCGTATTGATCACTTGGAACGATTGAGAAATCTTCAGGATAAAACTTCTGGCTTCAATACTTTTATTCCTCTCAAGTTCCGCAACAAGGATAATGACATGAGTGATGTGACGGAATCAACGGTTGTTGAAGATTTAAAAAACTATGCAGTGAGCAGAGTTTATCTCGATAACTTTAATCATGTAAAAGCATATTGGCCCATGATTGGAAGAAGCACAGCGCAACTTTCCCAGGCATTCGGTGTTGACGATCTTGATGGAACTATTGACGATACTACAAAAATTTATTCCATGGCAGGTGCTGAGGAACAGAAACCATCACTCACTACTGAAGAACTCGTTTCGCTGATCCGTCAAAGCAATCGCGCTCCTGTGGAACGCGATACGTTGTACAATGTGGTAAATGACTTCAGCGAAGTACTTTCTTAACAAACATTAACCGCTTAATTTTTTTACGCGCGTTTTCCGTTAACACACTTGTTGTACTTTTGTTAGATGAAAGCAACGATCCGTTGCTTTTTCAATATTAATAAATCATTGTCTAATTTTCTGAATACTAAAATGAATAGAATGAAATCGTTTCTGAAAAGAAAGAAAAAGTTAGTAATTATTTTTTCCATCGTTGCTGTTTCGCTTATAAGTTTCAGCTTCGTAGAAGATTACTATTTTGAAGTGTCGAAGAACCTTGACATTTTCACTACGGCCTACCGCAACGTAAATATTTATTATGTGGACAGTATTCAGCCGGGTGAACTGATGGAACGCGGAATCAATTCCATGTTAAAAACGCTCGATCCATACACAGTTTATATTCCCGAATCGGATATTGAAGACTACCGCATGACGCATGTTAGTGCTGAGTATGGTGGCATTGGTGCGCTGGTACACGAACGCAATGGAGAGATTGAAGTGAGCGAAGTGTATGAAAGTTTCCCTGCTCAGAAAGGCGACATCCGTCCCGGAGATAAAATTCTTTCGGTAAACGGAACCAACGTTGCATCGAAAGAAGTTGGTGATGTTACCGAATACCTAAAAGGCGCGAAAGGATCTCTTGTTACATTGACACTCAGACGCGATGGTCAAGACAAGCCCATCGAGAAAAAATTATACCGTGATGAAATAAAATTCAAGAACGTTCCGTACTTCGGAATGGTTAGTGAGAATACAGGTTACATCCGTCTCAATCAGTTTCTCGAGGATGCCGGAGAAGAAATTGCAAGCGCTTATGCTTCACTCAAAGCAAATCCGAAAATGAAATACCTTGTGATTGATCTTCGCGGAAATGGCGGTGGGCTTCTGAAGGAAGCTGTTGAGATCGTAAATCTTTTTGTGGATAAAGGACAAAAGATTGTTTCTCAAAAAGGGAAAGTACGGGAGATGAATGTGGAATACATCGCTACAAAACCTCCGGTTGATGTTGAAGTTCCGATTGCCGTCTTGGTTGACAAGGGCTCTGCATCTGCTTCTGAAATTGTAACAGGTGCAATTCAGGAATTAGACAGAGGAGTGGTGATTGGTCAGCGCACATTCGGAAAGGGGTTGGTACAGCAAACATATCCGATGAGTTACAATACGCTGTTGAAAGTTACGATTGCTAAATACTATACACCGAGCGGGCGATGCATACAGGCGCTTGATTATGCGCATCGCTCCAATGCGGGAATTGTCGGTCATCGGGCAGATTCATTGCTGAAAGAATATAAAACCAAAAATGGTCGAAGTGTGTTTGACGGGAGTGGAATTTATCCTGATGTTTATATGGATCAGGATCAATATAGCAATCTGAGCATGGCGCTGGCAACAAATTACCTCGTGTTTGATTACGCAAATATTTATTTCAATCAGCATCCCACAATTGATTCAGCAAAAACATTTCGATTGAGTGAAGCCGAGTTTGATCAGTTTGCAAAGTGGCTTGCCGATAAGAAATATGAGTATGTGAATAAAAGTGAAAAGGAGTTTGATGCTTTAAAGCATTCTGCAGAAAAAGAAAATTATTACTCTTCACTCGAAACTGAATTCAATTCACTCAAGAAGAAAATGGAAGATGCGAAGAAACTAGATTTGAAAAATCATCACGAAGAGATTCGTGAAATGCTTGAGCAGGAAATTGTATCGCGCTATTATTATCAATCGGGCGCGCTCCAGGCAAATTTCAAATACGATAAAGAGCTTAAGAAAGCAATTGAAGTATTGAATGATTCAAAAACCTATTCTGCTATTTTAGCTGGTGAAGGCGAACACAAGATTATCGGAAAACCCGGAACCACTGAGCACGCGCTTACCGGAAGCGAGAGTGAAGAGTGGGGTGAGAAAAACTAATCAGTTTGCATCCACTCTGCTCACAGTAAGTATTCCATGAATCTCTTTTAGTTTTTTCATCAGTTTGGTGAGGTGTTCAGTGTCATGAACAAAGAGCATAATGGTACCGTCAAAAATTCCATCGTTGCTGTCAATGCTGATACTCCGCATATTTACTTTCAGTTCGCTGCTGATAACTTTCGAAATTTTATTTACGATTCCTACTTCGTCAATACCTGTCATTCTTATTCCGGCAAGGAAAGCAATCTGCTGCTGACCTGTCCATTTTGCTTTTACAATCCGGTAGGCGTAGTTGCTCATCAGTTGCATTGCATTCGGGCAACTGACACGGTGAATTTTTATTCCTTCACTTACTGTAATAAATCCAAACACGTCATCTCCGGGAATGGGATTGCAGCAGGGAGAAAGATTGTAATCAATGCGCTCCATGTTTTCTCCGATCACGAGCATGTCGCTATTACCGCGAACGCTTCGTACCATGTGTTCAAGTGATTGCTGTTCCTGCGGACGCGGAGCTTTTGCATGAATCTGTCCTTTGTCCTCAGCAAAATCTGATAAGTCGTAAATATCAAGAGTGCCTTTGGCGATTCGGTAATACAAATCGAGCGTACTAGGAATTTTGTAGTAGGCGAGAAGCTCGTTGATGTTATCGTTGTTGAAATTTATTTTGAGATGCTTGAGTTTGCGCTGAAGAATTTCTTTTCCATCCTCGGCAACTTTTTTCTTTTCTTCCTTCAGCGCATTTTTAATTTTCGATTTTGCTTTTGCGGTAACAACAAAGTTGAGCCAATCCTCTTTCGGAGTTTGTTTGTTGGAAGTTAGAATCTCCACCTGGTCTCCGCTGCGGAGCTTGTGACTGAGCGGAACTAATTTATGATTCGCTTTTGCACCAATGCACTTGCTGCCGAGTGCGCTGTGAATTTCAAAAGCAAAATCAAGCGCGGTGCTTCCTCCCGGAAGTGATTTCAATTCTCCATTCGGAGTGAATACAAAAATTTCATCACTGAAAAGATTCAATTTGAAATCGTCAATGAAATCAATGGCGTTGCTTTCGGGATTCTCAAGCAGCTCACGGATTTTTCCGATCCATTCATCAATAGCTGACTCCGCTGCACTCTCTTTGTATTTCCAGTGCGCTGCAAAACCTTTCTCTGCAATTTCATCCATACGCCTCGAACGTATTTGCACTTCCACCCATTTTCCTCCCGGACCCATCACCGTTGTGTGCAGTGATTCGTAGCCCGTGCCTTTCGGAGTGGAAATCCAGTCTCGAAGGCGATCAGGATTGGGATGATAAAAATCGGTAACGATGGAGTACACGCGCCAACACAATGCTTTCTCGTCTTCTTCGGTTACATCAATAATGATGCGGATGGCGAAGATGTCGTAAATCTCATCGAAGCTGACGCCTTGCTTTTTCATCTTCGTCCAGATGGAGTGTACTGATTTCGGTCTGCCTTTAATGTCGCATTTCAATTCCTGCTTTTCAATTTCAACTTTTATTGGCTCGCTGAATTCACTGATGAAGCGTTGACGTTCGCGCTTTGTTTCCTGCAGCTTAGTATTGATGTCTTCATAAATTTCCGGATCAGTATATTTCATTGCAAGATCGTCCAGCTCGGTTTTGATGGAATATAAACCGAGGCGGTGAGCAAGAGGTGCATAGAGGTAGGCGGTTTCGCTTGCAATCTTCAACTGCTTTTCGCGCGCCATGCTGTCGAGCGTGCGCATGTTGTGTAGACGGTCGGCTAGTTTGATTAGGATAACGCGGATGTCGTCACTGAGGGTGAGTAAAACTTTTCTGAAATTTTCTGCTTGAAGAGAAGTTCCTTGCTCAAACACTCCGGAAATTTTTGTGAGTCCGTCAACAATGCTTCCTACTTTCTTTCCGAAATTTTTTTCAATATCGGTGTGGGTGAGGTATGTGTCCTCAACAGTGTCATGAAGAAGCGCTGCAACAATGGCAACTGTGCCGAGTCCGATTTCTTCGGCAACAATTTGCGCAACAGCAAGCGGGTGCATGATGTAAGGCAGCCCACTTTTTCTGCGCATGTCCTTGTGCGCTTCCATGGCCATGTTGAAGGCGAGGCGGATTTCTTTTTTCTCTTCTTTGGTTATGTTTGCCTTGCATGCACGCAACAGTGCACGGTAGCGACTGAGGATTAATTTCTTTTCCTCTTCAGTATTGTAAAGCTGTGTGGCGGTGTCGGACATGCTTGCGCTAAATTACTCAAAGTAGTTGAAAGAGGTTAATACATTTGAAGTTGAGTAGTTCCCTCCCCCCTGTCATGTTACTCGTTTTTCTTCCTTTTCCTTACACTTTCCTTTTCTGTAATAAACCTCGAAATTTGGAGTTAATATAATTAACTACCTTCATGTCCGCCATTTATCTACGAATTTCTGACCTCATCGAAAAAATTTGTAAGAAAATTTTACCGTTTTCTTTCAGCCGTTGAAACTAAAGCTAAATGCGTGGCGTTTCATTACCTGTTATCATATTTTTATTTCATCTTATTAATTTTTAGATTTAAAGAACTACAATGCGCCAGTTAAAAATTACAAAACAAGTTACCAATCGTGAAACCGCTTCTCTTGATAAATATTTGCAAGAGATTGGACGGGTAGAGTTAATTACAGCAGAAGAAGAAGTGCGTCTTGCACGACTCATTAAACAAGGTGATGCCAAGGCACTCGAGAAACTTACCAAAGCAAATCTGCGTTTTGTAGTATCTGTTGCTAAGCAATACCAAAACCAGGGCTTAACCTTGAGCGACCTTATCAACGAAGGAAATCTCGGACTGATAAAAGCCGCCACCCGTTTTGATGAAACCCGCGGATTCAAATTCATCTCCTATGCAGTGTGGTGGATTCGTCAATCTATCCTGCAGGCATTGGCAGAGCAAAGCCGCATTGTGCGATTGCCGTTAAACAAAATCGGCTCCATCAATAAAATTAACAAAGCATTCGGACGACTGGAACAGGAATTCGAACGCGAACCATCGCAGGAAGAAATTGCAACCGTACTCGGCATTACTGCAGCAGATATAAAGGACACGATGCGCACCTCCGGTCGCCATGTATCTATGGATGCACCATTGATGCAAGGTGAAGACGGAACTCTGATGGATGTGCTTGCTGACGATGACCAGCTAAACCCCGACCATACTCTTATCTCCGAATCGCTTCGCAGAGAAGTTGAGCGCGCACTTACCACTCTAACTGCCCGCGAAGCTGACGTACTCCGCCTCTACTTCGGACTTGCCGGAGAACAGCCCCTTACTCTGGAAGAAATAGGCGACCGCTTCGACCTTACCCGCGAGCGAGTGCGCCAGATAAAAGAAAAAGCAATCCGCAGATTAAAGCATACTTCAAGAAGCAAGATTCTGAAAACCTATCTCGGATAAAAATAAACTATCGCCTGCACAAGAAAAGGGAGCTACTTCGGTAGCTCTTTTTTTTTGCGTTAGCCGGTTAACTAGGTGGGTTTAGTTTATTGTGCAAACCAACCCTTTTGTAAGATCCCCCAACCCCGCCAGCCAATTTGTTCATATTACTTCAGAGTCCGGAATCAAAGCAATTATTATTTACAATGTGCTGAGTGTGGCAGTTCAATCCGCCCTGTCATACTCTTCACATGAAATCAAAAAGCTGCAATCGAAAATGCGCGTAGATGTTCGCGGGCTGGCAGAAGGCATCTACTTTTTAAAGGTTCAAACAGAAAACGGAACCTCGGTAGTCAAGTTTATCAAAAACTAATCTGCGGATTTATCCTGCGAATACATTATTTAAACATATTTTTAATTAGTTTGATGTAACTAATTAAAAAATAACACTTTATTTAATTAAAATAAAGGTTATTACGTTGTCAGCAGAAGTTCTGACGTAATCCCGAGAACTCTTGACGTACTCCCGAGAACTCTTGACGTACTCCCGAGAAGTTCTGACGTTACCCCGAGAACTCTTGACGTGCTCCTGAGAACTTCTGACGGGGCTACTAGAACTCTTGACGTAACCCCGAGAACTTTTAACGGGCTACCGAGAACTCTTGACGATCTCCTCAAACTCGTAAGGATTTCCTTGCACTCGTAAGAGTTTCACTACAGGTTGTGAGAATTATAGAATAAGTTGTGAAAAGTACCCGTGAAAGAAGTTAAGAAAAGCGGCAGGTATTTCAGCGTGAGAACTTGTGCTACTGAAGATTCATTTCTAAAAAGAAATAAACTTCAATCTACCATCAACCTGAAATAAAACTTTGGGCTGCGGAGGCGGTCGCGGATGTTGAGATCATCGAACATGCAGGTAATGGTGTCGCGGAGTTCTTCGTTTCGCGCGGCTTTGTTTACCACATAATTAAAGAGCCATCCATACTTCGAAAGCCGTTGCAGGGTGTGGCTCAGTTTTAATTCGCTCCAGAGGGTTTTGTACACTTCTTCATCGTAAGCAGAAAAAAAGTCTGCATCAAAGCGGTTTTCCTGGAGCGATTTTTTCAGGTGCTTTGCGGCAATCATTCCAGTTACCATTGCGTTGCCGATGCCTTCGCCCGTGAAAGGGTCAATGAGTGAAGCGGCATCGCCAACGAGAAGGAAATTGTTGCCGGAAATTTTTCTGCGCTTGCTGCCGAGGGGAAGTCCCCATCCTTTTATTTCACCGATGAGTTCTGCATTTGCAAAACGATGGCTGATGGTTTCGTTTGAGGCGATGGCCTGGAGCATCACTTTTTTCAGGTTGATCTTGCGCCTGCTCACTTCGCGGCTCAACATGCCTACGCCTACGTTTGCTTCTCCGTTGGGCAGCGGAAATATCCAAAGGTAGCCGGGCAAAAGTTCTTTGAGAAAATGCAGCTCGATAAAATTTCTGTCGTGAAAATTTTTTACCCCTTTGTAATATGCACGCAGTCCAGCGCAATAATGTTTGTCTTCTTTTTGAATGGAAGAAAATTTCTTTGCAACAACGGAACGGTCTCCTTCAGCACTTACGATTACTTTCGTGAACACACGAATCTGTTTTCCCTTCTGTTCCAGAAGGCAATCCACTCCCCCACCCTTCTGCGTAATTTCTTTCAAGGTGCAATTCTCCATCACGGTTGCAATGTTGCGGTCAATCTTCTGCACTAAAAAATTATCGAAGTGAAAGCGCTTTGAAATAAATCCTGGCGGATGTGCGAGCGAGTCTAAATTTTTCTTGAATGGAATGTCAATAAACTTTCCGTTTGGCGCTGCAAACTTGACTCCGTAACTTCCGGTGAACTGATTTTCGTTTGAATAAATTTCTTTTGAAAAATTTTCATCCAGCTTTTTCAACACATCAAAAACTTTTCCGCTCAGTGCATCTCCGCAAATTTTATCGCGCGGAAAAACTGCTTTGTCAATTATTATGTGTGGAATTTTTTCTTTGCAAAGGAACAAAGACAGCGATGATCCCGCAGGACCCGCCCCACTAATTAATACGTTCGCCTCCAACTGAAATGCACTCGCCAAATTTCTAAATTTATCCAAAATGTTTTTACGTATTTCACACCAACCAACCAATTCTAACCAATTAAATCCGTCAATATGCCGACAACTTTACAACCACGAATTTCCATTTCAAACATCTGCAAAACTTCCACATTTACCGCGCTCGGAATGATCAGTTATTTTTTTCTGATGAAGATTTTTCATTTAACAGATGTTGCCGAATTACGTTTTCTGAATTTCTTTATTGTCTTTTTCGGAGTACGCAAGGTGCTGCTGCATAAGCAAACGCGCGATGGCGGCAAGCTTGATTATCTACCCTGCATGATGGTAGGGTTTATGTCTGTCTTTTTTTCTGCTGCAATGTTTTCAACTTTTGTTTTTGTTTATCTCAATCTTGATCCTGAATTTATGCACCACCTTCATGCCACTCAGTTCTACGGACGTTATCTTACTCCTGCTTCGAGTGCATTGGTTACATTTCTTGAAGGCGTTGCATCGGGTAGCATTGTTACATTTATTGTGATGCGGACGATGAAGAAAGACCGGTCTCCCGTAGCTGAAGAGCAGCTCAGCCAGTTGGTGAAACAACAAATCAACTGAGGAGTTTTATCTTTCAATCCAGCTTGGTCTGCGGGTTGCAAAATCAGGGGCAACAACTTTCTGCGGATATTCTTTTGTAACAGCTTCGCTCCATTTCTCTCCATCAACTGACGCACTCCATTTATCATTTGAATAAATTTCAATTGCTTCACCTGATGTTTTGATTAAGCCGATGACGTTGCATCCGGCAATTGGATTTTTCTTGAAGCTCTCTGCTTTTATTTCGATGGTATTTTTTCCGACACTTAAATAAGAGGCGATGTCTTTCATCTTCACTCTTCCGTATTCCACTCTTAATGCAAGCTGAGAATTAGCAAAAACAGAATCAACTAATTTTCCATTCACATACAGCTTGCAGTAGCTGTCTCCAATGAGTTGCAGCAACGCATCGGAAGGTTTTGATTTCAGGTTGAACTCGTATTTGAATGTAGCGTGTGGCGCAAGTTCTGCATCATTCTTCTTTGCATAAATCCATTTACTCTCGATCAGTGGTGGTTTCATTTTTCCGGTTATCAACTGCTGCTTTATCTCAGCGAAGTAAGCAATCATGCGGTTGAATTTATCCTCGACCAGGTTGAGATTGTCGGGCTTGTTTGTTTTTAACCAGAGCGATTTATATTCCTGGCTCAATGTTTTTAAATCATTTGAATTTGTTTCGATGCGTTTCATGAGCATGATGGAGTCAACTGCATTGCCTTCCTGCTTGTCGAGAAGAAGCGCTTGCGTTTCTGCCTTGCTGCTGTACCATTCATTCAGCTTAACCAGCCACCGCAAATAATCAAATACATTTTGATTTGAAGTTGCCTTCTTCTGAACTTCGTCAATGGTGTTTTTTAAATCTTCCATTGTCCAGTCAGTAAAAACAGAACGCGCAGCTGCACTCATTCCATAATACATCCAGCTACCTTTTTTAAATTTCTCCATCGGGTTTTGCCACACATCATGCCAGAGCAGGTCGCCATACATGTTGCTGAGTGTTTGATAAACATGACTTAGCCGAGCATCGTCAGTGCCAAAGAAATCTGCGAAGAAGTTGGTGCTGAAAGAAGAAATGTGGCTGCCCTCATAATTCCACGCGCACTGTGCGCTCCATGCAAACGGAAAAAGATTCAGTTCACGAAAAGTTTCTGCACCGAAGTCGCCCCACTGAGAATTTATCATGCCTTCAGCGCCCTCGTCAATTCCTGATTTGATAAAATACTGGATGTTCGGCAGTGCAATGTTGAGTGCGGGAAATGTAGTAGTGAAGTTCCATACGGCAGGCGACACATAAAATTTGAAACCTGCATCTTTAAATTTCTTTACATGATTGTAGCTGAATTTATCTCCGTAATCCCAATCAACAATCTGAATGTCTTTCGGAATCATTGTAAGAATTTCCGGATGCTCAAGAATAATATCTCCATACATCATTACGTGCCTGTTGTATTTCTGACAGATTGCAAAAACTTTTTTGTAATGATCGGCATGAACCTGAGCGATTCCTTTTTCAGCTACCAGCTTTTTACTGTTGCCGTATCCAACATCAAAACTTTCATCGGCAGCTATGTTGATGTACCGAGAAGGAAATGCATCGAATACTTCCTTGAGCATATTTTCCAGAAGCATGTAGATGGAATCGTTGCTTACATTCAGCGAAGCCGAACCGGGGAACTCCGCAAAGCGCGCGAACTCCGGTTGGCTTAGAATGTTTTCAAAATGCCCGAGCGTTTCAAAAACGGGAATCACATCAATGTAATACTTCTTCGCCTCGCCAACAATTGCTTTAATATCATCTGCGTTAAGCGCGCCTCTGCCAACGCCAATTGTAGGATATGCTTTGAACTGAAACACATCTTCAATGTACGGCTGATAAACATTCATTTTGTAACGAGCGAGAAAGCGAATGATGCGTTTGAAATTTTCGGGAGTGGAAACCTGCCCGCGGCTGATGTCGTCACTGATGCCGCGCACTTTCATATCAGGATAATCCAAAAGCTCAAAACAAGGAAGCGTTTTATCTTTTGATTGCTCGATTAACTGAATCAAGCTCATTACTCCGTACATAATACCCCGCTGCATAGGTGCGCGGACCGTGATAGAAGCTTTGGTAACAGAAATGAGATATGCTTCTTCTTTGTTCTTCACATCTTTCAGAATGCTATCGCGAAAAAGTTTTTCATCCTGAAGAAGATTGATGTCCATAAACTGACTAGGGTTATTTTCTGAAGCAATCGTGTAGGTGAAGTTAAAAGCTTTTGAAATTGAAGCTGCAAGTTCAAGCGCTGCATTCTGATTTAAGATTTTTGCGGAACCCTTTACACTGATTGACATGCTTTGCCTGAAAGTGAAAAAGCCATCGGTCATTTTGTATGACTGAGGTGCGGGAACAATAGAGGCGGGAGTTATTGAAGCCGCACAACAAACGACAGCAGGCGGCAAAAGAAAAAGCGGCAGCAGCGAACAGGCAATTATAACTTTCAGAAATTTTTTCATATCAATATTTTGTGGCGGACGAAGATAGAAAAAGGTTATCCGTTATCGTTGATTCGTTGATAGCAAAACAAAATGAAAAATCGTCTTGCAGAGAGAATTTATGTTGATTTGTGATTGCACCGAACAACTAATAACGGGTTAACGGATAACTTACCCGCATTTTTTTTATGTGATTAAAGGGAATCATGTATATTTGAAACCTCGTTTTATTTATTGTCTAACTTCGGATTATTTTCCCATCACAACCCAACCACGTATGAAGAAATTTACTTTCATTTTTTCTTTTGCCATTCTTTTAAGTTTTATCTCAACGAAAAGTTTTAGCCAGACGGCAGCATTCACTTTCACGCTCGACCCGGTGACCGGCTGCAGCCCTGTGAATGTAACGTTTCAGGATCAATCAACAGGAGCCACATCATGGAGTTGGAATCTTGATAATGGAAGTTCGGCAGTAACTCTTCAAAACCCTTCGGTTACTTACACAACTCCCGGAACCTATCATGTAACCCTAACTATCAATGGCGGAGCATCAACAATAGAGCATGACATTGTGGTGTATGATGTGCCTACTGCATCGTTCTCAATTTCTGACACTGTGGTTTGTGCAGGAGTACCTGTAACTTTTACGAGCACTTCGGTAGCAGCCGGAGGCGGAACATTGGTTCAGTATCGTTGGGGAATTGATGGTAGCTTAGACAGCACAACGGGTTCCGTTATTTCACACACCTTTCCGTCAGCGGGGAGTTATATTATAACGCTCGTAGTAAAAGATTCTCACGGTTGTTATCCTTCGTCAGCAGCAATCCATACAATTTCTGTTATTGCTTCGCCAATTGCATCGTTCACTATGAGTCCTCCGGCTTACTGCGGCAGCACTCCAGTTCTTGTTTCATTTACCAATACTACTTCTCCAACCGCAACAACTTATCAATGGGATTTTGGTGACCCGGGTAGCGGAGCCGCCAACACTTCCTCCTTGCAGGATGCTTCACATACATTTAATACCCAGGCAAACTATGCAGTTACGCTTACGGCCACTTCGGGAAACTGCACCACTACTTCCACTCAAACATTCTACTGGCAAAATATGAATGCCGATTTCAGTGTTTCAACTGATACTGTTTGCTTTTATGACGCGGTTCAGTTTCATGATCTCTCTTCGCCTCCGCCATCAAGCTTATACTGGAATTTTGGCGATCCAGGCAGTTCCCTCAACAGCGACTTCGTAGCAAATCCAATGCATGTTTTTAGTGCACCCGGACTGTACACCGTTACACTCAGTGCAACGATTGGTTCATGTTCAAACAATAAAACGATGCAGATCTATGTGCGACCTCAGCCAGTCATTAATTTTACTGTAAACGACAGCATGTTCTGCGCTCCATCTACCGCAGTATTTACTCCGGTATCGAACCCTGCTGTTGCCACAGCATTTTTTGATTTTAATTTCCAGTTCCCTAATACCGATACCTCTTCACTTACTCCGCACTCACACCTTTTTCCTTTTGGTTTTTTTAATGTAGAGATGATTGTTACAGATATTTACGGTTGTAAGGACACGATTCTTAAAAACAACTACATTCAGGTGATTGCTCCTCAAGCGAGCTTTTCTCCTTTTACTCCTGACAGCGGTTGTGTTCCGCTCACAATAAACTTCGATGGAATTTCAAGCACCTCGCCTGCTGATCCCATCGTTAGTTATCATTGGAATTTTGGTGATGGAGACAGTACTACTTCAGGTTCTTCTTCCACAACGCATACATACACCCAAACAGGAATATGGGATGTTACTTTAACTATAACAACTGCATCGGGTTGTACAGCCACAATTACAAGACCGAAATGGGAACGCGCGGGGCTTACTCCTACTGCCGCTTTCATTTACACTCCTGCGGCAATTTGTTTTGGTGACACTGTTCAGTTTCATGATTCTTCAACCATTGCTTTGCCAGAACATATTACCGGTTGGCTTTGGGATTTTGGCGATGGGGGAAGTTCAATAATTAAGGATCCGAAACATAAATATGATCTCGACTCCGGCTTATATACCGTAACTTTGATTGTATATGATAACGGCTGTCCGGATACGCTCGTTAAGGACACTATTATTACGGTACACCCTCCGAAACCGGATTTTCAAACACAGCAAAACTGCACCTCTCCGCTTGTAGTAAACTTTTCTTCCACTTCTCACGGTGCTGACAGTTTAGTGTGGGATTGGGCTGATGGCAGCGCGAAGGATACCGCAAATAATGTGATCGTTAATCATACTTTTCCAGGTCGGGGAGATTACTGGGTAAAGATTACTGCGTGGAATTATCAATATAATTGTATGTACACAGATTCGCATCTTGTGCAGATTCGGGTACCTCTTGCTGTTCTTTCGCAGAATGAAACGATTGCCTGTTATCCTGCTACGATTCAATTTATTGGGGTTGCTTCGCTTGATGCAGCGGGCTATACGTGGGACTTCGGTGATCCGAATTCGGGTGCATTTAATTCTTCATCTTTAGGAACTCCTAATCACGCTTACTATCTACCCGGTAGCTACTTAGTTACATTACTTGTGACCGATATTTTCGGATGTACGGATACTGCACAGCGGTTTATCAGAATTCAGGGACCTGTTCCTGGCTTCACGGTAAATAATACTACCGGCTGCACCCCGCTCGCAGTTCAGTTTTCGGACACGACTCACTTTAACGGTTCGCCTGTTGCCAATTATCATTGGGATTTTAATTATCCGACCAACACTGATTTTCTTGATACAACGGCATTGAGTTTCACTCATGTGTTCAATATAACAAACCAATACACGATACAGTTAGTCGTTACGGATACGAATGGATGTGTTGATTCTGTACTGGTCTCGAATTTTATTTCAGCCACTTTCCCCGATCCGCAACTCAATTCGCTTGATACATTCCTTTGCCCGGGTTCATCAAACATTTTCTCGATTACAAACTATACCTCGTTTGTCCAAACATTTCCGCAATACAGCGTGACATGGCATTTTGGTGATGGAACAACTGACACCACTATTCAGAATAACTATCAAGTGAGTCATACTTATACTGATACTGCTGATCATGTGTACGCGTTGACAGTAAGCGTTACCGATTCGAACAATTGTACAAAAACGGTTACGAGGAATATTACCGTGATAAGTCCTTCTGCAAACTTTGATACTTTGTCAACAAACATTCTGTGCGGTTATTCCGAAGTTACGCTTCAGGGTCCTATTCAGGATTCAATTTATCTGTACAACTTTACAGTTTATGGGCCATCTCCGAATATTGTTTATAATAAGATTGATTCCACCGGCCATGAAATATTCGTGCTGCCATATCCGGGGCATTATTATGCAATACTTACAGTAACAAATCCCGGCTGTTCGGCTACCGATACACTAGATCCGTTGGTGGTTGTGCCAGGTCCTTCAGGCAGTTTTACTTTCACTCCTGACAGTGGATGTAGCCCGCTTACAGTAACCTTCCATCTTAGTCCGGACAATGCCACTTCGTTCAATTACGATTTTGGTGATGGCACTCCGAATTTTTATTCTTCTGACACAGTTGTTACGCACACGTATTACGGAAACGGTCATGTTCATTTTCATCCGAATGTTTCTCTTGGTTTCAGCTATGGCGGATCGAACTGTTATGTACCTGCTCTGAACCTTTCTGATTCGCTTATCTACATCAACAATAATTTATCTGTAAATATCACCCAGGATTCTGTTCTTCTTCAGGAAGGACATACTGATACTATTACGGTTGCTACTCCTTATGACCCAACTCTTACTTATGCATGGAGCATTCTTCCTAACCATGATGCGCCATCAGTAGGTACACCGCCAACTACTGCTTATTATACAGGTGTTGATGGCGACACGTATGTATTCCTTACTGTTCAGGATATTAATGGATGCCAGGCATATGATAGCGTACGCATTTATATTAAACCATGCGAGAAGGATATTGTGATCCCTAACGTCTTCACACCAAGCGGTGACAACCTGAATGAAACCTATTATATCAAGGATCTCTGCCCGATTCAAGATTTCAGAATCACCATTTTCAACCGTTGGGGCAATATTGTGTACGAGTCAAGCGACTATGCATTCCACTGGGATGGTGTGGATAGCAACGGAAGAGATTGTTCAGAGGGAGTGTATTATTATACTCTTCATGCGAAGCGAAGTGACTTGCATGGATACATACATCTGATAAGAGGAAAGCAGACGAATTGATTCTTCGAAGAAGTTATTCAGAAAAACCCGCGGTTACTACTGCGGGTTTTTTTATTGCAGCTAACTCAAACCTTTACTACAAACATTTCTTTCAATTTCTCCATTGCAAAATCCACTTCTTCTTTTGTAGAATTTTTGCTGAACGAAAAACGAACCGAAGGGCGATCAGAATTTACCTTTAATGCTGTAAGTACATGCGAACCCACATCGCTACCGCTGCTACAGGCGCTGCCCCCACTTGCTGCCACTCCGTTAATGTCGAGATTCATCAAAAGCATTTCTGCCATGTCGGTGGGAGGAAATGAAACATTGAGGACAGTGTAGAGTGAAGAACCAAGCGTGTCTCCATTAAATTCAACTCCGTGAATTGTTTCGCGAAGTTTTTCGGTCATGTAATTTTTGAGATTTTGAATTTGTGTTTGATGTTCGCTCATGTGGTCGTAACAAAGTTCGAGTGCGCGGGCCAGGCCAACAATGCCGTAAACATTTTCAGTTCCTCCACGCATGTTGCGTTCCTGCGCTCCGCCAAAAATAAACGGATGAATTTTTACTTTACTGTTGATGTAAAGAAAGCCAACGCCTTTCGGTCCGTGAAATTTATGAGCGGCACAGGTGATAAAGTGTACGTTTACATCCTGAAGATTGAAAGCGTAGTGTCCCATCGTTTGCACAGTGTCGCTATGGAAGATAGCATTATACTTTGCGCACATCTCCCCTACTTTTTTTATCGGCAAAAGATTTCCGAGTTCGTTGTTGGCGTGCATTAATGAAACGAGCGAACGGTCATTCGTTTTCAAAAGTTCTTCGAGATGTTCGAGTTTGATTCTTCCTTTTGAATCAATCTGCACCAGACTTAATTTAATGCGTCCTGCCTTTGCTTGTTCTTCCAATGTGTGAAGCACAGCATGGTGCTCGATGGGAGAAGTGATGGCATGTTTGATTCCCAGATCGCGGATTGTGCAACTGATGGCGGTGTTGTTTGCCTCCGTGCCACCGCTGGTAAAAAATATTTCAGAAGGAGAAGCATTGAGCAACTTAGCAACAGTCTTGCGGGATTGCTCAATCACTGACTTTACTTCGCGACCATACGAATGAATAGAACTTGGATTTCCAAAACCTTTTTCCATGATGGGAAGCATGGCTTTTAATACTTCGGGATCGAGGGGGGTAGTAGCTGCGTTGTCTAAGTATACTCGCATAACATTTAT
The DNA here is from genome assembly GCA_038230515.1 of Bacteroidia bacterium. Lineage (GTDB taxonomy): Bacteria > Bacteroidota > Bacteroidia > AKYH767-A > 2013-40CM-41-45 > JAPLDB01. Next base: position 15,746 of record JBBRND010000034.1, on the reverse strand, counting down.
GTTTAAGATTTAATCTCTGAAACCTTTCGTTTAAGGTTTAAGGTCTAACGTTTAAGGTTAACAGCCGGCTGCTAACTTTAGACCTTAAACTTTAGACTTTAAACTATCTGTTATCATGTCTTTAATATCTGAAATAATTTTCTGCGCAAGATTTTTCGCTGTGGTTTGTGATTGGCTTTCGGAATAGATGCGGATGATTGGTTCGGTGTTGCTTCTGCGAAGGTGAACCCACTCTTTGTCGAATTCAATCTTTACACCATCAATGGTATTAACCGGCTGTTTTTTGTATTTCGATTTTATTCCGTTCAGAATTTCATCAACGTTTATTTCAGAGGTTAGTTCAATTTTATTTTTCGAAATGAAATAATTCGGATACGTTGCTCTCAGCATGGAAGTTGTCTTTCCAAACTTTGCAAGATGAGAAAGAAAAAATGCAATGCCGACCAGCGCATCTCTGCCATAATGAAGTTCAGGATAAATAATTCCTCCATTACCTTCTCCACCGATTACAGCATTGTTGGCTTTCATTACCTCCACCACATTTACTTCGCCTACTGCAGATGCAAAATATTTTCCTCCTGCTTTTTCGGTTACATCACGAAGCGCACGAGTGGATGATAAGTTAGAAACGGTATTTCCTTTTTTGTTCTTCAGAATATAATCGGCAACTGCAACGAGCGTGTATTCTTCTCCAAACATTTCTCCGTCCTCGCAAACCAATGCGAGACGATCTACATCAGGATCAACAACGATACCGAGATGTGCATTGCGCTTTTTTACTTCTTTGCTGATGTCGCCAAGATGTTCGGGCAGGGGCTCGGGGTTGTGAGGGAATTGTCCGTTAGGTTCGCAGTAGAGTTCGAAAATATTTTCTACGCCAAGCGCCTTCAGCAGCATCGGAACTGCAATGCCTCCCGTTGAGTTGACGCAGTCAATTACTATTTTGAAATTTTTTGCCTTTATGGCTTTTGCATCTACCAGCGGAAGCGCAAGAATTTTATCAATATGTTTTTGTATTGCATTCGGATCTGTGGTGTAAGTGCCAAGTTTGTTCACCTCGGCAAATGTGAAAGCTTCCTTCGCGGCAAGTTTCAACACTTCTTCTCCGTCCTGTGCAGAAATAAATTCTCCTTTGTTGTTAAGTAACTTCAGTGCATTCCATTGCTTAGGGTTGTGGCTTGCAGTGATAATAATTCCGCCATCGGCTTTGTGTTCGGCAACAGTCATCTCTACCGTTGGTGTGGTTGAGAGGCCGAGATAAACAACATCAATACCCAACCCTTTCAATGTGCCTGCCACGAGGTTCTGCACCATTTCGCCACTGATGCGCGCATCGCGGCCAAGCACGATGCTGAGTTTTTTATTCTTTGCCGATTTGCTGATGAGCCAGGTACCGAAAGCAGCCGTGAACTTTACAATGTCCAGGGGAGAAAGCCCATCGCCCGGTTTGCCGCCAATGGTGCCGCGTATGCCTGAAATAGATTTTATGAGTGCCAAGTGTGTGTGCTGTTAAGTAAGAAGGGATGCAAAGATAAAACTTTAAACATTCTTCTTATCTTTGGTGTGTGAAGTTAATTAAGTCAATTCGGTTGATTGAAAAAATCCCGCTGCTCCCTTAATTAACCTAATGAACTCAATGAACCAAATACAAATGAAAAAGTACCTCCTTCTTTTTCTCTACGCCATTCTCTCTCTTCAATTTTCTGTTGCACAAAACCCAGTCTAAACTTTGGGGTACATTACATTTATTAAAGAGTAACTTCTTTTATTCTTCTCTTTTTCGGCATTTCCTTGCTGTAAAGGCACTATTTAAAGCATTTCAATTCTGCGGCCGTGCGGCCCTAATGCAGGGCTATTCGGCACTACTCTCCTGCCGGACGGCTTTAACACAGGGCTATCCGGCCCAGCTCCTCGGCCGGGCGGCACTAACACAGGGCTATCCGGCCCAGCTCTCCGGCCGTGCGGCCCTAACACATGGCTATGCGGCCGAACTCCGCGGCCGGACGGCTCTAATGCAGGGCTGTGCGGCTCTGCTCTCCAGCCACGCAGCCCAACTTCTGAAATCAAGACAAGAGATGTAGAAATCAAGGCAGCAAGATATTCTGACTAAAGAGGCAGGATTAAATGCAAGACAGGGCAACAAAATTTTCTTAATCCGCTCTTTCACGTTCGCCTGTGTTTTCTTTCTGCTTCTCCCCTGTTAATTGTCGGTTGGGCTGAGAGAACTTTCACGAAATTGTTTCAGTAGCAATGTTGAGTAAGGTGTTCATGTTGTCAAGCTCCTTTGCGGATATAACGGAGCAGAGTTTTGATTTGTAAAAAGTAATGATTTCATTTGTGAATTGATGAAGGCGAACCGGATGCAGTAAACATCAGCGACTGCATGTATGAATTGGTGAAAACAAAATTCAATTGCGAACATCGGGGAAAAATTGAAGCAGAGAATAAAGGAGTGACTGATATTTATTTTATAGAAGAATAAAAAAATGATACCTGTCTCCGAAATGATTTCAAAACTCTTTCGATGTTTCAAATCGCTGATGGTTATAGACCACCTCAGAACTCAACATAATTTTTAAAAATAAAAATCTAAAACCCTGATAAAATGAAAACATTCCCTGCCTGCAAACACTTTCTTTTTGCCGCAACATTCTTTTTTATTTTCGTCCATTCATCTCTCGCGCAGGTGGATAGTGTCTTTTATCACGATGGAACTTTCGAGTCGCAGTATGGTGCCAGCGGTGCCTCTCCTTCCGTTGACTTCTACCGCTATGCAACCCGTTTCACGCCACCTTACTATCCTGCGCAACTGGTAGGAATAAAAGCATGGTTCCGAAATGCAGCCAATCCTTCCTCGTTTAAGTTTGTTGTTTACCTTGACAGCACAGGTGCAGCGTCAGGGCCGCTGGCAGCGCAGGATTACATCAGTCCGGTTGAGATAAACAATCCGTCAAGCACAGGTGTGCCCGATTCTTCTTACAGCTCGTTTGTTGACATTACCGCAGAAAATATTTTCCTCAATGCAGGAGATGTATATGCTGGAGTTACTCAGCATCCTATAAGCAACGGCTTTGTAGGAATTGCCATAGACGATACCAATGCTTATACTACAGATCGCCCGTGGGCATACTATGGCTCGTGGACACAAATGATCAACTGGGCTTTTGTAAATGGAGAATGGGGAATTACGGCATACTTTATTCCTGTATCGAACGGAATTAAAAATGAAATAAGAAACAATAATACCTCAGTCGTTTATCCCAACCCTGCTCATGATAAATTATTTATTGCACGCAATCCGGCAACTGCTGATGAAATGGAGATAGGAATTTATAACATAACAGGGCAAAAAATATTTCTGAAAACAATTTCTGAAAATCAGAAACAATCTATGCTTGATGTAAGCACACTTTCCCCCGGGCTCTATTTCGTAAGATGCCACACTGCATCCTTTGACGATATGAAATACTTCATTAAGAACTGAGGGAAAACAACAACCTTACAGAAACCAAATGCTCACATTGCTTTGAATGATTTTTTTTGAGTTTTGAGAGAGCCATTCTAAGTATGTTGTCCCTCATCATTCACATCCTCGTCATTACTTTGTATATTTGAAAAATAAATTTTCGTTGAGGCAATGATAGATGTATTCCGTCTCCGCAGAGACCTAAATCCTGTTCAATTAGAACTAATGGAAGAAATATTGATGAGGAGAGACATGACTCTTGATTGCTACAAGTTGTTCCGAAAGAATTACTCGGGAGTAAAAAGCAGGGTGAGGAGGATTGAAAAAAAATTGCTCACCATCATGCAGCAAGTGGAGCCGGAAAGTTTTGTCCCGCGCTGGATACAGGGAGAAGTTTCTCATATAGAGAAAAAATACATCCTCATTGAAAAGGCGATCAGACAGTACAAGTTTGCGATGAAATCATTTAATGATATCGTCAATGCCCCGGGTTTTATTCATTTCGATCCTGATCAAAAGTACAACGGCACTATCTACGCGCTCAACAATTATTTATCATCAGCAGACCGCTGCATTGACGAAGCCCTTGGCTGCATTCGGATAACAGAACGTTATTTTAAGAATATAACATCTGCCTTCGAAGGTCATGCCCGGCTCGAATCTTTAAGAAAAAATGCGAAGCCGGATCCGAATGAGATTCCACCCTCACAGGAACTGAGTTGATGAAACCCGGTGCTTTCATATTAAATTAAGTTAGTTTTATTGCTATGGAAGATGAAAAACCAAAACATAAGCGGAGAGAACGCTACAAAGGAACACACCCAAAATCTTTTAAAGAAAAATATAAAGAACTCCAACCTGATCGCTACGCTGCTGATGTAGAAAAACTGATTGCGCAAGGGCGAACACCGGCAGGAATGCATCGTTCCGTATGCGTCACCGAGATTATGAATATCCTCAAAGTTGCTCCCGGGCAAATTGGTTTGGATGCAACTTTGGGCTATGGTGGGCACAGCTTGGAAATTCTTAAATGCCTTCTGCCGGGAGGACGTCTCTATGCAACTGATATAGATCCTTTTGAATTACCGCGAACTCAAGAGCGTTTAAATGCTCTCGGTTATGGTCCCGAAGTTTTAGTGGTTAAGCAACTAAACTTTTCTGACATAGATTTAATTGTTGCCGAAGCGGGGCTGCTTGATTTTGTAGTGGCTGATCTGGGACTCTCCTCTATGCAAATAGATAATCCTGAGAGAGGATTTTCTTTAAAGGCAGAAGGTCCGTTGGATTTGCGGCTTGATCCTACAATAGGAAAATCTGCTACCGATTTTTTATCAACCATTTCTAAAAATAAATTAGAAGAAATATTAATTGAAAATGCAGACGAACCCTATTACGCACATATTGCGGAAGCTATTCTAACCAATCGCGCTAACGGAATTCTTATCGCAACAACCACACAGTTGAAAAATATTATCAGCAATGCCTTAGAGTCAGTCCCTCAAAAACTTTCGAAAGATGATATTAAGAAATCCTGCCAGCGTTGTTTTCAGGCATTGCGGATTGAAGTCAATAATGAATTTGGTGTGTTGAATCAATTTCTCGAAAAACTTCCCGATTCTCTTGCACAAGGTGGCAGAGTTGCCATACTCTCCTTTCATTCAGGAGAAGATCGCAGGGTTAAAAAATCTTTTCAGCATTTGTTTCGCGAAGGTATTTACAGTGAAGTTGCTCCTGACCCAATCAGGGCATCTCCAGAGGAATGTTTTACCAACAGACGTGCCCGTTCGGCTAAACTGCGCTGGGCTATAAAAGCAAAAGATTAAATTAAATCTATTGCAAGAGTAAAAAATTCCCATCATTCAAAATGAAACCCTTTGCATCAGTAAAAATAAATTCAGTTGTCCAGTTGATGGAGTTGCTGCCGGAAAAAGAGCGAATCATTGTGGATGTATTAAGGCAAATAATATCGGAGAACTTGCCTGCTTACTGCAAGGAAAAAATATCATTCAATGTTCCTTATTTTTACGGAAAGAAAGGTATCTGTATCATCTGGCCATCCACGATTCCAAGAGGAGGAATAAAAGAAGGCGTGCTGCTGGGTTTCTGGTACGGCAATAAACTGGCTGACAAAGACAGGTATCTTACACACGGCACCAACAGGCAAATCTTTTATAAAATATTCAAAAACGTAGAAGATATTAATGTTCACACTATTGTAAAATTGCTGAAAGAAGCCATTAAAGTTGACGCAAATAAACCGGTATGAAAAGGAATAATGAATTTCATTAGTTAGCGGTTTGTAAATGTTGTTACTATTAGTTTAGCTTTGCGTCTTCTTCAAAGTTGCTGAACAAATTGCAATCTAGCTAATCATAATTTAAACCTTAAAAAATCATTCTCAAAATGTCCGATGTTGTTGGCTTCGAGCGAGTCCTCCTCTGGAGTGATTACCGCACAAAAAAAACCTCGCCAAATGGCGATGATGCGCTCACCTTTTCAGGCGTAACCTATAAAGTAAGTAAAGACAGTGCCTCTGCAGAGGTTGTATTTTATCCTGATAAAAGTTGGGCAGTTGATGGAAAAACCGAAGGTGCTGATGGAACATTTTTATTAGGTCACGAACGTGGTCATTATAAAATATCAGCCATTGCAGGAAGACAAATGCAGGACTATTTTGATACTTTAAAAGTAGATAAACATTTTGAGCACAATGCGAATACTACAGCAAGAAAAATAGTTTCAAAGCTTGAATCGGTTCAAACGAGATATGATGTTGAAACAAATCACAGCTTGAATAAGGAAAGACAAAAATCATGGAATGACACGCTAAAACGTGTACTGACCGATAAAAATCCATCTCTGAATAGTCTTTGAGATTGGCTTTTATGCCTGAAAGTTGTACCTATCAATTGTGCCTACACGCTACAATAGCCGGTAAAAACTCAATCTGTCACAATCAGTTTTCCTTTTGAGATTACTTCATTCTCATTAACTACAGTAAAGTAGTAAAGGCCTCTCACAAAATCTTTGGTGGCAAGAGTAAAACTACCGTCCCTTAAATTTTCCTTCGTATAAATTAATCTTCCGGTAACATCATAAATCCGGAAATCAATAGCATTTGAAATATTCAGAATAGAAACCGTGAGGAAGTCATGCGAAGGGTTCGGATATATACTGATAGTTGCTCCAGAATGCACAATGAAGGGTACAGTTGTAACCTGAATTGTAACCGCACTATCGCACCAACTATTAGAACTTCCTGCGTTGGAAACATTGAGACAAACCATATAAACACCAGCATTCTGAAATAAATGCCATGGGTATTGATCAGCAGATGAAGTGCCGTCACAAAAGCTCCAATCATAAAGAGTATTCACCGGATTTGTTGTACTGATAAAATGAACGCTGTCAGGATTGCTAATTGAATAATAAGTGAAGTTAGCATTCAAATTCACCATTGTACCTGCATGGATACTGTCGCACCAAGTACTTGTGCAAATGCCACAACTTAAAGGAAGGTTTGGGACGAAATTTATTAACGAAAAATTCAGATTGTAATCCATTACTTAGCAAAAAATTCATCTTATGAAATCAATAAAGATACTTGGGCTGATTGTGATGTTTCTTGCGGGCTTTTCATGCAGTAAAGAAAATGTTGGATCATCATCTGCATCTTCAACGGATGCTTCCGGAAGTACTCTACGTGTTCTCACGATTCTTACTGAAGATTTTGAAACAGGAAGCAAGGGTAGTTACGCTGCCGGAGATGTCACATTAAATTCGGGAGTGTGGAATTTCAACGATGCATTGATAGGCACTGCTGCCAGTGATGCAAAGAATGGATTACAATCAGCACGTGTGCGTAACAGCGGAAAGCTGACCATGAAGTTTGATCATGCTACCGGTGCAAGTACTGTAACCGTAAAGCATGCAAAATATGGAAGTGATGCATCTGGCACCTGGCAATTATGGTATTCTGTGAATGGCGGAACTTCTTACACACAGGCGGGAGCAGCGGTAACGTCATCAACGACTACTTTGCAAACGGCAACTTTCACCATCAATATTTCCGGCAACATTCGTTTTGAAGTTCGGAAAACAGATGCTGGTACCAACCGGATCAACTTCGATGATTTCTCGATTAACGACTACACCGGCACCAACAATCCTGTTCCTTCGTTGACTTCAATTTCACCTTCATCAGCTACTGAAGGTGCAGCGGCATTTACACTTACGTTAACCGGAACTAGTTTCATGAACGGCTCCGTAGTGAATTGGAACAGCATTGCACTCTCTACTACTTTTACAAGCAGCACTCATCTTTCTGCATCGGTTCCCGCAGCTAACATTGCGTCAGCGGGCACTGCAAGTGTTACTGTGTTTAACCCAGCACCTGGCGGAGGAACATCATCTGCACAAACATTTACAATTAACGGTGTTGTTACAGGAGCAAAGAAATTTTTGTTTGATGCAACCAAGGCAGAGACAGCAGGAAATGCTGACTGGGTGATTGATGAAGATGCATCAGCACAACGCATTCCTACTCCTGCACAATCGACCGTTACTTCTTCAACTCCTGAAACATATTGGAAAGGGGCTATCTCAAGTTGGGGAATTGCTCTTGTTAAAGCAGGAGAAACGGTGGAGACACTTCCTTCTGGCACAGCAATTACTTACGGCAACACAAACAATGCACAAGACCTTTCTCATTACGATGTGTTTGTTGTGGATGAACCGAACACGCGCTTTACTGCTGCTGAGAAAACTGCGATCCTCAATTTTGTTAGTAATGGTGGCGGATTGTTTATGATTTCCGATCACACCATCTCCGACCGCAATGGTGATGGTTGGGATTCTCCTGCTATCTGGAATGATTTGATGACGAACAACACTATGCAGAATAATCCATTTGGCTTCAGTATTGATCTTACCAATATTTCAGGCGTAAGCGCGAATGTATTAACAGTTAGCAGCAGCAATGTTATTCTTAACGGAATACAGGGCAGTGTTTCGCAGTTGGAATTCAACAATGGTGCAACAATTACTACAAATACATCCGCAAACCCCAACGTGCAGGGATTGATATGGCAAAGTAGCTATACGCAAAGCAACACGCATGTTATGTGCGCTTCTTCTGCATTCGGAACAGGAAGAGTATTTGTGGTAACAGACAGTTCGCCAATGGATGATGGCACAGGCGCTCCTGGAAATAATCTTTTTGTAAGCTGGACTAAATACAGCCATGCGCATTTGTTTATGAATGCATCGCTTTGGCTCGCGAAGGTTCAATAATTTTTTTGTTCTGCTTAGTGTCTGTTTTTTGTTGAACTAAAAACATAAAATGATAACACTCATGGAGAAATTCTCTTCAAGTATCTTTTTGGAGCTGATCTCCACGGCAGCAATTAATTTATTCTAATGAAATTGAAAAATGCATTTTGTCACTTGAAATGAAAAACAATTTCCTGAACTTGATAAAAAAGATTTCCTTGAAAAAATCTACCTTGTTAAAATATCAATTAGAATTTACAAAAACGTTGTGTCTTATAAAACCTCAGTAAAAGAAATTGAGGCATGGCTTTCTTTTAAAGCGTACTTTCGATAACCAATAAATAAAAACAATGAGAGTAGTAGAAAAAATAATCTTAGCAGCAATTTTGCTTAACGCACTACTACCAAACAAACTATTCGCACAGGTATTGGAAACGGAAGAATCAAAACCGCTGCTACCCAGACAATTTGAACTTGGTACAGGTTTGGAATTTCAAACTTCCAAAGAAGGAACTGAAGCAGCGCTACCGCTTGCAATTGAATTCGGGCTCTCCAAAAAATTTACACTCTTAGTTGAACCTGTTGGCTTCACAAGCATTCTCCCTAAGAAGGGTCCTCATGCAAAAGGGATTGGCGATTTGGAAGTTACCTTGTTCTATCAAATCGTTTCTGAGAAAACAGTATTGCCTTCTATTTCTATTTCCGGAGAGGTAAAAGTCCCAACTGCAAAAAACAATTTGATTGGAACAGGCAAAATTGATTACACTCCGTTTCTTATCTTGAGTAAAACAACAGGTAAGTTCTATACAAGTATGAATCTGAGCTATACATTTCTTGGTAAGCCGGCAGATGTGGTTGTAAATGATTTATTCAACTATGCGCTTGGCACGATTTTTACTTGTTCGCAGAAAAGTATTTTATTTGCCGAAGTTTACGGAAACACTTCTGCTATAGGCGCTGCCGAAACACCCGAAGGAACAATTGTAACAAATCCGAATGTCAATATGCAGGAACTTTCAGGAGGCGAAACGGTGGGAGCAATCGGATATGGATTCTATCTGAAAAAAGAATTTCTCATCTCTTTAGGCATCAGTTACGATAACAACAATGCTGTGCTTTTCCGTCCGGGCATTGAATGGAAATTCGGAGGCAAGCAATAATTAAAATTAATTCTTATAACTAAATAATTTAAAAACAAATAAAAATGAAAAAAGTAACGAGTATGATTTTTACGCTTGGTTTTGCAATCGCAGTTTCTGCACAAGCACCAAGCGCGCAACCTGCAAAGAAAACGGTTGTAACGCCTGAAGCAGTTAAAAAAGCATTTGACCAAAAATTTCCAAGTGCAACGAAAGTAAAGTGGGGAATGGAAAATGCAAAAGAGTGGGAAGCAGAATTCAATTTTAAAGGAAGCGAATTTTCAGCAAACTTTACTTCTGACGGCACTTGGGTGGAAACAGAAAAGGAAATAAAAGTAACGGAACTTCCGAAAGCCGTGGCTGATGCGATAGCGAAACAATATGCAGGATGGGCGATAACTGAAGCAGACCGCACCGAGACAGCAAAAAACGGAACCATCTACGAAGCCGATATTAAAAACGGAAAAGGGAAAAAAGAAGTTGCATTTAAAGAAGACGGTACACCCGTTGCGGAATAATTTTTCCGAATAAGTTAAATGCAATTTATTTTATATCTTCGCACAATAATTATAATCCTTAAACAAAAATTCAATGAAAAAATTAATTGCAATTATTGCCATCGGTGCTTTTGCAACCGGTGTTTTTGCACAGGCACCTGCCGGCAAAATGGAAGGTAAACCAGCTACTGCTAAAACTACTGATGCTACACATTGCTATGCCATGAAAGATGGCGCTATGATGCACTGCATGGGCACTAAAGCAGAGCCAATGGCTAAAGATGCTACTCTCAACAATGGTGCTATGGTGAGCACTAAAGGAGAAATTACCATGAAAGATGGTACAAAGAAAATGCTTGCTAACGGTCAGTGTGTTGACATGAATGGCAAGATTGGCGATTTCGACAAGATGCACCCTGGTGCTGACATGAAGAAAGAGCCAATGAAGAAGTAAAATCTGCTAAAAAGATTAAAAAACCATCGCTGTAAAAGCGATGGTTTTTTTTTACGTTCCTGTCTCAGCTCTTGTAGATTACTTGCAGGAGGTTGACCCCATATAACAAAAGCCGCTTCATAAAATAATGAAGCGGCTTTTGCACGAAAGACGAGAAACTTATCTCGTAATCATAAACTTTTGCCGCTCTGTTTCATCGGCATTCAGTAATTCAAATACGTAAACACCTTTTGCAAGTTCGCTTGTATTGAGATTGAGAATATTCAATCCCTGAGAAGCGGGAGTTTCCATGTTAATTACTTTTTGACCGAATAAATTAAACACATTCACCTGTACCTTGCCATTCATGTTGCTTGTGAATTCGACCGTAAGTTTATCCTGTGCTGGATTCGGATACAGTGTAACGACAGAACTAATTTCCGTCATTTCTCCTATTCCTGAATTGCTTACATCACCTGGCGCAAATTGCGGACCTTGTGCATTGCCTGTAACAATCACCGTATAATCTTCCACTTCGCCATAAGTGTATGTAAGGCATGAAGTGGTTGGCGCTGCATTATACTCCATTTGTACACGCATGCGTGTAGTGCCATTAAAAGCCGTGGTTGGAACAGTGAATGAAATGCTCAAAGCACCTGTTGAATTTCCTGTTGCAACTTTTTCTCCGGCATCAGTAAATACACCGTTGTGGCTATAGTCAATCCACACATTCCAGTATTCTTTGTAAGAAGAGCTATGGAAGCCGGGCGTTAAAGTAATTGTATTTGCTGTGCCTCCTGCAATGTTGGTGCTCAAAGCAGTGTAATCGTGATAGCCCCCATTATCGCCACTGGTATTATTAATTGTTCCAAGCGCTACTTTATTGATGTATTCATACGTTGTATTATTACCTTTAGATGTGCAATAGGTAATTGTTGCAACTAAAGTTGTAAACGTAGCAGATGCTGTGAATGCTGATGAACTACCTGAACAAACGGTTTGCACCTGCCACTCATAATTAGAAGAGGCGGTTAAACCTGAAATTGTTTTGGATGCGGTGGTTGATGTGGTTGAAGTCCAGGTACCGGCACCTACAATGCGATACTGAATATTGTAACTCACCGCACCTGTAACAGTAGCCCAACTTAAAGTTGCGCCCGAAGAAGTAATTGCGGAAGATGTAAGACTACCCGCAACACCGCACGCTGCAGGAGCTAAAGTTGTAAAGTTAGTAGAAGCAGTAAATGCTGATGAGCCGCCTGAACAAACGGTTTGCACCTGCCACTCATAATTAGATGAAGCAGTTAATCCGGAAATTGCTTTGGAGGCAGTTGTTGATGTGGTTGAAGTCCAGGTACCGGCTCCCACTATGCGATACTGAATATTGTAACTTACAGCACCTGTAACAGCCGCCCAAGACAATGTAGCAGATGAACTTGTGATACTTCCTGTTGCCATTCCAGTTGCGGGATTACAAGGAAGAGAAGTGGTAGTAAAGTTAGTTGAAGCTGTAAAGGCAGAATATCCTGCTGAACAGACAGTTTGAACCTGCCATTCATAATTTGTACCAGCCGTTAAGCCAGATGCATTGTAAGATGTGGTAGCTGAAGTACCGGTTGACCATGACCCCGCCCCTATCACACGATACTGAACATTGTAACTAACAGCGCCAGTTGCAGCCGTCCAGTTAAAAGTAGCAGTTGTAGTGGTAATGGCAGTAGTTGACATACCTCCTGGCGCATTGCAAGCAACTCCTGCAGTTGCAGGAATATGAGCTATAACAGTTGCCCATTTGTTACTTGTATTTGCCCACTCGCTGAAGTTCCAGAAGGAACCATCTGTAGGGTCAACTGCTGTACCTGTGTAATCGCCCCACCGATTTCTGCCACCACCAAATGTTTTATAATAAGAAGCAACACCTGATTTGTAAAGGTAAGAAGTTTCCATCGTGTTAGCTGCATCGGTAGAAGCGTGAAATACGTAGGCAGAACTTACAAATGATGAGGAAGATGATTGACAGAAACCCATTAATGCATCGCCATTTGAATTTACATTGATGCTGGGATAAAAATAAAACACAGGTCCTGTAGTGTTTTCAAGTCTGCCGAACTGCTGCACCGAAGGAGCAGCCGGATTAATCTGCCACCAGTCAACAGCAGAATGGGTAGGAGAAGTTGCCGGAAGAAAAGCAGTATGACAAAACCAAAGAGATCCATTGATGTAAACTGAATTTCCGGTGCGCGTATCTCCGTCCTCAAGCGTGTGAGTGCTTCCGCTTTGCTTTGCTCCTACAGAGGTTTCGCTCCATGGCTGCGTAACACCGATGGTAGCACCTGCTGTATAAACAGGAGCACTTGCACTTCCGGTAATCGTACTGATTTGCATAAAACCACTTCCGCTTGAATTACCATTCCAATCCTGAACAAGGTACTCTATAGTCTGGCTCGCATCTTTTGTTTCAGCAGGAGCAATAGCGAAAGCATTGTTGTCAGTAAAAGTGCTCACTGTTCCCAACGTGCCGGCATAAAGACTTGCACGGTTCATCACATATATTTTTCCAACAGGATTAGAACCTCCCAGGAAATCATTTGCAGAAACAACTACCCAATTCGTGTTATATCCAAGTAGCGGGTAATCCAGAAAGTCGGTGGTGTTGCCGATGCCGTCAAACCCATAAACCCACCATGCACCTGTCGGGTCGTTTGTTTTTGAGATAGCCATAAAGACGCCTCCATGCCCGTTCGAGAGGTTTCCGTCAATGCAAATAATGAATCTGCTGTTGGTATTATCATAAACAATGTGAGGATCAAAAAAACCGCTGCCTCCTGATCCAGAAAAGAAGGATGTAATTGAAACGGTACTATTCAATGTTCCTGTCTTTGTATAAATCTTAAACTCCTGATTGGTAGTTTGCATGATGTAATTTGATCCGGCAGCTCCGCGAATGTCAGGTGGAATAAGTGTTCCGTTATCCATCACTCCGTTAAAAGAAGTGGTAGGTGCAGGAGATACCGATTGAATTTGATTGCCATGCGATGTTTGAGGAGGTATATTAAAATTCAATGCATCAGTAGGAACAGGTTTTGGTGTGAAATGAAAATTTCGTTCTCTGTCCTCTCCCTGTTCAATAAAGCGATGCTTGTGCTTTACAGGATGGGTAAGTTCGTAATCTGATAGTTGTTGAAAATTTACAGTAACGGGTGGCGAAAGCGGAATCTGCGATTGAGAAACACGTTGTGCGCGCAACGGAGAAATGGCTAAAACCATACCCGCTACCATTAAATAGGAAGTAAATTTGTTTGTTAGCATAGAATTAAATTTATTTAGTAAGCATCAAAAGTAGGTTCTAAAATTAAAAATTAGATTGGCGAATAAATGAATTCATTAGTATCACAAATTGTCTGCGTACGCCTTGCCGGAAATAAAAAGCTGACGGTAACAAATTCTCCCGTCTCCTACTCTACCACCAATTTCTGCATTGCATTTCCTTTCCCACTCTGCACTTTTACAAAGTAAATTCCTTGTGGTACTTATGGTCCGGGCTGACAGAGTGTAAAAAACATCAGAAAGGAATGCAAGATACCCTGTAAAGAAGCCGGTGAAGAACACATTCTTTAAAAAATATTTATTTCCTTTGTCCGCATTTTAAAACCCCGTTCGTCATTCGAATATAATTTAAAAATAAATTCATAATTTAAAATCAAAAAACAAATGGAAAAATTTATGCTTTTGTTCAGAGGCGGTGAAAACCACGCATACAATGCAAAAGATTCACAAGCTGCTATGGATAACATGGCTGCCTGGGGAAAATGGATGCAGGATATGACTCAGAAGGGACTCTTAGTAGGAGCGGAACCCCTGCAACCAACAGGCATGCAGATAACAGGCAGGAATAAGATCGTCAGCGATGGGCCTTTTATGGAATCCAAAGAGATGGTTGGAGGTTATGTTATCGTAACCGCAAAAGATATCAGCGAGGCGATGGAAATTTCAAAAGGGTGTCCTATCTTTAGTGAAAATGGAAAAGTGGAAATTCGTCCCATTCAGAAAATGGAAATGTAATTCTTAATTTATTTTCACAACAAAACAGCCAACAGGAGTTTTTCTGTTGGCTGTTTTGTTTTAAAAAAAATTAACTTTGACCAATGGCATACAATGAAAAATTAGCTGATCGCACGCGGGAACTTATTTCGCTTACTCATAAAAATGTGGAAGAAAAAAAAATGTTTGGCGGCTTGTGTTTTATGGTTAACGATAAAATGTGTGTAGGTGTAGAACAGGAACGGCTTATGGTACGGCTTGATCCTGCAAAGTATGATAAAGCAATGGAAAGAGAGGGCTGCAAGCCAATGGATTTCACCGGTAGAGTTATGAAAGGTTATGTGTTTGTTGATATTGATGCATTAGGCACAAAGAAGAAACTGGAATATTGGATTGCACTCGCACTTGAGTTTAATAAAAAGGCAAAGCCCTCTAAAAAGAAAAAGTGAAGTAAATGACTAAACGTTTTTTTTCAATTTATCAGAGAAAAATATGCATACAAGACCCGGCTCGGGAAAAAATTAAACGGTTTGAATCAATAGTACCTTCTGTTATCAGTGTCAGTTCTTTCCCGTAAAAACGGGACAGGCGCGCCATGGTTTTTGAGGGGAGTGAGAACTGACATGAAACATCAATATGAACCACAAACCTTCAATAGCACAACACCTGGCGGCACTTGAATAAAAAGTGACATGGCGCAAAGAACAGAAATAAATTCAGGTTGGCGCAGTTTACAGTGCTGCTTTGGAAAAGAAAATAAAAAAAACCACTCCCTTGTGAGGAGTGGTTTTTTTCGAGGTGAAGCGAAAGAGAATTATTTTTTTGCTTCTTCTTTTTCTTCTGTTGGTGCTGCAGCAGGTATGTTAGTGAACTGCGGCTGACAGGTAAGTATGAGATCG
>JBBRND010000033.1:0-43445 GCA_038230515.1 Bacteroidia bacterium | reverse complement strand
TGGCTGGCCGGGTGGAACACATTCTGTACAGAGACATGGATTGAGGAGCTAGAATTCCCACAAACTACCACCGATCAAGCTCAGAAAATTGTTGCCATTGCTGCCAAGATCTAATGTCAAGCATGGAAGTTTGACAGCAAAGATACACTTACCTCTAAACCAAAAAAGCAACCCCGGTGCGACTTGCAAGACTAACCGCTCTTCCTTTTTTGAACTAAGGGTTTAACTTAATTCACAGCAAATCTTCCTGCCGAAATATTCTTTCCTGAGTCGAAAAGCTTGTACGTATAAATTCCGTCAGCAAAACTTTGTTTGTTCAGTTGAACTGATGACTGAACATTTTCTTTACTGAACACTTCGTTGCCAAGAACATCATACACCTTGAACGAAAGATTTTTAATGGTAAAAGCATCCGAGTTGAAACTGATGGTTGCAGTGCTGTTAAATGGATTTGGATACACATAAGAAACAATTGAAGAATGTGCAGCGCTATTCATACCTGTGCTCAAATCATACTTTAACGTAATTGCATCTTTCTGTCCATCTGCACCATCACTCGATCCTGTAATAAAGATGGATGGCGAAGCAAGAATGACTGCATTAGGAGATTCACCTCCACCGGCAGGTCCGTCATATTCTGCATATTCAGGAAACTCAGTGCAGCTAGTTTCACTGTATGCACGAACCATGATGTTTTTATTAGGCGTAAGAGGATTTCCTTCCTGACTCTGCCCTGTAATATAAACTTCATTTCCATTTACATTTACAGCAATCGGAACATCATCATTATTTGCCGAACCATTATATTCGAACGGCATGGCAGCAGAGCAAACATAATTTCCTGATGCATCATAAATGAGCGTTGCGTAATCGTAATTTGTTACGAGCGGATCAAAGTCAACATCCATCTGCCCTGTTATGATTGCATTGCCTGACTGATCGAGCGCAATTGCATTGGCTATGTCTTGCTGTCCGGCAGTTCCGTCAAAAGTTGTTCCTGAAATTGATCCGTTTACATCGCACTTTACAAAAGCATAGTCATCAATTGTAGAACTGCTTTTGCTATAACCGCTGATGTAAACTGTGCCGTTTGATCCTTCCACCATATCTGTTGGACGATCATCATCCTGGAAAGGGCTGTTCCAGATGGCGGGATAACCGGCAATAGTATTGCCTGTTGTTTTATCATACGCAAGAAGAATGATATCATCATCATGCGCATTTTGGCTTCTTCCGGTAACATACACGCGGTTATTCATTCCCAAAATAAGCTTTATAGGTTCGTCACGGAAGTTAGCCGCACCGTTGAATCGCTGTATCCACAACTGGTTTCCAGCTGCATCATACTTGATGGTTACAATATCGTTGTTAGCAATGGTATCGTTTGGATCCTGATCACTATATCCCGTGACATAAATACCAGAGCCATCTGCTGCAAGTGATACTGCCTTGTCCGATTGATTAATTGTGTAGTTGTATGTTCTTGTCCATGCCGTATCCGGAAAAGGATAATTATGAAAATCAAATTTCACTGTTATGAAATTACTTTTCTGGCCGCTTACTTTGGTGTAGCCACAGGCATAAATATTTCCGTTGCCATCGTTAGTAATTGCACTTAGTTCATCATCATCATTTTTAATTCCGTTGAGAAGACAAGTGTCCACGAGGTTTCCTGATGCATCAATCTTTCCACAAAAAATATTTCTGTTGTTTCCATCGTAAAAGCTGTATCCGGCAATGTAGGTGTTGCCGGAAGCATCCTGAGTCATGGAACGTGCCGTTTCGCTGTAGTCGCCTTCGCCATTGTAATATTTGGTAAAGGTGGGATTACCACTCACATCATACTGAATACGGGAGGCCTCTTTGCGTGTGTTAAGATTATCAATGTATCCCACAACAATTGCATTGCCTCCGGCATCAACCACCAACGAGGTAGCTCCATCATCATTATTACGTGAGCCGTTTACAGTTTTATCGTAAAGTTTTGTACCTGCTGAGTTATATTTTATGGTAATCCAATCCTGATTAGAGTGTGTTGGATCTGGATCGGCATCTGTTTTACCACAAAGAATAACATTACCTGAAGGATCAACCACAATGGCTGCAGGAACGTCATCATTCATAGCAGCACCATACCAGTTTACTGACCATTGCGGCCCTCCTGATGAATTGTATTTTACGGTTTCAATATCATAATCTGTAAAGGTACTTCCATTGCCATCACTCTCTCCGGTTACGTAAACATCGTTAGTAGTTTGATCAATTGCAATTGCGGTTGCACGGTCGTTACCAAAAGAACCCGCCCATCCTTTACTCCATTGCAAAGTTCCGGCTGATGAATATTTTATGGTACGAAAGTCATCATCGCCATTTGCATTATGAGATCTTCCGGTTACAACAGGATTGCCTGCATTGTCAAGTGCAATGGCTGAAGCCCTGTCATCCTGATAACCGCCACTGTAAATTCTAACCGGCACCCAAAGTTGTACTCCGGTTGTGCCGTCAAGCTTCATGGTTACATAATCATCATCAGCTCCATTGTTCGACCGCCCGGTAACAAAAACATTTCCGCTAGCATCAACTGCCATTGCTGATGCGTCATCTTTGAATCCCACTCTATCGTAAGTTGTTCTCCACAATAAAGCTCCGCTGGAATTGTATTTTAAAACTATGTAGTCGTCATTATTCAGTGTCCAAGTGCCTTGCTGTGTGTAGCCAGCAATAATTATATTTCCAGAAGGATCGCACTTAATGTCCACGGGATAATCATTAAGAAATGCGTTGGTGGTATTGTTGTAAGCAGTGTCCCAAAGATCAGTTCCGTTTGCATCGTACTTAATGGTATAGATGTCATCGCCTGTGTTTCCGTCATCTACATAGCCGGTTACAAAAATATTTCCTGATGCGTCCACTGCTGCGCTTATGGCTTCATCGTCTCCTCCATTCTTTCCGTTTTTTGTTCGCACCCACAGCGTGTCAAGGTTGGCATCGAGTTTTATGGTGAGAAAATCTTTGTAGTTGCCGTTGCGCTCTGTGTATCCAACTGCCACATAATTACCTCCGGGTACTGCTATTATTTTATTGAACTTATCGCTGTTGTCGCCAAGACCTGCAAAGCGGCATTGCCATTGCAGCGGAAAGTTTTGAGCGAAAATGCCTGATGCCGATAGTGCAAGAAGAAGGATTAGTGAATTTTTTTTCATTGAAAATTTTATTTATGACTGATTATTAAACGTGGAATTCTATATTGGTAATATGTGTTTGTAAAGGAAAGGTTTCAAAAGAGTGACGTTATGAACTAAAAATGATTGAAAGGTTTATTTATACAACCGAAATTCACAGGCAAAGTTATTGAAAATCATACGTCCCCCCGATTCAAACATTTTAATGTTGATAAGTGTTTCTCTTTTTGTGAATCTACCTGCGATACCTTTGAGTACAAAGTGGAACAAAAATTCCATTTAATCTTTTATGAAGAAAACAGAAATTAATGCACTCATCCGCCTGCTTGACGACAGGGATTCAGAAATTTTCGATCAGATAAAAACGAAATTGCTCACTCTTGGCAAGGAAGTAATTCCGATTCTTGAGAATGCGTGGAGCAAATCGCTCGATGCATTTATGCAGAAGCGTATCGAGGAAATCATTCACAACATTCAGCTTGACGACCTCAAGCATCAGATGCGTGTATGGAGCGAAACCGGTTGCGTTGATATTATAAAAGGTTGCCTGCTTGTAGCGCGCTATCAGTATGCTGATATGAATGAAGAAGCCGTGCTCAAAACTCTTAATCAGCTAAAGCGCGATGCCTGGCTTGAGATGAATCCGAACCTTACCGCACTCGAACAGATTAAAGTTCTCAACCATATTTTCTTTGACCTCCATGGTTTCAGCGGCAACACTCAAAACTACCATGCTCCGCAAAACTCTTTCATCAATATTGCCCTCGAAACCAAAAAGGCGAACCCGCTGATGCTCTCAATACTCTACATGGAAATGGCGCGCAGTGCCGAAGTTCCTGTGTATGGCGTAAACCTTCCTGAGCATTTCATTCTTTGCTATAAGGACGAGCAAAGCATGATGGGGCTTATACCCGACAAAGAACTCAACGGAATTCTTTTTTACATAAACCCATTCAGCAAAGGCGATATTTTTAACAAGCGCGAAGTGGATGAGTTTCTGAAACAGCTCAACCTAAATCAGCAAAAAAGTTTTTACGAGCCCTGCACCAATCGCGAAATGATACAACGCGTAATAAGAAACCTGATGAACAGCTACCACAAACTCGGCTTTATGGATAAGGAGGCGGAATTGGATGGTTTGATGAGGGCAACTGAGTAGGTAAGGCGTATTTAGATTTACAGGTTTGCTCCTTACTGATAGATGATCCATTAATTTGATACTCATTCTCTTTAATTCATTCCGCTATTCTTTACATTGATGTGCGTACTTTTTACATCCTGATGTAAATTCCTTCCATTTTGATCGCTATTCTCTATATTCTGATAGCAATTCTTTTCATGCTGATGTCAATTCCTTTCATCTCAATGTAAATTCGGCTCATTTTGATGCAAATTCTCTGCATGCTGATGCCAATTCTTTACTTACTGATGTCAATTCTCTCCATTTGATCTCAAATTCTTTCCATGTGTGCCTTTTCCGGCTTCATTTTGATGATTATTCTTTCCATCCTTATGCTAATTTCAGAATTTTGACACAATTCAGTTCATTCTGATGTCAATTCATCAATCGGCTTAATCTTAAGTGTGAAACAACAAGAGTTTCACTTTCGCTCAGAATTCATCATTTGCAAATTCGTAATTCCCTATTGAGATGCGTTTTGCCATACGCCTATTTATTTAACTTTTTCCAAACAAAATCTTTTCTATTTTTCGCCTCGCAAAGTTGAATCGTAAATCACACGAAACAAAAAACAGTTGAGTAAATCCTTTTTCCTTTTCTTGATTTCTGTTTTTGCATCGCTCAATATTTCCGCGCAGTACATGACGGTGCATGGAATAGTGCAGGACACCACCCAACAAAAGCCCCTGAAGAATGCAGTGGCAATGACGATTCGTTTAAGCGATTCGCTCCTCACCTCTTTCGCGCGCACAGACGACAAAGGATTTTTCAAACTCGATTCGGTTCCGATTGATACCTACCAGGTTATTGTATCTCATCCGCTTTTCGGAGATCAAACCTTTATTCTTCTGGGCAGCAAAGACAACAATACCTTCGATCTTCAGAAAATTATTCTTCCGCCAAAAACAATTATGCTGAATGAAGTAACCATTGTTGGCTATTCCGATCCCGTCTATTACAAAGGCGACACGCTTGTTTACACAGCCGATTCTTTCAAAGTAAAAAAGAATGCAGTAGTAGAAGATCTCCTGAAAAAACTTCCTGGCATAAAAGTAGATGCCAACGGAAAAATTACTTCACAGGGAAAAGAAGTGGATCAGGTACTGGTTGATGGCGATGAATTTTTCGGAACCGATCCTACCGTTGCAACAAAGAACCTTGCAGCAAGCAGCGTGGAAACCGTTCAGTTATACGATAAGAAAAACGAAGACGCTTCCACCAGTGATGATAAAGAAACTCTGAAGGTGATGGATCTGAAATTAAAAGACGATGCTAAGAAAGGGTACTTCGGAAAAGTATCAGGCGCAAGCGACTTCAAAAATTATTATGAAGGAGAATTGCTCGGCAACTATTTCAAAGGGAAACAAAAAATTTCGCTCTTCACCCTTGCTACTAACACTCCCAAATCACGCTTCGACTGGAATGAAATGTGGAAGTATAATATTGACGATGGAGTGTCACGCGAATATACTGATGATGGCATGATGATGACAAGTTGGAATGATGATGGCGCTGACGGAATACCGCGCACCATGAAGAGCGGCTTCTATTACACCGACAAGTGGAGCAAAAAAACAAAAGTTACGCTGAACTATACCTATGCAAACGCACTGCTTGATGCCCACTCTGAAACTTCTTCGCAATATTTCCTGCCGGATACTTCTTACAAATCAAAACAGATTCTCTCTACTCATAAGTTCGGAGAAAAACATTCACCAAACCTCACTATCGTTCAAACGCTCGACTCACTCACCGAGTTGGAGGTTTCTTCAAAACTAAAATACAATATGGGAAGTCAGTACTCTTTTGAGTACGATACACTGAGCACGAACAGCGATTCCGTTACCCGCAAAACCTCTGTAACCCCATCAACTTCCACAATCAATTACGACTGGACAAACTCTGCAAAACTTACCCGCACATTCAAAAGGAAAGACCGCAAGCTAGTTGCTTACTACAGTCTCGGATTAGTAAACGTGGACACAAAAGGAAATCTGAGATCAACTGACTCATCGCTGCCAATAAATGTTGATCAGAAAAAAACTTTCACAAGCGACAGGCAAACGCACAACGCTTCTATTACTTACACCGAGCCGTTCACTAAAAAAATCAAGATGGATCTTTCCTATGATGTGAGTTTGAGCAAAGGCCGGCAGGACAGAGAAACTAAAGATCTCGGTAATGGAAGTTACAATGAAAAAAATGACACACTCAGCAATCGGTTCTCAACTACAAGAACTATAAATCGATTTGGCACCAAACTTACTTACGAAGTAAAAAAATATTCGTTGGCAATAGGTGCGCGTGTGCGTCAGGTATATGCCAGCAATCATAATCTTGAAAGTGATTCCACGCTTTCGCAAACGGTGAACAACGTTCTCCCCTATCTTACTTACCGTTACAAGTTCTCTGACAACAGACAGTTTACCCTGCGTTACACCAGGAGTTCAAATCAACCGGATCTTAACCAGTTGCAGCCCGTGCCCGACAACAGCAATCCGAATTACATAGTAAAAGGCAATCCGAACCTGCTGCCGACTTACTCGCACAACATCAACCTTGACTTCTACACATGGGCACTCATAAGCGGTCGTAATTTATGGAGCAGCATTGGTTTCACAACCACAGAACATGGTTTCTCTAACAACATCTCGTATGACAGTGTTGGAAAAACAACTTCCACGCCACTGAACACCGAAGGAAATTACAATGCCTCCGGCTATATGGGAATGGGCTTTCCCATCCTCGACAAGTTGATTGAGTTTGAACCGAACTTAAATTTCAATTACAGCAACAACATAAATTTTATCAACTCACAAAAAAACACAACAAAGAGTTTCATTCCGAATGGGGAAATGGACATACAAATTCAAACCGACACCATCGAGATGCATATTGGCGGAGGAATTAATTACAATTCTTCTTCTTCAACACTGAATACGAAAAGCAATCAATCCTATTACAGCACTTTTTACAATGCATCAGTTGATTTCACCTTCCCAGGTAAATTTAGAATAGAAACAGATGCGAAGTACACCAAAACCTATGGAAGAGAGGCTACTTACAACATTAATTATCTCATCTGGAATGCATCACTGGGCAAAACATTTTTGAAAAATGAAAACCTCATTGTTTCCGTGCTTGCAACTGATCTTCTCAATCAGAACATAAACACGAACCGTAGCGTAGATGATAATGTAATTAGTGATGTGAAAACACATGTGGTGGGCAGATACTTTTTGTGCAAGGTTCAGTTTAAATTCAATAGCAATAAAAAGAAAGGTGGCGAAAATGAAGGCGAGTAAAATTTTACTTTTCATTTTATTTCTTGCAATGATTTCGAAAAGTGACTTCGCACAAATCACTTCAGGCAAGATCCTCTACGAGCGCAAAACAAATCTCTACAAGCGATTCAAGAATGCTGACTGGATTACCAACTGGGTGAAAGAAGGCGACCGTACTAAGGTGGATGAGTTTGAGTTATTTTTTAATGATACGCTCGCTGCTTTCAAACCAAAAGAATCTGATGAAAAAGAAAGCTTTAGTTGGGCAACAAGCAAGAGTACCGTTTATCAAAACTTACGTGCAAACACAACCTATGCAATAAAAGACATCTGGAGCAATAAGGTAATCGTTACTGATTCACTACACACCCGTAAATGGAAAATCACTGATAACAAACGCAACATTGCCGGCTTCAATTGTCGAAAGGCAATCTGGATGCAAAACGACAGCACGCGCATTTATGCATGGTATTGCAATGAGATAAATTCAGGTTTTGGACCCGAAAGTTTTTGTGGATTACCTGGAATGATTCTCGGGCTTGCAACCGAAGATGGCGGAGTAATCTATTTTGCAAAAAACGTAGAACAGGCAAAACAGGATGTCGTTGCTTTGGTTCCTCCAAAGACTAAAGAAAAAGTATTTACATCAAAAGAACTTCGGGCAAAGTTTAAAAAAGAATGGGCCAAAGAAAAAGGAAGCGAAGAATGGATCAGTAATATTTTTGATACCTGGTAATTTTCCTCTTTAATCCTTTCAAGGAAAATCTTGTCTCCTGTCTGATCTTTTGTACTTTCGTAACGCAAAAATTTAAGGATGGAATTTACAGCCAAACAAATAAGCAATCTTCTCGGTGGAAAAATTGAGGGTGATGAAAACATCACCGTAAGCACATTGAGCAAGATTGAAGAAGGAACTTCCGGCTCACTTTCTTTCCTTGCCAATCCGAAATACGTACAGCACATTTATACCACCAAAGCATCACTCGTTATTGTGAATGGTGATTTTGTTGCTGAGCAACCAGTGAGCGCTACCCTGATTCGCGTTCCGAATGCGTATGAAAGTTTTGTAAAGCTGCTTGAGATTTACAACCAGATTCAGCTTGACAAAAAAGGAATCGAGCAACCATCCTTTATTGCTGTTTCGGCAAAAGTTGGCACTGATTGTTACGTGGGTGCATTCGCTTACATTGGTAATAATGCTGTCATCGGAAACAATGTGAAGATTTATCCTCAGGCATTCGTTGGAGATAACGTAGTGATTGGCGACAACACCACTTTATTTTCCGGAGCAAAAGTTTATTCTGATTGCAAAGTCGGTTCGAATTGTACGCTGCATACCGGAACTGTAATCGGTGCTGATGGTTTTGGATTTACTCCGAACTCAGAAAATAATTACAAGAAAGTTCCGCAGATTGGAAATGTAATTATTGAAGATCATGTGGAGATCGGTGCGAATACTTCTGTTGATCGCGCAACACTTGGTTCAACAATCATTCGCAAAGGAGTCAAGCTTGACAACTTGATTCAGATTGCACACAACGTAGAGATTGGTGAGAACACTGTCATCGCTGCTCAAACAGGAATTGCAGGATCAACCAAGATCGGCAGAGATTGCATGATTGGCGGACAGGTTGGAATTGTTGGGCACATCACGATTGCTGATAAAGTTAAGATCGCTGCGCAAAGCGGCATCGGCAACAGCATTACCACAGAAGGAGAAATTGTTCAGGGCTCTCCGGCTTTTGGAATTGGTGATTACAAACGTACGTATGTTGTTTTCCGAAAACTTCCTGAACTCGAAAAGCGCGTGAAGGAACTTGAGAAGATGTTAAGCGATCTGAAGCAGACTTCTCAGGGTTAATAAACCTGTTGTAAGAGTTTTTCATCCTCTTTTTACCGCTTCAATTTATCTTTTTACTTTTGACTGCCTTTTCAGAGAGGCAATGACCAACCTACTATTCCAATGGCAGAAACTATACTCGTTACTCCCCCTGAAACAAAATCAAATGGCTCAACCGTTTCATCCGAAGCACCAAAGATGATCAGGCAGACAACTTTAAAAAATCCGATTACTGTTTCAGGAGTTGGATTGCACACAGGTGTAAATTCAAACCTCACCTTTAAACCCGCGCCTGAAAATCACGGTTACCAGTTCAAGAGAATTGATCTTCCTGATCAGCCCGTTATTGAAGCAGACGTTGATCACGTTGTGGATACCAATCGCGGCACTACCATCGGAAAAGGAAATGCAAGAGTGAGCACGATTGAACATGCGCTCGCTGCACTTTCAGGAATGGAGGTTGATAACGTGATGATGGAAATTGACGGACCGGAAGTTCCGATTCTTGACGGCAGTTCAAAAGCATTTGTTGAAGCCATTGAAAAAGCAGGCATACAGGAACAAAATGCCGAGCGGATTTATTATACGCTGAGCGAGAACATTACGTATGAAGATGCTTCGCGCAAAACGGAGATGCTTGCCGTACCGAGTGAAGATTTTCGTTTGACTGTAATGGTTGATTACAATACAGATATTCTCGGTACACAACACGCTACAATTTATAATGTAGGTGAATTTAAAACTGAAGTAAGCGAGAGCCGCACATTTTGTTTTCTCCACGAACTGGAAATGATGTTGCAGGCGAACCTGATTAAAGGTGGCGACATCAACAATGCAATTGTGGTAGTTGATAAACCTGTGAGCGATGAAAAGCTCGCACATCTCCGGAAAATTTTTAACCGCAATGATGTAACTGTTGAACGTGGATTCCTGAATAATGTAAAACTGCGTTCTCAGAATGAACCAGCACGTCATAAGCTTCTTGACATTGTTGGCGATCTTGCTTTGGTAGGTGCTCCGCTCAAAGGACATTTTCTTGCAGCGCGGCCCGGACATGGCGCAAACGTTGCCTTCGGAAAAATGATCCGTGCGCTGATGAAGCGCGATCGTTTCAAAGAAAAAATTCCTTCTTACAACAGCAACGCAAAACCGTTGATGGATATAAATGCAATACAGCGCTTACTTCCTCACCGTCCGCCATTTTTATTCGTTGACAAAATTCTTGAGCTGAGTGATAAGCATGTTGTCGGATTGAAGCAGGTAACAATGAATGAATATTATTTCGCTGGACATTTTCCGGGAGCGCCTGTAATGCCGGGAGTGCTTCAGATTGAGGCAATGGCACAATGCGGAGGCATTCTTGTTCTCAGTACTGTTCCCGATCCCGAAAACTACCTCACCTACTTCATGAAAATTGACAACACGAAATTTCGTGATATGGTGCTACCGGGTGACACGATTCTTTTTTCTCTCGAACTTGTTACTCCTATCCGCAGAGGAATTTGTCACATGCGTGGTAAAGCGTTTGTCGGTGATAAAGTGGTGATGGAATCAGAAATGATGGCGCAGATTGTGAGGAGAGAAAAAAAGAAGTAGAATTTATTTCTTGTCAATTAATCTTACTATTTTCCTGATGTCAGCAAGATGATGATTATCATGTTCCGCTACAAAGGAAGCAACATCAATAGGACGCATTAAATTTTGTAACAGCGGATGCATTAGTTTTAAGAGTTGAGTTTCATCAACCTATTTTGTCCGTTCCATTTTTTATTGACTTTAGATTGTAAAGAGAATTAACGATGCCTAAAAAGTTCGTTATCTCAATTCAATTATCTTCGCGATCATTTTTTCTAATTAACTTAATTAACTATTCAACCAATTAACTACCCTTGAAACAAGATATAGAATTCAACAAAAACGAAGACGGCATGCGCCAGTTAGTTGATGGGCTTAAGAATAAGCTCAACAAAATTTCGCAAGGCGGTGGAAAGAAAAATGCCGACAAACAAAAAGAGCAAGGCAAACTTCTCGCACGCGAACGCATCGAATATTTAACTGATAAAGACTCCTCGTTCATCGAACTCGGTGCTCTTGCTGCTGATGGCATGTATGAAGAATATGGCGGTTGTCCCGCTGCAGGTGTTGTTACCGGAATTGGTTATGTGAGTGGAAGGCAATGCATGATCGTTGCGAATGATGCAACAGTAAAAGCAGGTGCCTGGTTCCCTATGGCAGGAAAGAAAAATCTCCGTGCGCAGGAAATCTCCATCGAGAATCGCCTGCCGATAATTTACCTCGTTGATTCTGCAGGAGTTTTTCTTCCAATGCAGGATGAAATTTTTCCTGACAAGGAACACTTCGGAAGAATTTTCAGGAACAATGCTGTGATGAGTTCAATGGGAATTCTACAGGTGGCGGCTATCATGGGAAGTTGCGTTGCAGGCGGAGCATACCTACCGATCATGAGCGATGAAGCAATGATCGTGGATAAGACAGGAAGTATTTTTCTTGCAGGAAGTTATCTCGTGAAAGCTGCAATAGGTGAAGACGTTGACAACGAAACACTCGGTGGTGCAACTGCACAATGTGAGATCAGCGGAGTAACTGACAATAAATTTCCGAATGATAAAGCGGCACTTGATCACATCAAAAATATTTTCAGCAAGATTGGTGAATTTGAGAAAGCAGGATTCAACAGAGTAAAATCAAGAGAACCTAAACACGATCAGAAAGAAATTTACGGACTGATTCCAACTGAGGCATCAAAGCAATACGACATGCACGAAGTGATTGCGCGTTTGGTTGACGACAGTGAGTTTGACGAATACAAAGATAAGTACGGACAAAGCATCATCTGCGGACTTGCACGCATTGATGGATGGAGCGTGGGCATTGTTGCCAATCAACGTAAAGTGGTGAAGAGCAAAAAAGGAGAGATGCAGTTTGGCGGAGTAATTTATTCTGACAGTGCAGACAAAGCAGCGCGCTTCATTATGAATTGTAATCAGCGAAAAATTCCTCTCGTTTTTTTACAGGACGTTACCGGTTTTATGGTTGGCTCGCGCAGCGAACATGGCGGCATTATTAAAGATGGAGCCAAGATGGTAAACGCACAGGCGAATTCTGTTGTGCCGAAATTCACCATCATTATCGGCAACAGTTATGGAGCAGGTAATTATGCGATGTGTGGCAAAGCTTATGATCCACGCTTGATTGTTGCGTGGCCCACTGCACAACTTGCAGTAATGGGAGGCACACAGGCAGCAAAAGTTCTATTACAAATTCAGGTAAGCGCAGAGAAGGCAAAAGGAAAAACAGTTAGCAAAGAAGACGAAGATGAACTGCTGAAAAAAATTACTGATCGTTACACAAGTCAAACCTCTCCATACTATGCTGCATCACGCTTGTGGGTTGATGCCATCATTGATCCCCTTGACACACGCAAGTGGATAAGCATGGGTATTGAAGCAGCGAATCATTCTCCAATAAAAAAAGAATATAATGTTGGGGCAATACAGGTGTAAGAAGTAAGATGCATGAATAAACTTTTTTTCCTTTTTTCTTTTCTCATCTTCTTTGTTCAGCAAACCCTTTCCCAGAAAAAAGGGATAGACCTTATTGATTCTCTCTTACAGAAACTACCTAAAGCAGTTGAAGACACCAACAAAGTAAAGTTGCTGAACCAACTTTCGTACAATTATTTTTATACCAATCCCGACTCGGGAATTAAATTCGGAAACGAAGCGCTCGAACTTGCCACTCGGCTAAACTGGGCTACCGGAATTGCAAACTCTCAGTATGCCGTTGGAGGAAACTTTGCGAACAAAGCCGACTATGTTAATGCGCTCGACTATGAGTATAAAGCGCTGAAGATTTATGAAAACTTAAATGACAAATCGAAACAGGCATTGATGTTCCGAAACATCGGCATCGTTCTTCACCGTTCCAAAAATTATTCAAAAGCTCTTGAATATGCCGGCAAATCGTTGAAGATTTACATGGACCTCAAAGACAAAGAAGGTGAGGCGGCCATTTACAACAACATGGCAAATATTTACTATCGCCTTAAGGACAATGCAAAAGTTCTCGAATACGATTTCAAAGCGTTGCATATCTACGAAGAAATAAAAAACAATGAAGGCATCGCTCGCATACTCGGCAACATCGCCAACTTTTATGCCGAGTCCGGAGAGCTGGCAAAGTCACTGGTGTATTACTTCAGCGCACTCCGAAAAGAAACTGAGCTGAAAAATAAAGATGGCATCACCCGAAATCTTGGAAACATAGGTGAAACTTATCTCGACATATATAAGGATAGTTCAGGACAGACTAAGCCCGATAGCCTGATTCCTGCAGGCAAAGTTGCCAATCTAAAGAAAGCTCTTGAGTATCTAACGAAGTCAATAACCAACGCAAAGGAACTAGAGCAAGCGGAATATTACATCGCTTATGCTCCTCTTCTTTCTGAAATCAAAATGATATCAGGGCAGTACAAAGAAGCACTTGAGATTTACAGAGATTACATTATGGTTCGCGACAGCGCGTATGACGTAGAAAAATACAATGAAGCGACACGCAAGGAACTCAATTATGAATATGGAAAGCGGGAGGATTCCATTGCTTATGAAAAAAAAATAACAGATGTACAACTGGTGCAGGAGAAAAGAATAAGGAAGAGAGAAAAAATATTTTACACTACGGGCATTGTACTTGTGCTATTATTTTCCGGCTTTATGTTTAACCGCTGGCGTGTAACACAACAGCAGAAGAAAATTATTGAGAGGGAAAAAAAGAGAAGCGATGAATTGCTTCTGAACATTCTTCCTCAAGAAGTGGCGGAAGAATTAAAAGCAAAGGGCAATGCAGATGCCAAACAGTTTACTGACGTCACGGTAATGTTTACAGACTTTAAAGACTTCACAAAAATTTCTGAAAGACTCTCAGCCACTGAATTGGTGGCAGAAATTGATACCTGCTTTAAAGCATTTGACAATATTATCGGCAAGCATAACATTGAAAAAATAAAAACCATTGGGGATAGCTATATGTGTGCGGGCGGATTACCTATAGCTAATAAAACACATGCTAATGACGTGGTAACGGCTGCTTTGGAAATACAGGAATTTATGAGCCGTCATCTGCAGCAAAGGCGAAGCGAAGGAAAAGAACCATTCGAAATAAGAATCGGAATTCATACAGGTCCCGTGGTAGCAGGTATTGTTGGCATTAAGAAATTCGCTTACGACATTTGGGGAGATACCGTAAACATAGCATCACGAATGGAAAGCAGCGGAGAAGCAGGAAAAATAAATCTTAGTGAAACTACTTATGCCCTTGTGAAAAGTAAATTCCGCTGCACTCCGCGGGGAAAAATTCAGGCGAAGAATAAGGGAGAAATCGAAATGTACTTCGTGGAAGCTGCTGCCTGATCTCTGTGTTGAAGAGGTAAGTTTTCCTGAAATTGGATTTTCATATCTTTACGCACGACACTAATTTTGTTCTCAAAATAAAACCATCTTACAATGAGAAAACTTCTTCACTCTTTTCAAACAAAAATTTTCCTGGCTTTGCTTGCAGCAACTTTGAGTAACAACTTTCATGCAAAAGCTGAAAAGGATTCCTGCATGGCAAGTTACTATTGGGTTTCGGATGTTAATGATCCGTTGCTTATTCATTTTTATTTTAACGGCACAGTGCCTGCCAATTCTTTTACGTTTCTTGGCTCGTGGGATTTTGGTGACGGGTTCACTTCTGCTGACAGTTGCCCCAATCACCAGTTCAGCCAGCCCGGTAATTACACGGTGTGTCTTATATTCAGCATCTGCATTGGTGGTGGCCTTAGTTGCCATGACGACACTTGCATAAGCATAACAGTCGGAAACATTCAGTCCATTACAAATCCGGATGGAGCCCTTCATACTTTTTACTCTTATCCTAATCCTGTTCACTCGAACTTTTTTATCCGCACGGATGCTCTAACTAAAGATATCACTGTAAAAATTAAAAGTGTTTCGGGCAAAGAGGTCTTCAACTCAGTTGTAAAAAATGACTCTCCCGTTGATGCTTCTTCTTTTGCAAATGGTATGTACTTTATTGAAGCATCTGATGGTGAGCGTACCCTTACAAGAAAGATGATTGTAGAGCGGCAGAAGTAATCTGCCTAATTATTTATTAAAATTTTTCTTCTTTTCGCCTACGGATATTCTCCTCTAGCCAAAATAAATTTGCAGATATAAATTTTATTGCCATCTTTCCACACCAGCAATAAGCTGTGATAGTTTGTGACTTGAAACAACACAATTTTAACTTCACAGAAAATGAAAAAACTTAACAACCTATTTGCAATTATGCAGCTCGCATTTGCATTCATCATTTGTTATGAAGCATCTGCACAATCCACTTTCATGCGGATGTACAACAAAGGCAACATGGCGTATGTAGTGCGCGAAGTAAATGGCAACCGTTATGTTGCTGCCGGTGGAACGGATTACTATTTCAACTGGCATTGGTTCATCCAGTCATCGCTTGCAACAACGAATATTCATTTATTCGAAACGGATGATAATGGTGTGCTACAGTGGGAGCGCGTGATCAGCAAACTCAATACACGCTTGATTGCACGATGGATGGAACCAACTGTTGATGGTGGTTTTATACTTACCGGATCTGCAAACCATGATGCGGTGTGGCCTCCGGACAGCAATGATATTGTGCTGATAAAAACAGATGCGTCAGGAATGGTTTCGTGGAGTAAAATGTTTGATACCGGGAAAGATGATCTCGGTTTTTGCGTGCAGCAAACTGCAGACACCGGTTTTATCATCAGCGGATTTTATGATTCGTCTCCTGTAAGCTTACTTGGCAACACGTACATCGTGCTGCTAAAAACCGATTCCAACGGTGTGTTGCAATGGGAAAAGAAATACCAGTTTGCGATGCGTGACCTTGACACGCATGAGGCGTTCAGTTATGTAGTGAAGCAAACTGCTGATGGCGGATATGTTGTTACCGGATCATTTCACAGCACGCATCCCATTGATCTGAATGTGCTTCGAACTGATGCCTCTGGAAATGTGTTGTGGGCAAAAACGTACGATCATGACGGCACGATGTTCAGAAATAGTTTGGGGCTTGATGTGATTGAAACCTTGTCAGGAGATCTGCTGGTCGCAGGAGCAATTGACAAAGACACGTTGCATTATAATTATCCCTACTTCCTCAGTCTGAGCAGTACGGGAGTTCCGTTGAAAGCACGATTCTATGAAACCCTTCCTGTGCTTAGTTTTCAGAGCGGCTACTCTTCCGTGCAGCAAACTGTTGACGGAGGATTTTTCTTTACCGGCATGGGCGGCTACAGCAGTTTTGGCGATCAGGCGCAACTTCTGAAAACAGATTTGAATTTGAACGTACAGTGGAGCCGTGTGTACACAGCTGATGGCGCGGCTACCATGGGTTCTAAAAGCGGAAGGCAAACGAGCGATGGCGGTTATGTGTTTGCAGGCAAGCGGCAACTGTCAGGCACCGCACTTTTAAAAACAAACAGTTTGGGATTTGTAGATTGCAAAAATCCTGCTTCACTCATTGAGTACATTCCATCGCCTGGTGTTCACGACTGGACTCCCATAGTAATCAGCGGCATCTCTGAGAGTACAGTGTTTCTTACAGTAACATCGCCTTTGGTTGATACAACAATAGTTTGCCCCGTTGGTGTTTCATCACTACCCGTTGAGTTGAATTATTTTTCTGCATCTGCCTTGCCCGAGCAACAGGTGGAAGTTGAGTGGACTACTGCAAGCGAAATCAACAACGATTATTTTGTTGTAGAGAAAAGTGCAAACAATAAAACTTTTGAAGAAGCAGGAAAAATAAAAGGAGCGGGCAACTCAACGTCATCGCTCAATTATTCTTTCGTTGATGAGAAGCCCTACCTCTCCCCTGTTTCCTACTATCGTTTGAAGCAGGTTGATTACGATGGAGCGCATCATATATCCGATGTTGTTCCGGTTTCTTTCGGAAGAAAAGATTTTGAAGTGATAAGCACCTCTGCTAATTTCTCAACTCACATCATCAAAATAGTTGTAAATGATTTTACAGATGAAGATGTGCAGTGGACGATGAATGATGTGTTGGGGAAAATTATTTCCAAAGGAAATTATCACTGCGAAAAAGGGTTATCAAGCATTATGCTAAATGCAGAAAATCTTTCGCATGGAATTTATTTCTTCTCCATAAATAATGGTGAGAAGAACTTTTCAGAAAAAATAGTTTACTGAGAATTTTTCCTTTTCCTAATTTAGCATCATGAACATTTATCACATTCCCGGCTTTGCTACCGTGGCGGAGGCAGCCGAAAAGAATAAAGTACAGCCGCGCACCATCCGCGACCGCGTGAAGCGTGCCGATCTTTCTTATTTCAAAATTGACGGACTAAAACTTATCCGTATTGACAATTCCCCTGCACTTGAACTTCCTGAAGGCGTAGTTAAAGGAGAGCTTCATTGGGTAAACAAGTGTGCCAGGCGGAACAAAATTATTCCCGAGCGCATTTACGAGCAGATTATTCTTGGTAACATTAACGGATATACTATTGGTGGTAGAGTATTCGTAAACCCGAAGGAACCCACCCTGATTGAATACCTTAAAACTGCAAAGCTCAGATAGCTTTATTTAGCTTACGAAACGCACTTTTTTAAGCATTCAATGGTATTTCATGATAATGGCGTATATCCGTAAACCTACATATACTTCTGTAGTTGTAAAGGCGTATATCTACGATTACCGATATACGTCTGTAGGAGTGCAGACCAATATATAAGGTCACCGATATACGTCAGTAGTAGTGCAGACGTTTATATGTGGCCACTGATATACGCCTGCACTACTGCAGGCACACATCCATGACCGTAGATATACGCCTGTTGAACTACAGGATAGCAAAGACTTAAGGATATTCATGCCTACAGAGTTGTAAGCCCGCTTATTTTTAAAGATATATTTCTCTGCATCCCTGATTTACAATATATCGGTTGCAACCTCGCTTGCGGACGCTCTTACATCATCTGCATGATAAAGAATAAATCACCTGCGCGCCATAACAGTGATAATTTTCTCCTGAATATTCCCGATGAAAATGGGAACAGCAAATTGTTCGGTTGAAAACTTTTTCTCTTACTAATTACTCCGCAACATATCTTCGGCACATCAAAAATTCAATCTTTCCATGGCATCACTATCAGACAACATCAACAAGGTAAAAGAATTTCATGATGTATTCGGACTCGAATATTATGAGCAGCCCACACCGCATGTAACCAAACGTATTTACGAATTGCGACACCGGCTTATGGAGGAGGAGAATGATGAATATTTAGAAGCGTGCGAGCAGGGCAACCTCACGCTGATTGCCGATGCACTCGGAGATAAAATGTACATCCTTTTCGGAAGCATTATTGCGCACGGACTCCAACACAAAATAGAAGAAGTGTTTGCAGAGATACACCGCAGCAACATGAGCAAACTCGATGAAGAAGGAAAACCGATTTACCGCGAAGACGGCAAGATCATGAAATCGAAAAATTATTTCCTGCCGGATATAAAGAAGGTGCTTGAAGAGAAATGAAGAAGATAAAAGTTATACGTTAACCGTTATCAGTTAAACGGAGCAGCCAATGACAAAGCCCACAATTTCAATCGTGGGCTTTGATGTTTTTGCCAATCGCAAGATGTAATTTAACTTAATAGATAAGTGATACTCTTCCGGTCACGTATCGTTTACCGAACTTGGAATATTTCAGATCTACTTTGTACACGTACACATCTTCTGGTGCAAGTCTGCCTGTTTGGTTACTTAAACCTGTCCACGGTTTGCCATCACCACCATGAAAAATCTCTGTGCCCCAGCGGTCGAATATCCAAAAATCAAAATCTTCGAGTGATGATCCCATTGGTATGAAGAATTCATTGCTGCCGTCACCATTCGGAGTAAAAGAGTTTGGTATGAAAACAGAAATATCTTCTTTCACAATTACACGGTAAGTAATGGAATCAATGCATCCGAAGATATTAGTTACAACAAGCGTTACATTGTAATCGCCTGGTTGAGTATAGGTATGATTCGGATTTGTGATCGAACTTGTATCCCCGTCACCGAAATTCCATAGCCACGTAACAGGGTTGTGAGAATGATCGGTGAAGTTAACTTCAGGAGCCAGTGTAGAAGGATCGAGCGGCCTGTAGCTGAGATTTGCAGCAGGAGATGGATTTACATTCACAAGCACAGAATCGCTTACGGGTGTCGTTCCACAATTATCCGTAACCGTAACAGTATATTGAGTAGTAACAGCAGGTGTTACAATTACAGTCGCATCAGTACCCGCACTATGATCCCAGTTGTATTGATAAGGCCCTCCATTGCCACCCCCCGGAAATGCAGTTAGCGTAACCGGCTCGTAAGGACAAATAGTAGCATCGCCCGCAGCAATAAGATTGAGCGGAGGATATACAGAGATGGTGATGATGTTTGAATTTGCAGTAGGTTGAGTAAGACAAGGTGCATTAGAAAGAATCATGGCACTTATCTGATCTCCCTGCACTAATGAAGAAGATGAAAATGAAGTTCCAGTAACAGGTTGCAGCACTCCATTCAGAAACCATGAATACACAGGTGCTGGGCCGCCATTGTTACCAACAGCATCAAATGTTACATTCTGTCCTTCGCAAATTGTATCATTAGTTGCAGAAGAAGAAATGGCAATATCTGGAGTTACGAAAGCAGTAACAGAAGCAGTAATTGGATTGGACGAAACCGTTGGAGGATTCACACATGGTGCATTGCTTGTAACATTTACAGTTACCACATCACCATTATTAAGGATGCCCCAATAGTTTGGAGAATTATGTCCAACAGAGACTCCGTTTACAAACCACTCGTACACTGGCGTTGTTCCGCCATTTACAGAAGCAGAAGTAAAAAATAAAGTATCGCCTGCACACACACTCGCAGGAGACGATGACTGAGAAATAGAAGGCAGAGGAGTTGGCAGAACAGAAATAGTAAAGTTGGTTGATGAAGGAGCAGAACACGGAAGATCAGAAGTCATCGTCACCGCAATAACATCACCATCATTTAAGGTAGCTGATGTAAGAAAACTTGTGTCATTTCCGGCAACAGAAGAACCGGCAATCGTCCATTGATAAGTAGGA
Source organism: Bacteroidia bacterium (assembly GCA_038230515.1). Classification (GTDB taxonomy): domain Bacteria; phylum Bacteroidota; class Bacteroidia; order AKYH767-A; family 2013-40CM-41-45; genus JAPLDB01. Next base: position 22,757 of record JBBRND010000033.1, on the reverse strand, counting down.
TCAGTGCCGCCACCTGTAGGGCTTGCAGTAAAAGTAACAGGCGTGCCGCTACAAATTGTATCGTCAGTTGATGCAAGAGAGACCGTAGTTGGAACGAGAGGGAGAATGGTCATCTCAAGCGTGTCATTCGCATTTGCAGGAACTGCGCACGGAAGAGAAGATAAAACTGTAATTCCAAAAATACTTCCTGTAGCAATTGGCAACGGAGGAGTATAGGTAGATGAATTCGCACCTCCAATAGGAGTACCGTTCAAATCCCATTGATATGTCGGTGTGCCGCAGTTGGCGGCAACAGCAGTAAATGTAACAGGAACACCATCACAAATAACCTGATTAACCGGAGAAATAGTTACTGTTGGCGATGCATTCGAAATCACGTCAACACTTGCAACATTAGTAGCTGTGGTTGGAGAAGCACATAAAGCATTTGAAACCATAGAGACAGTGTATTGATCGCTAGTGTTTGCCGGAGTAGTTGTATAAGATGAGTCAGTAGCTCCCGCAATCGGAGTCCCATTCAGCAACCATTGATACGTTGGCGCACTTCCACCATTGGTAGGAGTTGCATTAAATGAAACAGGAGTGCCCGCGCAAACAGTATCATCACTCAACGTAATAGCAACGGAAGGAACCGGAGTAGGGCGAACAAAAATATTATAGTTGTTTGTAGCAGTAGCAGGTACAGCACAGGGAGCATTGGAAATTATCTGTACGGCTACAATGAATGAAGATTGTCCAGTAACATGCAGGGTATCAAAATTTCCTCCGGAAAGAATTCCGCCAACTGTCCATTGATAGCTTGGCGCTGTACCTCCATTTACAGGATGGGCAGTAAGAATTACCGGATCGCCTGCACAAATAGTATCAATAGTTGAAGTAATAGTCACTGCGGGAACAACTGTCGGAATCACAGTCATCAAAATAGTATCGTTTGCAGTATTTGGATTTGCACAAGCAAGCGAAGAAGTAACAATGCAATTATAAATCCCTGTAGCAGCCGGTGTAGTTGAATAAGTAATATCGGTTGCACCCGCAATGTTAGCACCTGCAAACTGCCATTGATAAGTAGGCGCTGCTCCTTCATTCGTTGGTGTTGCAGTAAATGTAACTGGTGTACCCGCACAAATAATATTCGGTTGATCGGCAGCAACTGAAAGAGTAGGAACAATATTCGCAGTGATTGCTACGGTCTCTGTATCCTGCGCAGTAGGTGGAGATACACAGGCAGAATTTGAAGTCATAATGACACCATAAATATCCCCCACACCTGGATTTGTTGTGTAAGTATCGTTTGTAGCACCGGCAATGTTTACTCCATTAAGTTGCCATTGATAAGTTGGTCCTCCTCCTCCTCCAGTAGGGAATGCAGTAAAAGTTACAGGTAGCCCCGGGCAAATAATATTAGTTGAGGCAGTAATTAAAACACCCGGAACTACAGCACCTGAAACAGGAACAACAATTCCTGCTGTTACAGTGTCTGGAACTGCACAAACGGAATTTGATGTTACAAAAACAGTAACTGTAAATTGCGCGGCAGGTGCATTAACATTAAGTGTATCATAATTCCCCCCCGCAGGAACTCCATTTATAAACCATTGAAGAGTTGGAGCCGCACCGCCATTGGTTAGGTTCGCAGTAAACGTTACTGCCTGGCCAGGGCAAAGAGTTCCGTTGGGAACATACGTAATATTTGCCGAAGGCGGAGATCCGGGAACAATAGTAAATGGTTGCGTCTGGCTGAAGTTGCACGTTAGTGCACCTGTCACTACCTGAAAAGTAAGTGTAGCAGTACAATTTCCTGCAGTGCCTGGAGCTGTATAGGTAAGATTAATACTATCGTTAAAAGAAGCATTAGCTGGGCAACTAATGATCCAATCATAACTTGTATTAGGTGCCGCACCATTTCCATGAAAAGTCATTTGTGTATTTGTGCAAACAGTATCATTCGGTGAAATGGTGAACCCTGGGTTTTGAAAATTCACTACATCAATCTCTGTGTGTCCTGTATCAGTCATTCCGCACAGATCAGTAACTGTAACATCATATTGCGTATTTGCCAGTGGCGAAACAGGAACAAGAGCACCAACAAGCGGAGGACCCGGTAACCATGTAAACACATAAGGAGGCACGCCCCACGCCGCAGTTGCTGCAAGATTAGTGGAAGTGCCTTCACAAATAGTTGTAGGTAATGAAACGGAAGTGAGTTCTACAGTTCTTCCTTCAATAGATATTATCCAATCTTGGTCTGCGCCAATGCAGGTATTATCGCAACCGGCTTGATTAAGCCAATTGCATCTACGGAATTTCATTTCAAAGTCAAGAGGGTAAGGCGCACATTGCGGAGGAAGTACACAAGGTGAAAGCGGTGGCACTGCATTCAGCAATGCCGCAGGGAAAAAAAAACATCCACCCTGAATAGCCCCAAGGCAGAGAAAATTTCTTGTTGTGCAGGATCCAATCGTAGAAGTCATGGTGATGTCAAATCCTCCGTCTGGCCGAACACAAGGCAAATTTGCTATGTAAGCGAAGTAGGTATCAATATTAGTAATTGTACAATTAGGTGGTGTTAAAACACCATTCATAAAATAACTGCAGCCAAGCGTTCCGCAAACAGCAGTATATCCAGAACCTGCGTTCATCACAGGTTGTAAAGTAGTGTCTCTTGAATAAACAAACGGATCAATTACTACAGGGTAATGAGTAGAAGAATAATTAAGCCAATTGACTGGAACATAATAATCGAGCTTGTTATTGTTGAGAGTAAAAGGCATCTCAATATAATTTAACGGTTCCTCCTGTGCATCGCGCGCAAAACTTCGTTTGAAACTAAAATATTCTTTATTGTTTTTATCTTGAATAGAAACAGATCCCATCCTCAGTTTGTCATCCATCAAAGTTGTCTGAGATAAATTCGTTTCCATTCCTTCAGGAATTTCTAACTCCTGATTCATCGTGAGCCATCCATCCGCCAATGGAAGTTTGTTTTTTAGAATAAAATTTGTTTTCACCCTTCCATAATTAACTACTATTTGCAGATCAATGCCGGGATAAAAATCCTGAACAAGAAAAGTGGTCTCCGTAACATTTTCTGACTTCGAAACGCGACTCCAGTCACCCTTACCAAAATCAGTAACCACACCATCAGCACTTACATGAACGAGAGAAATATTTTTATTGAAACGAAATTCTTTTCCGGAATTTATAATGGCAGAATATTTATCAGCCATATTAATAACTATTGGAGATGATTGCTGACGCGCAGCAAAAACTTTTTCTTTTTCTTCAGTAAACCGAGGATCATCGGCTCTTAAAAATCCGTTCTTATCCCAATAGTTCATATAGCCGTAAGAATGTTGAACGAAGATTTGTTTTGATCCATCGAGGTCTGTCTTCCCTACGAACTCACGCGAGTTAGGAGTACGCTTTTCGAGTAACTCAATACAATCGGTGCACGGAGCATTGAATGGCAGAATGCCGTGTTCGGGGTGTTGCCTGGCAATTTCCGTATCATATTTTTGCAATAAATGCTCCGGAACTCTTGCGTTAAAAGGCGCTTTAGATACCCAATCTCCGAAAGAACTTTGCGTGAACAAAAACAAACAACACACTAATCTAAGGGCAAGGGATAAGTTTTTCATCTTTAGAAAAATAAATGTTTGCCAAATATAACTAATCAGATTGAATTTCCAACAAGTTTTTTTGTGAGAAATTCAAATGGATTGGCCAATATCTCATATGCGGAGGTTAGAGCGAAAGGATTTCTGCAATTTTAATCAATGTTTTGTCCATTTCCTTTTTCCTGCTCACCACTTCTTTCAATAGTGTATAAGAAATCATGTTGTTGATCACACCTGCCATCACAGTTCTTTTTCCTTCAATCAACCCTTCTATGGCAGCCACACCCAGGCGGCTTGCAAGCACTCGATCAGCGCATGTAGGGCTTCCACCACGCTGCATGTGTCCCAGAATACTTACACGAGTGTCGAACTCATTAAAACGTTTCTTCACTTCTTCAGCTATCTGATAGGCGCCTCCGGCTTCATCGCCTTCGGCTACCACCACGATCATGGAAGTTTTTTTTCGTTCCCAGCCACGCTCAAGAATTTTTACCAACTGGTCAATGCGGGTTTCGGTTTCGGGAATTAAAATTGCCTCCGCTCCTACTCCAATTCCGCTCGTGAGTGCAATCATTCCGGAATCACGCCCCATCACTTCTACAAAAAATAACCGGTCGTGCGATGCTGCCGTGTCGCGGATTTTATCTACAGCTTGAACTACTGTGTTGACAGCAGTATCAAAACCAATTGCATTATCTGTTCCGAAAATATCGTTATCAATCGTTTTTGGAATTCCCATTACGGTGAGGTTGTGTTGAGAAGAAAATCTTTCAGCACCTCGAAATGAACCATCGCCACCGATCACAATCAAGGCATCAATATTTTTTTTCTTCAGTTGATCAGCAGCGGATTTCATTCCCTCTTCCGTTTTGAATTGATTGCTTCGCGCAGTCTTCAAAATTGTTCCGCCACGCTGAATAATGTTACTGACGCTTTCATTTTTCAATTCAATAAAATCTCCTGCGATCAATCCGTCATATCCACGCATAACTCCGGTCACTTCGAGATTGTGATACGAAGCTGTTCGCACCACTGCACGAATAGCCGCGTTGAGTCCAGGGCAATCTCCTCCCTAGTTAGAACCGCAATCTTCTTTATTGATGATGCCATCGATTAACTGATAACTCTTTTGGTTCCCAAATACATTTCAAACTTCAGCAATCTGCATTCTAACTTACCGTTGAAGAGAGGAATCTTCCTTGATGGTTTAAGTCCTATATTTTTTCCTGCTTCCTGATTTGCTGTGAACACAAACGCTTTCCATCCCGCATATTTTTTCTTGAACTGATCGCCCACGCTTTTGTACAACTGAAGCAAATCGTTTGAAGTGATACGGCCGCCATACGGAGGATTGATCAGAATAATTCCGGGCACACTTTCAGGAGTGTAATTTTCAAAAGACATATTCTTAAACGAAATATGTTTCAGTATTCCTGCCTCCGTAGCATTTTCTTTGGCATGACTGAACATCATCGAAGAGAGATCAACACCTGTAATTGGAAAATCAATTTCCTTTTTCTTCAACGACTCTGCTTCTTCTCTTACATCGTTCCAGATTTTTGTATCAAAGTCGCGCCAGCGTTCGAAACCAAATTCTCTGCGAAGAATTCCAGGAGCAATATTCAATGCCATCATGGCTGCTTCAATAACAATCGTTCCGCTGCCGCACATGAGATCGAGAAAAGGAGTTTGCTTGTCCCATCCACTCAATAAAATTAATCCAGCAGCAAGCGCTTCATTGATTGGTGCATCGCCCGTTTGCTGTCGATATCCCCTCTTGTGCAATGAGTCACCGGAACTATCGAGTGATACTTCCGCCTCGTCACTTGCAATGTGAACATGAATTCGAAGCGAAGGTCGAGCGAGATCAACACTTGGTCGCTTTCCTGTCTTCTCTCTGAACTGATCTACGATTGCATCTTTTGTTTTCTGCGCAACATAAAGTGAGTGTGTCATCACCGAATGATTCACCACTGCATCCACAGCAAGCGTATCGTCTTCGCTCATGTACTTGCTCCAATCAATTTTTTTAAGTTCATCGTATAACTGGTGTTCACTCTTAACAGGAAATTTTTTAATCGGCTTCAGCACGCGCAATGCAATTCTGCTCCAGAGATTAATTTTATACATCAAACGTTGATCGCCCTCAACAATGGCAACGCGAACTCCCTTCTCCACATTTTCTGCTCCGAGAGATTTTAATTCTTCGACAAGTAGGTCTTCAAGACCGAATGATGTTTTAACGACAAGCTTCATATAATTTTCAGTTTCCTTTTGTCAACCAACCTTTCTTTACGAAGAAATAAATCTGCCCAATTACAATTACTATCATCAGCACAATGACTGTAACATATCCGTAAGGAGAATACAACTCCGGCATATTGAACGGAAGGTCTTCTCCTGTTTTCGGATTCGTGTGTGCGAAATTCATTCCGTATAAACCAACAATAAAAGTGAGTGGAATAAAAATGGTGGAGATAATCGTCAGCACTTTCATTACCTGATTCATCTTGTTGCTCACGCTGCTCATATACACATCCATAAGAGATGCAGTTACTTCTTTGTAGCTCTCCACGAGATCAAGTATGTGTACACAATGATCATACGAATCGCGGAAGAAAATTTTTGTTGAATCGCAGATTAGAGAGAAATTGGAGCGAAGAATGTCATTCACTTTATCGCGCTCACTCCATATTGCCCTGCGCAGCATAATGAGATCTCGTTTGGTTTGCAAAACTCCATTCAGCAATTGTCTTGTTGGATTGTCAATCAACGCATCCTGCAATTCATCCAGACGATCGCTCACTTTTTCAATGATTGGAAAAAAATTATCAAGCACTACATCCATCAGTGCATACGCGAGATAATCAGTCCCAAATTTTCTACCATATCCTTTTCCCATACGGATGCGATCACGTACCGGCTCAAGCAAGTCCTCATACTTATCCTGAATGCTGATCACAAAATTTTTTCCGAGAAACAGACTCAATTGATCGTTGATAATGATTCCATTCTCTTCTTTCATACATCGCGAAACCAAAAATAAATGTCCGTGATATTCTTCCGCCTTCGCGCGCTGATACACATTAAACACATCCTCCATCTGTAACCGGTGAATCCCGAAACAATCTGCCACTTGCTCGAAGAACGATTTATCACCAAGCCCTTTTATCTCTATCCAATGATTCTTTGCAGGAAAATTTTCAATCTGGCTCTTGATTGCATCCACTCCAAGAACTTCTTTCTCTTCGTACGACTCTGCATCGTACGAAAATATTTTCACCTTTGGCTTCAGTGCACCCTCAGGAACAGTGAAGGCACCCGGTGCTGTGCCTGGCGGAGGCCGATGCGTTTTTTTTCTTCGCACTGCGGTTTTCTTTTTCACTTCGTCCAAAACAATTTCCGATTCAGAAGTCATTGTCATTTTATTCTTGCCGCAAATGTAGTTAAGTAACCTTCTTATTGATTCCTTTCACTCTCTAACTAATCAGCAACACAACTTTTACTATCTTGCATCACCTTAGTAATAGAGATGAACACACAAAAGAAAGAATGGTTCGAGTCTTGGTTTGATTCTCCCTTTTATCACATCCTTTACAAAGACCGAGATGATAAGGAAGCGCAACTCTTTCTTGATAACCTGATTTCGTTTTTGAATCCCGCACCTCAGTCAAAAATTCTTGACGTTGCCTGCGGAAAAGGAAGACACTCTGTTCATCTCAACAAAAAAGGTTTTCATGTTTGCGGGTTCGACCTTTCGAAAGAAAGCATTGATTACAATAGGAAATTTGAAACCGAGACACTTTCTTTTTTTGTGCATGACATGCGTGATGTGTTTCGTAAAAATTATTTCCATGTTGTGTTTAATCTCTTCAGCAGCCTTGGTTATTTTGACGATCATGATGATAACGAAAAAGTAATTCACGCAAATGCGGTCGCGCTTTTAGCCGGAGGTACATTGGTAATTGATTACATGAATTCAAAAAAAGTTTCGAAAAATTTAGTTGCTGAGGATGTGAAAGAATGTCGTGGAATAAAATTTTTCCAAAAGCGGAAAATTGATTCGGGAAAAATTGTTAAGAACATTTCCTTCTCCTGTGAGAAGAAAAATTATTCATATGAAGAACACCTGCAACTCTATTCATTGAAGGATTTTAAAAATATGTTTGCGAAAAACAACCTTCATATTGCGAACACATTTGGTGATTACCAACTGAATTCTTTTGATGAAAAGAAATCAGACAGGTTGATAATTATTGGAAATAGAAACCCTGATTTACTGCGAACTGCGAATTAACTGTTACGAACTAACAGCGATGCCATTTTCCTATTACACTCTTCTTCTATTCATTGTCTTCTTCAGTGGCTTGAGTATTTTTCTTTTCAAAAAACTCAGCACACGTTTCTTGAAAATGCTTTTGTCATTTAGCGGAGCTTATCTGTTTGCCCTAAGCGTACTGCATCTTATTCCTGAAGTGTATGCATCGCCCATAAAGTATATCGGGGCGTATGTGCTCATTGGTTTTTTGCTTCAAATTATTCTCGAAGTTTTTTCTGAAGGTATTGAGCACGGGCATATTCATGTACACAAGCATAATGCCAATGTGTTTCCGCTTGCAATGATGATCGGGTTATGCGTACATAGTTTTCTGGAAGGGATGCCGCTTGTGCAAAAATTCAATGACAGTGGAACGCAAACTTCTTTACTCTTCGGAATTATTCTTCATCACATTCCGGTAGCACTTGCATTAATGAGCATGTTGCTTCAATCTCATATTTCGAAAAACGCTGCTGTGTTTTATCTTTTGCTTTTTGCGTTGATGGCTCCGCTGGGCGCTTATTCATCTCAACTGATCAGCGACAATACATTGAAAGAGCTTTCGGGCTTCTTCGATCGCATCATGGCAGTAGTGATCGGGATTTTTCTTCACATCTCAACCACCATTCTTCTTGAGAATGACAAAGAGCACCGTTTCAATTATTACAAGCTGATTATTATTCTGCTTGGCGCGGGGCTGGCTTTTGTGACATTGTAAATTCGGAATTATCTCTTCGGGCCAATACTTCCGGAATTCAAAAAAGTTCTTTTTCCAACAAAAATTTTCTGACTCAAATTGGTTTGCGCATCGCTGAAATAAGCATCGGCATTAAGTGAAGAATGAAGAACGTATTTTTGAACAGAGTCAGCTAAGTATGCAACAACAATAATAGGTGCAGGTTGATTGTTGCCTTGTATGTTCAATGTGAATAAAGGAGTAGAAGAAGGTATGAACTGATCAACAAAACTACTGTTCTGCATGGCAGCAAGTGTATTTAAGTATTGAGCTGCCTTTGCGGAATCAATTGGCTCACCGTTTGCAGTCCATAAATTGTTTTGTTTGCTGAGAACAAAACTGCTGTCACCGGGATACGAAAACGTAAGTGAATTCCAGTTGTCCTTATTTCCGCTGATAAATATTTTTCTTCGCCATGCATTGAAGGGTGAGTTGGCACTGAAGGAAAGAAAACCATCAATGGCGTAGGTTTGATCTTCTTCCGTTTTACGAATGTACGTAACTCCGTTTCGCGCTGCCTGGTTGTAACCGAATTTACCAACCACAAAATCGTACGTTGCATTGCTTGAAGTAATAATTTTTATGCGCGAGCCAGATGAATCATCAACCTGCAATTCTCTCCAACTTTGCTTGTCTTCTCCTGCAAGTGCATTTGCTTTTATCTCCACAAAACTTGCCAGAAGATTCTTTATCGCAGAAGTATCTGCCGCTGTTTTTATTTTGTCGTTTTGCAATTCCCATCCAACAGCAATTTTTGAAATTTTAATCTCTTTACCTTTTTCTGCCTTCGGATAAATAAGAATTTGAGAAACTGAAGCCGTGTCAATTTTTACAAACTCAGAGTCAAACGTATTCTCACTTCTCTCCGACCAATAAAATTTATTGAACGCTGCAATGCCGCCAAGCACAAGGAGAATAATAATGAGCGTTGTAGTATTTAATTTTTTAAACATTGTTGTTAAAAGTAGATAGTATTAAGTAAAGAGCATTAAAAAATCAGAAATCAAACCTTGCACAATTCGGTTTTCAATTTCAAATTCCTAATTTCCAATTCTTCGTCTAAACATAGTCCTCTTCCATTCTTCTTACCTTCTGACTTCGTTTCATCTGCATACGGATAAAGCCGTAGGCGATAATGGCAAGAATGGGCAATAGGAAATTCAGGTATTTGTAACATATTTTCGAACCGTCTTCAATCGTATCAAGCGGTCGTGATGTAACTCCTTTGGTACGAAGCTCAATCAATCCCGATTCATCACTGAGGTAGTCAATGGAATTTACAAAGAGATTTATGTTGTCAGGATTTACCTGCTGCGCGGCCTGCCCTTCACCATTTACAGCGAAGTCACCATTTGCAATCACAACCATTTTGGAATTGTTGCTGCCCGAAATTTTTCCGCTGATGCTTGCGCCAATCGAAATGCTCTGCATCGGAAAATCCACCTGCGTCCATTGCTTCTGAATATTAAAATACATCGGTGCCTGTTGCAATCCACACTTCGCGCTCGATTTGAGGAACGGAGTAAACTTAATTGAAGAATCTCCTGTGTATCTCAGCGGGCTTGGGAAACGAAGCACCACTTGCTCCAATCCTTTTGTGATGGGATGCTCTTCAAATTTATTTATCAAAGGAAAATAAGGAAACTGAATCTGTGAGTTGAACTGAAACTGTCCTTGCTGCTGACGAACGTTTATGGTGCCGCATGTTGCATCAACAATAAACTGATCATCAATCAGTATTTTCTTTTTCGCAAGCCAATCTTCCAAACCCGTGTGGCGGCTCGATCCCGTTGCTTTACTCAAATCTGCGTTCTCATGATTATACGCAATAAAAATATTTTTTCCTTTCGCAAGAAAATCATCGAGCTTCTGAAGTTGGCTTTCAGGAAACGTATCCTTCGGATCAACTATCGCCAGCGTTTTTATGTTGTCAGAAATTTGTGTGGTATCAGTCAGTTTAACTTCCTGCACATTGTATAAAACAGAGAGCGCATTCTGTGCCTGCTGCATGGCTTGCAGCGATGGCTCACCATTCCCTTGCAAAATTCCTACTCCGGGTTTATCAGCAACAGAAAGTTTTTTAATGCTTGATGAAAGAGCATATTCCATTGCAGCTCCGGGCTGCATAAAAGGAATTACCTCTGTCTTCTCCCCCATTTGGATTACCGCACCGAGATATGCCTTCTGTTGTTTCATTTGGTCTTTGTCGCGCACATTAATCATTACTGGTTGAACTCCCGATTTGGCTGCCTGCTGTTCCAGTTCTTCTTTCTCATTTGGATTGATAAAAGTGTAAACTACCTTTCCTCTTGAGCGACTTGCGTACTCAACGAGCAACTCCTTAAAATCCCGTTTTGTTTTTGCAACGTCAGGAGGAAGATTTTCTGAGAAGTATGCCTTCACAGTAATTGGTTCTTTCACTTCCTTCAGAATATTTTTGGTGGCATCACTCAGAGTGTAACGCTTGTCAGCAGTAAAATCGAGCCGAAAGAAAAAACTATCAGACAAAATATTCAGCAGAATAATAATTCCGACAGTCAGCAGGAGAAATTTCAATAATGATTTTCTATTCTTCATAGTGAATACTTTGGTCTTTTCGTTTCCGATATCTGTAAATTAGTTGGCAATGTTTCTTTTTGCAAGACGCATCTCTGACAAAATCAGTGTGAGGAAAATAATGGAGAAGAAAAAGACAAGATCTTTACTGTCTATCACTCCTCGGGAAATAGATTCGTAGTGGGTGCTCACGCTTAAATAACTGAAGAAGCCGCCAATACTTCCCGCAAAACTTTGCGCCAACACATCAAAAATAATATGAAAGAAAATTCCGATGAATATTGCAAGCAGGAAAGCGACAATCTGATTATTGGTTATGCTGCTCGTGTAAATGCCAATGCTGATGTACGTTGCAGACATCAGTATCAATCCAAGATAACCGCTCCACACAGAGCCATGATCAACAGGTCCGAGTTTCCAAACAGTAAGGTAATACGGAAGCGTGAGCGCAAGTGCAATCATGATAAGAACAAGACAGGCAAGAAATTTTCCGAAGATGACTTGCCAATCGGTTACTGCCTTTGTAAGAAGTAATTCAATTGTCCCGCTTTTATTTTCTTCTGCAAGCATCCGCATGGTGATTGCGGGAATGAAAAAGAAAAGTGTCCAGTAAGCAATGCTGAAGAACACCTGCAGGTCTGCCTGGTTGCGCAGAAAAATATCTGCTCCATACAGCCACGTAAAAAAACCGCTGAAGCCAAGAAAAGCAACCAGCATTATGTAAGCAGTAAGCGAATCGAAGAAAGAACTCAATTCCCTTTTTGCAATGATCCAGATTTTATTCATTTCGTATTTCTAATTTTTGATTCCGCAAATTCGTAACCATTCGTTATTCGTACCATCAATTCAACGTAAGATCTCTAAACAAATCCTCCAACTTCGTTTCAATCGGAGTCATCTCTGTAAGCATCCAATTATTTTTCACGCACAACTGAAAGATTGATCTTCGATTCGAAAATTCATTTCTGCTCTGCACTTCGTAACAATTATCAATGCCGCGTATCGGATCCACCAACCCAACCTGATCAAGCGTTTGCAATTGACGGATCACTTCGTCTCTATTCCCATCTTCAATCCGTACTCTTATTAACTCTCTTCCCGAAGTTTGCTTGCGAAGATTTTCTGAAGTACCGTCAGCCACAATTTTTCCTTTGCTGATAATGAGAATACGATCACAAGTCGCTTCCACTTCAGGAAGAATGTGCGTACTCAGAATAACAGTCTTCTCCTTCCCCAATTCTTTTATCAACTTTCTTATTTCTACTATCTGGTTCGGGTCAAGGCCGGTAGTCGGCTCATCAAGTATCAGCACCTGCGGATCATGAATCATTGCCTGCGCAAGTCCCACACGCTGACGGTAACCTTTCGAAAGCTCCCCTATCTTTTTATGCTTCTCAGCATTCAGTCCGCAGAGTTTTATCATCTCATAAATGCGTTCCTGAATTTTACTTTTCTCCACACCCTGTATGGCTGCCATAAAATGGAGGTAGTCAATCACAGGCATTTCCGGGTACAAAGGATTATTCTCAGGCAAATACCCGATCAGCTTTTTCACCTCATCAGGTTGCTCGCATACCGAAAAATTTCCAATCCTCGCATCACCTTTGTTCGGAGCAATCAACCCCGTAATGATTTTCATTGTAGTTGTCTTGCCCGCACCGTTCGGCCCGAGAAAACCCAACACCTCACCCGTTTTCACGTGTATTGAAATGTTGTCAACCGCTTTCTGCGCTCCGTATTTTTTGGTAACGTTTTCTAAAATAATATCCATGTTCTGTTCCTTTAAATAGAAATGACTCAAAAAAAAATCAGTGCGCTAAATTATTTCGAAAAAAATGAATTGAGGATGAAAAAATCGTACGCTCCAAATTTGCTTCTGTAATTTTTGAGAAGCATTTTTTGCCATTAATTAATTTTCAATTGTTCTTAAATTGAAGATACGGACTCCTGTTTTTACAGTCTTGGCAGTATCTTTGCAGACAGCATCCAAACAAAAAATCTTTATGAACCAACTCAGAAAAATTTCTCTCCTCGTAATTCTTCTCCCGCTCACCTGCTGCTCGCAGATTGATTTCAACAAAATCGGCAAAGCGGTTGACAAAACCATCAACGGAGATAATAATAAACTCAGCAACGATGAAATCATCCGCGGCTTAAAGGAAGCCCTCAGCACCGGCAGCAACAATGCCGCATCAATGGCATCCAAGATGGACGGCTTTTTCAAAAACCCCATCATCAAAATTCCGTTTCCTCCTGAAGCAAGAGACATGGAAAGCAAACTCCGCTCCCTCGGCATGGGCAAGCAGGTGGACGATTTTATCCTCACCGTTAACCGCGCAGCAGAAGAAGCAGCCAAGAAATCTGCCTCTGTTTTTTTTGATGCAATCACCCACATGAACATCAGTGACGGACTCTCCATCCTACGCGGTGACGATACTGCCGCAACCGGCTTTCTCAGAAGAACCACGGGAAGTGAACTGCACAACATGTTCAAGCCCGTTATCCGCGATGCTACACAAAAAGTAGAAGTAACAAAATACTGGAATCCGCTGGCAAGCACCTACAACTCACTGCCGTTTGTAAACAAAGTAAATCCTGACCTGGAAGAATACATTACTGAGCGCGCACTCAACGGATTGTTTTACCTCGTGGCTCAGGAAGAAACAAAAATCCGTAAAGACCCAATGGCTCGTGTAACCGATCTGCTCAAAAAAGTTTTTGGAAGCAAGTGAGTTGGTAAATTGGCAATTATGGTAATCGGGCAATTTGTAAAAACCAATTAACATAATTACCTAATCACCCATTTCCTAATACCCAATCGAAATCTTATCCGGGTCGCCCTCTTGCGGACGAATGCTCATGATCGGAACCTTGGAATGATTCACCAACTGCTGAGTAGCAGAACCCATAAACTTTCCTGAGCCCTCCTGGTCAGTCATAATAGCCATAAGGTCGGCATTTATCTCTGTTGAATAATCCATGAGTGAGTTGGTCGCATTATCGCCATTAAAAATTTTCAACGTTAAAGCCACTTCATGTTCTTCAATGTAATCCTTCACCTGATGTACTTTCACTTCGAAGGTTCTCTGAAGATCAGCATCTGTCATCGTCATCAATCCAACAACGTGAACTACGGACTTGTAGTTTCTGGCAAACTCAGTAATGATCGGAACTTTCTGTCGTGAGGTAGGACTGTTGTCTATGGGAAGAATAATATCATGAAATCCGATTTTCTTCGCATGAGTTTGCACTGAGATAACAGGACATGGTGCACTCATTACTACTTTGTACGTATTACTTCCCACTAAAAATTCCTGAAAGCCGCTGGCTCCGTGCGTGCCCATGATGATTACATCTGAGTTCATGTCTTTTGCTGCCTGCACAATAGCGCGATAAATTTTTCCGCGCGTGGTTTGGTAATGTACAGGCATGCCCGTCTGGTGATGAATCTTATCCGCAATTTCGCGAAACTTATCGTTGGCAGATGATTCCACTTTTTCCTCGTATTCAATTTGTGTTTTCGAAAACGCACTCGTAAGTGCTGAAGTAAAAGAATACGATTCTATTACGTGAAGCATTGTAATCTCCGCTTTCATCAATTTTGCCATAAAGGCACCATGCTCGAGAGCAAGCTCCGCTGTTTCAGAAAAATCGAATGGGATAAGAATTTGTTTTATGTGAAGTGTACGGCTCATGGTGATGAGATTTATAGTTGATTAAAATTAGTATTCCAGAACTGACAAGGTAATTTCTTTTTTTGATACCGGGCGAATACTCAATACCGGCACATCGGTAGCGTTGAGTACTTGTTGTGCTTCGGTAGATAAAAACATATCCGTCCAACCCATTTCCTTTTGTGTCATTAATACAATCAGATCTGCTTTTACCTTCTTCGCATATTTTACAATCTCCTCTGCAACATCATCTCCCGTTACAAATTCGTGCGAGCAAGATACATTATGGTCACTGACGAAATCCTGTACTTGAAGCATCTGCCGTTTCAATTTATTAACAATAAACTCATCGTTTGTTGCCATTACACTCATCAGGTAAATGTGAGAGCCGTACAACTTCGCAAGTTCAATTGCCTTCACCACTTTCTCTTTCGTTTCCTTACTAACATCAAACGGCAGCAAAATATTTTTGCAACCCGGGCGGTGTCTTTTTCCTTTTATGGTGATAACAGGGCATGATGCTTCCCGAATAACACGCAATGCATTGGAACCGATGAACCGTTTGATGCCAACAGTGCCATTCGTGCCCATGATGATGAGCGATGTTTTGATCTTCTTCGCCTGCTTCAGAATTTCCTCGTACACTCTTCCTCGGGTAACTACAAAATCGGTTTTTACTCGGTGCTTCAGATATGTTTCAGAAGATAGTTTTTCAAGCTCCTTCTTAATATTCTTTTCAATGCTTTTGTCAACCTTCGGTTTTACAAACGGAAGATGAAAGTGATTTTCAATAACGTGAATGAGTGTGAGAGATGCTTTTGTGATGCGTGCAAAGTTGATTGATTGCCCAAGTGCGATAAGTGATTGTTCTGAAAAATCGAGCGGTACTAAAATGTGGTTTTTGAATGTTGCCATAAAGGGAAAAATATTGCTTTAATTTGTTTCCGCAAATTTACTCATTCCAAAATCAATGAACAAAATACCCGAATCGGAATTAATATTAAACGAAGATTTAAGTGTGTATCACCTCAACCTACACCCTCATGAGATTGCTGACACCGTTATCAACGTAGGCGATCCGGATCGTGTAGGGATGGTTTCTAAATTTTTTCAGAAGATCGAACTGAAGAAGCAGAAGCGCGAGTTTGTTACGCATACGGGTGAATATAAAGGGAAGCGCATTACGGTACTAAGCACAGGAATCGGAACTGATAATATTGACATTGCATATAACGAACTTGACACGCTTGTAAACATTGACCTGAAATCAAGAACAATAAAAGAAAAACTTACTTCGCTCAACCTTATCCGCATTGGCACTTCCGGTTCATTGCAGGAAGATATTCCAGTAGATGGTTTTGTGTTTTCGCAATTCGGATTGGGGTTAGATGGCTTACTAAATTTTTACAAACTAAAAAACACGGAGGAGGAAGCGGAGATGATTGCTGCATTCAGAAATCATTATCCCACACACGGAGTATTGCCTCAATCGTATCTTGTAAGGAGTTCTTCAAAATTAGAAAGTGCATTGAGTGAAAACATGCATAAAGGAATTACTGCAAGCTGCTCCGGCTTTTATGCTCCGCAGGGAAGAGTGTTACGCTATGAACTCGCTTTCCCCGATGTGATTGACCGCCTAACTTCATTCGATCACAAAGGCAACCGCCTCACAAATTTTGAAATGGAAACCGGAGCCATGTACGGACTTGCACGGATACATGGTCATCATTGCTGTTCTATCAACGCCATCGTTGCAAACCGGATTACTAAACAACATACACACAATGGAGATGAAACAATGAATATGCTGATCGAAACTGTACTTGATAGAATTGCAGAAAACATTGAATGAATTTATAGAAATGCCTACCAAAGCTGAATATTAGTTGTTAATACCCATTATCTTTAACCAGCCAAACTCCAAAAAAAATTCCTGAACTGATGACTTCCGGATTTTAAACTTACTCAGCTTTTTTCTTCATGCCTATTATAGCGGCAATAATGGCTCCTACAATCATGTTCATAACCGTGAAGGCAAGAACATCAGCCAGCATTCCTTTTTTCGTCATTAAGTTACTGGTACCATACATGATGGAATCAAATCCAACACTCACAAGGAAACCAATAATCCCTGCAGCTTTAGCACCTGCCATGGCAGTGGTGATGTTTCCATAATTGCTAAAGATGATGGCAAGTAAAAATCCGGAAGCAAGGTTGCCCAGAGCAATCCATCCAAACCCAAATTGCTCCATACCCTTGTTTACAATCGCAGCAGTAGCTGCATTAATGCCGGAATGAGCAGCCATAAAATTTGTGAGAAGCATGCCATAAATTAACCATCCCAATACAAAAAAGATGATACCGCCAATAATTCCTCCGAGCAGAACTTTGTTGTTAATCATAGTTTTGAAATTTAGAGTTAGTAATAAATTAGTTGTGCGCTGAAACTGGTTGTTTCAGCAAACCAAATTTAGACGGTGCAGAAGCAGATGATTTAGCTTCGCCTCTCTAGTTATGAACAGGTGCTAAGAGAAAACTTAGAATGACATTGAGAGAAGAAAAAATATCTAAGAAGTTGATATTAGATTGAACAAAAACTAAAACTTAGTGATTGTATTCCTGATAATATCAATACACTCATTCAACTGACTTTCAGTAATAATAAGAGGAGGAGCGAAACGGATAATATCACCATGAGTTGGCTTTGCAAGCAATCCATTTTCTTTGAGAGAAAGACAAAGATCCCATGCATCTTTTCCGTTGGTTGGTTTGATAACCATGGCGCAGAATAAACCTTTGCCACGCACCAACTGAATCATCGGATGTTTGATCGCTTTCAATTCGCGCAACAAAACTTTACCAAGTCG
The DNA here is from genome assembly GCA_038230515.1 of Bacteroidia bacterium. Taxonomy (GTDB): domain Bacteria; phylum Bacteroidota; class Bacteroidia; order AKYH767-A; family 2013-40CM-41-45; genus JAPLDB01. The sequence goes on along the minus strand of JBBRND010000033.1, from coordinate 4,989 downwards.
TTCTGCATTTTCGGCAAGTCGTTCTTCTTTTAAAACGGTGAGTGCTGCGATTCCAACCCGTGCTGCTAACGGGTAACCTCCGTAAGTGCTTCCATGTTGTCCGGGAAGAATGTTCAACATGATGTCATCATCAGCAAGTACGGCACTGATTGGAAGCAACCCGCCACTCAATGCTTTTCCTAAAATCAAAATATCAGGATGTACATCTTCGTAATCACAAGCGAGCATCTTTCCTGTTCTTCCCAAACCAGACTGCACTTCATCGGCAATAAAAAGTACGTTATGTTCTTTACACAATTCGTAACATGCTTTAATGTATCCATCATCAGGAATAACGACTCCTGCTTCTCCTTGAATCGGTTCGACCAAAAAAGCTGCAATGGTTTTATCTTTCAGCGCTTCTTTCAATGCATTTACATTGTTGTAAGGAATTTTTACAAAGCCAGGTGTGTAAGGACCAAATTGCGAATAAGAATCAGGATCGGTAGAGGCAGAAATAATTGTGATGGTACGCCCGTGGAAATTTCCATCGGCAACAATAATCTTAGCATCATTCTCTGCAATCCCTTTTTTTGTGTATGCCCATCTGCGTGCCAGCTTCATGGCTGTTTCCACACCTTCGGCACCACTATTCATAGGCAGGACTTTATCATATCCGAAAAAGTCAGTAATGAATTCCTCATATTCACCAAGCACATTGTTATAGAATGCACGCGATGTAAGTGAAAGTGTTTTAAGCTGCTGAACCAACGCATTTACAATCTTCGGATGATTGTGTCCTTGATTCAATGCGGAGTAGGCAGAAAGAAAATCGAAATATTTCTTTCCTTCCACGTCCCAAACATACACGCCCTCTCCCCTTTCGATAACTACAGGAATAGGATAATAATTATGCGCGCCAAATTGCTGTTCGCGCTCAATGGCTTCTTCAGTTTTTGTTTTATCAATTACACCCTTCATGAGTACTAAATACGAATACCTGCAAATTTACGAATGAGTTATTGCTTGATTGCAAAGGTAGGGAATAAGGAAAGAGAAAAAATTAAAATTCAGACTGACGATGCTAATTTCTCATTTCAGGTTTTTAATTCTTAACTCTCCGTTCCGCTGATAATTCCTCCAAGCAATCCGCCAATGCCACGGGTTTCTTCTCTTCTTCCTCCAAATCTCGATGCTGCTACAATGCGATCTGCAAGGCGTGAGAATGGCAGACTCTGAAGATAGACTGTTCCCGGTCCGGTGAGTTTTGCAAAGAACATTCCTTCTCCTCCGAACAAAACATTTGTGAAGCCCCCAATGAACTGGATGTCGTAATCTACCGTTGTTGCAAGTGCAACGAGGCATCCTGTATCAACCCTAAGTGTTTCTCCTACTTCAAGGTCACGTTTGATGATGGTGCCACCTGCATGGATAAAAGCATAGCCATCGCCTGTGAGTCGTTGAAGAATGAATCCTTCGCCACCGAATAATCCTGCACCCATGCGCTTGGTAAATTCAACATTGATTTCAATGCCTTGCGCACAGCAAAGAAATGCATCGCGCTGACAAAGAAAGTTGCCACCGAGGTAGCGGAGTTGAAGCGGAATAATTTTTCCTGCATAAGGGGCGGCAAACGTAACGTGACTTTTTCCTGTTCCTCCATTGATGAATGAGGTAATGAAAAAATTCTCTCCGGTGACAACACGCTTGAGTCCGGAAAAAATTCCTCCTCCTGTACCTGTTTGCATTTCTATACCATCTTCCATAAAGAGCATGGCGCCAACTTCTGCACGCACTGCTTCCATAGGATCGAGTTCAATCTCCACGGCTTGCATGTCATCACCGAATATCCGGTAGTCAATTTCGTGAGCAGTCATTTTTTTGAAAGTATTAAATAAGATGTATAAAGTATTAAGAAGGAACTTTTTTCAGAATATTGTGACGGAACTTTTTTCATCATCCAATTTTCAAAACCTCAAGTCAACCAATCGGATTTATTTTGCTATTACCTTAAACACAGTTCTCCTGTTCCTCGCTCTCCCCTCTTGTGAGGCATTGCTTGCAATCGGTTTTGTTTCTCCGTATCCCTTGTAACTCAACCGGGTTTTGTTAATACTTCGGCTGACGAGGTAATCGAAAATGCTCTTCGCGCGATTTTGCGAAAGTATTAAATTGTCAGTAGGGTTTCCAACATTGTCTGTATATCCTTCAATGGCAACGGTCAGTTTGGGATTCTGAATAAGGTAATCTGCAAATTCATTCACAACTGCTTTAATGGTGTCATTTACCTGATAACTGTTTGTGGCAAATAAAATATCGTTGATGGTATAAGACTTGCCGACATCAATTTTTTCCAACAGAATATTTTTCTTTACCGGACCAATGTTTGAAGAATCGCTCGCAGAAATATATTCCGATTCGAACGCATATCCTTTTTTCTTTACTGTCATTACCACATCATGATCGAGGGAAGCTACAAAGGCATATTCACCCGTTACTGAATCTACGTTGATACGCGTGAGTTCATTGGTGAATGTATTTTTCAACTCAATAGTTGCTGAAACGAGAGAATCAGGTCCATCGGCTTTCAGGCCTCCTTTCTGCAGTGTTACTTTTCCAGGTCGTGCCTTCGGATAAAGATCGAACGAGAATACATCATACCCACTGCTGCCTTTAATGCTGTTCGAAGAAAAATATCCTGTTGTTCCATCGGTGCTTGTGAAGAAACCGACTTCATCCGCCTCCGTGTTTATCGGATAACCGAGATTGACGGGCTTGCTCCAGTTGCCTTTGTCATCCATCTTGCTCATGAAAATATCGTAGCCGCCTAGTCCGGGTAAACTATCAGAAGAAAAATAAAGTGTTTTTCCATCCTGATGAATGAATGGTGCTTTGTCATTTCCGTTTGTGTTTATTGGTGGAGGAAGTTTTTTCGCTTTCGTCCATTTTCCTTTTTCATCGCGATGAGTAACGTAGATGTCAATACCTGTCATTGAATCGCGCGCGCTTGCGAAGTACAACGTATTTCCGTCCGCAGTTACGGATGGCTGCGAATCCCATTGCTTCGGATCATTCACATTCGGTCCCATGTTGGTGATGTCATCCCAGTATGTGTTGTTCCAGTCAGAATAATAAATATCAAAGTTGTTGTCTTTGTTCACGGTAAAGAAAAGATGTTTGTTGTCTATCGTAATGGTAGCGCCCCCTTCGTTGCCGATTGCTTTTTGATTGAACGGATAATCCATTGCCTCGCCTTTATTGAACAGGCCGTTCGTTCGTTTTGCCTGCATAAATTTTTCTACGCTTGTTGTTGTTATCAAACCCTTCTGTTGCTGATCATATCTGCGCGTAAAAAAAACAAGTTCATTGTCAGGAGAAATGATGGCGAGATACTCAGGATCGGAAGTAGAAATTCCCGGCACCGCTTTCGGCTCGAAGGGGACCGGGTTGGCATACAACTTTGCGCGCACGAGCATGTCGTTTGCTTTTGTTCCATGCTCTTCATTTATTTTATCGAACTCAAGGAAACGATTGAGATGCTTTTCTGCCTCCTTATATTTCTTCATGTCGTACTCAAGCCACCCAAGCTGATAGTACGCATCGGGATCAATGGTCTCGCAAAGCTCAATTGCCTTCTTCATCATCTCACTCATTGTTTTGTAATCGTGTTTCTTCTGAGCAAGATAACCGGAGAGCAAATAAGCATCAGCATATTCACTGTCTTCCTCAATTGCTTTGTCAACAAGTGCTCTTGCTTTTTCATATTCGCGCTTCATAAAAAGCGATGATGCATCTGTAAAGTAACCGAGTGCTTTTTTATTTTTAGCGGGCGCACAGGTATGCTGCGCAAAGCAATTCACTGAAAAAAGAATTGCAAGTAGATGAGCAGAAAAAAATTTCATTCAGTTCGCGAAGTTAAAATGTTTTGCCGGAGAATATGTGATCGGATAATCCTCTAAGCAAACTCCTCAAACATTTTCATCTGAATAAATTCTTTTCTCACCTTGAGCCGGATGGTTTCAGAATGGCTGCCGCTTGTGCTTTCAATTTCATAGACAGGACTTTCTTTATCGCGCGATGCCACACTAATATTAACAGCGCCTGCATGTTTGCTGAATAACTTCTCCACCACCTCCGGACGATTGTTGTTTTTGGAAAGATGAGATAAAAGCAAATGGCTCATGAACGTATTTTTATGCTTCACAAAAAGTTCGAGCGCCTGGGCGTTGGATAAATGTCCGTTGCCACCGCGAATGCGATTCTTCAAACTCGTGTGATAAGTTCCTTCTTCAAGCATTTGCTCATCATAATTACTTTCAAGAAAGCAGGCATCGCATTGCCTGAAATAATGAATCACATTTTTGCACGCTTTACCCACGTCAGTAATTACGCCAACCTTCACTCCGTTTCCTTCTACGACAAAACTATAAGGGTCTGCTGAATCGTGAAACTTTACAAACGGTGTTACTGAAAGTTCGCCAATGTTTATGGGCTCATTTGCCTTGAACGAAATAACCTGGTTCCGTTCGGGGCGAATGCGAGTGTATTTTATCATGGGTGCAGTAATGTAAACCGGCAGCTTATATTTTTTGAGGATAGAACCCAGCCCGCGTATGTGATCAATGTGTTCATGCGAGATGAAGATCGCTCTTACCAATTCCATTGACAAGCCGATATTCTTCATCCGCTTTTCTATTTCGCGGCAGGATATTCCTGCATCCACTAGCACTGCTTCGCGATGATTGCCTACATAATAACAGTTTCCGTTGCTGCCGGAATTAAGAGAGGAAATAAAAAGTGACATGACGCAAAGAACAGAAATAAATTCAGGTTGGCGCAGTTTCCAGTGTTGCTTTAGAAAAGAAAATAAAAAAAAACCACTCCCTTGTGAGGAGTGGTTTTTTTCGAGGTGAAGCGAAAGAGAATTATTTTTTTGCTTCTTCTTTTTCTTCTGTTGGTGCTGCAGCAGGTATGTTAGTGAACTGCGGCTGACAGGTAAGTATGAGATCG
>JBBRND010000032.1:0-47170 GCA_038230515.1 Bacteroidia bacterium | reverse complement strand
GTAAAAGAGTGAGGAAGGTTCTTCGGATCAGCATACTATTAAAGCTGCTTAGGGGTTCATCTTCTCTCACTCTTCTCCCTTTTATTTTTTCTGCAAGGTTCTAACTTTTTAAAGAACTTGTATCTTCGGCAAACATATGAGAGGTTTTAAACCTCTTTAGAGTTTAAAGTCAGTTTGGATTTACAACTCAGAAAAAATGAACCCGCCTCCTGACAGGTTGCGAGGTTCCGGTCAGGTGTAAAAAGACCTTTAGCGGTTTATTGTTAATACAACATTTAGTACAGTGCATTTTTCATTTCTTTGCCGAAAGAATACTGCAATGAAATATTTTCTTTCAGCACTTCTAACTGTTTTGTTTTGCGCGCACCTACATGCTCAGAAAGCAACTGAGAAATATTTGCACAATCAATCCAACACGTACGAAGAAGCCATGAAGTTTTATGCCGATCTTGATGCGAAGTACAAAACCGCTTCCATGATGAGTTACGGCTACACCGATTCCGGCAGGCAGCTAAACTTGTTTGTAATCTCAGGAGACAGTGATATGAATCCTGCGAGTATCAAAGCAAAAAACAAAGCAATCATTCTCATCAACAATGGCATTCATCCCGGAGAGCCCGATGGCATTGATGCAAGCATGAAACTGGCGGAAGATCTTCTCACAAAACCCGAATACAAAAATCTTTTGGATCATGCAGTGGTGTGCATTGTTCCTGTTTTTAATATTGATGGCACGCTTAACCGTGGTTGCTGCAGCCGAGCAAACCAGGATGGTCCGGAGCTATCCGGATTCCGTGGAAATTATCAGAACCTCGATCTGAACAGAGATTTTATAAAATGCGATGCGCAGAACACACAATCGTTTCATCTATTATTCCGCGAGTGGGATCCCGATGTGTTTATTGACACGCACGTGAGCGATGGTGCGGATTATCAATACACGATGACGCTTATTCCCACCCAGCACGACAAACTGGAAAAAACGGAAGGAGAATATTTAGAAAAGAAAATGCTTCCGGCACTTTACAAATCAATGGAAGAAAAGAAGGTAATGATGTGTCCGTACGTTAATACCTGGAGCGACACCCCTGATTCCGGATTGATAGCGTTTCTTGAAACGCCACGCTTCGCAAGCGGATATACTGCATTGTTCAACACGCTTGCATTTATTACCGAAAGCCATATGCTGAAACCGTTCAAGGATCGCGTTGAAGCAACATACGCAATTGAAAAAAGTATTCTTGAATACACCAATGCTCATGCGGAAGAAATCCGTGATGTGCGTTACTATGCGAAAAGAAATTGCGCTGCAAAAAAAACATTTCCGCTTCAGTGGGAATTGGATACCACTTCTTTCGAGATGATTTCTTTTAAAGGATATGAAGCGAAGCACAAACTGAGTGCAGTAACAGGTCAGCAGCGTTTGTACTACGATCACTCATCTTCTTACGAAAAGAAAATCCGCTTCTACAATCACTACAATGAATCTGTCACGGTTGAGAAACCCTTCTCTTACATTGTGCCGCAGTGCTGGAGAAAAGTAATTGATCAGCTTCGCGTGAACAGAATAAATACGCAACGGCTTTTTAAAGACACTACCCTTTCGTGCGAAGTTTATTACATCGAAGACTTTAAAACCGGAAACAATCCTTATGAAGGGCACTATGTTCACAGCGATGTGAAAGTGAGAAAAGAAATTCAGCAGATTCATTTCTTCAAAGGCGATTATGTGGTAGATGTTGACCAGCCCGAAAACCGCTTCATTGTTGAAACGCTGGAGCCGCAGGCAGTTGACAGCTACTTTGCATGGGGTTTATTTGATGCCACGCTTCAGGAGAAAGAATATTTTTCTTCGTATGTATTTGAGGACAGAGCTACAGAGATTCTGAAAAACGATTCTGCATTGAAAAAAGAATTTGATGAGAAGAAAAAAGCAGATTCAAAATTTGCTGCCGATGCCGATGAGCAGCTCAATTACATTTACCAGCATTCTCCTTATTTTGAAAAATCGTACAGGAGATACCCCGTAGTCCGGCTGAAAGAACGGATGAATTTGCTTGTGCAATAGGAAGGAAGCGGAGTTCAATAGTCTTCAACAGTAAGATTTTCTTGACTGAGTGCAACTTTAGCTGTATCTTTATTCATAAAGGCACTTAAACCATTTCTTTTTTTACTGTCAATACCCTATGAAGAAAACCATACTCCAGTTCTTAATCGCAGCAACCTTTTTCTCAAATACTGCAAGCGCGCAGCTTTTCATCAACGAACTTTGTGCAAGCAATTACATCAATTATGCTGACTCAGCAGGCAATCATGGCGACTGGATTGAAATTTACAATGCAGGTGCTTCATCCGTTGATGTTGGCGGCATGTACCTCACTGATGATCTTTCTGTACTGACTAAATTTCAAATCTCAACGCTTTATCCTTCTATTACTACCATTGCAGCAGGCGGGTATAAGATTTTTTGGTTCGATAATAATTCGTTTGAAGGAATCACACATTTCAATGCCGGCTTAAGCAGCAGCGGTGAACAAGTCGGCATCACTGCAAGTGATGGAATAACAATCATTGATTCTATTTCTTATCCAAAGCAAACGCACGATGTCTCTTTCGGAAGAATTACAGACGGTGCATCAACATGGAGCTTCTTCCCTACTCCAACGCCCAATGCAACAAACACCGGTGGTGGTTTCTCAGGCATTGCAGATCATGCAGTGTTTAATTACGATGCAGGGTTTTATTCTTCTCCTTTACAAATAGAACTTACTTATCCTGATACAACAGCATTAATTTATTATTCGCTCAATGGAAATGAGCCATCGCCAACAAAAGGGATTTTATATACCAGTCCCATTCCTGTTGATACCAATGAAACCATTCGTGCGCGTGTGTTCGCCAATAATCTTATTCCCGGAGAAATAACAACGAAATCTTTTTTCATCAACCGCGTTCACGATTTACCTGTTATATCCATTACTACCGATTCTCTGAACCTCTGGGATGATAGCACAGGCATTTACACATGGGGTCCGAATGATTACTCACATACGTTCCCTTACAAGGGTGCAAATTTTTGGGAGAGTTGGAAAGTACCCGCGCACATCGAACTGTTTGAAGCAAATGATGTGGAAGTAGTTGATCAGGATTTGAATTTATCCATCAGCGGAAACTACAGCCGTGCGTATGCCCAGAAATCTTTTAACCTAGAATCGAAAGATGCATTGGGTCCTGACAAAATCGCTTACCAGATTTTTCCTCAATTAGCTATCGGGGAATACAAATCATTTAAAGTACGCAATGGTGGACAGGACTGGAGCAGCACCACCATGCGCGATGCATTGAACCATACATTGATTGAAGGTTACATGGATCTCGATCATCAATCAAGCCGTCCCGCTGCCATCTATCTCAACGGAATTTATTGGGGTATTCTGAATATGGAAGAGAAGATTGATGCTGATTATATTTCAGAACATCATCCGTATGTAAGTGTAGACAGCGTGGACTTGCTTCAGATAAATGCGCAACCAGTCACAGGTGATTCACTTGGCTATGAGCAGATGATTACATACATCACGAATGACACGATGAGCGTTCAGCAGAATTATGATTCAGTGAAAACCCAGATGGATGTAGCTAATTTTATGAACTACGAATTGCTCCGTATCTACCTCGCAGCTACCGACTGGCCCAGCAACAACATAAAATTCTGGAGGCCGCAAAATGGGAGCAGTAAATGGAGATGGATTCTGTGGGATACGGAAAAGTCAACCGATATTCTATCTACTAATAATACAGGTATTGATCACAACACACTCAACTGGGCTACCGACCACAATATATTTACAGGCACTTATCCGGCATGGTCAACTTTTCTTTTGAGAAATCTTCTTGCCAATTCAGAATTCAAGAGTGATTTCATAAAACATTTTGCAGATCACATCAACTTTACTTTTTGTCCGGTAAGAATGGATTCAATTATCAGTGCTTTCAGGAACCGCCTTACATTCGAAATGCCGAACCACATTGCCAAGTGGCAATACTCAAACGACACGATCACCAACTGGAGCACAGGATATTTTCACAACATGACGCAATGGAATACAGAGGTTGACACAATTCAACTCTTCTTCGATAACCGTGCACATTACATGAGAGAATATATTATGCAGCAGTTCGGCATTACAGATACATCGCAACTATCAGTCAATACAATTCCGCCTGTAGGAGGAGTCGTTTACGTTGATTCATTCCCATTGCCTGACAACGCATGCAACCTTATTTACTTTAATGGATACAATACTACTCTTACTGCACAACCAAACACGGGTTACACATTTTCCGGCTGGACATCTGCGGGGGGCAACACGCTTCCATTAACATGGACTCCAAACGGAGATACAACGATCAATGCCTACTTCACATCCATCAGTAATTCTGTTGTAGAGGGTAAAAATTTTTCAATTGATATTTTTCCGAACCCAACAGATGATAAACTCAACATTCAACTCACAATGCCTGTTGCTTCCAATCTCGCAATTGATCTGTATGATGTAATAGGAGAAACTATTTTGAGCGATGCGAAAACAAATTGCAGTGTTTACAACAGGCAGATTTCGCTAAAAGATTTTTCTCCGGGAGTTTACTTCCTGAAAATTACTAGCGGTGAGAAAACGGAAATGAAGAAAATTGTAGTGGAACGATAACTCAGAGAAATATGCGACCCTTTTTCGGAACAAATTACCGAACCACGCTTACTCTGCCGACATAAGAATGCACTTTGCCATCGGCATCCGTGGCTTTTATCTTATAAACATAAACATCATTTTCAACAGGCGTATTTCCAACTTTTCCGTTCCATGGAAGATCGTAACTGTTTGTTGTGAAAATATTTTTTCCCCATCGGTCAAAGATTCTCATTTCATAAGCGGTAACAGAAGTGCCGTAACCCTGGAAGTTATCATTGATGCCATCTCCATTTGGAGTAAACGCATTGGGTACATAGAAGGTGTAACCATAATCTATTCGCACAGTGCCTCGGATGGTATCGAGACAGCCGTAGTAATTAGAAACATATAAGACCACTTCGAAAGTACCCGTATCTTTATATTCGTGCGAAGGACGGAAGATTGAAGATTGAGAACTGTCACCAAATGTCCATGCATACACATCGCCATTAATTGTGAAATTATTAAACTGAATGAGTGGTTCCCAAATAGTAGTGACGGCTGGTTCAGGAATGAACTTCGCAACAGGAGTTGGATATACGTGAATGATATTTGTGAATGTAGTATCATCCACACATGCACTCTGAGTAGTAGCTCGAAGCGTTACAGAATAAGTCCCTGCATGTTCGAACACATGAGTAGGAGCTTCTACATCAGCACCTGAAGCATCAGAGAATGTCCATGCATATGTATTGTTATCACCTGTGCTGAAGTTGAGAAACGGAACTTCAAGTGGTTCGCAACCTTCTAGAACTGTAGGAGCAAAATTTGCCAATGGACTTATGTTGACAACTGCTGAATCAGTGTAAGGGACTGCAGGGCAATTATTATAAACAGCATTGATAGTAACCGGATAAGTTCCCGGAGCAGAATAATAAACAGGGGAAGGAATCTGATCGGTACTTGAAACAGGAATTGCATTGCTTCCGAAGTTCCATGAATACGAAGCACCCGGAATTAGATTGCCTCCGGCATTGAACTGAAAAATATTATTTTCATAACACTGAGCTGCCAGAGTCGGGAAAGATACTACAGGAATTGGATCAACAGTTACCTGAACATCATCAGTTGTAACACAACCCGCAACGTTGGTTGCAGTGAGTATGTAAGTCGTAACATGGGTAGTAACAGTAGGGTTATTAGTTGCTACAGAAGTGCTGCTTGCTGTTGGATCAACCAGATCAGTGGTTGGTAACCATTGATAAGTGATACCTGTTTCAGGATTGAAACCGACAGGAACACTTATACCTGAACATACCAAGGCATCGATACCAGCATTCGCAGCCGGATACGGAGCAACTAAAATCGGATTTGTTGAAAGCGGAGAAACGCATCCATTCTGCGAGACGATAAGTGAAACAGAAGGATTGCCTGGTGTGTTCCAGACAAGAGAGTATGGTCCTTGACCAGTGCCAGACTGAACAGAAGCTCCGCTAAAATTCCATGTGTAAGTTGCAGTGCTTGATGCAACACCCGTGAAAGTAACATTCACCGTATCGCCAACACAAACGTTGGGCTGCAATGCAAATGTTGAAGTTGGCATTCCATTTATAAGGACTGCGAATGATGATGTGTCGCTACATCCACTTTCAGCAACGGTGAGATGCATAATTTCATTTCCTGCATTGCTCCATTGTAATACATAAGGTCCGCCACCCGTTCCTGAAAGAACAGTTGCACTTCCGAAGTTCCATGTGTAAACGGCAGTTCCGGAAGCAGTACCAGTAAATGTAATTGTATTCTGATCTCCTGTACACAACACAGGCGTACCTGTGAACGTTGCAACAGGATAAGGGTTCACCGTGATTGCATTACTTGTAAGAGGAGATACACATCCGTTTTCAGAAACTGTGAGTGTCACATTTGGATTACTTGCGCCAGCCCATACTAAAGAATAAGGACCTTCACCTGTTCCAGACAAAACGTTTCCACCACCCCAAGTCCATGTACATGTTGCAGCACTAGTTCCTGATCCCGTATATGTAATAGTAACAGGATCTCCCTCACATACCGAAGGGGGTAAAGTAAATGTTGATGAAGGAATAGGATTCACAAGCACTGCGAAGTTTGAAGTATCAGCACATCCATTATCAGAAACAATTAAATCAATATTGAAATTCCCTGCGTTTGGATATTGCAGTATGTAGGGACCTCCAGCGCTACCGGATATAACGGTAGCCGTTCCGAAATTCCAATTCCACACGGCAGTTCCTGCTGCGCTTCCGTTGAATGTAACAGCATTCTGATCGCCCGCACACAAAGTAGGAGTAGCAGTAAAACTTGCGACAGGTCCTGCTGTAACTGCAATCGGATTATTTGTGACGGGAGAAACGCAACCGTTCTCTGTAACTGTCAAGGACACTTGAGGATTTCCGGCCGTGTTCCACGAAACAACATACGGCCCTTGTCCGGAACCGGAGATGATAGTAGCTCCAGCAAAGTTCCAAGCATAAGTTGCCGCACCTGATGCGGTGCCGGTATAAGTAATGGTCACATTATTTCCTTCGCAGACCGAAGAAGGTAAAGTAAATGGAGAATTAGGAGAAGCATTTATTGCAACTGCAAATGTGGTGTTGTCAGTGCAGCCGTTATCATCAACAGATAAAGTGATGTTATCGTTTATTGCAGAATTCCATGTCAACGTATAAGGTCCAGCACCGGAGCCAGACACAACCGTAGCACTTCCGAAATTCCAGGTGTAAGTAGCAGTGCCACTAGCTGAGCCATTGAAAGTAATTATGTTTTGAGCCCAAATACAAAGTGCCGGTGTTCCTGTAATCGAAGCAACAGGGGTTGCATTAATAGTAACAGGAATATTTGTTGGAGGAGATACACAACCATTTTCAGTTACCGTTAAATTAACTGAAGTTGGTCCAGCAGTTCCCCATGAAACAATATACGGTCCCTGTCCGGAACCAGAAGCAACTGTTCCTCCTCCAAAATTCCAGTTGTAAGTTGCGGCACCACTTGCGGATCCAGTATAATTAATATTGAGAGATGCACCTACGCAAACGGAGGCCGGAACATTAAAGGTTGATGTTGGTGTAGGATTAACAAGAAGAAAAGTTCCAGTTGTATCAGCACAACCGTTTTGGGTTACGATCAATCCAATTGAATCATTTGCAGCAGCAGCCCACGATACATTAACAGGTCCTTGTCCTGCACCGGAAATAATAGTTCCGTTTTGAAAATACCAATTGTAAGTGGCGCCTGCAATGGAAGTTCCGTTGAAAGCAATACCGGTTGTATCTCCTTCACAAATTGCTGGAGTAGAAATAAACGATGCAATAGGGTTCGCATTGACAGTAACCGAAATATTTGTAGGGACTGATGTACAACCATTATCCGATACTGCGAGAGTTACATTGTAAGTACCCGCGGTATTCCAAACCACATTTATCGGTCCTGCGTTTGATCCCGAGATTACACTACCTGTTCCGAAGTTCCAGTTGTATGTAGCAGCCCCGCTTGCATTTCCCTGATACGTAAACGAAATAGGATCGCCTTCACATGCAGTGGCGGCAGTGATTACATTTACAAGTACACAAGAGATTACATCAATCTGAAAAGTGACAGTATCAGTGCACCCGTTCGGATTCATTGAAACAAGTGTTACGTAATAAGTTCCGGGATTGTTGAACGTATGAACAGGATTTCTTGTCGTTGAAGTAGTACCATCATCAAAATTCCAATTACTGAATAATCCGCTGCTTGTATTTGTAAAAGTTACAGCAGTGCCTGGAGTAATTGGCGAAGGAGGCGTAAACGTTGCAGCAGCCGTAGGAGATGGCTGAACATTGACTACAATCGGAGTACTTGTTGATTGAGCAGGAACTCCATTATCGGTACCGATCAGATAAATTGTATTGTATCCCAGGTTAGAAGCATCAGCAATAATTTGAATCTGTATATGTGCGGTATTTCCTGAAGTTTGTTGCAGAATATTGACACCATTCATTCCATTCGTATTCACAGAAGCAGTAGTAATCTGTCCGACTTCTGGAGAAAGGTAATCAGCATCAATCAAAACTGTATCTCCAACGCAAAGGCGAAGCGTATCGCATACTGCAGTGGAGCGAATGATTGGAGGAATATTTGAATTACTAAAGCAACAATTGAAAAAATAAGATTGATTATCCAATGCGTCAATACCATCGTTGTTTCCATAAGGACCATCCCATGCTCCACCTGCTGTATCATACAAACCCACCTGAATGTAATCAATTCCGTTTCCCTGGTTGATACCAACGGTTGCAGGAGTACCCCCAAATCCACCTACACCGCTCGATGCATCACCGGTGGTCCATTGCATATCCTTGTAACAAAAAGAAACATTATCACCCGGAGGAATTATGGTATCATTACCATCGGTAATAATTAACTGAAAAGTATTCAGCAGGTCATCATGTATTCCATAGTAGCCAACATGATCCCATTGGACAATAATGTGAGTAGCGGTTACTTTGTAATAAACAATCCCACTCAACGCACCTCGTGTATCTACATCTCCCCAAAAAGGTGCGATCATAACATATGTAGCGCTTGGAAAAGAGTTGGCTGTAAATGTCGAATAGGTTGCACCGATTGAAACGTTTCCGTTGTTATTGATATAAACTGAATTTATTGTCTGACCATAAAAACAAAAATTGAAAGGAAGAGCAATTGAATTTGTTGACCAATCGTCATTGCGATAGTCAGGCGCAACGCCCGGTCCACCGCTTGCACCTTGATAATCGAATTGTCCAATCTGCCATGAAGCATCGCGATCAATCCAGCAATTACACAATGCCGACAGCTCATGCGGTGAAGTTTGCGCGACCCGCATTGTTTCCGGTTGCGCATGAGAGTTCGAATATTTTTCCTTTCCGGTTAATAGCCCTTGTGCTTTCAAATCACTGACATGCTTCGCACCTACTGAGCGAATATCCAGCTGAGCGTTAGTGGCAAAACATAAAAAAAACAAAAATGCCGTAAGAAAAACGGGATGAAGGGTAGAAGTTTTCATCATCAATTTATTTTTAGGATGAAACAAAATGTCTTAATCAAGATGAGTGCAAAAGGTTTAACGTATTCCAATGGAGTTCAAAGATAGAAAAATAATTAAGTTAAAACCAGAATCCAGAATGTTTTTTTTAACTGGGTAAGAAATCGTGGTAAACGACCCGAAAATCTAAGCGAAAAAAATTGATTACACGTTAAAAAATACTTTTTTCAAAAATCAGGCATGCTGCATTACGCGACTCATGCTCTCTACAAACTGATCGAAAAGATAAGTAGCATCGTGCGGACCCGGTGCGGCTTCAGGATGGTACTGAACACTGAAAGCAATTTTATCTTTCACCCGAATACCCTCAATCGTATCATCATTAAGATTGACATGAGTCACTTCTACCCTATCTGATTCTCTGATCTCATCCGCATTCACTGCGAAGCCATGATTCTGTGAAGTGATTTCGCATTTTCCGGTTACAAGATTTTTTACAGGATGATTGATGCCGCGATGACCGTGATGCATTTTGTAAGTTGAGATTCCACACGCTTCCGCAAGCAATTGATTGCCGAGACAAATTCCGAAAAGAGGAATGTTGTCGCTGAGAATTTCTTTGATCACATTCACTGCATCGTGCATCATTGCAGGATCTCCCGGACCATTGCTCAACATCACACCATCGGGGTTCCATTTTTTAAGCTCAGAAAAAGTTGTGTTGGAAGGAAGAACCTGTACATAACAATCACGCGAAGCAAGATTGCGAATGATATTTTTCTTCACTCCGTAATCCATCAACGCTACTTTGTATTTTGAATTTGGGTTGCCATAAAAATACGGTTGCTTTGTTGTAACTTTTGACGACAGCTCCAATCCTTCCATGGGCGGGCATTTGGCAAGTTCAGCTTTCAACTCTGTAAGATCTGTGATCGCAGATGAGATGATTGCATTCATTGCACCCATACTGCGAATGTGCCGAACGATGGCGCGCGTATCAACATCACTGATGGCAACCACATTCTGCTGCATAAAATATTCCTTGATTGATTGAGTTGCTGAATGACGCGAGTATTGAACATTAAATGACCTGCAAATAAATCCTGCAATCTTTATGTTTTCACTCTCTACCTCCTCAGCATGAATTCCATAATTGCCGATGTGAACATGGGTGGCAACAAGTAATTGTCCAAAGTAAGAAGGGTCGGTAAAAATTTCCTGATAGCCGGTCATGCCTGTGTTGAAGCACAACTCACCAGTTGTAGTTCCAATTGCACCGGCTGCTTTTCCGTGAAAGATTGTGCCGTCTTCGAGTAAAAGTATTGCGGGTTTGCCTGAATTGTATTTCATTTCAAAGCGCGAAGATAAAAAGAGATTTTTTATGATGCATCACATCTTTGTTTCCTAGCCAACACCTTTCACTTTCTTCTTCCTACCCTGTCCCATTGTTTTCGTTACGTGTTTTGATTTGTGCCGGACAGTTCTTCCGCTTTCTTTCACACCGTACCAGACCTGATTGGCTCCTGATGCAACTTTGTTTGCATCTTTCTTAATTTCCTCTTTTGCTGAAGGTTTATTTTACTCAATACAAAATCCTTCAAACCAAATCAAGGGGAGAGATAAAATCAAGATTTTTTTTCATTAAGAAAAATCAAAAACCAGTACCAGTGATTGTTGAAACAGCACAAAACGAAAAACCCTGTAAGAAAAATTCTTACAGGGTTTTTTATTTTAAGTTCGAAGATTTTATTCTTCGCTTTTATCCTCTTTCTTTTTTCGAGGTGCCTTCTTTGGCGCTTCAGCAACTGCTTCTGTTGACTTTGACTCTTCAGAAGTTGTAGCAGTAGTAGCGGTTGGTTTTTTCTTTCCTGCTCTGCGGGTTGTTTTTGCCTTCTTCACTTCTTTTCCTCCGAGTAACAATTCGTTGAAGTCAACCAATTCCATCATGCACATTTCAGCACGATCTCCAAGACGTTGTCCTGTTTTAATGATGCGCGTATATCCACCCGGACGATCTGCGATCTTAGGAGCAACATCCCGGAACAATTCTGCCACCGCAACTTTATCACGAAGGTAGCTGAACACAATTCTGCGTGAATGCGTAGTGTCGTTTTTGCTTTTTGTAAGAAGCGGTTCTACATACACACGCAGTGCTTTTGCTTTTTCAACTGTTGTGTTTATTCTTTTATGAAGTATAAGGGAAGTAGCCATGTTTGACATCATCGCTTCGCGATGTGGCTTTTGTCTTCCGAGATGATTTACTTTTTTACCGTGTCGCATGGGACTATTTTATTTCTTGCTGATAAACTTAATTATTTTTTACTGTGGAATATTCGGCTCTCTTCTTTCCAGTTTATATTTTCCGATGTTCATTCCGAAAGTAAGATTCTTTGCGCGAACTAATTCTTCCAACTCGGTCAATGACTTTTTTCCAAAATTGCGGAACTTGAGAAGATCTGACTTGTTGTAAGAAACAAGATCGCCCAACGTCTCTACATCTGCAGCCTTCAAACAGTTCAATGCACGAACCGAAAGATCAAGATCAACCAACTTAGTGGTAAGAAGCTGACGCATGTGAAGTGTATTCTCATCCAACTCTTCAGTAGGTGTCTTTTCTTTTGTTTCGAGTTTCAGTTTGTTCTCATCACTGAACAAGAAGAAATGCTGAATTAAAATATCTGCTGCTTCGCGAAGCGCATCTTTCGGATGAATGCTTCCGTCAGTGCTTACTTCCATGATTAGCTTTTCGTAATCCGTCTTTTGTTCTACACGATAATTTTCGATTGAATATTTTACGTTACGAATTGGAGTGTAAATTGAATCAACGAAGATAGTGCCGACAGGAGCGCTGCCTGTTTTGTTTTCTTCTGAAGGAACATATCCACGACCTTTGCCGATCTCAATGTCTATCTGAAGTTTTACATTTCCTTCCATGTGGCAGATCACTAATTCAGGATTCAACACCTGGAATGCATTGGTATATTTTGCAATATCACCTGCAGTAAATGTGTCCTTCGTATTTATAGTAACAGAAACTTTTTCATAGTCCTGTCCTTCGATCTGTCTTTTCAAACGAACCTGTTTCAGGTTGAGAATAATTTCAGTTACATCTTCAACCACTCCTTTAATAGTTGAGAACTCATGATCAACTCCTGAAATTTTTACGGAGGTGATGGCATGTCCTTCGAGAGAAGACAAAAGAATTCTGCGAAGTGCATTGCCGATGGTAATTCCGTAGCCAGGTTCCAAAGGACGAAACTCAAACACACCTGAACGGTCGTCTGAAGTTACCATTATCACTTTGTCCGGTCTCTGAAATGCTAATATTGCCATTTGATATATTTATTTAAGTTGTTAAATTATTTATTTCTGAAAGATGAAATCAGGTATAACGTATTAAGATAAATCTGTTCTCTTATTTCTCAGTACTTAATACTATGTACTTTATTATTTAGAGTACAACTCGACAATCAACTGCTCCTTGATGTTTTCAGGAATTTGATCACGCGATGGAACATTGAGAATTTTTCCGCTCAATGTTGCTTTGTCCATTTCAAGCCAAGTGTGTCTGTTTGCTCTGCCTGTAACCGACTCAACAATTACTTCGTTTGATTTGCTACGCTCACGCACTCCAACAACATCACCTGCACGGCAAGTGTAGGATGGAATTCCAGTTACTTTTCCGTTCACAGTAATGTGACGGTGAGAAACCAATTGGCGCGCTGCTGAACGTGTGGGAGCAAATCCCAAACGGAAGACTACGTTATCCAATCGAAGCTCAATCAATTGTAAAAGATTTTCTCCAGTGATACCTTGCTTGCGCGATGCACGGTCAAATGTTTTCGCGAACTGACGCTCAAGAATTCCGTAGGTATATTTTGCTTTTTGCTTTTCTTTCAACTGAACAGCATACTCACTTTGTTTGGAGCGCTTTTTTGAAAGTCCGTGTTGTCCCGGAGGGTAATTTTTCTTCTCAAGCACTTTATCAGGGCCGTAAATTGCTTCCTGAAATTTTCGTGCGATCTTGGATTTTGGTCCGATGTATCTTGCCATTTTTATTGGTTTGAGGTTTGATGTTTAGTGTTTGAAATTTACTTGCAACTTTCCACTATTCCATCATTCCAATTCTTAATTTTTAATTTAAAATTTCTAATTTAAATTCCATTATACTCTACGTGGTCCAGGAGGGCGGCAACCGTTGTGAGGGATCGGAGTTAAATCAATGATCTCTCCTACTTCAATTCCTGCTTGGTGCAAAGTGCGAATTGCAGACTCGCGTCCACCACCCGGTCCTCTTACAAACACTTTCACTTTGCGAAGTCCCATGTCGTGAGCAACCTTTGCGCAATCGCCTGCCGCAAGTGATGCTGCATACGGAGTGTTCTTCTTCGAACCTCTGAAACCCATCTTGCCGGCTGATGACCAGCTGATCACCTGACCTGCTTCATTGGTAAGCGAAATGATAATGTTGTTGAAAGTCGCGTTTACATAAGCAATACCGGTAGCTTCTACCTTTACTACTTTCTTACGAACCTTTTTTACCTCCGCAGCTTTTGCGGAATCCTGTTTTTGTTGAGCCATTATGAATTACATTTTAGCTGCCTTTTTCTTGTTGGCAACAGTTTTACGTTTTCCTTTTCTTGTTCTGCAATTGGTACGTGTCCGTTGTCCGCGAACAGGGAGTCCTGAACGATGACGAATGCCGCGATAGCTGTTAATGTCAACCAACCGCTTAATGTTTAGCTGCACCTCCGAGCGAAGCGCACCTTCCACTTTCATCTCAGTAATGGTAGTTCTGATCTTGTTCAGATCATCATCATTCCACTCTTCCACTTTTTTGTCGAATGAAATTCCTGCATCAGAAAGAATTTTCTCCGAAGTGGAATTACCGATACCATAGATATAGGTTAAACCAATTACGCCTCTCTTGTGCTTAGGTAAATCAACGCCTGATATACGAGCCATTTATTTTTAGTTTATGATTTTAAAATTGATGTTTGCTTAACCCTGTCTTTGTTTGAAACGGGGATTTGCCTTGTTGATTACATACAGCCGTCCTTTTCTGCGAACGATCTTGCATTCGGGACTGCGCTTTTTTATTGATGGTTTTACTTTCATGTTATTTATATCTATATGTTATTCTTCCTTTTGTCAAATCGTACGGACTCATTTCCACTTTTACTTTATCACCGGGCAGAATTTTTATGTAGTGCATCCGCATCTTCCCGCTGATGTGAGCAATTATTTCATGACCATTCTCTAACTCCACGCGGAACATGGCATTGCTCAACGCTTCTTTGATGGTGCCATCCTGCTCTATGCTGCTTTGCTTCGCCACTGGTTAATGTATGCTGTGAGTATGATTATTTTCTGCTAATGCTTCTTCTATTATTTCAAACGATGATAATATATCCGGCTTTCCTTTTCTTATTGCTACTGTATGTTCAAAGTGCGCTGAAGGTAAATTGTCTGCTGTTCGTACTGTCCATCCGTCTCTTTCATGGACCACATTTTTCACTCCCATGTTGATCATCGGCTCGATTGCGATTACCAATCCTTCCTTCATCACCACTCCCGAACCACGTCTTCCGAAATTCGGCACTTCCGGTTTTTCGTGAAGATGTCTTCCTACTCCGTGTCCTACCAATTCTCTCACCACAGAATATCCGTAGCTCTCCGCATGATACTGAACTGCGAAACTCACATCTCCCAATCGCGCTCCTGCTATTGCCGCTTCAACTCCTTTGTACAAACTTTCTTTTGTTACTCTGAGAAGTCGCGCAATTTTTTCATCCACTTCACCAATGCTGAAAGTGTAAGCGCTGTCACCATAGAATCCATTCATCAGCACACCGCAATCAACCGAACAAATATCTCCTTCCTTCAATTCAGTGTTATTGGGAATTCCATGCACCACAGCTGAGTTAACCGAAATACACAACGAGTTCGGAAACCCTCTGTAGTTCAAGAATGCAGGCACTCCGCCATTGTCGCGGATAAACTCTTCTGCCATTTTATCAAGCGTAAGTGTTGTTACACCCTGCTTGATCTCCCTCGCTAACAGCGCCAACGATTTTGAAACAAGTAAAGAACTTTCTCTTATTAACTCAACCTCTTCCTGCGTCTTGTAATATATCATTTTGTTTACGGCTAAACTGTAAACACTAAACTCTAAACTGCAGATGCTGCCTGCGTAGCGCGTCCCTTAATACGGCCCGACTTCATCAAGCCATCGTAATGACGCATCAGCAAGTGACTTTCTATCTGTTGTAATGTATCGAGAACAACGCCTACAAGAATCAAAAGAGATGTTCCTCCGTAGAAGTGAGCGAAGTTGTTACTGACATTGGCAAGAATTGCAAACGTTGGCAAGATAGCAATGAGTGCAAGGAAAACTGCTCCCGGCAACACAATGCGCGACATCGTATCATCAATGAAATCACCCGTTTGTTTGCCGGGCTTTACTCCGGGAATAAAACCGTTGTTCCGTTTCATATCATCAGCCATCTGCGTAGGGTTCACTGCAATTGCTGTATAGAAATAAGTGAACAGAATAATCAATGTTGCAAACACAAAGTTGTACCAGAATGATGTGTAGTTACCAAACGTAGTAAGGATGCCTTGTGTAGCGCTTGCATCAGGAAAGAATTGTGCGATGGTTGCCGGAATGAACATAATTGCCTGAGCAAAGATGATCGGCATAACACCTGCAGCATTTACCTTGAGAGGAATGTACTGACGAACTCCACCGTATTGCTTGTTGCCAACAATTTTCTTTGCAAAGTTGACGGGAATTCTTCGCGTACCCTGCACAAGTAAAATTACAAAGGCGACTACGGCAGCAAGAGCGACAATTTCGATTAAGAACACAACCATTCCACCCTGATTTAAACGAGAATTAAATTCATCGCGAAGTGCTGCCGGGAGGCGCGCAATAATTCCGATCATGATGATGAGAGAAATTCCGTTTCCGATTCCTTTATCAGTGATGCGTTCACCGAGCCACATTACGAAAATTGTTCCTGCAACGAGAATTGTAATTGATGTAAACCAAAATTGAAACGGAGAAACAATTTCAGGATTTGTTACAGAGATAATCGCACTTGGTACTTGCGAACGAAGATTTACAATATAACCCGGTGCCTGAAAAGCACAGATGATAATAGTAAGCCAACGAGTAATCTGATTGATCCGTTTGCGACCGCTCTCTCCTTCTTTTTGTAATTTCTGGAAGTAAGGAATTGCGATGCTTAAAAGCTGCACCACGATGGAAGCAGAAATGTAAGGCATGATTCCAAGAGCAAAGATGGACGAATGAGAGAACGCACCACCGCTGAACATATCCAATAATCCGAGAACTCCTTTTGAGGTTTGGTTCTGCAGGTTTGCTAATTGTTCAGGATCTACACCGGGCAGCACGATGTGCGAACCAAGGCGGTAGATGAGAAGAAAGAAAAGTGTGTTGAGAATACGCACTCTAAGATCTTCGATCTTGAAAATATTTTTTATGGTCTGAAAAAGATTCTTCATAGGTACGAATAACGATTTACTAAGAATTTACGAATGACGTTTTTTGATTTATACTTTTCATTATTCTGCTTTCGATTCTGCCTTCTTGTGAATATTCATCACCGTAATTGCTCCGCCTTGTGCTTCAATTGCTGTCTTTGCAGTTGAAGAAAATGCATGAGCAGTCACATCAATTTTCGATTTCAATTCTCCACGACCAAGAATTTTTACAAGATCATGTTTTCCTGCCAGTCCGTTTTCAACTAATATCTTCACATCAATTGAAGTAATTTTTTTTCTCACAGCAAGTGCCTGAAGAGTATCCAAATTGATTCCGTTGTACTCCACACGAAACGGGTTTTTGAAACCGAATTTCGGAAGGCGTCTTTGCAACGGCATTTGTCCTCCTTCAAAACCTCTTTTCGCGCTGTAACCTGAACGCGACTGCGCTCCTTTGTGACCACGCGTAGATGTTCCGCCTTTTCCTGATCCTGTTCCGCGACCTTTACGCTTGTGAGCGTGTGTTGATCCTGCTGCGGGAGTAAGTGTATTTAAATTCATTGTCTTTATTTTTTTCGGTCAATACCGTTTCAGTAAATTAAATTTCTTCTGACAACACCATGTGCTTCACCGTGCGAACCATTCCTCTGACCTGAACAGTCGCTTCTTTTTCCACTGACATATTCAGCTTTGTAAGTCCAAGCGCTTTCAATGTGCGCTTCTGATTTGGCGGACGATCAATCGGGCTTTTTACTAATGTGATTCTGATCTTTGACATCTTCGGTTTCCTATTTATTATTTTCCTGTAAATACTTTTGTCATTTTAATTCCTCTGTGTTGAGCAATGGTTGCGGCATCACGCATTTTGCTCAATGCATCAATCGTTGCTTTCACCACGTTGTGAGGATTTGAACTTCCTTTTGATTTCGCCAACACATCATGCACCCCAACACTCTCCAACACTGCACGCATTGCACCGCCTGCAATTACTCCCGTTCCCGGAGCGGCAGGACGAAGAAACACCAATGCACCGCCAAACTTTCCATGTCCTTCATGCGGAACTGTTCCGCGAATGATCGGCACCTTCACTAAATTTTTCTTTGCATCATCAATGCCTTTTGTAACTGCATCACTTACTTCTTTTGATTTTCCAAGTCCGTGACCAACTACTCCGTGCTCATCTCCAACAACCACAATGGCTGCGAATCGAAATGCGCGTCCTCCTTTGGTAACCTTGGTAACACGGTTTACAGCCACAAGGCGATCTTTCAATTCGATCTCGCTCGTTTTAACTCTCTTTACGTTTGCTTCTGACATATTTTTTGAATTGAACTTTTATTAGAACTGTAATCCTGCTTCACGTGCTCCTTCAGCCAGTGCTTTCACGCGTCCGTGATAGAGAAAACCACCGCGATCAAAAACCACTTCTTTGATTCCTGCCTGTGTTGCTTTCTCTGCAATTTGTTTTCCAACTTCTTTTGCAATCTCAACTTTCTTTCCTTTCACAGCAAAATCTTTTATTGCTGATGATGCAGCAGCGATTGTTACTCCATCAATATCATTGATGAGTTGAGCATAGATTTGCTTGTTGCTTCGGAACACACTCAAGCGCGGACGCGCTGCTGTTCCTTTCACCACTCTGCGAATGCGGGTGTGAACTCCTTTTCTTCTTACTTGTTTCTTGAGCATTTTATTTTCGATTTTAGAAAACGATAACCTGTTATCTTCAATTTAAAATTTTAATTATTTCTTCGCTGCTGATTTACCTGCTTTTCTTCTCAACACTTCGCCTGTAAACTTGATACCTTTTCCTTTGTATGGCTCCGGAGTGCGAAGTGCACGAATCTTTGCTGCAACTGCACCGAGCAATTGTTTGTCTGCGCTCTCAAGAGTGATAATCGGGTTTTGTCCTTTGTCTTGTTTCGCACTTACTTTAATTTCAGCAGGCATTTCAAATACTACGTGGTGAGAATATCCAAGCACGAGATCAAGATTTTGTCCCTGTGTTGATGCTTTGTAACCCACACCAACTAACTCCTGCTCCTTTTTATATCCTGTTGAAACGCCAATCACCATGTTGTTAATGAGCGCGCGGTACAATCCGTGAAGTGCACGGTGAGTTTTTTGTTCGCTCTTACGTGTAACAGAAACTGTATTTCCGTCAATCGCAATCGTAACACCATCAACTATTTTTTGTGTGAGTTCGCCTTTTGGTCCTTTCACATGAATTTTATCGCCTGCAACTTTCACTTCTACTTTCGAAGGAATCGTAACCGGTAAATTTCCTATTCTTGACATGATCTTATTTCTTAATACTTTCTACAGTTTACTTTTTACTTCCTAATAAACATAACACAACACTTCACCGCCCACCTTCATTTCTTTGGCTTCTTTGTCTGTCATTACTCCTTTTGAAGTGGAGAGGATAGCGATGCCCAGTCCATTGAGCACGCGGGGCATGCGATCAACATGAGCGTAACGTCTCAAACCCGGACTACTTATTCGGGTGATCTGTTGTATCGCTGCTGTCTTTGTGACAGGATGATATTTCAACGCGATCTTAATGACACCCTGCTTGCTGTCATCTTCGAATTTGTAATCCATGATGTATCCTTTTTCTTTAAGGATCTTTGTCATCTCTTTTTTAAGATTCGATGCAGGCACTTCCACGATGCGATGTCCGGCTTGAACTGCGTTGCGAATGCGGGTGAGGAAATCTCCAATTGTATCAGCCATTGTACTTGTTTATTCTTTGTTCAAAAAAAATTTTTAATTCTACTGTTAGTTTTTACCACGAAGCTTTTGTTACTCCGGGAATTTTTCCTTCAAGAGCCATCTTGCGGAACATGTTTCTCGATAATCCGAAAACACGCATGTATCCTTTCGGACGACCGCTTAGTTTGCAGCGGTTGTGCATGCGAACGGGAGAAGCGTTCTTGGGAAGTTTGTCGAGAGCAGCGTAGTCGCCTGCTTTTTTAAGAGCCGCGCGTTTAGAAGCATAACGCGCTACCATTCGAGCGCGCTTCACTTCCCTTGCTTTCATTGATTCTTTAGCCATGAATATTTTTTGTTTACTGTTTAGTTGACTTTGAAAGGAAGACCAAATTCTTTTAACAACTCCATTGCTTCTTCATCTGTGTTTGCAGTGGTTACGAACGTAATGTCCATTCCGCGAACCTTTGCTACTTTGTCAATATCAATTTCTGGGAAGATGATTTGCTCAGTAACTCCGAGTGTGTAGTTTCCTCTTCCGTCAAAACCTTTTGGGTTGATGCCGCGAAAATCGCGGATACGTGGAAGAGCAACAGAGATCAAGCGATCAAGAAACTCATACATGTTCACATCACGAAGCGTAACACGAACACCGATTGGAACACCTGCACGAAGTTTGAAATTCGAAATATCTTTTTTCGATTTTGTTGCAACACACTTTTGTCCTGTGATCAGATTCATTTCCTGAATTGCTGCATCAATAATTTTTTTGTCAGCTACTGCTTCGCCCACGCCCTGGTTCACACAAATCTTTGTGATGCGAGGAACCTGCATGGAACTTTTGTAGTTGAATTTTTTCTGAAGAGCAGGAACGACTTCCTTTGCGTAACGCTCTTTTAATCTTGGTTTGTAGCTCATTATTTTATTACCTCCTGAGATTTTTTAGAATAGCGAACAAGTTTGCCTTCTTCAACTCTGCGACCAACGCGGGTTGCATTTCCTTTTCCGTCAACCAGCATCACGTTCGAAATATGAATCGGCATCTCCTTTTTCACGATACCGCCTTGTGTATTTTTTGCATTGGGTTTGGTGTGCTTGCTCACCATGTTCACCCCTTCAACAAGCACTCTGCGATTGGTGAGAATAATTTCAAGCACTCTGCCTTGCGATCCTTTGCTGTCGCCTGCCATCACCTTAACAATGTCGCCTTTGCGAACCTTAAGTTTCGGTTGTTTATTTTTACTTCTTTCCATGTTTTCAACGAATAACGAATTTGTACTAATTAACGAATCAGAAATTCTTAAAGAACTTCGGGTGCAAGAGAAACGATTTTCATAAATTGTTTTTCGCGAAGCTCACGAGCTACAGGTCCGAAGATACGAGTGCCGCGAAGTTCATCCTGTGCATTGAGCAACACCACTGCATTGTCATCAAAGCGGATGTAAGAACCATCAGGACGCTTTACTTCTTTTGCCACACGAACAACAACGGCTTTCGACACTGTTCCTTTTTTAATGTTGCCTGCAGGCAACGCATGTTTCACGGTAACAATAATCTTGTCGCCAAGTGATGCGTATTTTTTTCGTGTACCGCCCAACACACGAATGCAAAGAACTTCTTTGGCTCCGCTGTTATCGGCTACTGTACATCTTGATTCTTGCTGTATCATTTTTTTATTGATAAATTATTAAGTCAAAATTTAAAAGAGAATTTTTCCTTTTGACTTGTTACTTTTTTCTCTCTTGAATTTGAAATGTTATTTCGCCTTTTCAATGATCTGTTTCAATCTCCAATTTTTTCTTTTGCTGAGAGGACGGGTTTCCGCAATAGTAACCAAGTCGCCAATGCCGCACTCATTCTTCTCGTCATGCGCCATGAAGGTGGAAGTTTTCTTAATGAACTTTCCATACTTCGGATGTTTTACTTTACGCTCTATAGAAACAACAATACTTTTAGTCATCTTGTTGCTGACCACTACTCCGGTCTTCTCTTTGCGTAAACTTCTTTTTTCTATTTGCTCTTCCATTGTATTTATTGTTTGGCGGTTTCTTCTTTCCCCCGTTTTGTCAATTCAGTTTGAATCATTGCAATGCCTCTGCGAGTGATGCGTATCTTCATCGGATTCTCAATCGGAGAAATCGTATGATTCATTTTCATCCTTGTATAGAGCGACTTCTCCTCTTCCAAACGGAGACGAAGTTCGTCCGTAGATAAATCTTTAATGTCTTCTTTTTTCATCTTAACTGATTCTTATTGATGATTTAGTTTGCACTGTAATCTCTGCGAACAATAAACTTAGTTGTTACAGAAAGTTTTTGAGCTGCCAGGCGCAACGCTTCCTTTGCTGTTGCTTCTGATACACCTTCTGCTTCAAAAATAATTGTGCCGGGCTTTACCACTGCCACCCAATATTCGGGAGCTCCTTTTCCTTTTCCCATACGAACCTCTGCAGGTTTTTTTGTGATGGGCTTATCAGGAAATATGCGACACCAGATTTGCCCTTCACGTTTCATGAAGCGTGTAACCGCTACACGAGCCGCTTCAATCTGCTTGCTCGGGATCCATGCTGTCTCCAGTGATTTAATTCCGAAAGATCCGAAAGCAAGTGCTGCACCACGAGTGGCGTTGCCTTTCGCTTTCATCTTATGCTGTTTCCTGAATTTTGTTTTCTTCGGCTGTAACATTTCTCAGTTCTGTATAATAACTATTAACAATCTACTTTTTATCTTCTTCCTCCACGGTCACTACCACCACCACCTCCACCTCTTCTGTCTCCACCACGATCACCAGCCCCACCTCTTCTGTCTCCGCCACCGCCTCTGCGATCTCCTCTTTCTCCGCGTCCACCGCCTCTTCTGTCATCTCTTTCTCCGCGCTGTCCCGGACCTGCCGTTGCAGTAGTTCCGATGTTCGGAGAAAGATCGCGTTTACCGAAAACTTCTCCTCTGCAAATCCAAACCTTAACTCCTATTTTCCCATAAGAAGTTTGTGCTTCTGCAATAGCGAAATCAATATCAGCACGGAATGTATGCAATGGAGTTCTTCCTTCCTTGTACTGTTCGGAGCGGGCAATTTCTGCTCCGCCCAAACGTCCTGATGTCATTATCTTAATTCCTTCAGCTCCCATTCTCATTGTTGATGCAATGGACATCTTGATGGCTCTTCTGAAAGAAATACGCGCTTCAAGCTGTCTTGCAACTCCGTCAGCAACCAACTGTGCATCGAGTTCCGGACGTTTTATTTCAAAAATATTTATCTGAATATCTTTCTTCGTAATTTTTTTTAATTCTTCTTTCAACTTATCAACTTCCGCTCCGCCCTTACCGATAACGATTCCCGGACGAGCCGTGTGAACTGTTACGGTAACAAGTTTCAGCGTACGTTCAATTACAATTTTTGCAACACCGCCTTTTTGCAAACGAGCCATGAGGTACTTGCGGATTTTATCATCCTCAAAAATTTTGTCGCCATAATTTTTTCCGCCATACCAGTTGGAGTCCCATCCTCTGATGATGCCGAGCCGGTTACCTATCGGGTGTGCTTTTTGTCCCATGCAAGAATTTTAGATTATACTTTTATTGGTTAATTTTTTCTGAAGTTGATTATTCTTTTTCTGTTTCTACAACTGCTTCCGCTTTTTCAGCAACCGATGGAGGAGCAATTTTGTCGAGGATCATTGTTACATGGTTCGAACGCTTGCGGATGCGGTATCCCCTTCCTTGCGGAGCAGGACGAAGACGCTTTGCCATTCTTCCACCATCAACCATGATTATCTTAACAAACACTTTTCCTTCTTCAATCTTATCTCCTGATTTTGCTTCCCAGTTTGCAATGGCGCTCTGCAACAGTTTTTCCAAACGAGCTGCAGGTGCTTTTTCATTGTAGTGAAGTATGTTCAATGCATTCATTACTTCTTTGCCGCGAATCAGATCAGCAACCATGCGCATCTTACGAGGCGAAGTCGGCACATTCTTCAATGAAGCAATTGCTGTTGTCTTCAATAATTCTTTCCGTCTTTCTGCGGACTCTCTTTTTCTTACTCCCATTGTTATTTTGATTTTTGATTTTTGATTTCAAAATAAAATCAAGAATCATAATTCATAAATTTATTTTTTTCCTCCTGATGACGGCTCTTCTTTTCTTGCTCCGCTATGCGCGCGGAACGTGCGGGTCGGTGCAAACTCACCAAACTTATGACCAACCATGTTTTCTGTTACATAAACGGGAATAAATTTATTCCCGTTATGAACAGCGAATGTTTGTCCTACAAAGTCAGGAGAAATCATGGCAGCACGTGCCCATGTTTTTATCACTGTCTTTTTCTTGCTCTCGACCATCTTGGTAACTTTCCTTTCAAGATGCTCCGGGATGTAAGGACCTTTTTTTAGTGAACGAGCCATTTGTTATTTCGGATTATTGATTTCGGATTTCGGACTCAGCGATGATTTACTTTTCCAATTTCCATTTTCTAATTTCAATTTATTTTTTCCTTCTTTCAATGATGAACTTACTTGTTTTATTTTTTGGTTGGCGTGTTTTGTATCCCTTTGCCAACAATCCTTTGCGTGAGCGTGGATGTCCGCCTGATGCGCGTCCTTCTCCTCCACCCATCGGGTGATCAACAGGATTCATTGCAACACCTCTCACTCTCGGTCTGCGACCTGCCCAACGTGAACGACCCGCTTTACCAAGTTGCTCTTGATTGTGATCAGCGTTTGAGCATGTTCCGATCGTTGCCATGCAAGCAGCAAGCACCAAACGAGTTTCGCCTGAAGGCATTTTCAGAATTGCATATTTACCATCACGGTTAGAAAGTTGCGCATAGGAACCTGCACTGCGGGCAATCGCTCCGCCTTGTCCCGGACGTAATTCAATATTGTGAATCAAAGTACCGAGTGGAATATCTTTCAGGAAAAGTGCGTTGCCGATTTCTGGAACCGCATTCTCTCCTGACATAATTTTTTGATCAACTTTTATTCCAGTCGGTGCAATGATGTAACGCTTATCGCCATTACTGAAATAAACCAGTGCAATGCGTGACGTGCGGTTCGGGTCGTACTCAACAGATTTTACCACTCCTGCAACACCGTGATTGTCGCGTTTAAAATCAATGATGCGGTATCTCTTTTTATGTCCGCCACCGATGTAGCGCATCGTCATCTTACCTGTATTATTTCTTCCGCCCGAACGCTGAATGCTTTCAGTCAAACCTTTTTCCGGCTTACCTGCTGTAATATCATCGTACGAATCAACGATCATGTGTCGCTGGCTCGGAGTCATTGGTCTTAGTTTTCTAACTGACATTTTTAATTTCGGATTTCAGATTCGTAATTTCTTAAATGCTGCTATAGAAGTCAATGGTTTCACCTTTCTTCAACGTGACAACGGCTTTTTTCACCTGACCTTTCATGCCGGTAATATTTCCTGCCTTGGTGTAGCGGTTGCGAATCTTGCCTGCGGCATTCATCGTGTTTACACTTGCAACCGTAACGCTGTACATTTTCTCCACTGCTTTTTTGATCTCCACTTTGTTGGCATCTTTAGCAACGATGAAACCATACTGACCAAGTTTTTCACCTGAAGCAGTTGCCTTCTCTGTAATGATTGGTTTTTTCAGAACACTCATTTTAGTAATGTATTTTCAATTACGGAAACAGAACCTTCCACCAATACAAGTTTACCTGCATTGAGTACATCGTATGTATTGAGGTCAGTAGCTGTAACCACTTTGTTACGTTGAATATTTCTTGAAGACAAAACAATGTTGCGGTCATTCGCGGGAATAACAAGCAACACTTTTTGATTATCGAGATTCAGATTTTTCAGGATGGCTGCGTAATCTTTTGTTCTCGCCTTGTCCATACTGAAATTTTCGAGAACCATGATGTTGTTCTGTTTTGCTTTGTAAGTGAGAGCAGAAATACGCGCCAGTGTTTTTAATTTTCTATTCAGTTTGAAAGAATAATCTCTCGGCTGCGGACCAAATACACGACCACCACCGCGAACCAATGGCGACTTCATGCTGCCTCTACGCGCACCACCGGTTCCCTTCTGACGGAAAGCTTTTTTAGTAGTGCGGTGAATCTCTGCACGCTCTTTTGTTTTGTGCGTTCCCTGGCGTTGGTTAGCGAGGAATTGTTTTACATCAAGCCATATTGCATGATCATTCGGTTCTATACCGAATACATCAGCACTGAGCTTTACTTTTTTTCCGGTTTCTTTTCCGGAAATATTTACAACAGATATTTCCATGATTATTTTTCGATCGTTACAAATGAACCATTATGACCGGGAACATTTCCTTTTACTAAAATCAGATTTTGCTCTGCAATTACTTTTACTACCTGAAGGTTTTGCATCTTCACACGGTCAACTCCCATGTGTCCGCCCATACGCATTCCTTTTATTACACGCGATGGATACGATGATGCGCCCAATGAACCAGGTGCACGTTGACGATCATGCTGACCGTGCGTAGCCCAACCTACTCCGCTGAATCCATGACGTTTTACTACGCCCTGAAAACCCTTTCCCTTCGATGTTCCAACCACATCTACGAAATCACCTTCAGCAAAAAGATCAGCTTTGATCTCGCTACCGTATACTGGAGCTTTAGGGAAGTGACGAAACTCAACTACCTTCCTTTTTGGTGTTGTGTTTGCTTTTTTGAAATGCCCTTTCATAGCACCCGAAGTGTTCTTTTCTTTTTTCTCTCCAAAAGAAAGCTGAACAGAATCGTATCCGTCAACCTCTTTTGTTTTTATCTGCGTAACTACGCAAGGACCTGCCTGTATCACTGTACATGGAACATATTTTCCATCAGCAGCGAATATGCTTGTCATTCCTATTTTCTTTCCGATAATTCCAGACATTTTCTGTATCGTTTTTAAGTCAGCGGTTTGAATTACTTCAAACATTCACTTGTTTTTTTTATGATGCTTTAATTTCTACTTCTACTCCGCTTGGCAATTCTAATTTCATCAACGCATCAACAGTTTTTGCTGATGAATTGTAAATATCGAGAAGACGTTTGTATGAACACAACTGAAATTGTTCGCGCGCTTTTTTGTTTACATGCGGTGAACGAAGCACGGTGAAGATTTTTTTGTCAGTGGGCAGAGGAATGGGTCCATTCACAACTGCACCGGTGATCTTCACTGTCTTCACGATCTTCTCTGCTGATTTATCAACGAGATTGTGATCGTACGACTTCAATTTAATTCTAATTCTCTGAGACATTGTATATTATATAAAGAACGTTTAAACTTTTTCCTTCTCTTCTTTTGTCTTTCCCTTTGCTTTTGCAATTACTGCTTCAGCAAGGTTTTTAGAAACTTCATTGTAATGAGAAAATTCCATAGAAGAAGATGCACGACCTGAAGTGATCGTACGAAGTGTTGTTACATAACCAAACATTTCACTCAGCGGAACTTTTGCACGAATAACTTGTGCTCCTGCTCGGGTATCAATTCCTTCAAGATGTCCTCTGCGTTTGTTCAGGTCACCCATTACATCACCCATGTATAAATCAGGAGTAACAACTTCCACTTTCATAATTGGCTCCATCAATACGGGTTTTGCTTTTGGTGCTGCCTCACGGAAGGCAACCTTCGCACATATTTCAAATGATAAAGAATCGGAGTCAACCGTATGATATGAACCGTCAAACAAACGAACCTTCATGTTTTCAATAGGGTACCCTGCAAGAATTCCTGCTCCCATTGCAGCAGCAAAACCTTTTGATACAGATGGAATAAATTCTCGTGGAATATTTCCTCCCGTTACTTCGTTCTCAAACTGAAGTCCAACGTGTCCTTTTTCGATCCACTCTTTATCAGCAGGCCCGATTTCAAATTGTATGTCAGCGAACTTACCGCGACCACCTGTTTGCTTTTTGTAAACTTCGCGATGCGTAATGTTGTGTGTGATCGTTTCGCGATACGCAACCTGAGGAGCGCCTTGATTACATTCCACTTTAAATTCTCTGCGAAGACGGTCAACAATAATTTCCAAATGAAGCTCACCCATTCCGCTAATTACGGTCTGACCTGTTTCTTCATCAGTATGTACTTTGAAAGTAGGATCTTCTTCAGAAAGTTTATTCAATGCCATTCCAAGTTTATCCAGATCAGCTTGTGTCTTTGGTTCTATAGCAAGACCAATAACGGGCTTCGGGAAACTCATTGATTCAAGAACAATCGGAGCAGCAGGATCACATAAAGTATCACCTGTTCTGATGTCTTTAAAGCCGACAGCAGCAGCAAGATCACCTGCTTCAATGAAATCAATAGGTGTCTGCTTATTGGCATGCATGCGAATGATCCGAGAGATACGCTCATTCTTCATTGTGCGAGTATTCAGCACGTAAGAACCTGCCTCGAGGCGACCTGAATATACTCTAAAGAAAGCAAGACGACCAACAAACGGATCGGTCATGATTTTGAAAGCAAGCGATGCAAACTTCTCCTTCGGATCGGTTTTGCGTGTCTCTTCTTTTTCTGTTTCAGGATTAATTCCTGTGATACCTTCCACATCAATTGGGGCAGGTAAATATTGTATCACAGCATCAAGCATTGCCTGAACACCTTTATTCTTGAATGCTGATCCGCAGAGAAGCGGAGTGATCTTCATTGCAATGGTTGCTTTGCGGATGGCATTGCGCAACTCGTCTTCTGTAATTGAATTCGGATCTTCGAAAAATTTTTCCATCAGATGATCATCGAATTCAGCAACAGCTTCAACTAAGTTTGCTCTCCAATGATTAACATCTGCCTGCATGTCTATCGGAATCGGCAACACATCAAATGTTGCTCCTTTGGTTTCATCATGCCAGATGATTGCTTTGTTGGTGATGAGATCAACAACACCTTTGAACATATCCTCAGCGCCAATCGGCAACTGAAGCGGAACAGGGTTTCCGTGAAGACGTTCTTTTACCTGAGCTACAACGGTTAAAAAGTCAGCACCTGCACGATCCATTTTATTTACAAAACCGATGCGCGGCACTTTATATTTATTCATTTGACGCCAAACAGTTTCACTCTGTGGCTCTACTCCCCCTACTGCACAAAAAAGAGCAACAGCTCCATCAAGAATACGAAGTGAACGTTCTACCTCCGCAGTAAAGTCAACGTGACCGGGCGTATCAATAATATTAATCTTGTAAACCTCTTTGTTGTATTCCCAGTAAGTAGTAGTGGCAGCGGAGGTAATTGTAATGCCTCGCTCCTGCTCCTGAACCATCCAGTCCATGGTAGCAGCGCCTTCGTGTACTTCACCTATTTTGTGAACCTTGCCCGTATAATAAAGGATACGCTCAGTAGTAGTAGTCTTTCCTGCATCAATGTGTGCAGAGATACCAATGTTGCGCGTTATTGTAAGGTCTTTACTCATTTGATTAGTTGTCCGTTAATCGTAACGATAATTATTTCTTTTCGCAGATAACCGGATACTTTAATGGGTACTACCCGTTAGTTGTCCGATTTACAATCCCGATAAATAATCGAGACCACTGGTTATCTAAAAATTGAAAGAACTATTGTCTTCCTTATTCTATTAGTTGGCTTTAAAATGTGCGAATGCTTTATTTGCTTCCGCCATTTTATGCACGTCTTCTTTCTTCTTTATTGCTGCACCTTCATTCTTTGAAGCTGCAATTATTTCGTTGGCCAATTTATCAGCCATCGTTTTCTCATTGCGTCCGCGGGCATAACCGATCAGCCATTTAATGGTCAATGCAATTTTGCGGTCAGGACGAATTTCTGTAGGAATCTGAAATGTTGCTCCCCCTACTCTGCGACTCTTTACTTCTACAGCCGGCATTACATTCGCCATTGCTTTCTTCCATGCATCCAATCCCGGCTCCTTTGTCTTCTCTTCTATTTTTGCAAGTGCATCATAAAAGATAGCGTATGATTTATTCTTATTTCCTGAATACATCAACATATTCACAAAACGTGTTACCAACTGATCGTTAAATTTCGGATCGGGTAACAGAATTCTTTTCTTTGGTTTGGACTTTCTCATTCTTATTACTTACTTCTTTACTGCTTTTGGTCTCTTGGTTCCATACTTACTTCTTTGTTGTGTTCTTCCTTCTACTCCTGCTGTATCAAGCACTCCCCTCACGATGTGATAACGAACACCCGGCAAATCTTTTACACGACCACCGCGTATCATTACGATGCTATGCTCCTGCAAATTGTGTCCTTCTCCGGGAATGTAAGCACTCACTTCAAACTTGTTGGTAAGACGCACACGCGCTACTTTTCTCATTGCCGAATTCGGTTTTTTAGGAGTGGTAGTGTACACACGTGTACATACTCCTCTGCGCTGCGGGCAACTTGCTAAAGCGGGTGATTTACTTTTATCAATCAGCTTTTCGCGACCTTTTCTTACTAACTGTTGTACTGTTGGCATCGTTAAGTTTAAAATTTACTTCCTCACATTTAATATCTTAGAGAGTGAATCCCATCAATTAAACGTATTTCTCCCTTTATTTTTGGGGTTGCAAATGTAAAACTTCTTTTCAATCTACCAAACGTAGGAAAAATATTTTTTTAAAAGAATTTTAAAGAAGAAAAAGCCAAAAAAAAACCTTTAGAAATTACAATTTCCTTCTTACCATATCCCGTCAAGAAAAACTACAGTGGCTTCCGGCAAATAGTTTTTTACGATGCGATCGTACTTGTCTTCGTCTTTCAGTTTGGAGATGGAAACGGGTTCGAAAATTTCATCGGATGTGCTGAACCGGTTCATGAGGTATTCGAATGAACTGCCTCCTTCAAATGCAAACTTTAAAATGCGAGCGATTAAACTTTTTGCAACTCCTGGTGCGCCCAATAAGAAAATGCTTTCGCCTGAAATGGCTGCTAAGAGTGTGAGTGCTGTTACTTCTTCTTTTTCGTAAAGTCCTGTGTTTAGTTCTTCGCGCAGTAGTTTCAGCTACGGTTTTATTTCCATAGAATGTTTGGTCAATTGTGTGAGTGCGAAAATAAAAAAGAAAGGAAGCCGCCCCAACTATGAGCAGCTTCCTTATTCGAAGATCTTCCTTCGCTTTGATTTATCCTTGCAATGAAACCATGTCACAAAGCTCTCGACATGGCAGGATCGCTCAACGCACCTGTTCCGGCAGAACCTACTGCTTCAACTCTGAACCAGTATTTGCTACCTGATGTCAGTCCGACAATAGTGACTTTCGTCTTTGACGGTTTGGCAATCAGCTTGTACAGGTCATCTGCTTCTCCATCCGCTTTGATGTAGACCAGGTAAATCAGCTTACCGAACACCTTGCTGTAACTCAGGTCTATCTCTCCTTCCTTTTTACCGGAAGTGGCTGCAAGACCTGCTACCTTTGCCGGAATGCCAACGGGACTTCTCTGTCTCTTCGTTTCCATACCTGCACTCTTGATGATCGTTTCCGCGCCCACCGCTACGCTATCAACATAGTTGCCCATCGCAGTCATCACCTCATCGAACACAACTTCCATATCATGCATCTTGGAAGTAAGAAGAGTTCCACCTCCATCGGCATTGTCAACTGCAGTTTCGAGATCGGTTGTTGCTGTAAGCAACGCTGCAAGCGTGGGCGAAGGAGTAGTAAAGTTAGCGTTACCATTCATGAGGCCATGAACATGCTTACCGAACTCGACCTTTACCAATGCACTTTTGCGACTCAAACCAAGCTTAACCACAAATTTCATAATACACCCCCTTTCGCTTTTCTGCCATTGTGGACCAGGCCGGACAGCAGCACAGAACGTTCCTGTTTGCCTTGTTCTGTTCTGAATGATTGTGCACTACAAAAACAGGAGCACTTAGAAAAACTCTCCCATCAGTAACGGGAGCGCTTGTTATTTTATTTATTTTCTTTTTCATTTTTGTAAAGAGCATTTTAAAAGCTCTCTACATGTACTATACGCTGAGATGGATTTTTACGTCCTGCGATGTGCAGTTATTTTTTTTTGAGAAGAAAATAAATTAAAAATCTCCCGTCAGGTTAAGAGTTATTTCCTGCCAAGACGTTTGCCTAATTCCTCAGCTAGCTGGTTAATAGTGGATCTCCATATTTCCGCAATTTCGTCTTTCTGATCTTGCCTCAACAAGCTGTTATCTACAAAAGTTTTGAACTCGCATATTTCAGAATCTACATAAAAGATTCCTAACCCTATGCCTCCATCCAGTGGAGTAAAGAGTTGTTGTGTGCCATCTTCGTTTGGCTGATAGCAAGGTAAAAGAATTGTGTTTTTCCTGAAAAAATGTTTTACAATATCCTCCGGCTTTTCAAGAGCTATTTTTCCGCGCTCTTTGTAGCGCTTAAAAAAATGCGTGTTGAAATGCATCATGGGCATATTGTCGAAGCCAAGCAGAATGTGTGTGGCCGTAATGCCGATGTTATCGTAAGTAATAAGATAAGGTATGAGGTTGATGGTTCCGTCACTGGCGCAGGTAATGGTTATCCGCCAACTGTTTTTGCTTTTGGCAACGAAAAAAATTGTTTCTGCAAACGGCTGCTTTCCTCCTCTCATCCATTTTCCGCGGGAAGTAACTTTTAATGACTCCAGCTTCCGGTGTAATTCTATCTCAAAATCAGTACTCACCGACTTCCTGATTTCAGGCAATGACATGTTGGGAATTATCATTGGTGGGTTTGTTTAATTATACAGAATGTTCTGCAAAACCAGCGATCATGCGGGAAAACATGATACAGCAAATGAAATAATTATTTACAGGAAATCAAAACGTAATTGATGAGGGTTTATTGTGTGCTGCCTTTATTAAGGTGCGGTATAATAAAAGTAAGGAGTGGGGTTAGGAGAGGTGTTGAGGCAATGCACCTACCTTTCATGGGCAGGTTCCCTCAACGCATGCGTTTTGTTAAAGACAAGTCAGTATTAAACAATCCTAATAATATTCCTTAATATATTCATATGCCTTATTAAAAAGCTCTTCGTCTTTAATTGGATATTTCACCCAAAGAATTTTTCGTAATTCTTTTCTCACTTCCTTTTCTCCTGTGGTTGAATTTTGCCAACCGTCAAAGCGAACTATCCGTACTATATCGTCAATATCATTTACAATTCTCTCTACAATTATCGGGGTGGTTTCTGTTTTCAATTCCTGAAATAGTTCTGTGAGTGCCGCCTTTGCATTTTTCTGTTCGTCTTTTGTTTCGTTTTCTTTTTCAGCCTGCAATGTTTCTTTCGCTATCTGACAAAGTTCTTTGATGAACTCAATTGAATTTATCAACCCTTTTTCCGCTTTATCTCTTACTGCTTCCAGGCGTTCACTCAACTCTTTGAATTTTAAAATTCCTTTGTGCTGTGTTAAACGGCTCACTAATATTTTCAAAAGTTTCTGTGCTTGCTTCGGGTCTTTCTTATTCATTAAATCATCAATCACCTCTGCATTCAGAATCATTTCTTCCATGTCGGTTGCAATGCCTGAAACTACAATGTGGTCGTGAATGAGTTTTGTTGTTTGTGCTCCCAATGCATGCCACAACAATCTTCCGGTGTCCGTTGATGTTGGTTTCACCGAAGTATAAACTTGCGAAAGCCATTTGTAATCTTTCTGAAATTGATTCAACACTTCATCGGGTGAAAGTGCTTCCCACAATTTTGAAAGCGAACTAAAATCTTTTGCAAACGCATCCCGTTTTTCATTGGTGTTGATACAATCCTGTGCTGCTTGCAATCCTTCAAAACCTGCAATGCTTCTGTCAACATTAAAGAAGTGAGCCAAACATTTTTGAATTACTTCGGGAAGTTTATCTCTTAACTCCTGCAAGTTTGTAATTACTGCTTTGATACTTTCCTCGTCAAATGCCAATGCTTTTGCTGTGTTGTCAAACACTCCGAAGTAGTCAACTATTCTTCCGAAAGTTTTATTCGGAAACAAACGATTGGTTCTGCAAATCGCTTGCAACAGTGTGTGGTCTTTTAAAGATTTATCCAAATACATTGTTTGCAAAATCGGGGAATCAAATCCTGTCAAAAGTTTTGCTGTAACAATTAAAAATTTCAGAGGAGAATCGGTGTCGTTAAATTTCTCTACAACTTTTTCCTGTTTGTCTTTGTCCATTCCCCAACGCTGCTTGAATTCAAAATCATCACTGGCAGAAGTGCTGATTACAACTTCGCTTGCTTCTGTCGGAAACCATTTGTCCAACTGTTCT
Organism: Bacteroidia bacterium; assembly: GCA_038230515.1. Taxonomy (GTDB): domain Bacteria; phylum Bacteroidota; class Bacteroidia; order AKYH767-A; family 2013-40CM-41-45; genus JAPLDB01. The sequence goes on along the minus strand of JBBRND010000032.1, from coordinate 13,059 downwards.
TTGTATTGAATGCAAGCAAAACGGTCAGGCGTTACAATCATTGCTTTCAATCCTTCGGGTTCAACATGCCGTGTAAAATGTTCCGTAATATCTTTTGCAATTGCGTTTACTCTTTCGGGAGATTTTAAAAACACATTCATGTTAGTTGCCTTTTGGCTCAATGTGTTTCTATCTTCTTCGCTTAAATCATTTGTGAGTTCTTTAAACGCAATGTCCAAATCTTCTTTGCGAATGTGATAGTTCGGTAGTCGTGGTTCAAAGTGCAAGGGTAATGTTGCGTTGTCACGAATACTTTCTTGAAAAGTGTAACGGCTCATGTAACCGGCAGTGTCCTGCTCTGCACCGAAAGCCCAAAAAGTATTTTTGTCCGCTTTGTTTATTGGTGTTCCTGTCAAACCAAAAAGAAAAGCATTCGGTAAAGCGTTACGCATCTTTCTTCCCAAATCTCCCTCTTGCGTCCTGTGTGCTTCATCCACCATCACAATTATGTTGTCCCGTTTATTCATGTCGGGATAAGCATCTTTGAATTTGTGAATCATGGTGATGATTATTTTTCTTGAATCCTGTTCAAGCAAACTGTGAAGTTCTTTGATGTTGTCAGTCGTTACCATGTTTGCAACTTCTGCTGTGTTAAATGTCGCTGTGATTTGTGTATCCAAATCAATTCTGTCAACTACAATTATCACTGTTGGATTTCCCAAAGTTTCTTGCTTACGAAGTTTCTGTGCTGCAAACAACATCAACAAAGATTTTCCTGAACCTTGAAAATGCCAAATCAATCCTTTCTTTATTTCACCGTCTTTCACTCGTTGCACAATTCCGTTTGCTCCTTCGTATTGCTGGTATCGGCAAACAATTTTTATTTTCTTTTTCTGATTACTCGTTGCATACACTGTAAAGTATTGCAAGATGTCAAGTAGAGTAGAGGGTTTTAAAAGATGCGTTAATTGTTTTCCTACATCTTGCAATCCTGCAAACTGTTGCAACTGGTCTTTCTCATTTTCTAATCTCCAAGGTGTCCAAAATTCCAAAGGTGTTCTCACTGCACCGATAAATAATTCTTTGCCTTCTGTTGCAAACGAAAAAATATTCGGAACAAATAATTGAGGAATAGAATTTTCGTAAACCTCACGAATATCATGTGCACCATCTAACCAACTTACTGCTGGTCTCACTGGTGTTTTCGCCTCGCCAACTACTAAAGGAATTCCATTTACAAAAAATACGGTGTCGGGAATTTTTGTTTCTCTTGCACGAATAGAAAATTGATTTGTGCAGATGTAAGTGTTGTTCTTTAAGTTTTCAAAATCAATTAAACGAATTGGAATGTGTTCGTCTTTGCCGAATGGCAAAGTGATTTCTCCTCTTAACCATTTTGAAAATTCTTCGTTGGCACGAACCAAACCAACATTGTTTACTGTGATAAGAATTGCACGAAGTTTATGAATCACTTCTTCTGCTCTGTCAGGTTGTGCTGCAATTTCAGGATTCAATCTGCAAAGTGATTCTGTTAATTCCTTCTCCAACAAAACATCATCAATATTTCTTTGCAGAATTTCACTTTGAATATATTTCCATTTTACTCTATCACCATATTCAACCGGGTCTTCCGCAACAACGCCACTCTGCACATTGTTTAAGTTCACACCTGTTAGTTTGTGAATGATAAAATGTTCTACTGTGTTAAGTTCGTTGAATGACATTATTTCTTTTTGCTTTTCTTCTTTACATCCTTCAGCATTTTCTTTTCATCGCCTTCTAATTTGCGTTGAAGTTTCTTCACATCTTCCGAAGGTGGAAGTTGTTCTGGTTTAACACCTCTTTCAATCAACATTTTTCTCACCGCTTTATTATTCTCCACATGTTCTGTTGTGATTTGATTTTCGCCTTTCAAATCTTTCTCCACCACATTATGCCTGGTAAGTTCGGTTGCAAAATCTTTTGCTTTGATGGTAAGTGTTGGAAGAAAATCTGCAAGTGGTCTGTTGTCCGGCACTTTTAATTTATGCTTCATATCGTTGGTACTGAAACCACCGAACAATGCTGAATCACCTTTGCTGCGGATGATGGCAAAGCCTTTATCATCCACACCTCTTTCATAAATTATTCCTGACAATTTTTTCTCTCCCTTGCTTAGTTTTTCTCTTGCCGAAACTCTTGCAACATCCAACAATCGTTGTTCAATTATTTCCTGTTTTCTTGTTTGAACCGCAAAATAGGTTTGAGCAAAAGCTACTTCATTTTTTGCAGAGTCGCCATTTTGTGCAACCAAGTAACAGGCATATCTTGTTAAGGCAACATCTTCAATTTGCCTTTGGGCTCCTTTCGCTAAATCTATCATTTTCCCGACATCAGGAAAATGATGAGAAACCTCAACACCACTGCTTTCGCAAGCTGTCTTTGCTTTGTCAACTACTTTGGAAAAATTCTCCCATTTTGCATAACCCAAAATGGTTGCAATTCCCTGGCACTCCAACACTCTATGCCGTCATAGATGTAGCAGGCGTTCTCAAATTTTTCAAATAACTCTTGTATCAGTTCTTTTTTCATTGTTGTCTGAACTATGATTTGTTTGATTTTTGTGATTCAGGTGATTTATATTTTTTGTTAGTGAGTCGCTTAAAATTCAAACTTGTTTCTCCAAAATTAATGAGTAAGCCAATTTCCAGATTATAGGCTTCAAGATAATTGATGGCTTGGGCAAAATGTACATCTTCCAATTTTGTAATCGCTTTCAATTCAACTGAAATAATTCCTTCTACTAAAAAGTCAACCCGTCTTGTTCCTATTTGTTCCTCTCTGTAAAAGATAGGCATTTCAAATTCTCTTGAAAAATTTATTCCTGCCAGTCGCATTTCAATTTCCAATGCCCTTTGATAAATTACTTCCTGAAACCCATTGCCAAGTGCCTTGTGAACAGTTATTGCACAGCCAATTATTTTGGAAGTCAACTCAGAGTACTTATATTTCTCGTCAATCATGGTAATCATTTAATCACAAAAATCATAGTTCAGACAATTACCCTAATATCTCATTCAGCAATTTATTTTTTAAGTTTTTCAAAGTTTGTTTTTGTGAAGTGATTTGTGCAAGTGTTGTTTGTATTTGCTGAAACACTTCAACTATTTTTTCCTGTGTTTTTAAATCGGGAATTGCAATTTCAAAGGAAGATAAATCTTTCCATTTTGTTCTTGGTGAAAGTGAACCTGCCGATGTGCTTACTGCATGTTGTATAAATGCTTCCGCTGAAACATAAAATGGAAGTAAAGTAGGTAACATCTTTTTTTCTTTTGCTTTCAACACCAAAATATCTCCTGAACAAATTCCATCAAAGTTAGCAATGGCAACTTTTTTTAAGTATGCTCTGCGTTTGCCAAACAACACATCACCTTTTGAAAATCGTTTGGTAAAAGTTGTTCCGTCTGCAATGTTTCCCCAAGTGGTGATGTTTAAATTTTCGGATTCAATATTTTCTAATCCGATGAAACGGGTTACATCTTTTTTTTCTTTGTCATGTTGAACATCGCAATCAGCAACTCCGCCAAAATTTGTGAGTGTGCAATTTTTCTTGTTCAATAAATTTCCAAATGTTGGTTGTGTATTTACCAAACCATTGCTTAAAGTTTTTTGCAATGCTTTTAAATTCTTCTCCTGCTGTTCGGCTTGTTCAATAGCGGTTTCAATGCTTTGAAATAATTCGGCTATTTGGGTTTGTTCGGGAAGTGAGGGATAAAATGTTTTCATAGGAATTAAATCCTTTGGATAAACATGTGCTTGTGCTGTTCCTCTTTGAAAACTTGTTATCGCATTCTGTTTTGCTTTTAGGGAATAGTAAACAAAACGAAGATTCAAATTATTTTTTGGCAGTGGTTGAATTGTTATACAATCAGATGCAAAAATTGGTTGGATGTAATATTCTACATAACCAGCATTGACACCCGATGCACTGATTGTAATTATTTCTCCCTCTCTGTTTGATTGATTATGGTAATAAGAAATCCCAACCGCACTTGCAACTACAGGAATATCCCCGTCCTTCACCTGAAGCTTAGTAATTGTATTTCCTCTTTTGATTTCACACAAATCTCCAAGCGGAACTTCTTTCCAATTTTTCTTTTGTAAATAACTCATGCTTTTATTCCAAGGTCTTTTAGTTTGCCGAATAAAGTTTCTATTGATTTATTCTGTTGTCTTTGCAACATTAATATCCGAAATCAAATCTTCAATGTTGTGTTCAACACTTTCGACTTTTTGGCTTACATATAATTGCAAACTTAGATTTCCTTTATTCTTCAATACTTCATCATTACTTTTTACAATTGCAAACTCATCAACATCCTTAAACTTCCAATATGTTTCTGAAATCCTTTTTATATGCTTCGGCTCAAGCCAAGCACTATTTCTTTCCAACTTCAATTCATTAGAAGCATTAATAAAAATTATTTTCCCTTTTCGCTCTTTTGCTTTTTTATTTCGGCAAACAAGCAAACAACTTTCCATGCTGCTGTTGTAAAAAAGATTTTTGCCTAAACCAATTACAGCATCCACCATATCGGCTTCAATCATTTTCTTTCGTATCTCACTTTCCGAATCACGAAACAAAACTCCGTGTGGCCACAACACAACACTTCTTCCCGTATCGGGTTTTAAACTTTTAATAATGTGCTGCTGAAAAGCGTAATCGGCACAACCTTGCGGTGGTGTTCCCCAAATGTTTCTGCCAAAGGGGTCGTTCATCCATTTGTTTTGGTTCCATCGTTTCACACTGTAAGGTGGATTTGCCATTATCACATCAAACTTCCGCAACTCATCATTCTCCAAAAGCTGTGGGCTGTCTAATGTGTCGCCTTGCACAATCTGAAACTCGTCCACATTATGCAGGAACATGTTCATGCGTGCAATGGCAGAAGTGATAAGATTTAATTCCTGTCCGTAAAGTTTCAGCGTTCTGTATTCTTTCTTTTGCTCTTTCAAATGCAAAGCACTGTTCAATAAAATTCCTCCGCTTCCGCAAGTGGGGTCATACACACTCTCACCGGGCTGTGGGTCGGTAATGAGTGTCATGAGTTTTACAACGGTTCTGTTGGTGTAAAACTCGGCAGCGGTGTGTCCGCTGTCGTCAGCAAATTTTTTAATCAGGTATTCGTAACCCTCACCCATAATATCGTGAGGAACATTTGTCAAACTCAAATCCATTTTAGAAAAGTGCTCAATCAGGTTGAGCATCTTTTCATCACTCATTCTTTTTTTGTTTGTCCATTGTGCATCGCCAAAAATGTCGTGCATCTGTTCAAAGTTGGCGTTCTCAATTTTGCGTAAAGCATTTTGCAAATGCTTACCTACATCAACCGATTTGTTGCGAATGTTTTTCCAATGGCAACCCGAAGGAATGTCAAACCAATGGTTCTCTCTGAACTCGGCATAATTCAAATCGTTGTTGCTTTCCTTTAAAGCCAGTTCATATTCTTCGTCCCAAACATCGCTAATGCGTTTGAAGAAAAGCAAAGGGAAAATGTATTGCTTAAAGTCAGCAGCATCAATCATTCCTCTCAAAATGTTGGCTGCTCCCCACAGATAATCTTCTAATTGTTTTTGAGTCATTTATTATCAGTGCAAAAATTAATTTAAACCTTCTTTGAACGCTCGCAATGTAACAAATTCGAAGAAAGGTTTAATTCCGCTGCGGGGAACCCAACCTTCCTTAGTCAAAAGATGTGGAGAAAACATAAAAAGCTGGTAGCTATTTTGATAAGTCCAAAGCCGACTATCAAAATCTTGGTCTCCATGTTTACTAACACAGAGACAATGTTTCATAACAAGGAGACATTGCTATGTAACACGGAGACAATGTTACATAACATGAAGACAATGTTTATTAGCATGGAGTCAATGTTACATAACATGAAGACAATGTTTATTAACACGGAGGCAATATTATATAACATGGAGACAATGTTACATAACATAAAGACGATGTTACATAACATGGAGACAATGTTACATAACATGAAGGCAATGTTTATTAACATGGAGACAATGTTACATAACATGAAGACGATGTTACATAACATGAAGACGATGTTATGTAACACAGGGTTCATGTTAATAAACAAAATGACAGAGAAGTGTGTTTTTGCAGCGGATTTGCATAAAAGGGGAATGAAAAGAAAAAGAATGGCATTCGATTACCATTGCATCCCCATTGCTTCAAGAATTTCGCGTAGCCGCCTTTTTGCTTTGGAGCAGGAACTTGTTGCAGCATTGGTGGTGATGCCGAGCTTTTTGCCGATCTCATCGTAGCTCATTTCTTCGAGATAATGCAGCCGTAAAATTTCAGCATACTGAGGGCTCATCAATAGTAAAGCTTTCTGCAAAGCAGCATGCCATGTTTGTTCATCAGGGTTTACGTTCTCTTCGTCTGCAGGCATATCTTCCGTAAGCGGTTCTTTTTTCTGCCGGATCCGTTTTTCAATTTCATGAGTAACGGTGAAATGCGCCACCCTGTAAAGCCAGTGGCTGAAGATTTGCTGCTCCTCATATTGTCCGCTTCGCAAACCGAGGGTAATGTTTTCCCACACGTCCTGCACGAGGTCTTCTGCCGCTTCCGTTTCAAAAATATACTTGCGAACATGATCGAGCATGAAGCGGTTGTAACGGTGGAAAAGCACTGTCATCGAGTCCTGGTTTCCGCTTTGAAAAAGCTTTACCAGCTCTTCATCAGTCCACGAAGAGAGTGGCTTGCCGCCACCAAAAAAACGTGCAGATTGATCTCTGCCGTTAGGGATTCAGAACGAAAAGTTTCATAACACTTTAGTTTAGTACCTACCCTAACGCGGAAAAGGAAAATTTATTGTGTGCCAGATAGATTTTATTATTACTTCCTGTTTTTAACGGGAAAGGAATGCCTGAAATAAAAAAAACTCCCCTGCTACATTTTCTTTTTGAGATTCAACGAATCGTGTATCTTTGACGCCTCAAAATATAAAAAATAAAATGAAAAAACTCTTACTCTCAACAATTATTGCGCTCGCCTCTTTTGCTGCCAATGCACAATGGATAGAGCAAACGGTTCCTTACGGATATGAAGGTTATCTTAACGACATCCGGATTACGGATGCAAACACTGCATGGGGAAACACATGGGATGCCGTAACACATGCTGTTCCTTACACGCAGGATTTCTCCCGCACGATTGATGGCGGCACAACCTGGACTTCAGGTTCTGTTGGCGCTCCTTCTCAGTATGTGATTTCAAACATCTGGCCTATTGATGCGAACACTTGCTATGTAGCCATGTTTGATAGTCTTGGTGCAGGGGGTGTGGAATACAAAACAACTGATGGCGGTGCTTCATGGGCTCAGGTTGGTGCAAACATGTTCCAAGGAGCTACTTCGTTTGCTGACCTTACTTATTTCTGGAACGGGCAAAACGGAATGGCAATGGGCGACCCTATTGGCGCTCCACTCAAGTACGAAATTTATCTTACCAACGATTCAGGAGCAACATGGACACGCGTTCCTGCTGCAGGTCTTCCGGTACTGGCTAACTCTGCAGAATATGGAATTACCAATCTCTTTGCTGCATCGCAAGGGCGGGTATGGTTCGGCACTACTTATGGTGACATTTATCGCTCTATTGATGGTGGCACCACCTGGACAAAATCTGCTTCCGGTTTTCCGGCTTATACCACCACCACTGGCGCACGTCAGGACGTTGAGAACATTGCTTTCAGCGATTCTCTGAACGGGCTTATCATGCAGGTAAATGCTACCACCATTCTTTTGAGAGGCACTACTGACGGTGGCTTGACCTGGAGTGACGTTACTCCTGCAAGCGGAACAGTTTACGCTGGCGATATTTGCGCAGTACCGGGCAAGCCGAATACGTATGTAACAGCAGGTTCAAACGCAACATTCGGTTTCGGAACTTCTTTTACTCTTGATGGCGGCAATAACTGGCTTGCCATTGACAACAACATTTCGCATACGGCTCTTGATTTTCTTGACAGTGTAACAGGATGGTCAGGCGAATACATTACTGCCGGTGCTATTGGCGGTGCATGGAAATTTGACGGATCATTATCAACAGTTCCATGTTCTTCTCCAAACGTTTCTTATGGAGTATCCTCTGCAAATGATACTTCTGTTTGCTTTGGAGATACACTCACAGTTTCAACTGTTGGTGCCGTGGCGCCTACAGAAGGAACTACACATGGATTCAGCATTCTCGTTTCCACCTCCGATCTTTTCGGAAGCAACGATCCTCTTAATACAGGTCTTGTAATTGGCGGAACAGGTGTGCAGGGTTCTGCAGCACCTACAGTATTAGTGAATGACGGAACAGTTTTCCCTTCCGGCATTTATTATTTTACTCCTGTGGTGTACGGCAATGCAACAGGTACCGGAAATGTAACCGCACTTACACTCGATCCGAATTGTACTTTTACAGGTGCTTCGGTATATGTAGATCTTCTTGTTGACGGAGACCCGCAATGTACTGTAGGTATTTCGGAGTTTTCTATTTCCCAGTTAACCGTGCGTTCGTTCATGATGGATGCTTCTACCCTGGATGTGCGCATCAATACTTTAAAGAGTGATAACAACTCAACTATTCAGCTTTATGATCTTACAGGTCGCATTGTGTACAGCAGCAAATACGTGCTTACTTCAGGCGTTAACGATGTGAAGATAAATGTGGCCACCCTTGCTACAGGAACTTACATGATTAAGGTAGGAACAGGAAATGCTGTTGCAGAAAATAAATTAGTGAAGATGTAATCTCAGAAAATTTGTTTCTGACTAAAAAGAGTCCTCCGGTATATCGGAGGACTCTTTTTTTGGGGGAGACAGGGAACGTTATCGTATAACCAACTTCTTCGTTACTTTTCCCCTCTCACTCTCCACCGTTACAAAATAAACCCCCGCTGCAAGTTCGGATATGTCTAACTCTTTGTGTGTTGTGTTTGCAGGAAGTTTTGGTGTTATTAAAATTCTGCCAATAGCATCTCTAATTAGTAAATGAGAAAATGAAATCGAGGAGTTGATGGTGATGTATGAGGAAGTGGGATTAGGATAAATATAAAATTCTGCATCTGTTTCATTTTCTTTAATTCCAGTCCCAGGCATCAGTTCAATTAGTCCGCTATGTGAATTACCAAAGTCGGCAAGGTCAAAATCATGGAGTTTAGTAAAAGAATTATTTACAGGATTAAATTTAAAGATTGTTCCTTGCTGATAAAGACCCTCAAATTGAGTGATGCCGTAAATCATTCCATCGCTTGCCTGCATAATATCATTTAGCCAACCCTCATGACCGCTGCTTATATCAAAATCGTACAACTTTGAAAATATATTTGAATCAGGATTGTAAGTAAACAGTACGCCAGTTTTTGTACTATCGCTACCGCCTTGTGATGTAACACCATATAGTTTTCCGTTAGTTGCTTGGATGAGAGGTGCCTCTGGATTTCTACCATTGATCGAATCAAAATCAAATATGTCAGTATAAAGGTTGCTTGACAAATCATAGTTAAACAGCACTCCGCAATTATGTGTACCGCCCAAACGAGTTGTACCATATAACTTACTATCAGTTGCCTGAATAAGTTTTCCTAAAGGTTCTATTCCCGTTGGTGTATCAAAGTCATGTAACTTAATGAAGTTACCTGTTAATGTATCTAAACTAAAAACAACTCCTCTGTTATGAATACCGCCATAGGTAGTTATTCCATAAAGTTTGCCATCATTGCCCTGTTCTAAACCGTTGTATGGTATTGCACCATTGAGTGAATCAAAGTTATGAACGATAGAGAAATTATTATTTGAAGGGTCGAAACTGTAAACTGTTCCCCAACCTTGTCCGATTCCGCCATCGGAAGTCATACCGTATAATTTACCGTTATCTGCTTTTGTCAAACCATAAGATGGAGATTTTCCGTTCGAACCGTTAAAAGTTATTAAAACGGTATAGGTACTATCTGTAATGTTAAAGCTGAATAATTTTCCATCATTTGTTCCGTTGCATGAATTTCCTATAGTGCAAATACCATATACTTTTCCGTTATTTAGCTGAATAAGATTGCCAACTGGAAAGCCACCATGATTGCAGTCAAAACGGTGAAGGGTTGAAAAAGCGGAACTATCTCCGTTGATTTCAAAGATAGTTCCGTTGTTAAAAGATGGTGAAATTCCGAAAGTCATTCCGCATAGGCGTGGTATCTGAGAGAATGACCTTGCAGAAAGAAGCAAGAATAAAAGAAGGGCTTTAACTTTCATTTTTGAATAATAATTTTCTTTGTTCCTAAACTGATGTGATCATCGGCAGAGATAAGACGAACAAAGTAAATACCATTAGGAAGGTCATTTGTATTGATTTCTTTTTTAATGTATGACTGTTTGCCCAGATCGTAGATTTTAGTAGTTTGTCCAAGATAGTTAGTTACATCTACTATCAATCGCTTACTTTCCTTCATATAGGTTTCGAGATAGAATGAATTTTGTGTTGGATTTGGATAAATGATAAAATTGCTTTCTCTCTTAGTAATTTCGTGAACACCAACAACCGGCTTAATGTCGAATGTAGTAAGGATTCCGTCCTTGCCGCCACTCGAACTTGACGCATTATGCAACTGGTAATAATTTCCGTTGGGAAAAGCATACTGTATTGGATAGGTGTCATAACTTTCGGAATATCCACCAACTGCCATAACCGAAGTGCCATAGGCGGCAATACATTTTAACTCATCGTTGCCAATTCCGCCCCAATAAGTGCATACTACTTGGTCTTCATTAGATTTAAATACACCGATAAAACCATCTGTTGATCCTAAGCTGTCGTTATTAATTGATTGATACGGAAATGCGACTGCATTATAAACTGGAATTGTAACATTTCCTCTGTTATAGTCGCTTTCAGTAGAACCGCAAATGAAAACATCGTCTTTGAGGTCAACTGCAACTTTGTAAGCAATGTCGTCACCATATCCGCCAAAAACAGTTGACCATGCAAGTTGACCTGATGTATGAAATTTAGCAACGAACGCATCTAAATCGTAATTCACAGGACCTCCCTTTGGCTGACCCTGATCGAACTGAGGAGAGGTTGCACAATGAGGGAAGCCATAATTTGACGGGAGAACGCAATTGGCTGTATCACTTACCAACGCATCTGTTGTACCAACAATGTAAACATCTCCTTGTGAATTGACGGCAATTCCATTTGCCCAATCGTTTTTATAGGAACCAAAAAAGGTTGACCAAAGGATATTGCCATTCAAACTGAATTTGGCAATGAAGGCATCACTTTTATCGACAAATCCGTTCCAGTTATTTAACTGTGAACTAAAATATGCCCCTCCTCCCGGATTACAAAGCGGGAATTGTTCAAGTCCGTGATAAAAATTAGAGGGAGTCCATGCTTGGCAGAAAGCAGTTGTATCAATTGGATCAACGGTGTTTGAAATAGTATACCCTGTTACGTAAACAAATGAATTGTTTGTATCAACCACAACCCCATTAATTGCCTCTCTGAGATAAATATTATTGGGATTATTTTCTCCGCCAAAAAGAGTTGACCATTTTAGTTCGCCCTCATTGTTAAATTTTAATATCAGACCATCTCCGGACTGATATAAATTTACATTTCTATTGTTACAGTATTGTTCAACGTAAGCCCCACTTCCTGGATCGCAAATTGGAATGTATGCCGGGTGAAAAGAGTCAGGAAAACAAGACAAAATACCCGTTGCGTATCCATGTGTTAATCCACCGATGAACATGCTGTGATCTTTTGCTACACTACAAGAAGTAAATTCAGTAGTATAACCGGGAAATTTGGTAGCCCAAGTTGGCAATCCTGTTGAAGCATCAAATTGAATGATACATGCCGCAGCCGAATTAGCAATTACTTGAAAACAATTTATTGCAGATGTAGCTACTCTCGGAAAATGTCCGGGCATTGTATCAACAGCATCACTTCCTGAACGACCTACAACATATACTTTGTCGAAAGTTGAATTGTCTTTATCATAGGCAATACCATTGCCGACTTCATCTCCATATCCTCCATAAAAAGTAGAATATATTTTTGCGCCATTATAAGAGAACTTAGAAAGAAAAATATCGCTGCCTCCATTTATGATTTGAAAGGAAGGGAAGATCGGGAAATCACCGCTTGTTGTATATCCAGTTGCATAGAGGTCTGCATTTCTGCTGTCAAATACTACATCTAATACCTGTTCATCAGAACCGCCACCAATATATGTACTCCAAAGTGGAGGAGGAGTCGTTGAAGTATGTTGAATGATTTCCCTCGCACACTCAAACACCAGCGGCAAATGCGTATCATAACTTCCGCCAAGTGCAAACACTACATCAGCACTGTCAACAATACTATAAGAAGCAAGCCAGCCCAAAGAAACCCTGTTACCCATCCCATCAAGTTGGTAAACCAATGGTCGTTCATAAGTAAAAGAACCAAGCACTCCATCAATTTTTAAGTCGGAGCTATTTACAATGCTCAATAAATGATGTCCTGTAAAGTGCAACTTCACCTTTCCCGGTTCACCACCATTATTTATGATAATCTGAAATTTCATACCCGCATTGTTATTAGCAAAGATAACATCTATTCCTTCATAAACATTGCTGTACATCAGTTTTTCACTACCCGTCACTCCCGTTATCCCGTCAGGGCAATGTCCAAGAAAGTAATTCAGTACCTGATCGGTATCATGCGTAACATCGGTGTAGGGCGCTTTGTGTATGTCGCCATCCACAAAAGTCATTGCAATCCGCTCAAGCGTATCAGCAGTTGCTGTATCGTTATCTACATGCGCCATCACAAATGAAACTGTATCTGCATGAAAATAAAGTTTCGGATACTGATTGATGGTATAATAAAAAACATCCTCGCGTAAACTGTCGTTGGTATCAATAATCTGCCCGTGGTTCGGATAGAAAAGTAAGCTCGAAGGTGCAGGCACGGTATCCTGCGGCACTAAAAAATAATCTGTCTTGTATTTTATGGTAACCTGTTGCCAGGTGCTGTCGGTGTTTTGT
>JBBRND010000031.1:0-47538 GCA_038230515.1 Bacteroidia bacterium | reverse complement strand
GTGTTTAGTGCTCAACACTGTTGTGTTTAGTGCTCAACACTGTTGTGTTTAGTGCTCAACACTGTTGTGTTTAGTGCAAAACACTGTTGTGTTTAGTGCAAAACACTGTTGTGTTTAGTGCAAAACACTGTTGTGTTTAGTGCAAAACACTGTTGTGTTTAGTGCTCAACACTGTTGTGTTTAGTGCTCAACACTGTTCTGTTTAGTACAAAACATTGTTGTGTTTAGTGCAAAACACTGTTGTGTTTAGTTCAAAACAGTGTTGTGTTTAGTGCAAAACATTGTTCTGTTGAGCACAAAACAGTGTTGTGTTTTGAGCTAACCAATGGGCAGTTTTATGCAAAACCAAGTAAAGCAACCCTTGAGGGTTAACGGGTTTTCGTAGTTTCGTTTATCCTCCGGTCGCCATCGGCTTGCCGAAGGTGATGCCGCACCCCGTATGTTGGATAAACGAATGTTTTTATCTTTGTTTCGTTTAGTGTTGTGCGCGAACTCTTTGGCGACACCGCAACTTCAACTTTTCTGCAAGAAAGAATAATACCGCCACTCGTTTAAAGTGTTTACAAGTAAATAAAATAAAACTAGTTTGATTGATTTTAATACCTCTCTTTGCAAGAGACAACTAAAGAAAATTTGTAAATGATAACAGTTCAGTTAACCGAATTTTTTAAAGAGGCATTGCAGAAAAGCCTGAAAGAAGCGGTAGATTATAAATATGCATTGGATGAGTCTGCTATCCACCTGCAACAAAAATTATTGAATTGGTGGTTTCAGGTGGAAGGATCACCAACGGAGAAAAACATCAGCGCAAGCTTTCACATATATCCAACTTCGTGAGAAAAGCCAAATCCCTATTGTTAATTATAATGACCATCTTTGTTCATCATAAAAAGATTATCCAACTTTAATCCAAATGCTTCCTAAAATTGATATGACTGTTACTTAAAAAATTATAAACTTCATTTATCCATTAGGCAAAATCCCGATTCTTAAATAAAGCAATCATTAAAAAAACACAAAATGGATAAAAAAGAAAAATCGGATGAACTTCTTATTGCGAACAAAGAACTTGCTTTTCAAAACGGAGAAAAAGAAAAACGAGCTGCCGAACTCGCCATTGCCAACAAGGAACTTGCTTTTCAAGATGATGAAAAAGAAAAACGAGCTGCCGAACTCGTCATTGCCAATAAGGAACTTGTTTTCCAAAATGGCGAAAAAGAAAAACGGGCAACAGAACTCGCAACAGCCAACATAGAACTCGCTTTTCAAAATCAGGAGAAAGAAAAACGGGCAGAGGAACTCAAAAGTGCAAACAAAGAGCTTGCTTTTCAAAACGAAGAAAAGGAAAAATGCGCAGCAGAGTTATTTATCTCTAACAGAGACCTTCTAAAAGCTAAGGAAAAAATACTTAATGGAAATCGTCTTTATTCTTTTATCAGCCACACCAATCAAACCATTGTTCATGTCAAAGATGAGCAAACATTATTTAATGATGCCTGCAGCATAGCTATCAACAAAGGAAAATTCAAAATGGCGTGGATTGGTATTGCTGATACAGCCACAAGGAGAATTAAACTTGTTGCCAGTTGCGGAGCAAATGAAAGCGACATCTCCTTATTAAGCGACTATGCTTACAGTAGCGAAGGACCTATTGAAAAAACATTGCAGGGCTTAAACTATTTTCTCATTCCTGATTTAGAAAAAGAAACAGAAGGTCCCTGGAATATACATACAGAAGAACGTGGCTTTAAATCTTCTATATGCCTTCCGATAAAAAAATCAGGTAAAACAATTGGTGTATTTAGTTTATATTCATCTGAAACAGATTTTTTTGATACAGAAGAAATAAAAATGCTCATCGAAGCTGCAAACGATATTTCATTTGCTGCCAATCTTTTTGAAGAAAACAGGCAAAAAGAGATTATCCACCAAAAACTTGAATATAGTGAAGCACGACTACAAGAAGCGCAATCGCTTGGACGAATTGCTAATTGGGAAGTAGATTTAAACACGAATACTCATTTTTGGTCGGATGAATTTTATAATATTTTCGGATTAAACCGCGAAACAAAACCTTCTGCCGAAGCATTCTTATCGGTTCTTCATCCTGAGGATGCAGGGAAGGCAAGTGACAGCGTTGCCCATGCATTTAAAACAAGTGAAGCAGGTTCATTTACTTCACGGTTTATAAAAAAAATGCGGGCATAGGTTCTATATATTCTGAATGGAAATTTGAATTTGACAGCAACAATAAGCCAAGGCGGCTTTATGGAATATTGAAGGACATAACAGAGGCAAAACAAAGCGAAGAGGCGCTGCGCAAATCAGAATCAAACCTGCAAGCAATTATAGAAAATACAGACGCTACCATCTATTCGCTCGATACCGAATTTAGATACATTGCCTTCAATAAACTTCTGCACAAAAACATGCAACAAATTTATGGTTTAGATATAAAAATAGGTGACCATGTATTCAGCTTTCTCGAAAAATTAGAGGTCGAAGAAGCAAACGGCTGGAAAGAAATATATTCAAAAGCCATAAAAGGCGAAACGGTTAAATTCGAAAAAGAGTTCACTATTGGCGAATTTCATAGTTATCACAGCTTCACAATTTACCCGATACGGGAAAACAAAACCATCATCGGACTTTCCTGCTTTGCTTACGACATTACCAATAAAAAACAAGAGCAACTACAAAAGGAAAAAATGAGTGTCGATTTAATTCAGCGCAACCGCGACCTCGAACAATTTACATTTATCATCTCGCATAATCTGCGGGCACCTACTGCTAATATAATAGGATATGCCGAAAACCTATTGGATGAAAAACTCACTGTAGAGGAACAAAAAGAATTTTTGAAAGGGCTTTCATTATCCGTTGCCACACTTGATACCATCATTAAGGACATCAACTCCATCCTGCAGGTAAAACGCGAAGTCAATGAAAGAAAAGAAGTCATAAATTTTTCAAACCTCGTTGGCGATATCATGGTAAGCATCGGCAACATTATTGACAAACACCGTGTGCGCATCAGACCTGATTTTTCAGAAGTGGACGAAATCTTTTCACTCAAAGTATATATGCACAGTATCTTTTACAATTTAATAAGCAACAGCATTAAATACAGCAAGCCAAACGAACAACCGCTCATTGAAATAAAAAGTAAAAAAGAAAACGGAAAAATAATTCTTACATTTAAAGACAACGGATTAGGAATTGACATGAAAACCAAAGGCGATAAAGTTTTCGGATTATACAAACGCTTCCATTCACATGTGGAAGGAAAAGGCATGGGATTATTCATGGTGAAAACGCAAGTAGAATCTCTGGGAGGAAAAATAACTGTTGCAAGCGAACCCGGTAAAGGAACTGAATTTACAATTGTATTTGAAAACATAACTTAAAACCAAATGACAAAAGCAAGGAAAAGGTTTCTTATCGTTGACGATGACCCGCAAAATAATTCTCTCTCTAAAATGGCACTAAAAAGATCACTTGGAGAAGTACTTGTCAACGACTTTGTTATTCCGGAAGACGGATTGGAATTTATCGAAAATGAACCAAGTCACAATCCTCCTGATGGAAAAACAACACTCTTTCTGGACATTAACATGCCCACTATGACAGGATGGGAATTCCTCGAAAAATTTAAAACTTTCAAACCATCATTAAAAGAGCAATACAATATTTATATCCTTTCTTCCTCTGTTGACCCCAGTGACATTAAACGCGCGCATGCAAATCCACTCGTAGTAGATTTTATAGAAAAACCCCTCAGCAAAGCTACGCTTGTTAAAATGTTTGGCTGACACTGTCAACCATTTACACCACTCTTGCAAACCACTCTTGCCAACGCACAGACCAAAGTTTGCAAGAGAGAGTGCAAGCCAGCGTACACGACACAGCATACACTCGTGCGAACTTATCATGACAGAGCAATGAATGCAAATCGTTATTAGGAATTAAATACTGACTTCATCACTCTCTGTTTTTTTTGAGCGGGCTTTCAACAAAAATATCGTCTTTATGAAACGGTTTATCAGAACCCGATAGTTCAAGCTGTTTAAATAATACTGCTCCCGGCAACAGCAGCGAGAGTACTCCGGTGGCAGAAGCTCGTTGTTCAGTTTGTTGAACAACCGTGTCATTTGATGCGGCACTTATTTTCTTAAAAATCTTCGTGCTGATTGAATTCAGTTTAACAGACCTCACAAATTCTTCGCTGCTGTCAGTTAACGATACCCTGTAAATATCAAGATCAGCAACTTCATTATCTCCATGACTACGACTGGTACTGCTACTACCGGGAACACTGCTAACACCTTTCTTAACTACAGATTTTAATATAAACGCGTATTCAAGCCCCTCGCTTTTAGCTTCTTTAATCAGCATGTTTTTCAACGCTGCTTTTGCAACTGTATTATCAAAACTTACAGATATAACTCCCGGTCCCTGTCCATGCCCGTTAGCCGATTGCCCGGGCTTTGTGATGGTGCGGTCGTTCAATAAATTTTTTAGTTTTCCTTTTTCAATCAGTATGAGTCTGTCAGGAGGAATTACTCCTTCGTCATCAATATCAAAAGAACCAAGCAGCGGTGTGCCTTTAAATGTTTTCATTTTCGGCATTGAAGTGACTGTCATCGTTTCAGACACTATTGTTTTGCCAATCTTTGAGTCAGGAGAATTGCCTTGCTCAAAGGACGATCCGTTGCCTGTATTAATTTCGTTGTTTGCAACCAGCCCGTCATTGTAGGAAAAGAGAGTGATTGAAATTAATTCTGCCAGCGCCTGCTGTTCAATCAAAACAGGTCCTGAATAATCTTCGTTAAAAACAGGAGCATTGCGTTTTGCCAAAAGCTTTTTCATCATTTCACTGATGTCCGTTTTTATTTTACCTGTTGAAGGAAATTGCCCGGGTTCAGAGGCATCGTAATTCAGCTTTGCTTGTAAATTATCTCCGTCAGCAGTTTTAATGCTCGCGTCCAACCCCAAAGAAGCCAGACGAAAAGGAGTTTTTACACGCGTGCCCTCGCTGTTTGCAAAATAATCATTTCCACGTTTGAAACTAAGTACAATATGAGTGCTGATTAAATCTTCGTATTGATTGAACTCCGCTGAAAGTTCGCGCACATAATTTTCAAGCGCGGGTTTGTTGCAACTGATTATCGGACTGTCAACAACAAAATTCGTTACTTCAGTTTTCGCAAAACTACGGTGCGGAATATCCTTCAGCTCTTTCTTCTGATCAGCAAGATTCATTTTATTCCGCTGAAAATGTTTAGTTGCATTTTTATAAATATTATCAGTGGCTGCCCACATCGACCGCCTAATGCCATCATAATCATCGCCAACAGGCATGTCTATTTCATTCCTACCGGGAGCGCTTGTAATATCATTGTCTAAACTTTCATCATTAAAATCATAATCTCCTGCCAGCACGCGGGCACCTTCAGTTTTTTGAGGTAAGTCCAGCGAGTACATAAGCGCTCCAAGTGTTGCAACAATGGTTAATGACTTTGAGTCTTTTATGGTATAAGAAATAAAAAAAGGTTTCGGGTATTCATTATACTTCAACTCATTCATGCTCCGGCTCAGTTCATCCTCCATCGCTTTCATTACGACATCTTCTTTCTTCTGCGCATCAGCAATGCGTGTAGCAGAAATAAAAATCAGGGCAACTAAAATGAATTTAAAATTGTTGTTCATACGATGATTGGAAACTAAAATTTATTTGTCCGCGGGTGCAGGTTTCTCGATGAGCGAGGGTTCAACACTGGCTTTTACTTTTCGTTGTGTTTCTATGTGATTCACAAAAATAGAAGGTGAGATGGCGGTTACAGGCACACCACCTGATTCAGCACCACAGATGCCTGCGAAAATTTCTTTCTTATCACCGGCAGCTTTTATTCCTGCAAACATCGTTAATGGAGTTCCTATTAAATCAACTCCCCGTACCAATTCGTCAGGCCGCCCGTCAACGTAGATGCGATATACTTCTGTCGGAAAAATGTTGAATGCATTCGGAATGTATCTGCCTGTATTCGTAAAACCACCCTCTACATCTTCAAACATGTATCCATATTCCTTATTTTGTTTTTTACATTCTTTTATCAGCATCTTGCGCAGATCGGCATCAGATAACGGATCTGATGTTTCAATAAACATATTTGACTGCCTGGAAACAGGAGTGCCGCCCGCAGCAGTTCTGCCATGACCGTTTGACTTCAGGAATCCGTTCAGCGGAGTCCGTGACATTAAAAAGTTTTTAAGAATACCTTTTTCAACTACCTCCACCCGCTGGCTTTTTATGCCTTCATCATCGTACGCGTAAGAACCATTGAGTGAAAATTTTTCATATGTTGAAACGGTAGGATCGAAAATTACATTGATTGATTTCGGCAATACTAATTCGTTCAGCTTTCCTGAAAATGTTTGTCCGTCAGATTCATCTTTCATTCGGTGCCCTTCAATGCGGTGCCCGAATATTTCATGAAAAAAAACTCCCGAAGCCCTTGCATTCAGAATTGCAGGTCCGGTATAAGGATCGGCTAACGGAGCGTTGCGGATTTTTTCCAGCTTTGAAATCAACTCATGAATGTCTTTGAGAATTACATCATCAGTCGGAAAATCAGCGGGTGTTAAAACAAAATAGGTTTTATAAAGCGGCAATACATCCCCGTCATCTGCGCGGATGCTGCCGTCAATCATTAACTGGCAATAGGTTTGGTTTTGAACCACAGAGCTTCCTTCAGTGGAAACAAAGTATTTTCTTTCGCGGTTGATCTGCAGAAAAACATTGCCCGAAATAATATTTTTGTCAACAAGAAACAGTTTACTGAAGTTTTTAATTTTCTCTTCCCAACCGCTTTTGTTGAAAGTACGCTCAAGAGGTTCAATGGGTGGGGCATAATACTGCGAAGGAGTTTCTTTTGAAAAATCAGCAACAGATCTGTTTTCATCCGTAGAGTCAACAGGTGAACTTTTCAGTGAAGTAAAAACTTCTTTAGCGAGTTTGTAATTTGCCTGTGTTGATTCCCACAACGAAAACCTGATAGCATCCGCTGAATTTTCATAAGGCAGCATCATGGGAATGGAGAACCCACTAAGTCGCCCCATGTTTGTTTTAGAGCCGGCATGAGAATTATCAAAACTGTAATCGCCAATCTTAACGCGGGTATTAAGAATCCGTTTCTTATCCGAACGCGTTTTTGTAATGCTTCCAAATGAAGATCTTATTTCCGTTTCCTCCGATTCGTTAACACGGAAATCAATATAGTAAGGAGGCAGAGAAGTTTTTTTAAGTTCAATCATTTCCCTGTTCAATTCGGACTGCATAAGGATGAGCAAACTATCAGGCTGGTCTGCTGCGGAGCGATGAGGAAAAAGAAGGGCACAAATAAAAAATACAGGGAGTGAAAAAAGTTTTATGCGGTGCATCATATTTTTGAAGTGTGAATGAGCAAATGTAAAAAAAGGATTGGGTAAGAAAAAAATCAGGAAGCTGGCTGCCAAATGATGTGTCAGCAAAACTTCCTTTCTTTCGCATCGCCTCTGAAAGTTGACAGACTCCTGAGTTCTAAATCTCGTGCAGGCAGAACTTTCATTCTCCTCTTTCTCATCATTTGGTGCAGCATCCGGGCGCAGCATGTACACCTGTGTAGTACCTAATTTTAATTTTAGTACTTCTCAATCCTCTTTTTTTAGAATCCTCACAACGCATATCTTTGTCAACACTTCCTTCACTCCTTGCTGTTTAGAAATGTTTTTACCAATTAATCTTAAACCCTGAATTATGACAATGTTTAATGCAAACATAAGCTATGTCAACCCGACACAGTTTCATCAAAGCAATTACCCTAAAATAAGAGTTCCCGCCAATGTATCAGCAAAAGAGCCCATTTATGTAAGCGCTGCTGAATTGGTTCAGAAATCTGATGGCAGTAGTTTGAAAATTGTGGGCGGGCTTACTGTTTCTGACTTTACCACCAGCTTTGAATCCAGACAATGGCAAGCGACCGATAGCGGCAGTGGTGGGCCAGTATGGAAATTTAAAGGTGATGAGTACACCTTCTACCTCAGCATTTCAATATTTGTCCAGGAAGGATTTAAGCCATTTCCAAAAATGGTAGCGCTAATAATGGAGCATGAACTTCAGCATGTGAGCGATGAAATAGATTTAATGAATAATTTCCTCGTAAAAGAAATTCAAAATGATCCGCTGGTAAAAGAAGTGTTGATTAATAAAAAACCAATTGAAGAGGGAAAGTTTGATACTTATTTCAGAAAAAACAAATTTCAGGATTGGATAAAAGATGGAATATGGGCTCCCGAGCATAATAAGCGCGCTGATGCCCGCGATTCAGGCGCTGAGTGGAGCAGATATAGAGACAAGCTTGATGCATTACAACGCGCATAAATATGAAAAAAGCAATTCTGTTTGGCTCAACCGGTTTTGTGGGTTCCTACCTCTTGAAAGAATTACTAAACAATTCTGATTATGAACAGGTAACCATAGTTGTACGCAAAAGAATAAGTATGATTCATCCTAAATTAAAAATCTTTATAGCCAATTATGACTCTTTACCAACCCAGAAAGAAAATATAACTGCAGATGAAATTTTTATTACGCTCGGAACAACACAAAAAAGAACACCTTCTAAAAATGAATACTATAGGATAGAACACGATTACCCCGTATTGGCCGCAAGACTTGCCAAAGAAAAAGGAGCAAAGTCTGTTTTCCTGGTGTCAGCAGTCGGGGCAAATGCAAAATCAAAAATCACTTATGTAAAAAGCAAAGGCGAAACAGAAAGAGATATTATTGCTTTAAATTTTGAACACACACACATTTTTCGCCCATCCGTAATGATGGGCAGCAGAAAAGAAAATCGGCCGTTCGAAAAGGTGTTGATAAAAATGTGGACTGTAATTAACCACCTCTTACTAGGGAGCGTGCTTAATAAATACAAAGGAATAGATGGTAAAAATATTGCCAAAGCAATGAATAATGCCGCTAAAAATCAATCCGAAAAAGTAAAAATTTATCATTGGAAAGAAATGAACGAACTGCTGAACCAGTAAAACTACTCTTGGATTAGCATCCAGATGAGGCCGCCCGGCATCTGCAAGTTGCCCGCAATTTTTCTTTGTTTTTACTCAACCAAAATAATACATCGCCATGAATTACGATGATGAAGTATCAAAGTAGTTCGAAGAAAAGTATAGCGCATGGTTATCCTGATATAAAAAATTACTTCTGAAGGAGTCGAAAATTTAAAAGATTCACTCGCTGAATTAGCAGAATTTGTCAAGAACTTTTCAGAAAACAATAACGGCTAACAGAATTTTGTTCAGTTAGCCGTTATTGGTATTTTATTAAATTACATTGTAGGCATTGGCGCAATCTCACGCACTTCAATATTGCCTTCGTTTGCAATGTGCGGACACGCTTTTGCAATCTCAGCGGCTTCATCAACACTGGTTGCTTTCACAATTAAGTAACCTCCAACAATACCTTCTTTTGCAGAAGATACAGGATTCGGAATGGTAGAATTTCCGGTTACTGTTTTGCCGCCACTTGCCAACGGCAAGCCGCCAGCCAACTGACCTTTCTGAGTAAGCCCACCCATGTAAGCACCCCATGCTTCCATTTCGGCTTTGTTTTCTGCTTCTGATTTGCTTGTAGCAGGTTTTCCACCACGAAGTAATAATAAATACTCTTTCATTTTTTTTTGATTTAAAAGTTAATAATTTATTGAACTATACTTGAATGACGAATCCGGATTTAATAGTTGGACAAAACTAGTAAAATATCTTTCGGAGAGAATGAAATTTTTACTCTTCTTTTCTTTTTAAAAAAGTAAATGCAAGCGCCAGCAAAATGCTCAATAAAATAACAAAAGCGAAAAGCGTATTAAAACTGAATGCATCTGCAATTCCCAACCCGATTGAGGGTGCTGCAATAATTGCAATTCCATACGCAATTGAATAAAGAGCCATGTATTGGCCTTGCCTTTCTTTCGGCCCACTCCTTAACGCATGGTTCATCATAAACGGCATTGCAAATATTTCGGATAGCGAAATTACAATGGTATATAGAATTGCAAATATTATAAATCCGTTTCCAACAAATAAAATTCCAAAAGCAAGCGCAAGACAAAGCACACCGATAATAATAATCGGAAATATTTTTTTTCTTTTTTCAAGCGAAGCAATTAACGGCATTTCAATGACAACCACCAGAAGCCCGTTCAGGGCGAGAAGCAGCCCGATTACATCTTCTCTATAATTACAAACCTTACTGAAATATTGAGGCACACTTGCGAAGAGTTGGAAGAAGCAAGTACCATACAATGCCACCAGAAAAATAAAAAATAAATATTTTCTGTCCCGGTAAGCAGAAGTGCTGCTGTCGCCAAGTACAGCATCTTTGTGAATGCTTGTTTCCTTCTTTTGTTTTGGCAGATAAGTAAACAACATAAATGCAGCTACAAAACTTGTGAATGCATCAAGCGCAAATAGCCACTTGTAACCGAGATAGTGTGCAATAAATCCTCCTGCTGCAGGACCAACAGAAAATCCGAGATTGATTGCAAGCCGGGCCAATGAAACAGTGCGCGTTCTGTTTTCGGGAGTGCTGTAAGCCGCAATGGCTGAGGAATGTGCTGGACGAAACATGTCTGCTGACAATCCATAAAAGAAAATAACAATACTAATCGGTAGCA
Organism: Bacteroidia bacterium; assembly: GCA_038230515.1. GTDB lineage: Bacteria > Bacteroidota > Bacteroidia > AKYH767-A > 2013-40CM-41-45 > JAPLDB01. The sequence goes on along the minus strand of JBBRND010000031.1, from coordinate 36,811 downwards.
TAGAGGTAAAGACAAGCATCAACAGCAAAATCAATCCACAGCTGACAAGCGAAAAAATCATGATGTCGAAATAATTTCTTCTATCAGTAAGCCAACCACCGGAATAACTGCCAAGCACACTGCCTATCCCGTAGAAACTCATTATGATCCCTGCATCGCTGATTGAGAAATGAAGTTCTTTCGTGAGGTAGAGCGAAGTAAAAAGCAGCACCATACTACCACTTCGGTTTATGAATAACGCAATGGAAAGTATCCATGCGTTCCGTTGCAAGTTGCTGAATGCATTACGATAAACTGAAATAATTCTCCTCATTGTGAAGCCGGTGAAAATAGGTTTTGTTTTCGCTGAGGGGAAAATTGCTGTCACAGTTTTCTTATAATCAGAAAAAATAAGGCGCTCTGTAAAGAAACTATTTCACAAAAAAATCATTTTTTTTTGATGATAACTGCAAAAAAAAATCTTCCTTTGCATTTGAACCAATACTTAAGTAAGCTAGTATATGGAAAGTATGGACACAACCTATCCTAAATTTACATTAAGTACTGCCCTGAATAAAGAACAAATTCGTTTTTTTGATGCCAATGGATTTATTCATTTCAAAAACTTTCTTTCAGCAAATGAAGTGAAGGATATAATTAATGCACTTTCTGTCTTGGAGGAGAAGTGGCTTAAGAACGATGTAAAACAGGTGAATGGCATTCCCCTCAAGTTTGGCTTTGATGAAAATAACAAGAGGATCGTTCATCGTTTTGCATTTACATCATTGCATAGTGAAAGAATTAAGATGCTGGTAAATAGTTCAGCCATTCAATCGCTCACAAAATTATTAGTGGAAAGCGATTCACGAATTGCCGAAAACGAAAAAGATGGTGTAGTGGTTAATCAATACCTCAACTCGGCTAACAGCAATATGAAACAAATGGGTTGGCATACTGATAGCTTACGCGATATTTTCTATGGAAAAAAAGTGCTCCCGATGTTAAATGTAGGCATTAACCTTACTGATTCGAAAAAAGAGCAAGGCGGATTAAAAGTTTTAAAAGGCACGCACAAGCAAAGTTTATACAAAATGATTTTTCGCAAACCGCATTTTGTAAATAACAACCCTGATAAAGATGAAGTTTCAATTGAAGCTGAAGCGGGAGATCTTACAGTTCACCATGGACACATGTGGCATCGCGTGGCTACGGCTCAGGCGCAAGGCGAAGCAAGTAAACGCATCACTATGTACATACCAATTGTTTGTGGCAGGTATGAACCAAAGCATGAAAACAGTTTTACTCCCTTTTATCACAAGCTGAATGTCTTTGCCAAGAAGTAAGAGCTGATTCTGTAACCAAGATTCAGATTCCTGTTTTTTCTATCATTGTATTCTCAAATAAAACATGTAAATGAAAAAAAATATTCTTCTCCTCGCAGTTCTTCTTTCAACAGCCACACTCCGCGCAACTGATTTCAACTGGCAGGGATTTAATGCCGGTGCTGCAGCATCTGCAAATGGAATTTTTATTGTAAACCAGCTCAACTACGGCAACAAAGAAATGGCTTACAAGCTTACCATCTACCCTGCATGGCAGCTTGCATTCGGTTACAACTTTACCCCTCACCTGGGCGTCCAGTTGAACTGTACCTTCGCAAAGCAAGGGCAGGATTATGATGAAACCATTGACGGAATAAATTTTAACCGACAGGTAGTTATTCATTACACTCACCTACCCATATTTTTTAAATACATGACTGGAATGGGCGCTGCACAGCTCTACGCAATGGTGGGACCCGATCTTGCCTTTCGCGGCAACTACTCAAGCATTTTTAATGAGGGAAATGAAAGTACCGATCAAAAAGCCGAAATGGAACCCAAAGATGGGGAACTGTTTACCAAAACTGATTTTGGAATTAATTTTTCCATCGGCTCAAACATCCGCATTGCGGGAAACGTGTACATAAATGCAGGCATTGAAATTTACGATGGCTTTACTGACATCAACTCACCCGCTTATCGCTATAACTATAAGAGTTACACGTATGGAAAATCCTCAAATTTTTATGCTGGCGTAAATGTAGGAGTGCATTATCTTTTTACTTCGGCAAAGTAAAAAGTTGTTAGAAACCTCTGCTTCTCCTCTACTCCACCACCAGCTTCCTCACCGCGCTGCCTTTCTCTCCGATCACTTTTAAAGAGATCAGGAATTGGGCTTGTTGTTTTTTTCATTAACCCCGCCATTGATAGTGGGGGGATGAAGCTGAAGTTGGATACTACCCAACAGGTGTTCAGTAATTGAACACCTGACATGGGAAAAATCCCTAGGTGGCAGGTGGTGGGTTCACGTTGTTCATTGTCCATAGCTTTATTGGTTTTAAGGTTTAATATTGATTTTTAGATTGATTTAAGCGATTTCAGAGCCCGGAGTGGCGATTTCAGAGCCCGGAGGAGCGATTTCAGACCTCGGAGATTCAATTTCAGAGCCCGGAGTGGAGATTTCAGACCACGGAGATTTAATCTCAGAACCCGGAGAGGAGATTCCTGCGCGCGGAGATTCAATTTCAGTTCTCGGAGCAGAGATTCCCGAACCCGGAGATTCAATTTCAGTTTCCGGAGGAGGGATTCCGGCATCGGTAGATTCAATTCCATCCAGAGAGCATTCAATTCCAAAGGAAATGCCGTAAACCCCGTATTGCTTTTCAGCAACGAGAATTTTTTCAGAAAGAAAATTTTTATTGAAGTTGAAAATCCCCCCCACAACCATGCTGGTTTCAGAGGGTACGTTTTTTTCAAAAGAAAAAACAATTGAATTTGTGGTTGCTTTCATTTCATGGGGCATGTTTAAAAAGCGGAACAAAGGAAATAAATTAAAAATACTGCGCAACTATTTTTGGGGTCCCCCCTACTCCTTCACCACTTTCCTGAAATAATCTTTATTGCCAACATTTACTTTCAGAAAATAAACGCCTGAAGCGAGCGCAGAAACATCCACACTCATTTCCGGTCTTTGATTTTGGATTTCGGATTGAACAACCACTCCGAGCAAATTGTAAATAGTAATTGTTGCTGTCGCTCCCATTGCGAATCGTGAATTGTGAATCGTGAATTGATCTCCCATCGGATTCGGGTAAATAAAAATTTCATCTCCATTGATGCTGCCAACGCCAAGGCAAAAATTCACTGTCAGCGTATCGGTTGCTTCGGCATAGCATCCTGTTCCATCGGTATAGTAATAAGAAACAATGTGAGGTCCTATTGCGAGCAAAGCGCCATGGGCAGAGTCGGTCGCAATTCCGTTTATGGTGTAGATGCCGCCTGCAGGTGTGCCGCCATCGAGAAGAATGGTTTCATCGTTGCAAAGATTATCGGGTTCTAATTTCAGCGCAACATCGTGAGGACTTGCAACAAGAATAATTTTTGTGGAGAGAAATGAACAGCCGTTGCTGCTGCATAGTACATGAATGGTATCGTACCCAATGGCGAAGATGGTATAAGTAACTGTGAAAACATTTCCGGTGCTTAAGCCCACCACTGTTCCGCGCGCACTTGTCCAGGTGTAAGTAGCACCATTCACAAACGGAACAGTAAATGTATATGGATACGCGCTGTTCGTGCAAACGGTATCAGGCCCTTGTATCATATTTCCATTCGGAGTAAAAATATTCACCACATGTATGGCAGCCGGAAAACTGAACGTGCCGTAGCTCAGCGTCATCGTTACCGTGTAGTTTCCATCAACAGTATAGGCGTGAGAAAAACTTAGTCCTGTTACGGCAGCAGAACCATCACCAAAATCCCACGTTGCTGTGTATGCCTGCCAGCAGGAATCAACAGAAACCTGGATGGTGTTGCAGTTCACATTTGTGTAAGTAAAATCGGCAGCAAGTTCAGGCGGAGGAAGTGCATCCATAAAATTAGGCACACCGCAATATACATGCGTTGAAACATAGTAAGGCGCACTCGGCACGATGCCTGTAAAGTTAACTGCATTGAGTACACATGCAGAGCCGGAGTATGAATCAGCATTCAGAATCATATCCATATACGGAGTGTTCCAATCCGTTTGCGCGAGATAAACATTGTGATCTGGTCCTGCTTCGAGATACAAACCGTTAACAGGATCCTGCATTGTGATTGCAGGAGTTGCAAGATTTGTAGCATCGTATTTCAAAAGTTTACTCAAGCCTCCGTTATACTGACCAATTGTATAAATCACACTGTCATTCATACTGTAACAAACACCAAGTCCGATCTGATGTCCGGGCTGACAAGGCACGAGCACTTCATTGGTAACTTCTCCTGTTGCCTGATTGAAATCGTAGCGCGCAAAATTGAATTGCGCACTTGAGAAAATTGCCTGCACTAATTTATCTCCTTTATGATTGCCTTTCAACTGCGCAGAGTAGGAAGGATAAAAATTTGCAGAGACAACCGGCTGCGCACCCGCCTGCGTTCCGTCCTGAGTAACGAGGATGGAATAGAAACGACCGTCAGGCGGATAACCGCGAATGATTACCCAATAGTCAATGCCGTTGCAGTGTGGCACTGCCGTGAGACATTCAGTAACATTTAAAGGAATGGAAGGATGATTAAAACGTTGTGCTGATGAAACAGTATTTGCCAAAACATCCACTTCTACAAACTGCGCCCCGTCCGCACTTACATAACCCGGAGGTGCTGATACGATATAATATTTTCCCGGTTGCTTCGGATACGGAACAATGATGAGTCCGGGCACCGTTGCATTGTTCCACACGAAGATGGGACCCACATTCATCTGCTGATGAAAATGGTTCCACACATTAATACCATCACTGTAAAATAAAAGATTGCCGTTCGAATCGCTCTGCACAACACTGCTTTCAAAACCATTCACAGTAGCATTTGCATTTGCATCATTATTTGCAACGGCAGTGCCGGTAGAAAAATCCATTGAAGCAAACGTTCCCCAAAACCAGTTGCTGCGGCCAAGCAACGTAGAATCAAGTGTGCAGTTTATCACGGGCACATCCACAGAATCGAGAATGGAATTAGCACCATCGCTCACCAATAAATATACTTTGTAAATTCCGGGAGTGCTGTACATCACATTGACACTCGAAGTAGTAGCAGTTGCAGGCACACCTCCGGGAAATTGCCAGCTCCATGTTGTTGCTGTATTCCCATTTACAGGATTTGTAAACGCAACCGTTGTACCCGAACAAAAAGTTCCCGAAGGAAAATTGATTAAGCTTACCAAAAACGAAGGAACACATCCGCTGTTTCCCTGCACACCGGTTGCAATAAGATTTGAAGTACTCCACAAATTACTTCTCATCGTTGCAAGCGTTGCCCACATTCGCTGACATTGATTATTGGTAAAAGTATTCATGCAGTTGTCGTCACTATAACTCATGTAACTTTCCGTCATGTCGTTAATTGTAGTTCCTGTTACATAGTTTGCAGTGCATGTGTTGTAGATGGTTCCACACGGAACATTTGTGGTGGTGCACGGTTCAATGTCGCAAATAAAATCTCCGTTCAGATCGCAGGCATCAGATGTACTTCCTGCGGCATTCAATCCCGAGCATCCACCCTGAAAGATGTGATACAAATTGAAATAGTGCCCGATTTCATGACAGGCAACTTTTCCTTCTGCCAATCCAAAACCGAGAGCAAACGAATTGCCGGTGCTGTTGTCTCCACAAATATCGGAGCGCAGAACAAGTCCATCAAGAGGATATGAATTAAGAATTGGTCGGGGCGCATAGCCCATCACTGTACCACCACCGCCAGCACCGCTTATTGTATTCACCACCCAGATGTTGAGGTAATCATCAAAAGGAAAATACGATGACGTTGGATGTGTTTTGTTCAGCAAGTCCTGCGCACCTGCATTGCCGATGGTATGATTGTAAATTCCCGAACTGTCTGGATAACGCATTACGCCAAACTCAGTTCCACCGGGACCATTGTACCAGTTCAACGTGTTCGGCATAGCGATACGCGCCATGCAAAACTGAATGTCCGTGTTCACAGCATACGATGGATGTGACTCGCCATTGTATGCCGGATAATTTCTTGCGTAGGCAGCATTCATCGCATTCAACTGCGAAAGAATTTGTGCATAGGTAATGTTTGCTCCAGTGCCATACGATTGGTAGTAAGGATAAATGACATGAAAGACAACCGGAATAAGATACGTTGCAGTGCTCTGCTGTCGTGGATTCTTAATCAATCGCTGCGATTGCTGATTCTGCAAATGCGAGTTGATGTAATCATGTATCTTTTGATTCTGATGCTGGAAGATTTCATCGTAGTTTTTCACTGACGCGCGAGTTATACTGTCCAGAATATCATCGGCACAACGCCACTGAGCGGTTGAAGTTAGTGAGTTAAAGATCGAAATGCAAAGTGCTGATATGAGAAGGAGATTTTTTTTCATCAGTAAAGATTTAAAGTTAAATGCCAAAAATAGAAAAAGGATTGGAGAGGGCAAGAGAGATTTTGGCGAATGGTCGGGTATGGAATGTAGGAATAATGGAACAATGGAAGGTGATGCTCTAAGTTTTCTAATACTCTATCCTTCCACTATTCCACGCCTTAAGCAATCCTTAACTTCACATATCAACGCTTTGGTTTAGCTTCGCGGCTTAAAATCATTTTATGAAATACACTCTTCTTTTTGCCGGTGCTGTTGCGTTGCTTGCATCGTGCACTTCTTCATCAGAAAAAAAACAACCTGCGCGCGATGTGCTTGCAGAGAATCTCGACACCACGATAAATCCTGCCGATGATTTCTTCAAATACGCAAATGGCGGTTGGATAAAAAAGAATCCGATACCTGAATCGGAACGCTCTTACGGAATTGCAAAGCTCGTGATGAATGAAACTTACGACCGCATGTTGAAACTCAGCAAAGATGCTGCCGCGGATACCAAAGCAGGAAAAGGGAGCAGCACTCAAAAGATCGGTGACTTCTATTTTACCGGAATGGATTCTGCAACCTGCGATGCGCAGGGCTACACTAAGTTGCAACCTGAGTTTGATCTCATCAGCAACATCAAAGATAAAAACGGTGTGCTGTCAGTTATCGCGCACCAGCAAATGATTGGATGCAATCCGCTTTACGGTATGGGAATTTATCAGGATGAGAAAAAGAGCGATCAGTATGCATTGCATCTTCAGCAGGGCGGCATCGGTTTGCCGAATAGAGATTATTATTTCAACAACGATGCACGCACAAAGAATATCCGTACTGAATATGTGAAACACGTTGCAAACATGTTCAAACTGCTTGGCGATGATGAGAACACCTCTGCAAAACATGCTGATGCAATTATGAAATTAGAAACCAATCTTGCCAAAGCATCACGCAAGCTGGAAGACCTCCGCGATCCGTATGCGAACTATCATAAGATGAACATGGCTGAGTTGAACAAGCTGAATCCAAGTATGAACTTTCATGAAATGTTTGCTGCAATGAATATTAAGAATGTGGATTCTGTTATTGTCGGTCAGCCGGAGTTTTACAAAGAAGTTGAGAACAGTTTGAAAACCGTTTCTGTTGATGATTGGAAAACATACCTGCGATGGAATCTTGTTTCATCACTGGCCTCTTACTTAAGCAAGCCGTTTGATGATGAGCAATTTCATTTTCACGGTGTAATTCTTTCAGGTGTTAAGAAGCAGCGCCCAAGATGGAAGCGTGTGCTCGACAATCAGGAAAACTTTTTGGGCGATGCGCTCGGGCAACTCTATGTTCAGAATTATTATTCTCCTGAAACTAAAGAACGTTATTTACAACTTACCAATAATGTTTTAGCAGCATACAAAGAACACATTGAGAAACTGGACTGGATGAGCGACAGCACGAAACAAAAAGCGCTTGCAAAACTTTCTACCGTTCGCAAGAAGGTTGGCTATCCTGATAAGTGGAGAGATTATTCTTCGATGAATATTTCACGGAGTAGCTATGTGGAGAATGTGATTGAAGGAAATAAATGGTACTATAATTATTACCTGAACAAACTTGGCAAGCCCGTTGACCGCGATGAGTGGGACATGACTCCGCAAACCTACAATGCATATTACAATTCTTCCAACAATGAAATTGTATTGCCTGCTGCTGCATTTATTATTCCTGCTCTGCCCGATTCGCTGGCTGATGATGCATTGATTTATGGCTACGCAGCCGCATCAACCATCGGACATGAAATTACTCACGGCTTTGATGATGAAGGCAGGCAGTTTGATGCTAATGGTAACCTGAAAGATTGGTGGAGCAAGGAGGATGTCGAAAAATTCAATAACCGTACACAGCTTTACGTTACTCAGTTTAACAACTACGTGGTTCTCGACTCCATGCACGTAAACGGTAAGGCATCGCTCGGAGAAAACATTGCTGACCTTGGCGGCATTGCCATTGCCATTGACGCGTTTAAGAAAACAGATCAATTCAAAAAAGGAGAAAAGATTTCCGGACTTACTCCTATGCAACGGTATTTTCTCGGCTATGCACTCGGATGGCTGGGGCATCAGCGCGATGAAGCACTAGCACAGCAAATCATGACCGATGTTCATGCTCCCGCATTTCTGCGTGTGAACGGACCGATGAGCAACATTCCTGAATTTTATGAAGCGTTCGGTGTGAAGGAAGGAAATAAAATGTGGAAGGCGGATTCGGTGCGAGTGAAAATCTGGTAAGATTAAAACCTCGTTACTTCTTAAGCCGCCAGTGCCACTTCACAATACTTTCTTCTTTTTTGATGAGGCGCTCAATGTTTCGCTGATGTGTAACCAGAACCATGATGGCAACAGCGAGTGAAAAAATATTGATACTCGAATTAGTGCTGTAAAAAACCATGATGACAACGGGAAAAGTAATTCCGCTCATCATACTGCCAAGCGAAACATACCCTGTCAGCATTAGTGTAATTAGAAAAACGGCAGCGCAGATGAGTGCAGCTTGCCAATGCACAGCAAATAAAATTCCGAGCATGGTAGCTACTCCCTTGCCCCCACGGAAACCCACATACACCGGAAAAATGTGACCGAACAATGCGCAAACGCCAAGTGCCAGTTCGAAATCAATGAAGTCAGAACTTGCTGGAACATGATCTCCGATTACGTAAGCAAGTTTGACGGCAAGAAATCCTTTCAAAACATCCATGATGAGAACGGGAATACCAGCCCGTTTTCCAAGCACACGAAACGTGTTCGTGGCTCCTGCATTTCCGCTGCCGAACTCTCGAACATCAATATTATAAAATGTGCGTCCCAGCCATACCGCACTGGGAAAACTTCCTATAAGGTAGGCGAGTAAAAGACCGAGTATGTTTGTTGATGTAAGCAATGAAATCAGTAGGCAGTAATCAGTAGGCAGTATGCAAGGACAGCAGTCATGTTTTTTCCAATCAACTCAAATTAACTATTTCTCTTCCTCTTTCTTCTCTTCTTCCTCCGGTGCGGTATTTAATTTCTTCTGAAAGTTCTTCACCGCACGATCGGTGGTTAGCATGTATTCGAAATCAGGTTTGTCCTTTTCTTTATTAACTCGTTTCTCAGGTTTCACTTTATTAATGGCATCATTAAAGGCACTTTGAGAAGATAGCGTTTGCATAACACCGCGCGAATAACTGAAATAAAACCACGTTTGATCTTCGGGTTGAAGATAAACAGTAATTACATCTCCTGTTCGTTTATGAACAATCTCAATATTTCCGTTTACGAATTTATTTACGGATGTTTTATCAATGCTTCCCAGGCCAAGCGGTCCGGTTGATTTAAAAGTACGAGTCAACTTATCCCACTTCATTTTTACATCAGTGAAGAAAAGTGTGTGCCTCAGTTCGTCAGGAATTTTTTTGAAAGCCCCGTAAAGATTCATTTCAGTAATCAGTTTCTCGGCTTTTTCTTTTCCGGCAAGTTCACCGAGTCCTTTTTCGAAAGTGGCTCTACCGTTATCCTGCGTTGGTGAAAGAGAGGCGATCTGTGCGAAATAATCACTCATGCTTTTCAGGGCATCATCATTGAAATAAAAGTCGAGTGTAAGGAGCAAATCAAACTTGGTGCTGTCATTTCTCCAATTGTAAGTAATGTTTCCCGCGGTTTGCATTTTTAACTGACCAATGTCAGCGCCAAAGCTGAGCTTGCCTTCAGAATACACTGTGCAATTCTGATCATTCACGCTCATAAATTCTCCGGGAGCATTGGGCTTGTCCATTTTTTCTTTTGATGTAATGCGGAATTCATTTCCCGGTTTGTAATAAGTGAGAAAACCTTTTGCATCAATCATGGAAGTATCGCGTGCATTGTTTTTTAAAGAGAGGAATGTTGGATAAACTCCTTTGATGCCGTTGCTTTGAAACACTGCTGCCCGAAGGCGATCACCATTATCGCTAATGGCATTGTCAATCGGAATCATTACGTTTTCAGGATCTACTTCATTACTGAAACGAATCCAGTATTTCGGCACGCTGTCGCAATGAAAGTTGGGACGGGCATAACCCGTGAACACAAGGTGTTGCTTTGACGCAGCTAAATGTACACCGCCCTTATACTCAAACATCGGGCTTAAATAAAATTCCTCATTATCTTTAATCTCTGCATCGGCAACGGTTTGATAAGTTGTGTCAACAGTGATCTTCTCAAAATGAAAATGTTTTTTCTGCTTGGTTTCATCGGTGTAATCATAATCACCACTTCCTTCATATTTTTTTCTTCCAAGAATATTTACAGAGGCATTGTAGATCGTGTGATATTTTGTGGTGTTGTTTGCAATAATGCGTGCATTGTTCAGTGTTCGCATTTTCGCATAGCGTTCTACTACAACTTTTCCACTATCCGGAATTACAGATGCATCGCCTGTTTGCACAAGGGCAACATTATCTGCTTTGATTAGGAAATCGCGCAACGAATATTTTGCGTGAGGCGCTTTAAAGCGAAGAGAATCCTGGGTTGGTTCTACGCTTATGAATTCCGATCCGGTAAGGTTTAATCCTGACAGTGCAGTATCTGTAACAGATTGTGTAGAAGAACTACTCGAACTCATCTCAATCTCCTTGTTGTCCATATACCATGTAAACTGATCAATGAAGCAGATATATTGATTAAGAGGGAACTTTACGTACGATCCGCCTCCATTGGATTTAAAATCTCCAATCCGTTTGTTGAAATCAATATGCGCTTGCACATTGTTTGTGGAGAAGGCAAGCGCATTGGTATTGTCGCTTGTTAAACGGAAATCTGAAGTATCGGCATTAAAAATATTTTCCTTGTATTTGAAAAGGTTTGATTCCAGTTCGGATGCGGCAAATGTCATTAGCCCATTGCCTGTCATTCCGGTTGGTTTCAACTGAAGGTTTCCTGCAAGGATTGCCTGCTTTTCGTACATGTCAATTGGTACTGTCTTTTTGTAAACAAACATGATGTCTTTCTTTGGCATCCAATGTATGTAAACATCTGATGCATGAACATCAGGAAACTCCACTCCGGCAAGAATGTCTTTTTTGTTGACAAATTCTTTTGCATTGGTATTCATTGAATCGGGAAGGAAGACAAACCGATCGCTGAGGGTGGTTGATGTGAGATAATCTATCTTTCCGTTTCCGATCAACCCATCATTGCTGAGAGAGAGTTTATGGGTGAAAGTTCCTTTGCCGCCATACGCTTTCCATCCGTTGTCTGCGGTTTCACGCACCAGACCAAGTGATAGATCGGGTTGAAGTGTGAGCGTATCTCTGAAGTCGGGGAAGATACCTGCACTTACAAACTCGCCACCGAAGCGCAATCCTGCTTTGCTGAAATTATCAAGTGAATCAATTGAGAAGGGATCTAAATGAAAATAGAAATCTTCCTTACGATAGACACCTTCCTGAATGTAAGCACGATCGTAAAACACGTAGGAATCTTTTTTGCTGTTGAAGATTGGGTATTGAGGATAAGGTTTCAGTCCGCTTTTGTTCGCCTGCTGATCTATAAGGAGATCGCCAGTGATATTTTGCAACACACTTCTTACGTAAACGAGTTTCTTGTTTCCATATTCATCAACAGGAGAGTTTTCATCTTCCACTTTGAGCCGGAGTGAATCCACGTTGTTGAGGTTGACCTTAAAGTTTTGATAGTCGAATACAAAATCTTTTCCATAAAAATCGAAGCGCGCTGCTTTTACTCTTCCACCGAAAGTGAAATCGCGATTTTTCTTAATGTGAACTTCCTGCTCGCTTGGGAATATGACTACATTTTGAGAATCACTCAACACAATTTGCGACACTCCGCGCATGGTTATTTCATAATTCAAAAGGTTGATGCTTGCATTGGGTTTTACATTGATGACTGATTCAAATTGTATTACATCATAATCTGTTTTGCCTGAGTTTGCGAGTAAATAATAGTAGAGGCGATCTTTTACGATGGCTTTATCATCAACTGGGTCATAGGTCACGAATCCTTCGTTGCTGAGTGCAATTAGCATTTGCCGAGTTTCAGTAGCTGCCATGTGTCGGAATTTTGCAAAGTCTTCGACATAGACTACGCGCGTGCCATGAGCTTCGCAATATTGCTTCACTTTGTACATGGGGTGTTCTTCGCTCAACCCTTGCAGTTTTAAAAAGCGCTTCATGCGGAAGTAATTGCTCGATTCGAAAACGGCTTTGCTCTCCCCCACTCCGCTTATCATCTTCATATCAATAATAGGGTAGTCTATCTTCCAGTATAATCCATCAAAGTACATGTCTATGTTATGAAAGCTGTCGAAGTAGGGGCTTTGATTTTTTCCTTCTTCTCCCCTGATGAGGGCAAGTTCACGATCTTTCACTATGTATTTTAATTCTACTGCGGGATGATAGATGGAATCGGTATCGAGCAGAAAGGTTACCGCTGCATTATCAGCAGTAATTTTTTCTTTGCGAACTACGAATGCCTTCGAAGCGGCAATTAGAAATACTTTTTTGTTGCGATAGAAGAATAGCTGCGCATCGCTCTCTTTATTTCCGCTGCCGATCATGCGGTTGCCGATCATGCTGAAGCCGCCACGGTAATTTATATCAGGAACAATGTTCTTTATTTCAAATTCTGCATCGTAGGACTCGAACTTGGGGTACGATGCTGTTTCAGGAGTTACGTTTGCAAGAATTTTATCGGTGTATCTGCCTGAAAGAGCTTTGTTGAAATAGGTATTGTTTGAAAAGGATACGGAGTCGGCTGTGTATTCCGATCTTGTAATATCAATCGTGTAGCGGGCAAATTGTGCATGTACTGTTTTCTCATCCCACCCTGCTCGTATCCAATTTACATTTCCACCTTCGCCATTAAACTGTTCGCGACCCGGATAGTAAACTCCGTGGGTGTTGTAGATAATTGAAGAATCGCCTTTGCTTACGCAGATGAGATTCATTTGAGGAAAAACAATTTTTGCGAGCGAATCATATTCAAATTTGTAGTTGCTGTTATCAGCATACCACCGCACTGCTGCACTTATGTAGAGTGAGTTTGTGCGAAAAAGATCGTTGCAAACATCTACATACTTGTTGAAATTTTTTGTAGGGAGAAGAAGGAGTTTGTCTAACGATTCCTGCCATGCATCGAAGCGATCAGTGGGTTGATTGGTTTCTGCGAAGCCGGTAATGGTTGATACGTAATTCGCAAAATCAGGGAACGCTTTCATGCGCTTGCGGAGCATTGCGTTTGCGGTGCGGTATATTGCTTCCTGCTGGGTGGCGGAGAATTTACCTTTCGTCCATTCTTTAGTAAACTTTTCCATTACCTCCTGCCCTTCCTTTTTGTTGGTTTCGGTAAGGAAGGTTTCCATCTCCTGTGGAAACTTGACGGGATCGGTGGTGAAGTTGCGGATTGCCTGCGCGGACGTGTGCCGGGTCAAAAAGAGTGTAGCAACTATTAGTATCGCGAAGCGCTTCTGCATGAGTTGAGTTGAAAGGAGCGCGAAAAGTATAAGATTATTTTGAAACAGGGAGGGTGTGTGAAGAAAAGTTATTGGGGGGATGTGAAAAATATTGCGTTTTTGATGCGGATTGGATAAACGTACATTCTTAAAAATAAGCGACACCTTCACTCTTTTACATTTCAATACATTTCTTTAGAATGATCATTCTATCCGAAAGAATGTATCTTCTAAACTTTAGAATGTACATACAAATGGAATGTATGGTCATACAATCGAAATGTATGGTCATACAATCGAAATGTTTGATCATACAATCGAAATGTTTGGTCATACAAAGGAAATGTTTGATCATACAATCGAAATGTTTGGTCATACAAAAGGAATGTATGGTCATACAATGGAAATGTTTGACCATACAAGACTTTGAAAATCACTTTTTAGAGCAAAAAGCCCCATTTTATGAAATTGAACCCGCCATCCGGCTGGCTCATCTCATGAGTTAAGCAAATATTAGTTGCGTTTTCTTTGAAATAGCTGATAAAAATTGCCTATCCTTTATGGGTAGCATTCAACTCAATTGCTTTTGAGCACTTCTTCGTACACGCGCTCATACATGGGCATGATGTTGTTAATGTCGTACAGGCGGGCGTGGTCTAATGCCTGCTTTTTAAAGAGTTTTAACCGCTCTTCGTCTTCAAGTAAGTAGATGGCTTTTTGAGCCATGCCTTCCACATCGCCAACATTGCACATAAAGCCGGTGATGCCTTCCACATTGAGTTCGGGAATTCCGCCCGTGTTCGTAGAGATAACCGGAACCTGGCATGCCATTGCTTCAAGGGCTGCAAGTCCGAAACTTTCGGTTTCAGAAGGAAGCACGAACAAATCGCATACGCTGAGTATCTCTTCCACGGCTTCCTGCTTGCCCAGGAAGCGAATGTTTTCGCAGTACTTGCTTTCGCGGCATTGGTGTTCAATGTTGACACGATCCGGACCATCACCAATTAAAATGAGCTTGCTCGGAATTTTTTCAGCAATGAGATTGAAAATTTTTATGACATCGCCCACCCTTTTTACGGGACGAAAGTTTGAGGCGTGAACGATGAGCTTTTCTCCGTCAGGTGCAATGGCTTTTTTGAAATGTTCCTTGCGCTGTTTGCTGAAGCGCTTAAGGTCTATAAAGTTTGGAATTACTTCAATCTTTTTTTCAATCTTGAAGTAGGCATAGGTTTCATCACTAAGACTTTTTGAAACAGATGTGACAGCATCGCTTTCATTAATAGCGAAGGTAACTACAGGCAAGTAGCTGGGGTTTTTGCCTACGAGGGTAATGTCGGTTCCGTGAAGTGTAGTAACAAAAGGAACGTGCATACCTTGTGTTTTGAGAATTTGTTTCGCCATGTAAGCTACGCTGGCATGGGGAATTGCATAATGCACATGAATGAGATCGAGACGCTCGAACAAGGCAACATCAACAAGTTTGCTTGTTAATGCGGTTTCGTAAGGCGCATATTCGAACAAAGGATAATCGGCTACGGAAACTTCGTGGTAAGATACGTTTTCGGTAAAATGTTCTAACCGGAAGGGCTGACTATAGGTGATAAAATGAATGTGATGACCTTTTTCTGCAAGTGCCTTGCCGAGTTCAGTAGCAACAACTCCGCTTCCGCCAAAAGTTGGGTAACATAAAATTCCGATTTTCATTTTGTAAGAGTTGAGAATTGGGAAAAGAAAAGATCAAGAAAAATAACAGCGCAATTCAAAAAAGGTTTTGGGGTTCATCAGCAAATCAAGTACACATTCCGCCATCCACATGAATAACCTGCCCGGTAATGTATGCTGATAAATCAGATGCAAGAAACACCACGCAGTTTGCAACATCATCTGGCGAACCACCTCTCTTCAGTGGAATCGAATCTCTCCACTGCTTCACAGTTTCTGCGGGAAGAACAGTTGTCATTTCTGTTTCAATAAATCCGGGAGCAATAACATTGCAGCGTATGTTCCGCGACCCTAATTCCTGGGCAATTGATTTAGTAAAGCCAATAATTCCTGCCTTGGATGCTGCGTAATTAGACTGCCCTGCATTGCCTTTTACACCAACTACGCTGCTAATGTTAATAATGCTGCCGCTTCGCTGCTTCAGCATTTGCTTCTGGCAAACTTTTGTAATGTTGAAAACAGAATTAAGATTTGTTTTGATGACGTCATTAAAATTTTCCTCACTCATTCGCATCAATAAGCCATCGCGGGTAATGCCAGCATTATTCACCACAACGTCAAGCGCGCCAAAATCTGAAATAACGTTGTTGATTAATTCTTCTGCCGCTCTAAGATCGGATGCATCGCTCCGGTATCCTTTTATTTTCGTTCCGCATTTTTGCAACTCCTCTTCAAGCGCCAATCCTTTTTCTACAGATGATAAAAAAGTAAAAGCAACGTTCGCTCCATGCTGCGCAAGCTCTGATGCAATGGCTCTGCCTATTCCTTTTGAAGCCCCCGTAACAAGAATGGTTTTACCTGTAAGCAATTTTTCCATGCAATGTTATTTTGATGCGCGCAAATATAGTTGAGTTAAGCATTAACCGGAATATGTTATCAGAAAAAACAGGGAGTGCCTTGCGAAAAATCTATTGCTCAACAATAATAGTCTCAGCCGAAGCACCCAATGCATTAAGATTGTCGGTAATATTTTTCACAAAATCATCGGGTCCGCACACGTAAAAGTACTGCCCGAAGTCTTTTATTTTGTTAATCAAAAATTCGCGATCAATTCTTTTACCTGTAAAACCAATGACGTGTTCGCGGGTGATTATACTCGTAAAATCTTTACCAAACATCCGCTTCAATTCAGTTTCCGCTATTACATCTTCAGTAGTTTTGTTTGAGAACAGTAATTTGTTTCCGTAAAGTTTTTTCTCTTTGTAAAGCTGCCTGAAGATAGCGATGAAAGGAGTAATACCCGTACCCGCTGCAATAAACACACCCGCGCCTTTAAAATGTATCGCTCCGAACACATCGCGGATGATAAGTTCCGAATCTGTATTTGCCCGCGCAAGCTGATTGGTTACTCCGTTGTGACCGGGATAAATCTTAATCATAAATTCGAGATGGTTAAGTTCGCTCAATCCTGTAAAAGTAAACGGACGCTTTTCATGTTTCCATTCAGGAAGATTTACTGAAACCTCAGTTGCCTGGCCGGGAATGAAATTGTAGTCAGGCGGTCTTTCAATCACAAACCTTTTTACATCATGAGTAATAAATGCGGACTCAAGAATTTTTACAATGTATTCTGCCATACTGATGCGGAAAATTTAACGTCCGCGAAGTTCTAATAAAAAAGAAACCACATTGAAAAAACTACAATCTCTGCGTTAAAAGATTTACCCGAAAGTCAACTTTTCCTACCTTCGCGCAATGTTGAAAATAGGAGTTATCGGAGCGGGGCATCTCGGCAAAATTCATATCCGCCTGCTGAAAGAAATTCAATCTGCTGAATTGGTTGGCTTTCATGATCATGATTCAGGTACGGCAGAAGCAGTTTCAAAAGAATTCGGAATAAAGTCCTTCTCTTCTCCTGAAGAATTGATTGTTGCCTGCGATGCGGTTGATATTGTTATACCAACTATTTCACATTTTGAATTAGCATCTCTTGCTATTCAAAAGCTAAAGCATGTTTTTATTGAAAAACCAATCACGACTACTGTGAAAGAAGCGGAAAAACTAGTAGAAATGATTGGCGAGCGAAAACTAAAAGCACAAATAGGTCATGTAGAAAGATTCAATCCTGCCTTTCTTGCAGCAAAAGAGTACCTCAATCAACCCATGTTTATTGAAACTCACCGGCTGGCTGAATTTAATCCAAGAGGTACCGATGTTTCGGTGGTGCATGATTTAATGATTCATGATATTGATGTGGTGCTAAGCGTAGTTAAGTCAAAAATGAAAAAGATAAATGCAAGCGGTGTTGCCGTTGTGAGCGATACCCCTGATATTGCAAATGCCCGACTCGAATTTGAAAATGGGTGTGTTGCAAATCTGACAGCAAGCAGAATCTCTTTGAAGAATATGCGCAAGAGCCGCTTCTTTCAGCGCGATGCTTACATCTCCGTTGATTTTTTGAAGAAGAAAACCGAAGTAGTGCGGTTAAAAAATGTAGTAGGCGAAGCTGGTCCTCTAGATATTGTAATTGATCTCGGAGCGGGAAAGGGATCAAAGCAAATTTATTTTGATAATCTGAAAATAGAAGAGGGGAATGCAATAAAAATGGAACTTGAATTGTTCATACATTCCATTCTGAATGATGAACCCACTGCAATTTCTGCAGAAGACGGCTGCAAGGCGCTCGATGTGGCAAATCAGGTAATGGATAAATTAAATGCTTCACTCAGTATCGTTGCTTAATATTTTTTGAAGATGAAATCAGTTTCAGTGTCCTTTCTTTTTTTGCTGATAATAGCTTTAATGATGATGTGTTCCTGCAATATTATCAATCCTCCTGAAACCATTCCTGCATACATCGAAGTTGATTCGTTTAGCGTTTATACAAAATCAGATGGTTCACAAGGAAGCAGTTCTTCGAACATTGCTGATGTTTGGGTAACTGTTGATGGAAATTTTTTGAGCGGCTATCAACTCGGCACAAAGGTTCCCGTGCTTTACAACGGAACGCATGATGTTACCTTGCGTGCAGGCATTTTGCTCAATGGAATTGATGGAACACGCGTGCCTTACGGAGTGTTTCAACCATTCGATACAACCATCAATTTAATAGCCGGGCAAATTCACAAAATAATTCCGAGAGTAACTTATTATTCTTACACGCATTTTCCACTCATTGAAGATTTCGATCACAGCAGTTTCTTTTTCAAAGCAGATTCTACAAGTGACACCACATTAACAATTGTAACTGATACAAACTCGATCGATCATAACTCCGGAGGAGTTTTTCTAGATGGCAATCATCCTTTTTTTGAATGCACAACCATTGATTCTTTCAATCTGCCGGGGGGAACTGTTCCTACCTACATAGAACTTAATTACAAATGCAACAATGAGTTCACTGTGGGCGTATCTGCCAATACTCAGTTGGGACCAATAACTGCTTACGATCTTTTGAATATCAGAAGTACGGATGTATGGAAAAAGATTTACATCAACCTGACTCCAATTGTACTTCAGGCGCAGCATGCTATAGACTGGAGAATTTACATTAAAGCAACCAAAGCTGACGGGCAAACAACGGCATCTCTTTATTTCGACAACATTAAATTAGTTTACTAAGGTATCTTGCAGACCCTGATGAAAAAAAAATCAACCTTAAAAGTAATTTTTGCCGACTGGACGGCAGCTTTGCTTGCGTGGGGTGCTTTTTATTTTTATCGCAAGCTGGTGATTGAACTGGCTCCTTACGGAATAAATGAATTTGGAACTGATCCGAAATTTTTGTTCGGCATCTTTCTTATTCCTTTTTGCTGGATTTTGCTTTACGCGATGGTTGGCTATTACCAGAACGTGTATCGCAAATCCCGGCTGCATGAGGTTGGTCAAACGCTGTGGCTTTCTTTGATTGGTGTGCTCATCATTTTCTTCTCGCTTCTCCTCGATGACAAGGTGGTGAACTACCGTACATACTACCATACATTTTTCACGCTCTTTACACTGCACTTTGTTATTACCGTTACTTTTCGTTTGATTCTTTCTACGCGCATCATCAACCGACTACGCAAAGGTGAAATAGGATTCAATACTATCCTGATTGGAAGCAACCAGAATGCAGTGAACCTTCTGAATGAAATGAAAAAAGATTTTGAACCTCAGGGAAATCTCTTTCTGGGCTTTGTACATGTGGAAGGAAATAATGATCACTTGCTGCTGAATCGGCTGCCGAATCTTGGCGACATAAAAAATCTGCGTGAAATAATTTCTGAACGGAAAATTGAAGAAGCGATCATCGCGCTCGAATCATCAGAACATGACCGCATCGGACAAATACTGAATGAACTGGAAGACACTTCTGTGATGGTGAAAATTATTCCTGATATGTACGACATCCTGAGCGGGTCGGTGCGCATGAATAATATTTATGGAGCACCGCTCATTCAAATTTCGGCAGGGCTGATGCCTACGTGGCAGCAATCAATAAAGCGGCTTATTGACATTGCATGCTCTTTATTTGTTCTCCTGTTTTTTTCTCCGCTTTATTTATTCACAGCAATTGCAGTAAAGGCAACTTCAAGAGGACCGATGCTTTACAGCCAGGAGCGGATTGGATTGCACGGACAGCCGTTTAAGATTTTAAAATTCCGCTCAATGTACGTGGGTGCAGAGAAAGCCGGCCCTCAGCTTTCGAGTAAAAGAGACGAGCGCCTCACTCCTTTCGGAAGATGGATGCGCAAGATCCGGCTGGATGAAACTCCACAATTCTGGAATGTGTTGCGTGGAGATATGAGCATCGTAGGTCCGCGACCTGAGCGGCAGTTTTTTATTGATCAGATTATGAAGGTAGCGCCTCATTACCGGCATCTGCACAAAGTGCGCCCTGGCATTACTTCATGGGGTCAGGTAAAATTCGGATATGCTGAAAATGTAGATCAGATGGTGGAGCGGTTGAAGTATGA
Source organism: Bacteroidia bacterium (assembly GCA_038230515.1). Lineage (GTDB taxonomy): Bacteria > Bacteroidota > Bacteroidia > AKYH767-A > 2013-40CM-41-45 > JAPLDB01. Next base: position 16,328 of record JBBRND010000031.1, on the reverse strand, counting down.
TTTGATTTACATTGAGAACATGTCTCTCGCTCTCGATTTTAAAATTATGATTTATACCATGCTGATTATTGTTCAGCATAGGGGAAAGTAGTTGATTGGTTAATTGAAAAAACTGGTATGAAAAAAATAACCGTGATTGGTGCGGGAACAATGGGCAATGGCATTGCACATGTTTTTGCACAGAATGGGTTTTCGGTTTCTATCGTTGATGTATCGCAGGATGCGCTGAACAAAGCAATTGCAACAATCACGAAAAACCTTGACAGGATGGTTGCAAAAGGAACCATCTCTGCTGAAGTAAAAGATCAATCGTTGAAAAATATTTCTGTCAATACTGCCCTGGCTGATGGCGTGAAGGATTCTGAACTTGTGATTGAAGCAGCTACAGAAAACATGGATCTGAAATGCAAAATTTTCAGAGAACTTGATCAACTTTGTGCTGCCGGAGTAATTCTTGCTACCAACACCTCTTCTATTTCCATCACAAAAATTGCCGCGCAAACAAAACGTGCTGATAAAATAATCGGCATGCACTTTATGAATCCCGTGCCGGTTATGAAACTGGTTGAAGTAATCCGCGGCTATGCTACCAGCGATGAAACTACCAAAACAATTCTTGAACTTTCCAGGCAGCTTGGAAAAATTCCGACTGAGGTAAACGATTATCCCGGCTTTGTTGCAAACAGAATTTTGATGCCGATGATAAACGAAGCCATCATCACTCTTTTTGAAGGCGTGGCAGGTGTGGAAGAAATTGATACGGTGATGAAACTCGGCATGGCTCACCCGATGGGTCCGTTGCAACTGGCAGACTTCATCGGGCTTGATGTGTGCCTTTCCATTCTCAACGTAATGTATGACGGATTTAAAAACCCCAAGTACGCGCCTTGCCCGCTTTTGGTAAACATGGTTACCGCAGGACACCTTGGCATAAAATCAGGAAATGGTTTTTATCAATACTCTGCCGGCAGCAAGGAGAGTGTTGTAGCCCGGAGGTTTAAGGTCTAAGATCTAAAGTTTAATGTTGAAAAGCCCGGCTGCTAACTTTAGATATTAAACGATTTATTGTACTACCAACTTCTGCACCGCACTCCCTCTCTCATTCTCCACCGTTACAAAATAAACTCCCGCTGCAAGTTCGGAGATGTCTAACTCTTTGCGCATCGTTTGCCTCGGTATTAAAACCCGAAACTGCTCTCTCCCTTGTGCATCTGTTCCTTTAAGCACTGCCTCTTCCATTAGCGGAGAAGAAAACGAAACCGTAATAAATGAATTGGAGGGATTAGGAGTAAGATAAAAACCTAAGGAGGGTCTCGAGAAATCTTTTACGGCTAAGAGACCTGTATATTTCGCAATATTATTTACACTCAGTGTGTCTATATAACTAAAACCTCCCCCCACATACAGTTCATCATTGAAAAAATCCATAGCTACAATTCCGTTATTAAAAATTTCAGAACCTAATGCTGACCAATTTGAACCATCCCATCTTGCAATACGACTTGCCTGTATTCCTCCTGCAACAGTAAAAATCCCGGCTACATATAAAAATTGACCATGAGCTTTCATACAGAACACGTGGTCATTTGTCCCACCACCAACTTCTGACAATTGACCGCCATCCCACTTCATGATATAATCACCAACATTGCCATCTGAGCGTCTAAAATAACCTCCAATATATAATTCATTATTAAAAATTTCTAACGCATCAATTCCTGATAAATTCCCAAAGACACCCGCACCTAATGTATATGAATTCAGACTGTCCCACCTGAGTAAATCATTTTGTGGTGGAGAGTTGAATAAAAAATTTCCTCCAACATAGAGATTATTCCTGTAAAGCTGAAAACATGATATATCGCTAAATGTACTATCGGTGCCAAGATTGTAGCTATCCCAATTTGCTCCTGACCATGATGCAAAACCATAAGCCGCAACTGAACCTGCTCTGTTAAATGTGCCGCCAATGCAGAGTTTATTATTAATTATTTGCGCATGATAAACAGTTGCATTCGGTCTAACGGGAAAGGAATCCCATACCAGTCCATTCCATTTAGCTATATAACTCGACAACAGCCCCCCTGCTCCGTCAAAAGCACCAAACATAATAATTTCACTATCTATTCTCAACATGCTTAGTACATTGTCGTTAATAATTCCCGAACCGAGGGAATCCCAGTTCATTCCATCCCACGAAGCAATACCATTTGCATGAATGCCACCTGCACTTTGAATCTGATCTCCTCCAACATATAATTTATCACTAACAGAATCAGCAAACATGGTGCGAACCTGATTATCGGTTCCGAGTCCAACAGGTTGCCAATTTTGACAATAGCACTGGCAGCCGATACACAAGAGAAAAAGAAAATGAATGAAATATTTCATTTAGTATTTTTTGTGCTATCCTGTGTCGCGCGTTTACTCATCCTCCATTTTGTTTCGGTAACTCCTGCAAAATAAATAAAAAAAGTCCGCCTCACAGCGGACTCTTTTCATAATTCCTATTTGGGCAGCTACTTACGCCTTCACTGCCATACTCACTTCATCGCTGCGCAATCCCACTTTTTCATCGTGCAGAATATACGTGCCGCGATATTTCCATAGTGCTGTGTTGGCTGGCAATGCAGCAGTATCCAGGTAATCCGGCTCGGTATCAAGAGCAAGAAATTTAAACCCTGTTCCCTCGCGGTCAACTTCAATAAACAATGCATCAAATCCACCCTTTGCCCACACCACTTTGGGCTGTCCGGCTACAAGCACAATTTTTAATTTCGGCTGCCCGTTAATAATATCGGGCGGTGCCTGTAGCGAACCCTCAATACCCATGTCGTTGCCATCGCTCACCACATAATCTTTGTGCTTTTTAATAGACCCTGCCAACGAGGTAGCGCGTGAAAAAATGCCCGGCACAACGGCAGTTGGTGCCAAAGGCAGCACCGGAAGCACAGGTGCTACGCTTGCCACTGCCCCGGCAGCTACGCCATCGCGAAGCTCGTTCTTAAACCCGGTTACTTTTAATTTGAATGCCTCCACTTCGCCAAGCACATCCAGCCAATATTTAAAGTAAGCATCGCCATCTTTAATATCGGTTTCCTGTGCATTCGAAATTCCGTATTTCGCTTTATACGATACAATCTTGTCGCCAAAGTTGTGCTGAAATTGGCTTTTGCCTGCATCAGTTGACGGTAAATAATAATTTTTTGTTGCCATTTTTTTTTGATTTTAAATTGTTAGATTTAGATTAATTAATAGGAATATGCATATTTTGAATAAAAACACGTTTTTGCGACTCCGGCAATGACTTCCAGAACCGCGGCAATGGCTGTGCGAACTCTGGCAACCATAACCCGAACTCCGACAACCACAGCCAGACCCTTGTGACGATTGCCCCAACTCTGGCAACCACTGCCAGAGAGTTCCTGTAATGACTGCCGGACCTTATCAATCGCTGCCCAAACCCTGGCAACGATTGCCGGAACTTTGGCAACGGCTGCCCGAAACTTTTTGCCACTGCCAGAACTCCGGCAACCACAGCCGAAACTCTGACAATGACCGATCGGACTATGGAAATGACAGCGGGAACTCTAAGAATGGCTGCCAGAACCCTGGCAACGGCTGCCAGGCATTTAGTAACGGCTGCCGGAACTCCGGCAATGATTGCTAGACCTCCGGCAATCGCAGCCGGAACATTGAAAATGAATTTGAAAACTTTATTTGGGAAAACGCGGGCTGCAAGAAAATGCTCGTCACCTCCATGCCCCCAAGAATAATTAGAAATCCGAAATTCTAAATGCAAATGGGAATTGGGATTTACAGCTAAAGACATCTTTCGTAAGGGGATATTTGGTGGTAGCTCTTTTCACGAATCAGCTTCATGAATTATTGTTCAAAGAAAAAGATTTTTTCTTTACCTGCAAGAAATATTTTAATATTTAAAAAGAATAAGGCATTGCTGCCTTACTTTTATCTCAATTCAACAAGCATCAAAAAAAACTCTACCGCAACGTAACACACTTGGTGTAGTTGGTAACGCGCTGATGCTTTGCCGCCAAAAGTGAATTCGACAAAAAATAGTAGGTGATGTGTATGTTGGTATAAGAATACCAGTCCCTGTTCTCCGGATTTCCGCGCAGGTATTTAGACCGCCCTTCAGGATACTGCGCCCTGTTGCTTGGATCGGATAATGCGGCAGCCGCAGGTCCCATCTGATTTGCCATCAGCGTAGAGTCAGGATAATTCCAACTCACATCATCGAGGTAATCGGTAAATAATTTTCTGAAACCAATCTCCGCCCCTATCACCCAATGGCTGTTCAATGGTTTCTCAATTCCCGCCCCGAACGGCACAGCCCATTGATACAAGCTATACGGCTTCGGATTATTTCCTGAAGATAAATATTGCCCTTCCGTACCGAGCGAATGAAGATCGTACCACACGCCATTGTATTCCGCCCGCGGATTGAAATGGAAAAATCCAACGCCTCCGAAGACATACGGCTCCCAAAAATAGAAATGCTTTGTATTTCCTTCATGCCACAATTTTACCCGCAACACTGCCGAAAGTTCATCAATGTGCGTGCGGAAAGAAAGGTTTCGGTTTTGCATTCCGTTTATCAATCCCTTATTATCTGATGCCTGAAGCCAGCCGTGGTAATAAGCCGCACGAAAACTTACCACATTCGAAAACGAATGAATGAGATGAGCGCCAAATCCGGGAGTTGAAAAATGAGGAACAAAATTATCGTCAAGATCACCAATGTAATTTGAAATGCCTGCGGAGATACCGATGCCTGTTCTCGATTCTGAATTTCCGGCACTCACAACTGCGGGAGCGGAAATGAATATAAGATAACAAAGCGGAAAAACTTTTTTAAGCATGTGGTTTTATCAGTTAAAAAAGAATGCCAAACTTAAAGCGGGATTGTTGCCAGAATTCTGAACAAACTCTACACGCGCACAACTTTGTGAATAGAGAACTGTTTATTCTGATCTAATCCGCTCGCGTATTTTGAACGCAGCAAAAAAAAGAAGGTTGTGTAACCTTACTTTATTTCCGGAAAATCTTTCCCGCTGTTTTAAAAATAACAGTAAAATAATTTACCAGGGATGGATTGCTGATAAATTTCATGTTCAACAAAATTTTTGCAGGCATCACTTCTTCAATATATGTTTTCATCGGATCGCTTGAATGCGAAAGCAATTCGTTTTCGTTTGCATATTCAATAGAAGCAAAATCTGTGATGCCGGGTTTTATGTTCAGTACTTTTCTCTGTTCGGCTGTGTACATGTCCACGTACTTCCTCACTTCCGGCCGCGGACCTACGAAGCTCATGCTCCCGTTCAGCACATTCAGAAGTTGCGGAAGTTCATCAAGTTTATACCTGCGCAAAAAAATTCCGGTGCGTGTTATCCGCTCGTCTTTATCTCCGAGCGTAATTAATCCTTTTTTTTCTGAATCAGGATACATCGTTCTGAATTTCCAAATCCTGAAATCCCTGTTCCTCCACCCGACCCTGCTTTGAAGATAAAACACCCCACCTCTCGAATCGAACAGGATGAGAATAGAAATGAAAAATAAAAGTGGAAGAAGAACAAGCAATCCGAAAACGGAAAAGAACAAATCGAAAAAGCGGATGAGCAGTTTGTTCATACTTCAATGCGGTGTCATACCCCAATCACATCCTGAACAGCGCTCTCAACAGCACTCAGTACTTCGTTTATCTGCTTCTCCGTTAAATCATAAAAAACAGGAAGTGAAATTTCTGAACTGTACAGCTTAAATGCATTCGGATAATCTGTAATATCGTAACCGAGTGATTTGTAAAACGACATCATGGGCACGGGAATAAAATGCACATTCACAGAAACATCTTTGTTAAATATTTTTTGAATGATGGCATCGCGCTGCGTTTCTGAAATTCCTTTTATGCGCAACGGGAATAAATGAAAACAGGATTTTTTTTCATTGCCGGAGTCACTCGTTTCCTGATTTGGCAGCACAGCCCACTCATACTTCCGCAACCCTTCTGAATATTTTTCACAAATCCATTCGCGCTTTTTCAAGGTGTCATTGTCGTATCGTTCCAGTTCCACCAAGCCAATGCTCGCCTGAATATCCGTCATGTTGCATTTGTATCCCGCTTCAACAATATCGTAACGCCAGTTTCCCTTTTGTGCTTTTGCAAGCGCATCCTTATTTTGTCCGTGCAGCGACTTTATGCAAAGTTTCGCGTACAATTCTTCATTGTCAAATGGAGCCGGAAGATTAAGCGCAACCGCTCCACCTTCAGCAGTAGTCAGATTTTTTACCGCATGAAAAGAAAACACACTGATGTCAGTTAATGATCCTGTTCTCTTTCCCTGATACCATGCTCCAACTGAATGTGCAGCATCAGCAAGTACAAGAATCCTGTTCAGCATTTTCTGCTCCGCAGTTCGGGGATTAAATTTTTTCCTGATATGCGCCTGCGCTACCATTAAATTTATGAAATCATAATTACAAGGGAGTCCGCCAAAGTCAACAGGAATAATTGCTTTTGTTTTTTCAGTAATAAGTTTTTCAATCTTACTTACATCCAGATTGAAGTCATCACCTGCATCAATAAAAACCGGAGTAGCTCCGCAATGAATCACAACGTTCGCAGTAGCGGAATAAGTGTAAGCAGGCACAATCACCTCATCTCCTTCTGTAACACCAAACCAGCGAAGAAGCAATTCCAATCCTGCAGTAGCAGAATTCAAACACAGCGTTGCTTTGCTGCCGCAGTATTCTGTCAACCGTTTCTCCAGAAGTTTTGTCTTCGGTCCTGTAGTGATCCATCCCGATTTTAGAGTATTGATCACTTCATCAATTATTTTTTGATCAATGCGTGGTGGTGAAAAAGGAATCATTGGTTGATCTTTTGTTTATGCTTTCAGAAGTGAGTTAACAATAATTTCGCCCGCATTACCCGAACCATACAAGCTTTGAGAAAAATCAGATTCCTTTTTGATCATTGTGTCAAATGCCTTTAATATATGTTGCCGGTCACTGCCGGTTATCACATTGTAGCCATTCTGAATCAACTCCGTCCATTCTGTGCGATCCCGCATGGTGATGCAATGTTTTTGGAAGAAGAATGCTTCCTTCTGCAAGCCGCCACCATCAGTCATCACTAGTTCGCAATGCATGAGCAGATGAATCATATCGAGATACCCAACCGGTTCAATTGTTTCGAACTCAAATTTCAAATCAAACTCGTTCATCTTCTTTTTCGTCCGGGGATGCAACGGTAAAACTATTTTGTAGTGAGTGGAAATCTCATTCAGAGCATCCACTAAATTTTGCAGCACTTCAGGATGATCAACATTCTCCGAACGATGAAGAGTAACTAAAACAAATTCCTTTGCATCAATTCTCTCAAGAATTTTTGAACGTTGCTCAGCAAGCGTGGAATTATAAAGTGCCGCATCATACATTACATCTCCACTCAAAATCATTTTGCATTTGAAATGATCATACCCCTCATTACGAAGATTAATCATGGCAGCATCAGTGGGGCAAAACAGAATATCAGAAATGCGATCAATTGTAATTCGGTTTAATTCTTCAAGCATCTGCATGTTGTGGCTTCTCAAACCAGCTTCAACATGCGCCAGTTTCAAGCGGTTTTGCTTTGCTACTAAAGCCCCGGCAAGCGTTGAATTGGTATCGCCATAAACCAGCACCCAATCAGGCTTTTCCTTTTGCACAACACCGTGCAATTGCTCCATCATCCGTCCCGTCATAACGGAAGCATCCATATCATTTATAGCAAGATTGTAATGAGGTTTTGGAATTTCCAGTTCTTTAAAAAAAACCTCGGACATATTCTCATCGTAGTGCTGCCCGGTATGCACCATGACTTCATCAGCATCGTCCCTCTTTTTTATTTCCCGACTCACCACTGCCGCCTTCACAAACTGCGGTCGTGCTCCCACTATCGTTAATATTTTCATCATATTTTTTTGCCTCGCAAAAGTAGAGAAATAAGAACCGTTGCAACATCAAAATTCACAAACGGATTTGAGAAAAGATTATTTCATTTAATATTTTCCGACTGCAAGTTATCCATGAAAACAGGCCTTCCGAAGTTTTCGGTTAAGTCCGAGTAGAAATCCACAACCGTAAGAAACGTGAAGTGCAGGATAAATTAGCAATGAAACCACTTTCTCAGAAAATAATTTTTGCTTCGTGAAAGAAAAAATGAAATCAAGAATAAAATAAAACACCGAGGGTAGAAGCGCAAGCCATACAGAATAACTATACATCACTGGCATTCCAATCAAATAAAAAACGAACAGTAACGGAACTAAATGCCGAAGTTTGATTCCTGATTTTACTTTCGACAATACCAGTGGTTTGAATAATCCATACTGAAAATACTGTTTTATAAGCGATCTGAAATTACTTCGCGGGTAATACCACGAACGTATTTTCGGATTCAGATAAATTTTCATGCCCTTGCTTCCCGCCCGGTAGTGAAATTCATCATCCTGATTTCGCAGCATCTCTTCGTCAAACAAGCCGGTTCGCTCAAAAATATTCGACAGCCAGGCACCTAAATAAACGGAGTCAGTAAACCCTTCAGCATTTTCATCATGAAACTTGCTATCCCCAACTCCAAACATTGTAGAAGTGCAAATTGCAACTGCCCGTTGAAAAGATGTATTTCCACGAGCACGCATAGGCCCCCCCACTATTTCAGCGCCAGTAGCTTCAAATGTGTGAATTATTTTTTCGAAGTAATCATCGGCATATTCTGTGTGAGCATCAAGACGTACAATGTATTTACCGCTGGCTTGCCTGATGCAATTGTTTAATGCAAACGGAACAAACCGCTTTGGGTTTTTAATCAGAAGTATGTTAGAATAGGTTCGCGAATATTCTTTAATGATCTCAAGGGTGCCATCTGTTGATTCACCATCAGCAATAATCAGTTCCTTATTCTCCGGCAATGCATGAATAAAAAAATCAAGAACCTTCTTAATGTAATGTTCCTCATTGCGACAAGGAAGAATAACTGAAACGGTCGGCTCTTTCAAATTTTCTAATGTTTTAATTTAACACTGCACCCTTCTTTTTCTCAATCTGAAATCAATCGAATCCTTCAACATCTTTAGCATTTTCTTCGACTTAAATAATTTCGTTGTGGCATGCTCATGATGAATTATTTTAAGTTCGGGAACAAACAATGTTTTTAACCGATGACTGAATGCAACTTCTGCCAACTGAATTTCCTCCCCGAAAAGGTAAGGAGCATCCTTTAACTCATCAAAATATTTCTCAATAAATTCCGATTTCACAATCATAAAGCTACCGTGAACTGAATAAACAGTTCTTGAATCCTGCTCAACATGCTTTATTGCATTTCTTTTAAAAATACTTTTCAATAACCCAAGGCATTGATATAAAAAATAAGTAAAATAATTACTGAAGACAATGCTTAATAACCTCAACCTTCTGATAGAAATTCGCTTGTCGTAAAATGGATTTTGATTGTGATGAGTGCGGGAGGAAATCACCGAAGGTCCCATTATGGCAACATCTTCATCAATGCTCTTCACAGAAATATTTTCAAGCAAGTCCAGTGAAGCAAATTCAATATCACTATTTGATAAGATCAGCCAATAAGGGCAAGCACTTTTTATCATCTCAAACACAAACAAAAACCCTCCGATGTAACCGAGGTTTTCTCCCGTATCAAAATACTGAATTCGCTTTTCTGACAGGCAAAACATTTTCAATTGATTTGAGTCATTACTTCCATTATTCAGTAAATAAATTTTAATTTCATTATGAGTCTGCCTGAATAACTGCGCACGGATAAAACCAATTACCTCCTCATCATTAAAGTAGTTTATCAAAACAATGCCTAGACTTCTTTCAGTTTTCACGTATAAACAGTTTTTCAGAGGCAAAAGTGATGAGAACAAAGATGAACCAGGCAAATAAAACGGTGTTGTAAGCAAACACCGATGCTACAAATGAAAAAAGTATTAACGTAATAATTCCCGTTAGAAGCGAAGAAGAGATAAAATCACCTGTCAAAATTTTCTGATAAACTCTTCTGCAAAAAATTCCCAATGCAAACCAAATCAAAAACGTTCCTCCAATTCCAAAGTCATCAACCAGAAAACGAAACAAGGTATAAATATTGCTAAAGTGTGAATGCCCATCTACATCGAATGATTTGCTATAAATACCCACATCTCTTATTCTCCCACCCACCCACTCGTTAAGACCCGCAAATGTGTAAGCTCCGAAATAAAAGTGTTGCTTGCTATCTGGCTGATCAAACCAGAAACTATAGGCCGAAACGTTTCCTGAAAACCAAACTTTTAAATGATCTATAAGCGAAAACAACTCATTGCTTGAAAATTTGGAAATGCCCATTCTGGCTGCCTGAGTGATGAGGAACATGAGAGGAATTCCAAAAACAGCAAGTCCCATAAAAATCAGGTTCCTTCTATTGAATAACAAAGCTTTTTTTCCATGCTTCAATACGTAATGGGTAAGTAATGAGGAGAGAAACAAAAACATTGCATAGATAAAGACCGCGCGCGCAGTGTAAATGATTGTAAACAATAAGATAGGCACTAAAATAATTGAAGCCCTAATCTTTTCTGAAGTTCGCTCCGAAAAAATAAATAGTCGCCCAGCCGTGAGGCAACCGGAATAAGCAATCATGAGGCAAAGCATCGTAATTGATGAAAGCCGCGTTCCTTCGTAGCGTTGGTCAGTAAACACCTTCGAAATCTCAATCAATCGTTCTTTGGTTGCAATATCAGTAAATTTTAGTCCCGCATCATGGAGTAAAAAGTATAGGGAAAAAAAACCTGCAACCAGTGCTACATAAAAATGAAGCTGAAGCAATCTAGTCTTCCTTACAGGTTCGTCAAGAGTTTCAATTCCCTCAGTGAAAAAGAATTCTGCAACATATCCCCCTGCATAAAAAACAAAAATGTTAATCGCAACAAAACCCAGTGCACGATAGGAAAAAAAATATTCAGGTGCGGTGAAGATTGAAAAGCCGATGATAAAAGTCCAGAGTAACGCAAAGAAAGAAAAGGGGGAATACCATGTTTCTTCCCTTACTCTTACAAACAATGTGAAAAGAAGAAGCAGAAAAAAAACAAGAATAACAGAACCGGAAATTTCATTCATAACAGAATGTTTTTTTTCGATGGAGTTGAGAAGAGTACATATCCGATATAAATAACTGTGCTTGCAAGTGTGGTGTATGCAGCCGCTTCAAATCCAAACTTAGGAATAAAAAGTATATTCAATAGGATATTAGATAACAAACTAATCACTACTCCGACTATCATTTGGCGTTGTTTGAATAGAAGTTCAAGTGGTTTATGTAGAAAGAGGGCTGCTTGCCAGAGTACCGAACTAATAATGAGAGGAACAATGAGAATCAAAAGTCCATTTGTTTCGAGATGAAAGAATGTCTGGAATATCCAGTTGCCAAAAATAAAGTATGCGATTAATTCTGCAACCATCAGAGCGGAAAGTATAAAAAGTGCTTTATTGATAAGCAACATTGCACCTTTTTTATTGCTTTCGTTCCAGGTCTTCATTATGAGAGGGTGCAGTGTTAGCAGAATTGGCATCGCAGCAAACGAGGTAAGCCGGTAAATAAAATCGTAAACAACACTGTAAACCCCCACTTTTTCAAAATCAAAATAATGACGAATGATGAAGCGGTCAACCACATTGAACAAATTAGAAATAAACAACCAACTCGTTATCAAAAAACCATACTGAAGTGACTTACGGAAAAACCCTGAATCAAAAGATAAGCGAAAAGATTCCATAATTATTCTTCTACTAGTTAGAAGTTCGATCAAAATCCAGATTGAACCGGCTATCAGCCAAGCGATATAAAACAAAATGTATTCATGATCCGGAGACCGGAAAATTATTACTGAGAGAATAGCAATTGTAATTAAATAAAAAAGCGACTCAGTAACAGCGTATTCATTTGACCTAAATCTTGATTGCAGATTTGTGAGATGAGCCATAAACATGGAGAGTACGAAAGTAAAACTACCGATCAAAAAACTATTCCAGATAGACTGTTCGAAATACAAAATAGAAAGCAAAAAAATACTTGCTGAAGCAAGAATAGATGCAAAAAATGAATACTTGATAAATTGCTTTCTGGAGTAATCGTTTCCCTTCTCATCTCCTTTTGTAAAACGAAGCATGCTTTGCTGTATCCATCCAATAAAAAGAGCGACTGAAATATTAATGCAATTGAAAAGTAAATTGTATTTTCCAAATTCGCTTTTACCGAGAAAACGCATCCCGAAGATCATGATGAAAAAGACCGCACCCGCAGGAATCAGCTTTCCTAAAAAATAGACCAGCATATTCCTCTTAAACTGCATGAAAAAGGAAATTTAATTTCTGAACCTGTCAATCACCACAGCGGCAAATAAACCAATGATAAAAAAAAGTATAGTACCGGTTACAAAAGTTGTTGAGGAATTAGAGGCGCGTACAAAGACAGCTTCATCCACCGGAGGAAAATAAATGTCCAGATTCTGTTCAAAATTATCTCTGTCCCTGATCAAATTTATCTGGTATATTTTCATTTCAAATGCCTGAATTTTTTCAATGGTACTTATTGCTTCTGCATTGCCTGACGCAGATGATATCGAACTACTCAATTCAATACCTTCCGAAATTAACTTATTAAGGTTATCAAGACGATCAAAATACTTTAATTTCAATTCACGATCTGATTTCAACAAGTTGTTTACTTTATTTATTATTCCTGCAATATTGTTTGTGTCAGTAAATTGCAACTTCATTTCAACGTAATAGTAGTTTTCATTTCGGTACGATTCTATAGTCGCTGATTTCACAGGCAAATTATCGCTCTGTTTGGATGCATCTGAGAACGTTTTTGCAATTTTTTCAAACTGAGATCGGACAAGATCATAGTAATCCACTACTGCCCGTGCCTTAATAGTATATTGAAAATAATGTTCCTGCTTTTTTAGATTTTTCCAAACGATTAGATTACCAGCTACAATGAATGCAAGTACAATCAATGTATATCGTTTAAGAAAAGAAGAAAGATTTTTTAAGAATGGGTTCATAAAGATTCCATTTCCGGTTGAAGAAAGTTACGCCTCAGGACTAAAAAAGAAAGACAATGTTACACTGTATTCCTTAAAAGCGCAATAAATTTTACTTTGCGTAACTCACTGCTCTCATCTCCCTAATCACTGTTACTTTTACCTGACCGGGATACGTCATCTCATTCTGAATTTTGTTGGCGATGTCGAAGCTCAACATTTCTGCCTGCTTGTCGCTGATCTTTTCGCTTTGCACAATCACGCGCAACTCCCGCCCCGCCTGAATGGCAAATGTTTTATCAACTCCTGCATAACCCATCGCCATTGCTTCCATGTCTTTTAACCGCTGAATGTACGATTCCATTACTTCGCGTCTTGCACCCGGGCGCGCACCGCTGATGGCATCGCACACCTGAATGATGGGAGAAAGAATACTTGTCATTTCTATTTCGTCATGATGCGCCCCGATGGCGTTGCACACTTCAATGTTCTCTTTATATTTTTCTGCCAGCTTCATTCCGAGAATTGCGTGCGGCAATTCAGGTTCGTCTTCAGGAACTTTTCCAATGTCGTGAAGAAGTCCTGCACGCTTGGCGAGTTTTACATTCAACCCAAGTTCAGTTGCCATCAATGCACAGAGGTTTGCTACTTCGCGCGAGTGCTGCAAAAGATTTTGTCCGTAAGAAGAACGGTATTTCATTCTGCCTACAATGCGAATAAGTTCAGGTGCGAGTCCATGAATACCGAGATCAATGGTTGTGCGTTTTCCTACTTCAACAATTTCATCTTCCAGCTGGCGTTTCACTTTTGCAACCACTTCCTCAATACGCGCGGGGTGAATTCGTCCGTCACTTACCAGTTGATGCAATGCCAATCGCGCAAGTTCTCTGCGCACGGGATCGAAGCAAGAAAGGATAATTGATTCCGGAGTATCGTCAACAATAATTTCAACACCTGTGGCTGCTTCAAGAGCGCGAATGTTTCTTCCCTCGCGACCGATTATACGACCTTTCACATCGTCATTCTCGATATTAAAAACGGTAACTGCATTTTCAATCGCATGTTCTGTGGCGACACGTTGAATGGTTTGTATCACTATCTTCTTCGCTTCCTTGTTTGCGGTAAGCTTTGCTTCTTCCATGATGTCTTTGATGTAAGACATTGCATCCGTCTTGGCTTCTGCTTTCAGTGCCTCTACCAATTGCCCTTTCGCCTGCTCTACACTTAAGCCGCTGATTTTTTCAAGCTGTTCTACCTGTCGCTGATGAAGTTTTGCGAGCTCCTCTTTCTTTCCTTCAAGAATTGCATGCTGGTTTTTTGTATTCGCATGCATGGTTTCGTATTCCTGCTGCTTGCGCTGCGTTTGCTCTGTCTTCTGCGCAAGCCCCTGCTCCTTCTGTTTGATGCGGTTCTCAGCAATGATGATCGCTTTATCCTTTTCAGAGATGTGCTTTTCATGCTCTGATTTCAACTGAAGAAATTTTTCTTTTGCTTCAAGAATCTTATTCTTCTTCATGACCTCTGCATCATTCTCAGCATCTTTTACAATCGCCTTTGCGCGTTCTATCGCTACAAGTTCGCGGGCTTTCATGGTGCGCTTTAGCAGGAAGTATGAAACGATGCCACCGCCAACCAAAGCGATCACTCCTACTGCAATCATTAATATTAAATTGTCTTCCATATTTTTTTTCTCTTCTGATTAAACTGTTGAACTGTTCACTACTTAAAAACACAAATCTGTTATCACACTTTATTATCAATCTCACTTTGTCCCAATAAAAAACCCGCAACCATACCGGGAGACTTCGTCAAACCCCATTTGATAGAGGTGGAACCGCCAGGCGTTCGCTGGTTTCTGCCGTGAACATCCTGAAGTAAATCAGGATAGATTCCGAGCGGACTCGGAATTGCAGCCGACCATTGGGTGCCAAAAGCATAATTCCAATGATATCGAAGTGTTGAGTTTTTTAAAAGTGAATCTCAGTATAATTGCGGGATACCTTTAAAAGTCTAAAGTCGGCAGTTTACAATAAACCGTTAAAACCATTGCAGCTTCAACAGGAAACAATAAACATCAAACTATAAACTCTTTATCAAAGAACGATCTTCCTTTACGAAGTAACAGTTTCGCCTGCTGTAGTGAGGTATTCATCAATCAGCATTTTCAAATAATCAATCTGCTCGACAGTTTCAACCTGGCTTGCTTTTTTATCCTGTTTATGATTACCTGCGGCTTCTGAAGCAAATTGCAGCGCACACATTGCCAATAAATCCTGCTTGTCTTTTACTGCATAACTATCTTCAAACTCTTTAAGCCGTTTATTAATTGCTTGTGCCGCCTGCAATACTTTCTCCTCTTCTTCTTTGCTTACGCGAAGCGGATAGGTGCGGTTGCCGATGGAAACTTTTACTGAATTTAATTCGCTCATAAAGGAACGTGATTCACTTTTGGTTATTGGTATCAATCAGCGCAACACTTCTGTCTATCTCGCTGATCATGTCTTTTACTCTTGTTTTTAATCCTGTAATCTGTGTTTTTGTTTTCACAATTGTAACATCGCGCAACTCGTCAAACCCTTGCTGCATCATCTTTACACGCTCCCGCTCACTGCCTGCTGCTTTTTCCAAACGAACATTTTCCTGTCTGAGATGATCGTTTTCTACACGAAGTTTCTGATGCGAATTTATTAAATTCTGTATCCGCTTTTCCAATTCATGAAAATTATTTTTCAACTCAGCCATGTTGCGGGTATTTTTGTTGGTGTAAATCTAAGCGCAAAGAAAAGAAAAAGGTTTGAATTGATACCTTAATTATCAACATCCATTGTTTACAACGTCAGGTAGATGGCTTACAAGCATGAAGCGGATGATGAAGCAAATAAAAAAAGCCAACCGCTGCTTAGAGCGATTGGCTTGTAATGTAAGAGTGTTGATGTGTCTTACGTGACGTGTTAAGCTGCAACCTGTGATGCAACTGCACTTGAAGTGCCTTTGCCCGCAGCGCCAACCGGCACCACTTTGAACTGGTAACGTTTGCCTGTTACAAGCGCATCCACCATCATTTTTCTGGTAAGAACGATTTTGAGGAGCGACCATGTAGTACCATTGTCGGCACTCATGTACACTTCAAAGTAGTTGGTATGCTTGCTGCGGCTCCAGATTAGAGAAATCGTTTCCGATACATCGGTAAACTTTGCCTCTATCTTCGCG
>JBBRND010000030.1:0-49328 GCA_038230515.1 Bacteroidia bacterium | reverse complement strand
TATAAAGCGGACTTGAATGTAATGCAAAAATTAGTAGCAGAAAGTATTGAAATATACAATCAGGAGAGACCTCACTTTTCCTGTAATCTATTAACCCCGATTCAAATGCACAACCAACAGGAAATTAAAATGAAGACCTATAAAACAAAAAAGCAGGAATCAGGGTACCCTGATTCCTGCTTAAATTAAATTAGTTTTGCCTGATAAATCTGTATCGCTTTTTTAGGACGACACATCGGGGGGGGGGGTATTTTATTTGAGGTCTTCAAAATTTACATCCGTAAACCCGGTTCCGGAATTTGATTCAGCACCTGAATCGGGTTTTGAATCATTCGGTTCAGCAGAATTATTCTCTTGGCTGCGATGCTCATAAGGAGTGGGAGGATTTGCTTCTATGAGTTCATTTATTTTTGAAATGGTTTCATTAAATCCATCCATGAATTTTTCAAAGTCCTCGCGATATAAAAATATTTTGTGTTTCTCGTAAATCGGTGTGCCGTCATCGGCTGTTCTGCGTTTGCTTTCCGTAATGGTGAGGTAGTAGTCGTTCGCACGCGTTGACTTCACGTCAAAGAAATAAGTCCGCTTTCCTGCCCGTACGCTCTTTGCAAAAATTTCTTCCCGCTGATAATTGTTGTCTGACATAAATTATTTTTTATCGGCTGCCTTAAAGCAGTCAGGGCAAAAATAGAAAATAATTGAGATGTGCAAATGAGCGGGTCATTACACTGTATTTTGCACTTCGCGCAAATAGAAATGCCTGCGAAAATTGTTCGCAGGCATACTTCATGGTTTAGCTTCTGTGTAATTTCTATTTTAACTTTTGCAATTCAACTTCAAGTGCCTTGAATGCGGAACGAGATTGTTCTTCTACTTGAGTAATCAATTGTGGAATGGCTTCAAGATTTGTTTTTGTCATGCTGTTGTTTTCAATTTCAGCAAGCATCTTTTGAATTTCGCCAAGACCTACATACGTGTACGATGGCTTGATGCGATGCGCCACATTTCTCAAATCTTCCCAACTCTGTTGTTTGAATTTTTCATTCATCTCTTCAAGTGCTTCGGGAGTTTTTTGTAAAAACATTTCAATCATCTGCATCATGAACGCAGGATTGTCTCCACCGATTTGTTTGAGATAAGAGAGATCAATTTTTGTCGGAGTTTCAGTTGCTCCCGACTCGGTATTCGTATTAATTTCTGTACTCTTTGTTTCTGAAATTATCTCCGCAGTTTTTATTTCTTGTTGGCTTGAGATTTCAGTTTGCTCCGTTTTTGTTTGCTCCTTGCCCGCTGCTGCTTTTTCTCCGCCTGTAAGATCAATCAACTTCCTCTTCAGCTCTGAAGGATTAAATGGCTTACTTATGTAGTCATTCATTCCACTGTCGAAGCATTTTTGTTTTTCTGTAGAAGTTGCATGAGCGGTCATTGCCATAATAGGAATGCTCTTGTACGGCTCTGGTAATTCTGTGCGAATTTTTCTCGCAGCAGCGTTACCATCCATCTCAGGCATTTGAATATCCATGAGTACGATGTCGAATTTTCCCTGCTGTAATTTCTCTACGCATATTTTTCCATTGTCTGCAACTTCAAATTTTGCATTCCAGTCGGCAAAAACTTTTTTAATGATCATCTGGTTGATGCTGTTGTCTTCTGCAATCAGAACATTGAGGTGACTTACATCAATACTTTCTTCGCTGCTTTTTGCTGCGCGGTCAATTTCTTCCTGCGATGCACGATTGAAAGTAAGATGAAAGAAGAACGTAGTTCCTTCGCCAACCTTACTTCGAATTCCGATTGTTCCTCCTTGAAGTTCGATCAGTTTTTTTACAATCGTCAAACCTAAACCTGTTCCTCCAAACTTTCTGGTAGTATCGCTGCTTGCTTGTGTGAAGCTCTCAAAGATGCTTCCGATGCTCGATTCAGGAATTCCGATTCCACTGTCGCTTACTTCAATGTCGAGCGTCATATTTTCATCGCGCTCGCTGCGCAGTTTGATATCTACAGTAACCCCTCCTTCAGAAGTGAACTTGATTGCATTACTCACAAGGTTATTTGTAATCTGACTCAAGCGAGTTGGATCACCAAGAAGTGCAGTTGGAATTCTGCTGTCAATATTATATTTGAGATAAATATTTTTCTCTTTCGCTTTCGGATCAAATAATTCGAATGTGTGCTTTACAATTTCTTCAGGACTGAACGCAACATTTTCGAAATTCATTTTGCCCGCTTCAATTTTTGAGAGGTCGAGAATGTCGTTTATGATGACAAGAAGATTATCAGAACACGTTTTAATGCTCTTCAGATATTTCAACTGTTCATCTGTAACGCTTGTGCCGAGAAGAATTCGTGTGAGTCCGATAATACCGTTCATCGGTGTACGGATTTCATGACTCATGTTTGCAAGGAACTGCTCTTTCATCTTTGCAGTATCTTCAGCATACTGTTTTGCATTTTTCAATTCCTCTTCAGCAAGTTTGTGAATGGTAATATCAGACGCAACACCGATTACTCCGCTTACGCTGTCATCATTATTCTTCATTGCGGAATAAAATACTTCATAAAATTTTTCCCCGATCTGGCACACTGAAGTTTTATCCTGTCCTTTCATCGCCCCATCGAAATCTTCTCTTGAAATAGGAATGATGTTTGAAATACTTTCAATCGGTTTTCCAATTTGCGCTTTAATGTCAATGCCTGTATCAGTCAGCCCTTTGCCCTCAAACAACGTAAAGTTACCCGACTGATCAAGCATAAAAAGTATAATCGGTGAATTGGCAACAACGGCTTCCAATCTCTTTTGAGTTTCCTGAAGTTCGTGTTGTATTCTTATTTTCTCCGCTTCCGATTCTTTCATCTTTAAAACGAAACGCAAACTCTGCGCAAGACCTTCTGCACTTAATAAATTTTTTGGTATGTAATCGCTCGCTCCGTTCTTCATTGCTTCAACAGCAATCTTTTCATCGCCCTGACTTGTAACAATAATTACAGGTGAATGATTGTTATTCGCGCGGATGTATTTCAAAAGTTCGAGACCGCTTCCACCGGGCAGGTTGTAGTCAAGAAAAATACAATCGTATTCTGTATCTTTTGTTTGTTCTTTGCCCGAATCAATATCTTCCGCAAACGAAAGATCAATATTCATTCCTGACGATTTCACTGCACGCTTGATGATCATGCGGTCAAGTTCATCATCTTCTACGCAAAGCACCCTTATATTATTAGCCATAGCTGATACAATTAAATTGTTCATGAGAAAACATACTTTTCCCAAGTGAATTGTTGTACCAATTTGGCTGTCTACTGTTGAGGCGAAAGCGGGGATTTTCTTACAGAATGTTTAAAAAACGAAAGATTGGAAGGGTATCTGAAGGATGTTTGGAATATTCCGCTATTCCATTGCGCTCTCACGATCTTCCTTCTTCACTCAACACTTTTGTATAATGTTTGAGTGAACGGAGAATACCTGCTGCAAGAGCAGCGGCCGCAAGAGCCATCAAAAATTTCTCTCCGATATGAAAAATATTCCATTGAAAATAGCCAATGAGAATTTCCACGTACACAAATCCAATTACCGTTGCGAGCGCTCCCGAATATTCTCTCCGCAAAACACTCTTGATTGAAAATGAAACATCACTTTTTCTGAACTGACTGAAGCGCGGAATAAACGCAGGAACTTTTTTTGACCAGTCAAGATGCGCATCACCAAATTTTTTTTCAAGGAAACGTTCTTCGGAAAACATGATTCTTTCGTAGTAAATCCAGTAAAGTAAGCTAACGATGATAGTGAACGAAAAATTTTTGGTGAACAGCACAATACCAATCCACATTAAATAATTACCAAGGTATAACGGATGTCGAACAATGGAATAAATACCCGAAGAATTTAATTGCTCTGCAACCTGCTTGTCGGTATTCCTTCCCGATGTTCCTCGTGGTGTTGTTCCGATTGTGTAAGCGCGCACAAAAAAACCTGTAACACTTAACAGCGCAGCAACATAATTCACGAGCGTGATAAAGTCAGCGCTCATCAAAAAATAATTTGTGAAATAAACTGCGGGAACAGCAAACAGAAACAGTACGACAGGAATGAATCCTCTGCGTTTAAAAAGCCAGTTGCCTTCGTCTTCGAAAGAATGAATAAGAGCCATCAGAAATTAATTGAGTTGTAAAAGAAATCAATTTTGAATCATGAGAAAAATATATTTAGGGTTGAAAACCTGTTTCTTTCAGATC
This sequence comes from Bacteroidia bacterium, assembly GCA_038230515.1. Classification (GTDB taxonomy): domain Bacteria; phylum Bacteroidota; class Bacteroidia; order AKYH767-A; family 2013-40CM-41-45; genus JAPLDB01. The sequence goes on along the minus strand of JBBRND010000030.1, from coordinate 45,095 downwards.
GTGTTCTATTTGTAACAGAAATAATTTCTATCTTGTCCTCCAGAATAATTTTTTTTATGAGTAAAGATAAAGCAACGGGGAACAAACAGAAATATACTGTAGAGTTTGAGGTACGTTCCTCACCCCGCATTTTGTATAATCACATAAACAGTCCTGACGGATTGGAAGGTTGGTTTGCGGATAAGGTAACAGTCGTTGACGGTGATTTTGTTTTTCACTGGGGCAATACGGAGCAACGTGCGCGAATTGTGAGCAAGCGCGACAACCAGATGGTGCGTTATAAATGGATCACAGAAGATCATAAAGACGAAACCTATTTTCAGTTTGATATTGTGGAAGATGGAATTACTGGCGACATCGCTTTGGTAATAACGGATTTCTGTACCGAGGAAGAAAGGGAGCAGAATACACGGCTCTGGAGTAGCCAGGTGCATGAACTTATGCACTCAATCGGTTCCTGAGATTTATTTGATCACTTTCAGAAGAAGAGAAAAAGTTTTTTCTGCGTATTCAGGCACACGTTTAAAATCTTTTACTGGAAGTTTTCTGCTCAACTTGAAAAATTCATTGGTTTGAAGTTGCTCCTTAAATTGGTCATCATCCAGCAATTCATCCAGTGGAAGATAATTATCATTCTCAAAATAATATTGCCAAGGAGTTTTGTTTATGCAGAAATAAAAGTCATTTCCTTTCATAGTTGAAACTTTTTCCGAAATAATTTTTCTGTAATGATTCAATGCTTCGCCCTGAAGATGCAGGGTGAAACTGAATTCCTTTCCCCACCAGAACATGGTGCGGAATGCAAAAACTGTTTCAGCAGAAAATTTTCTTGGATAGTCAAGAACCATGTAAGGTAAATGCCTGTAGTTTTCTCCTCTGAAAATTTTAGGCGATTCAATATTTGTATGCCCGGAAATATGTTGATGTGATAGAACGATTTCACTCAAGCTGCGTTGAGTTTCATTTAGCAGTTCCATCACTTTTTGCATAGCGGCATGTTTGATGTAGAAAAAATCGGGGTGGGTAATTGCATCCAGTTCCTCACTGCTAAAAGTGATTTTACTAACTTGCGCCATACATTAAATTTGCGATAAAGGTAGTGTGAAGAAGATTAGCAGCTTAGTAATTCAGACATTCATCGGTCCGTTTGTGATGACTTTTTTCATCGCGTTGTTTGTACTGCTCATGCAGTTTTTGTGGAAGTACATTGATGATCTTGCAGGCAAAGGACTTGACTGGCAGGTTATTTTTAAGCTCATGGTGTACGTTTCAGTAACGCTTGTGCCGCTGGCATTGCCTCTTGCCATGCTGCTTGCATCTATCATGACATTCGGAAATCTTGCAGAGCATTACGAACTTGTGGCTTGCAAGAGTGCGGGTATGAGCGTACAGAAAATAATGCGTCCGTTGATTTTTCTTTGCATCATCATTTGCATCGGTGCATTTTATTTTTCTGACAACGTGTTGCCTGCCGCTAACCTCCGCATGACCGCGCTTCTGTATGATGTGCGAAATCAGAAACCTGCACTCCTTATTAAAGAAGGCGCATTTTATGACGGCATTGAAGGGTATGTGATAAAAGTTGAAAAAAAAGACCGCGACAATCAAACCATTCACAATGTGATGATTTATGACCACACTGAAGGACGTGGAAATACAAAACTAATTCTTGCCGATAAAGGCACGATGCTGATGAGCGATGACGAACGATATTTAATTCTCACTCTCTACAACGGCAAGAGTTACGAAGAACGAATGAAACAAAAAGGCGCTGACACGAAGCCGATGATGCGCACCGAGTTTCAGAAAGAAGTGATTCGGTTTGACCTAAGCGCGTTTAAGCTGTCTCACACGAATGAGCAATTGTTTAAAGATAATTACCAAATGCTGAACACGCGGCAGCTTACTTCATCGGCAGATTCTATTGAGGAAAAAATAGGGGAGGCAAGATTGAATTATCGGAAGTACAACCGAAAATATTATGAGATGGACAGCACAGCCCATTCAAAAATAATTCCTTTCACGAATGAAGATTTTATCCGCAACTTCGATAAGGAAAAACAGGCTATCATTTTAAATTCCGCGCTGAATGCTTCACGCACTTCAAAAAATGTAGCTGGCGATGCAGCCGTTGATATTGATGTACGCGAAAAAAGTTTGTACAAGCACCGCATTGAATGGAACAGGAAGTACACGCTTTCATTTGCAATCTTTATTTTATTTCTCATCGGGGCGCCTCTTGGATCAATCATTCGAAAAGGAGGATTGGGGATGCCGCTCGTGATCTCCGTAATATTTTTCCTCACCTACCATGTTATTTCCATTACCGGAGAAAAATTTGCACGCGAGGGTGTAATCCCTGTGTACAAGGGAATGTGGATGTCTTCTGTTCTTCTCCTTCCGCTTGGAATTTTTTTAATGTACAAGGCAACCACGGACTCCGCTTTGTTCGACCGCGATGCCTACCTTAAATTTTTTAATAAGTTTATCCCGAAAAAAAGATCACAAACTATTGAATGAAAGTATTGCAGCTTTGTCACCGGGTGCCTTTTCCTGCCAATGATGGCGGAAATATTGCCATGATTAGTCTGGCGGACTCACTCATCTCACAGGGAGTTTTTCTGAAAATGCTTTCGCTGAACACCAGGAAGCATCATGTGAGGATGAATTCACTTTCTGAAAAAACAAAAAGTAAGTATAACATTGAATCCGTAAATATTGATACAAGCGTAACTCCGCTTGCCGCTTTCCTGAATTTATTTTCGAAGGATTCCTACAATGTGAAACGTTTTTTCTCAAAAGATTTTGAAAAAAAACTCACGGATGTTTTGAAAGGAAATAGCTGGGATGTAGTGCTGGCGGAAAGTTTATTCATGCTTCCTTATCTGGACACAATCCGTAAAAATTCTTCTGCAAAAATTGTTTTCCGCGCACACAACGTGGAGCACATTATCTGGGAGCGCCTTGCGGTGAATGAAAAAAAATCGCTGAAGCGCAACTACCTTTCTCTGCTTGCAAAGCGCTTGAAAGAATATGAGTTGCAAATCATCCACAAGGTTGATGCAATTCTCCCCATTACTGCCGATGACGCAAAACTTTTTGAAGAATTTGAATGTACAATTCCGATGAAGGTGGTTCCTGCCGGAATTGACATTAGCGAATATCCAGACCAGATTAATGAAAAGCAAGAGGTGTGCTTGTTTCACCTTGGCTCGATGGACTGGCGGCCGAACATGGAAGGGGTGCAATGGTTTCGCGATGAATGCTGGGAGTCAATACACAAAAAATTTCCTAATCTCTTTCTTTTTCTTGCCGGCAGAGGATTTCCAAAATCTCTTATGCAGCAATCGCCTCCCAATGTTTTTTGCGCAGGAGAAATATTTGACGCGCGTAAATTTATGATGGACAAGCAAATTATGATTGTGCCGCTGAAGAGTGGGGGAGGCATGCGCGTAAAAATTGTGCAGGGCATGGCGCTTGGCAAAACTATCATTAGCACGACCATTGGTGCGGAGGGAATAAATTATACGAACGGAAAAGACATTCTTATTGCCGATACCTGTTCTGAATTTCTGCAGCAGGTGGAGAAATGCATGCTGGATAAAGCGTTTTGCTTCAGCATTGGCAGGGAAGCGCGCAAGCTTGCTACAGAAAAATATTCCAATGAAGTGATTGGTAAAGTGGTGATGGAGTTTTTGAAAAAGTGAGATGCCATCATCTTGAATTTTCATACGGCTTTCAAAAGTTACACTTCGGTCAGCAGAAGTTCTGCTGATATCAGCAAGAGTTCTCAAGATGTCGGCAAGAGTTCTGACGATCTCAGCAAGAGTTCTCGGGGTGTCAGCAAAAGTTCTGGCGATCTCGTCAAGAGTTCTGACGTTATCAGCAAGAGTTCTCGGGATGTCAGCAAGAGTTCTGACGTTATCAGCAAGAGTTCTCGGGATGTCAGCAAGAGTTCTGACGTTATCAGCAAGAGTTCTCGGGATATCAGCAAGAGTTCTGCTGACAACAGCAACCATTGAATTTAGTCAAAATAAGCGGCTTTTGATCTTTTGCCCCATTTTTACCACTTTTTACAAAACCAAAAGATAAAGCCATTGACTCCCACCCTGAATTTCTTGCTCCGCCCAAAAGTTGGTTGTTAATAGTAAGTTCTATTTTTGAGAAAAATGTTTTCCCCGCGCATAGTTTTTGAAGGAATGAAGAGTTTGTTTGTTATTGTTTTGGTTATTTCTGCAAGCTTTTCTTTCGCGCAAACAACAACATATCCGGATGGTGGATATAAAACTCTGGAAGAGTTACGTAGTAAGCATCCATCTCTTCAAAAAAAATTTCACGCCATCATGAGAACGATTGACGATTTGAAAATGATGGGAGGAAATGATTACTACATAACTTGTGTGAGTGAAGACCTCGGGAAAATGTATATCGCAAAAGATATTTATGCAATTTCTGCAGATGATACTTTGTATCTTAATACAGCAGTTTACAAACTTCCGTCAGGATATTCAAAAGTGTTATCTGCAGGAAAATATTTTTTGTTCAGAACCGGATTTCGTGATGGAAAAAAAGGAAGAATGGTGGGATCCGCAATGGCATTCGGAGCAATAGGTGCAGCGATTGCAAGTTTATCTCCAGCCAAATCAGGAACGCAAAGAGTTTTGTGCGTGCTTGATGCTGCAACAGAAAAAATATTTCTTCTTGAAAGAAATTATTTACTCAGCATCCTGAAAGATTATCCTGACATTGAATATCAGTAAGCAATCGAACCAGAACAGAACAACGATGAAACGCTGATAAAATATTTGAAGATGGTTAATGCAAATTGAGAAGGATGTTATTTCCAGCAGCACATCATCATGTTGCTACTCTACCTCTCTTTCAATTTCTCCCTTTCCTCCCGCTCCGCTGCTGCTTTCGGGATTAATCTTGTCAAAATCTTCTTTTGTCATCACAGCAAATGCATTCATCTTTGCGCCTTTGAGTACGCTGTTCACTTTCGGTAAATCAGTTTTCCAGATTGCATCAGCAAGTGCTTTTTGTTTGTCGAGTTCAAGAGCTAATCCTTTCAGGCGGTCGAGTTGAGAATCGGTTGGTCTGCCATCGTAGCCAACAATTGAACCGTAAAGTTCGCTCAGCTTTTCGCGGATGCGTTCTTCGCCAGCAATTCCAAGCCCTTCTTTTGTTGCAACTAATTCCTTTCTGATCTTCTCAAGTTTGTCAACATAACTCTGCAACGATTTATTCAATGCAGCATTTTTTGATGAGGCAATAATTGCTTTCGAAGAATCAATCATTGAAAGAATCTGGTGATTGAAGAACGCTAAATCTTCTGTGAGTTTGAATACATCGTTAGATGATTTACGCTGCACTGCCATGTCATCATTACTGTGTTGGGAAATCGGATCGCGTACTAAATCTACGGTGCCGGTATAAGTTTTATCACCCTTCGTCAGCTTTACAGTATAAGTGCCGGGATCAACCAGTGGTCCGAAAAATCCCGAACCATCAGCACGAACACCTTTTGCAGTGCGTGGTGGTTTTGTGCGCATGCTCCAGCTTATTTTGTTGATGCCTTTCCGTTTTGTTGCAGGCACTGTGCCAAGCGATTTTCCATCCTTGTCAAATATTTCAACTTTCAGATCGCCTGTAGTTACACGATCTTTCAGATAATAAATTATGCGGCAATCTTCAGGAGAATTGGGTCCCGTGAAACTTCCTGATGTCGGATACGATCCACCCCAATGCCCGTTTGTTACAGGCGTTGGCCGCGATTTTAAAATTGTAACATCGGCATCAAGCACTTCAGGAGTAAGTTGACGGATGGGCGAAATATCATCTACCACCAAAACTCCTCTGCCATGAGTTGCAAGAACAAGATCATTTGTTTTCGGATCAATAGCAATATCGCGCACAGCACAGTTCGGAATTTTTGCATTCATCTGCGCCCAACTGTCGCCACCATCAATAGAAACATACAACCCGAATTCTGTTCCGAGAAAAAGTAAATTCTTATTCACCACATCTTCTTTTATTCTGTGTGCATAGCCCGAGTGAAGATCAACTGTATTGAGCAGCTTCCATGTTTTGCCGAGATCAGAACTCTTGCAGCAATAGGTATTCATATCTCCATACATGTGATTTTCCAAAGTAGCGTACACAACATTCTTATCATACTTGCTTGGCTCAATGCTGCTAACCCAGCACTGTGCAGGAATGCCGGTAATGTTCTTGTTCAGTTTCACCCATTGCTTTCCGCCATTCGTGCTAAGTTGAAGATTGCCGTCATCAGTACCAACCCAGATCATGTTTTCATCAAGCGGTGATTCAGCAATTGTGAAAATGGTGCAGTGATTTTCTGCAGAAGAATTATCGGTAGTAACTCCACCACTCTCTTCCTGTTTTTGTTTCAGCGAGTCATTCGTGGTGAGGTCAGGGGAAATTCGTTCCCATGTGCGTCCTTGATTTGAACTGCGATGCAAGAACTGCGAACCCATGTAAAGTTTTTTACTCGACACACCTACATAAAGCGGAGTGTTCCAGTTGAAGCGCAACTTTTTTTCTCCGGCAAGTGGCTGCGGCTGTATATCCTGGTACTCATTTGTTTTTTTATTTACGCGAGAAGCATGACCACCCTGGTATTCGGAGTACACCACGTCCTTGTCAACAGGATCCGGCTCTGCCCAGAAGCCATCACCAAAGCCAACATTTACCCAATCGCCATTGTCAATGCCACCAATGCTTTGCGAAGCAGTCATCCATGATCCGTTGTCCTGAAGTCCGCCATAAATATTGTATGGAGTTGCATCATCAAGGGCTACGTGATAAAACATTGACACCGGAATTGAGTTGAGAAAAAACCAGTTGTTGCCTTTGTCCATGCTCATGTAAACACCACCATCAGTGCCGAGAAGAAGATGCGAAGGATTGTTTGGATCAATCCACAATGCGTGATGATCGCTGTGAACCCAGCCACCCTGATAGCCGCCTTCTTTAAAACTTTTTCCACCATCATCACTTATAGAAAGCGACCAAGCCGGACGATACACACGCATTGGATCCTGCGGATCAACGGCAATCACGCTGAAATAAAAAGGACGACCTTCAACATTGTTGTTGCTGCCTTGCTCAGTCCAGCTTTGACCACCATCAGTACTCAAATATAAAACCGTTTTCTTCGCTTCAACAATTGCAAAAAGATTATCGGGTTTGCTTGGCGCGAGCGCTAACGCCACTCGACCGAATTCAGTAGCCGGCAACCCCTTTGTCAGTTTATTCCATGTCTTTCCTCCATCAACACTTTTGTAAACAGCACTTCCTTTTCCTCCTGAAGAAAAAGAATAGGGCTTGCGTCTGAATTCCCATGTAGTAGCATAAATGATATTCGGATTCTGCGGATTGATGAGCACTTCAGCGCATCCTGTTTTTTCATTCACGTATAAAATGTTGTTCCATGTTTTTCCCCCGTCAGTTGTTTTATACAAACCTCTGTTCTTGCTGTCGCTCCACAAAGCACCGGGAACAGCCACATATACTTCATCATGATTTTTTGGATTGATGGCAATTCTACTGATGTGTTCAGAAGAATCCAAACCAACCCTGCTCCAGTTCTCTCCTGCATCTGTTGATTTGTACAAACCAGAACCGATGCTCACACTGTTACGCATGTTCGATTCACCGGTACCTGCCCAGATAATATCCGGATTGCTTTGATCAATCGTAATTGCTCCGATAGACTGATTATACTTGTCAAAAATAGATTTGAAAAGAGTACCGCCTGTTGTCGATTTCCAGATACCCCCACCCGCAGCACCAACATAAATAATGCGCGGATCTTTTGTGACTGCATCAATAGCACTGATGCGACCACCCATCACAGCAGGACCGATCTGCCGGGCTTCCATCATGCCGAGCGTTCCGGAGGTGATTTTAGTTTTGCTTTGAGCAGATGAGAAGCACCATCCGAATGATGCAAGGGATGCGATGAACAGGATTTTATTTTTCATTGGAATAGGAATTTGAAATTTTATCAAAGGAAATTTACTCAACTACTTCTTCTCATCAGTCGCTGCAGCTGGTGCTGGTGGCGGCATTTTAAACATGCCGTCATCAACCGGAATGTTTACTTCCACTTTGTCAACAGTCATCGGTTGACCTTGTGAGCTTCCTGCCTCGCGTTCTTCAATGCTGAACGGAAAAATAATTCCATCCACTTTACGATAGTCGGAATAGATTACATCACCTGAAACTTCTTTGTCTTTGTATTTATGAGTGGTAGTTTCCTTCAGTTTCATATAAGAAGAAGCATCAATGAAATCGTATTCAATGTCGCCAGTCTTTTTTGTGATCTTAAGTTTATACACATCTGTTCCTTCCATGTCTTCCTTGCCGATAAGCTCAACAGCGTTTCCTTTTTCTTTGTAATTAAAAAGTGCACCCGTAATATCCATCTGATCTTTTGAATCCTGAATCTGTTCGGAGTTCATGCGCTCTGCATCTTTCTTTCCTGCCCAGGGAATAATTGCCCAGCCGCTGTCGCCACTCACGGCTTGAGTCATCTTCATTCCCTGCATTTCAAGATCCATGCGAAATGCTTTGTTGTTTACCATCACCATTGTCATGGGGGCTTTCATGTTGGGAGCTACTTCTACACTTGCAGTGAGCCGCATCGTTTTTAAGCCGGCAAGTTTTTCTTTTCCGCCCATGGCTTCAATGTGTTTTGCAATTACTTCATCGGCAGTTTGCGCGAATGAAATCTGAGATGCGATTGCGCATGCAATCATTGTTACAAATAATTTAATTTTCATTGTGAGTTTTATTTTTGCCAAATGTAAGTTCAGAAAATGATTGACGAAAGTTAATGTTTGTTAAGGCGAATAGTTGAGGATTATGCGTTTGAAGTTTGTGACTAACAAAAAAGTTTGGCGTAATATTGTACCTGGTTATTCAGTTTTAATTTTCTAATTCTTAATTTAATGTCATACTGGCTTGTCAAATCGGATCCTGAAACCTACGGGTGGCCTGAATTCTCGAAAGAGAAAAAAACTTCATGGGATGGTGTGCGCAACTACGCAGCGCGCATTCATCTGAAAGCGATGAAGAAGGGTGATGATGTTTTATTTTATCATAGCAACATCAATGCAGGAGTTGTTGGTCTTGCAAAAGTTTCAAAAGAATTTTATCCTGATGCCACAGCAAAAGAAGATGGATGGGTAAGCGTGGAACTTACGTGCGGCAAGCCATTGAAGAATCCTGTTTCGCTTGCTGCCATTAAAGCGGAAAAAAAGTTGCGGAACATGTTGCTGATAAAAATCGGGCGGCTTTCTGTGATGCCGGTTACGAAAGAGGAGTTTGAGATGGTGGGGGAGATGGGAGGGAAGTAAAAAAGAGTTCTGTAATTTATTCAGATGCTCACATACGCACGGTCAATTAGATTTCCCTTAAACCAAACCGATTACTACTCGTCAGAATAAATACGAGTTCTATTTCCAATGACATCTCAGCAAAAAATTAAGCATCTTATATGGCGCGCAGGATTTGGTCCTGACTTTTCGTGGTGGACTGCAAACAAAAACAAAACTGTTTCTGAAGTCGTGGATTCCATTTTTGAGGATTCAAAAAAAGATGAGCCAATCGCTCTCGTTGCCGATCATCTGGATCGTAGTGATTACCGGCTCAAAATGGCAAATCCCACATTGCGCAAGGAGAAAAGGAGAGAGTTACGCGATGATGATCGTGATTTGAATGTAGCGTGGCTTACTAAAATGGTTCAAGACAAAGCGCAACTGCGGGAGAAGATGACTTTTTTTTGGGGCGGGCATTTTTCAACTCGCAATCTTTTTCCTGACTATGCTCAGCGAATGAATAACATGCTTCGCAAAAATGCGTTTGGCGATTTCAAAACATTGGTTACAGAAGTGGCGCAGCAACCAGCCATGCTGTTGTTTTTGTCGAATCAGCAAAATGTAAAGGAGCATCCGAATGAAAATTTTGCGAGAGAGCTGATGGAACTTTTTACCATCGGAAGAGGAAATTATACAGAGCAGGATGTGAAAGAATCTGCCCGCGCTTTTACAGGATGGAAGTTTGACGCGGATGGAAATTTCTTTTTCAATCAGCGTGTGCATGATTCGGGCACTAAAACTTTCATGGGTAAAACGGGGAACTTTGACGGATACGATATTATCAACATCATTCTCGAAAGAAAAGAAACCGCTGTTTTTATTTCTCGCAAACTTTACAAATTTTTTGTGAACGATTCGTTGATGAATGATGATCATGTGCAGGAATTAGCGGAGACATTTTATTCTTCCGGATATAAAATTGAAACAGTACTGAGAAAACTTTTTACCAGCGATTGGTTTTATGATGATTCAAATGCAGGAGCACATATTAAATCTCCCATTGAGTTGATAGCAGGGTTGCAGCGCACCTTTCCGGTTTCATTTAATAATCCTGACCGTTTGCTTACACTTCAGCGTGTAATGGGGCAAACTCTTTTTTATCCTCCCAATGTGGCGGGATGGCCGGGTGGTAAAAATTGGATTGACAGTTCGAGTTTAATGTTCCGGCTGAAACTTGCTTCCAATATTCTTAATTCCGGAACGATTGACCTGGATGGGAAAGAAGATGTGCTTGAGGAAACTTTCTCTCAAAGCCAAATGCTTCGCGAAGAAACAATGACGGAGAAAAAATTTGATACAATAATGGAATGGGGAACTTTCAACAATTATTTTTCCGGAACGGAAGGAAGAAAATTACGTGATGAAATTGCTTCTTTTCTTCTCACCTCTGAATTAAGTGATGGAAAGATGGCTGCCTTGTTTGATGAGAATGATGTGAGCGCAAGAGCCATCGCATTAAAGATTGTTTCGCTGCCGGAATACCAGCTTAGCTGATAATTTTATAAAATGAAACGCAGAGATTTTTTAAAAACTTCAGGACTTGCTACAGCGGGCACCGTGCTTGTTCCGTATTTTTTGAAACCGTTCGAAAGCATGGCGAGGGGAGTGATGGGAGGTAGTAGCAAATCACTGGTTGTTATTCAGCTTTCCGGGGGCAACGATGGACTCAATACCGTGATACCTTTCGGGCAGGATGCATACTACCAGCTCCGCAACACAATTGCTGTTCCAACCAATGAAGTAATTCGCCTGAATGATATGCAGGGATTGAATCCTGCTTTGCAATCACTCCGCGAATTGTATGATCAGGGATGGATGAGCATTCTGAATAATGTGGGTTACCCGAATGCTAACCGCTCGCACTTCCGCAGCATGGACATCTGGCAAACGGCAAGCGACAGCAGTGAAAATTTAAGCACAGGATGGATAGGCAGATACCTCGACAGCGATTGCGAAACCTGCCGCTTTCCTTACGATGCTATTGAAGTTGACGATACACTTTCGCTCGCCATGAAAGGCGAAACTAAAAAAGCGATTGCAGTAAAAAATATTCAGCAGCTTGTAGCAAATACCAAAGATCCTTTTTTTACTCAGGCGGCAAAAACAGCTCCTTCTGATGGTCATAACGATCTCGGCTATCTCTACAAGACTCTCATTGAAACACAATCATCAGCAGGTTATATTTTTGAGAAATCAAAATCATTTAAAACCAATTCCGTTTATCCTAACGATGCTTTTTCAAGGTCACTTAAGCAAGTTGCAGAACTGATTTGTGCGGGAATTGAAACGCGGGTTTACTATGTATCGCTTCCCGGCTTCGATACTCATACTGCTCAAAAGGGTAGGCAGGACAGGCAATTGCAAACTTACGCTTCTGGGGTTTCAGCATTCATCAACGATCTCAAAAAAAATGACCGACTTGATGATGTGCTTGTTATTACGTTTAGCGAATTCGGCAGGCGTGTAGCTCAGAATGCAAGTAGCGGCACCGATCATGGCACAGCCAACGCTATGTTTCTTTTCGGAGGCGGGCTAAAACAGAAGGGCATTGTCAATGCCGCACCCAATCTGAGCGATCTTGAAGAAGGCGATTTGAAACACACCATTGATTTCAAAAACGTGTACGCCACCATTCTGGACAAATGGCTTCAGGCAGATGTATCAAAAATTCTTTCCGGAAAAAAAACGGAGATGATGGGCTTTGTGTAATTGCAGGAAAGCCTGCCGCACTGAAAAATATTTTTTAAATTTTTTTTGTAAAATATATTCCTTCGTGCCCTTGTTCATGAAAGCTGATTCATGGAGAGGCGTACCACTACACATCACCTTAGCAAGCGGCAGACGAAAGTGATAAGCCGCAATTTTGCATTTCATTTTATAGAAAGTTAATGGCATAATCGCAGGTGGCGGCTTTCCGGTTGCTTCCGCTGGCTTCAATATCACAACGAGCGGCTTTCCGATCGCTTCCGCGCTCTTCCCGATTGGATGGGCGAACGAGCTAATCTCTTCCCCTGACGTCAAAAACTGAAGGGGCGGCTTCCTGATCGCTTCTCCAGTCTTCAAAATCTTACGGTCGAACGAGCTGATCGCTTCCCCCGTCTTCCCATTGGCTTCCCCCGTCTTGCCGATCACATCTCCGGACGTTCTAAACAGAAGGCCGGTCGTCAGGAAATGAGTTTGGGATGCGGGGGGATGAGATATTGTCGTCAGGCGATCAGTTTGTGACGCTGGGAGATGAGATATTGTCGTCAGGGGATCAGGTTGTGACGCGAGGGGATGAGATATTGTCGTCAGGGGATCGGTTTATGACGCCAGGAGATGAGATATTGTCGTCAGGAAATCAGTTTTTAACGGCAGGGAATGAGATTTGAACGACAATACTTCGAAATTTGATCAAAAACCAACTGGCTAGTTGGCGCAGGGAGTTTGTGTTGTTTCGCTTAATGGAGCAGGAGGGAAGGTGAGTGGGAGGGTTATGAAGGAATGAAAAAAGTGGATCAGGTTAATTAAGTCTAATTAAGGAGTAGCAGGTTTTTCCAATTTAACTCAGGGCACTCAATCAACTTAATTAACTCAGCGTGATCAGGTGCGTGCCAACCCTTCCTCCACCAACTGGATGAGTGAGTGAATAACCTTTATGTGAATTTCCTGCGCGCGGTCAGCATAAGCAGAATGTGGTGCGCGTATTTCAACATCGCAGATTAGTTTAATTGCACCCCCATCTTTAGCAGTGAGTGCAATCACCTTCATTCCCTTTTTCTTTGCCGCATAAATTGCTTCCACCACATTTTTGGAATTTCCACTTGTGCTAATTGCAAGCAGTACGTCTCCACTATTTCCGATTGCTTCAATATACCGTGAAAATATTTTCTCAAAACCCAAATCATTTGCCGTGCATGTAATGTGAGAGGGATCGGAAATAGAAAGCGCTGGCAATGCCGCCCGGTCTTCACGGAAACGGCCGCTCAACTCTTCTGCAAAATGCATGGCATCGCACATGCTGCCACCATTTCCGCAACTGATTACTTTCTTTCCACTCCTGAAAGCTGCAACAAGAAGAGTTCCCGCTTCTTCAATCTTCCGGAAATTATTTTCATCCGAAATAAATTCATCAAGAATTTTCTTCGCTTCTGAAAAACTATCTTTTATCAAATCATTCATCTCAATTTTTTTTAAAGATGGTAAAGATAATGACGAGGCAGAACATGCAGGTACCAGAGTTTTCAAAAACAAAAACCCCACTTTTTTAAGGCAGGGCTCTTGACTTAACTCGAATAAAACACCTCATTGATTGTTTAACCAAAAACCAAACCATGAGGATGGCAAAGTAGTTTCTCCATGAAGAAATGTCAACTTCTTTTTAGATAAGTCATCCCTTACTTGGTGAACGGCAGGTTTTGCGTTGTGAGTAAAATCGAAGCAGGCGTTAATTTCAGTGGTAACTGAAGCGTATTTTTGAACCGTATATGAAGATTTCAACCAATTATTCGATAAGGCAATTAAATACATTCGGACTGGATATAAGCGCAAAAGCATTTTGCGAAGTAACCAGTCAGCAGGAAGCTCTTGAGCTCATTCGAACGAAAGAGTATGAAAAAGAAAAAAAGATTGTTCTTGGTGGCGGCAGTAATATTCTTTTCACTCATAATCTCAGTGCTCTTTGCATCAGAAACAACATTAAAGGAATTTCTAAAATAAAAGAAGATTCAGATTTCGTGTGGATTCAAAGTGGCGGTGGCGAGGTGTGGCATGAGTTAGTTATGTATTGCGTTGAAAATAATTTCGGTGGTGTTGAAAACCTTTCGCTCATTCCCGGTTCAGTTGGGGCTGCCCCTATTCAGAACATCGGGGCGTATGGAGTTGAATTGAAGGAAACATTTTTTGAACTTGAAGCAATCCATCTTTCAACAGGTGAAAGAAATATATTTTCAATTGATGATTGCAGGTTTGGTTACCGCGACAGCGTGTTCAAACACGAATTCAAAAATCAATTTATTATTACATCTGTTACTTTAAAACTGAACAAACATCCGAAGCTCAATATATCCTATGGAGCAATTGAACAGGAGTTAAAAGCGATGAATGTTTCTCAACCGAGCGTAAAAGCAATTTCACAGTCAGTAATAAACATCCGCCAAAGCAAACTTCCCGATCCGAAAGTAATTGGCAACTGCGGAAGTTTTTTTAAAAATCCTGAAGTGATCGAAGAAAAGTTTTCTGAACTGAAAAAAATATTTCCAGAGATTGTTGGTTACAATACCGCGAACGGAATGAAGCTCGCTGCCGGTTGGCTAATCGAACAATGCGGCTGGAAAGGAAAGCGAATCGGTAATGTCGGAATGCATGCCAGGCAATCGCTCGTTCTTGTCAATTACGGAAATGCATCGGGAGAAGAATTATTCGCTCACGCACAAAAAGTTCAGCAAAGTGTGAAAGAAAAATTTGATGTGATGTTAGAAATGGAAGTGAATATTCTCTGATCAAATACTCTTGCGAAGTTCCAATGCAGTGAGATCAAAAACTTTTTTCAGTTCAGACATAATCGAGTCGCAATCTGCTCCCTGATTTTCCCTCCCTTTCAATTCAATGATTCGGCAAAGTTCTCCAAGAGCTGAAGCGCCCATGTTCAATGCAGATCCCTTTAATTTGTGAGCAGTGTGACCCATCTCAGTATAACGTTGATGCGTGCAGAAATTATTTATCTCATCTACCAGCACAGGTGCTTGCTGTAAAAACATATTGACAATATCCCGTAAAAACTCATCGGAGTTTTCAGGACTTATTTCGCGAAGGCGATTAAGAACGCTCAGATTAAGAATTTGCTTTTCATCCGAAGCTTTCACTTCAACTTTTATGGACGCACTTTCGCTTGTACCTGAACTTTTTCCCCACTTCATAATCTTCGCAACAATTTCTTCAATCATAAAAGGTTTACTGATGTAGTCATCCATTCCCGCCTGAATACATTTTTCACGATCGCCTTCCAATGCAAATGCTGTCATTGCTACGATCGCAGGGCGTTGTACGAGATTCATTTTATTAATAATGAAACGGGTTGTTGCCAAACCATCGAGTTCAGGCATCTGAACATCCATGAAAATTATATCATAAGATTTTGTTTTCAGTTTCTCGATTACAAGAAGTCCGTTCTCTACAATGTCCGGCTTGTAACCAAGTCCATCAAAAAGATTTTTTACCAATAATTGATTTACCGAATTGTCTTCTGCAATTAAAATTCTTAACGGAATTTTTACCGCAAGTTGCTTGTCTGCGAGAGCTAATCCTTTTTGCTGCTGAGATCGCTGATGATCTTCTATTGCAAATACACCAATAAGAATGTCAAGTAACTTTGAGCGATCAACATTTTTTGGAATTATTGCTGAGACAACATTATCAGTAAACTCAATGGTGATTTCACTTTCGTCCGTATTAAAAAGAATAATAGGAAGTTCATCTTTCGATCTCAGAGAACGAATTCGCTTTGCAACTTCAAGCGGTTTTGCACTGATCATTTGTGCATCAACTGAAACAAGATTAAATTTCTCTCCCGATTGAACTCGCTTTACGGCTTGCTCTATCGAGTCGGTAGAGTGAACTTTCATTCCCCAACGGGAGAAGTAATTTGTAAAAGTATCTACCTCTGTTTTGTCGTCACTAATGATTAGCATGCTTGCATTTGCTAATTGGTTTGCTCCACTCTTTCCTTTTGCAACCTCATCTGTGGAAGCAAGTTCGGTATTAATGGTAAAGAAAAAAGATGAACCCTCTCCGGCAGTGCTCTCAACCCAAATCTTCCCTCCCATCAGAGTAACAAGATTTTTACTGATTGCAAGTCCAAGACCTGTACCACCGTATGTTTTAGCTGTAGAAGAATCTACCTGCGAAAAAGATTTGAAGAGTTTGTCAATTTTATCCAGAGGTATGCCGATACCGCTGTCTCTTACCTCAAACAAAAGTTCAGCCTGATCGTTTTGTTGTTTCAGTTTTGAAACATGAATCGCAAGTCTTCCTTTTGAAGTAAACTTAATTCCGTTTGAAACAAGATTCAATAAGATTTGCCTTAAACGGGTGATGTCTCCAACAATAAATCGGGGCACATCTTTTTGGATTGTATATTGAAGTGCAAGATTTTTTTCAAGTGCTTTTGAAGACATCAATTCAAATGTTTCTTCCACGCAACGCTTTACTGCAAATGGTTTTTTCTCCAATTCCATTTTTGCAGATTCAATTTTTGAAAAATCAAGAATGTCGTTGATGACAGATAGCAAAGCTTCACCACTTAGAACAATAGAATCCACATACTCTTGCTGCTTTGGAGATAGAGCAGTTTGATTCAATAGTTTCCCCATTCCGATTACGCCATTCAACGGTGTGCGAATTTCATGACTCATGGTTGCAAGAAAGCCCGATTTAGCTTCGGTGGCATTTTCCGCCAGTTGCCTTTCATTTATTAGCGTACGCTCCTTCTCTTTGCGATCTGAAATATCTTTTCCGGAAATTGTTAGACTCAAAACATTCCCTGATTCATCTTTTATAGGATAGACAGAAATCTCAAGATCCAGCTTTTTTCCTTCAGTCAGATTAACGGATTCATCTGTCACAAAATTTTCGCTTTTAAAACCCTTTAAAAATATTTCTTCGTAACGGGAAAGAAATTGAGAAGGAATAAGTTGTTTTATATTGAAACCAATCTCCACAACAATCTCAGTTAATCCGAACAAAACATCTTTCAGTTTTTCATTGAGAAAAAGAATGGTGTGATTACGATCAATACTTACTACAGATAGATCAGCTTTGTCAAGTATCGAAGAAAGATTGAGTTTGTCTTTTATAAGGGTGCGCTCGTGCCGTTTTTGTTTCGTGATGTTTTCAATCATTAAGACAACGTAATGCGGAAAATTATTTTCATCGCGCATCAACGAGGAAGACATGTTAACCCAAATAATACGGCTGTTTCTATTCAGAATTCTTTTTTCAGAACGATTGACAGGAATTTTACCACTGAAAAGGTTTGATAATATACTTTTTTCTTTTTGCTGATCACTGGGATGAATCAGGTTTATGAGTCTCATGTTTTTCAACTCTGCCTTGCTATAACCGCATAGTTCGCTGAAGGCATGATTCACTTCAGTAAATTTGTAATCCAATCCAATACACGCGACAGGAAGAATTGATTGACTAATGAGATATGAATCAAGTTCCCGCTCTCCCGTTTCCTTCTTTATAATTTTTTTTTGTTCAGCTTCATCTCCAACTGAAATCTCAGAGACTGAAATGCGAATGAGATTATCTGAGCCCTTTCGTGCATTTAAAATTCCAATGAATAATTTTCCGCTCTGTGAAATAAATGTAACAAGAGCCGATGCTTTTGAAAACTGAAATAACTTATTTCTAAAATCAGAGAACTGTTCACCTGAAAATGGTTCTTTCAGGAGTGAATCCACCGGCTGATTAATTAGTGCGCTTTTATCGGCAGCTTCAAAAAGATGAATTGCAAGATCGTTGCAGTCAACAATAATTCCCGAAAGTGAATTTACAACGAGCGAAGGATCATCAGACAATTCAAATATTTGCTTTGGAGTTTCTTCCTGAATGAAATTTCTGAACTGCACGAAACGGATCGTGCTTAGAAGCGCTGCAAGGATCATTACTCCTGCTTCGCTCAATAAAAAGAAAATCGGATCAATATATGGTCGAATGATTGGAGCTTTAAGAAGTTCCAGTTCTTTCGCCATATACTTGTCAATAAAAATAGCGATGATGAGAATGCCGCACATCGTGAGATCGAACAGCACTAATGTTCTAATTTTCTGAAAAATAAAACTTGCAACAAACGTTGCCGAAAGCAAGGCAAACAATAACTCTGGACGGAAATGATTTACTACACTTAATCCAATAAGTTGCAAGTGAGCAGCAACGATAATTATGCGCGCGATCAAGTTGAAGTAGTGGTTAATTGTATCAACGAAAAATGAGAGAATGAAAACCGAGAAAAACAGGAACGCAACTACTGCGGCAGGAAGAATGAAAACATTGAAGTGCAGATTCAGAAATGCATCGGCAGAAGAAGACAGCGCGTATGCAATAGTTGCTGCAAGCAACAGGATGCGATAAAAAATTACCTGTTCAGTAAATTTTCTGCGTTGTAAACTGATATGTTGTGATGTGTTTGACATCCTATGAAGGACTTTAACTCTGAACCATTATATGAAATCGGGAGCAGAGAGTTTTATGAATAACTATCAATCCCTATTAATCTTGCACGGTTTATTACATTCCCAAAACCGCTGAAAATGAGGCATCATTTTCTTACTAAAAACCAGGACGCTTTATCATATCTTGAACTTGCGCTGAAACCCGCTATTTATAGGGGATCCGACAAAATATGAGATCAGAAACAGAAGATCGAAAAGGAATTGACTTGAAGTTTTGTAAGAAAAGAATGAATCAGTCGGATGTAGAAAAAAAAAATATTCAAAACCTTACACTTTTTCCAATTCGTTTTTTACAAAATCAGCGAGTTCTTTGATGTAACTTTCAGAAAAATCGAAATTTATTCCGGCCGCTTTGTAAACTTCAGGAATTGAATGGGTGGAACCCAAACTCAATGCATCTTTATACTTTTGAATGGCAAGTTTCTGATTTGTCTTGTAATTTCTCCAAACAGCAATGGCTCCGAGTTGAGCCATTCCATATTCGATGTAGTAAAATGGAACTTCAAAAAGGTGAAGTTGCTTTTGCCATAATGCCTCCCGCGCTTCCTCCGCCCTTTCCCAATCAATTACTGAACTACTGAATGAAGAGTAAATTTCTTTCCACTCGTTTGTTCGCTCTTTAACACTGAGTTCAGGATTTGTATAAAGCCAATGTTGATACTTGTCAACGCAGGCAATCCACGGCAACGCTTCAAGTACGCCTTCAAGCTGTTCTCGCTTTGCTCTTCGCAAATCATCTTCATCTTCGAAAAAATAATTCCAATGTTCCATGCTGATGAGTTCCATGCTCATTGAAGCAAGCTCAGCAATTTCACTCGGCAATTCCTTGAAGCCAACAAATTCCAATTTGTGAGTTAGCATGCTGTGGATGGCATGGCCACCTTCATGCACCATAGTTACTACATCTTGCATGCTGCCACTTGAGTTCATAAAGATAAATGGTACTCCTGTTTCATACAGCGGATAGTTGTAACCGCCCGGTGCTTTGCTAATGCGTGAATCAAGGTCTAGGTGGTTAAGCGAGTGTAATGCCTCCACCACTTTCCCGAAGTACGGATCAATTGAATAAAAACATTCGATCGCTTTTTTGGTCAGTTCGTGTCCGGTTTTGAATGGCTTCAATTCGGGCTTGCCTGAAGTATCAACATCAAGATCCCATGGCTTTAGTGCATCTGTTCTTAATTCTTGTTTTCTTTTCTTCAACATTGCATCTACTACGGGAACAATTTGCTTCTGCACAGAGTCATGAAAGCGTGTGCAATCTTCTGGAGTGTAATCAAAGCGGTCCAGTTCTGTAAATTTGTAATCACGAAAATTTTTAAATCCTGCATTCAAAGAAATTTGATGACGCAATTTTATAAGCTCGTTAAAAAGTTCATCTAGTTTTTTTCGATCAAGTAATCTGCGGTTGGCAATTTTGAAATAAGCCTCTTCTCTCAACTTTCTGTCTTGCTGCTTGAGGTAATTTGCTGCCTGTTGAAGCGTGAGTGTTTTTCCTTTAACATCCACTGTCATTTCTCCAGCAATTTCTCCATACTTCTGTTCTTTAAGTGTACTCTCAGCAATAAGCGGAATATTTTCTTTTCTGAAAATGCGAACCTGATTTTCAATGGAAGCAAGATGGCCTTTGTAATCATTTTTCAATTCTGATTTCGCCTTAGATTTAAGCAACATCCGGTTGAAGACATCATCGTATTCAGAAATGATCGGTTGAATTTCACTTACAAAATGTGAGTATGCTTCGCTTGATTTTTTGTCCTGAGTATTGCAAGTCATCCGGATATAAAGCCAGCCGACGTGTTCACTTATTGCCGAATCCAGTTCACTCAAATCACTGAGCCACGATTTAAGTTCATCAATAGAATTAAGTGTTCTTGATTTAAGATTTCCATAAAAAGGGTTCAGAGATTGCCATGAATTAAAATCTGTTTGAGTTGACAAAAAATGACGGCTGTTCTTTGCGGGAACAGCCGTTGATATTGTTTGATTATCACTCATATTTTTTCAGACTTTTTTTCTAAGTTTAATAGGAGTAACCTTTGAATGCTGATCCGCCTTGGGAGCATTCATTTCATGAGCTTTTGAGGTGGGTTTTCCCTGATCATCTTTATTCAAAATGGAAGAATCAGAATCATTATCTTCTTCCTTTTGATCAAAATCTACGATACCGTTCAACAATTCGTACCAAGTGAGAATTTTTTTCATGTGACTTACATGCACACGGCTCTCGTCAAAATCAGGAACTAATTTCCGAAAATAATTTTTCAACTCATCATCGCCTCCTTTAGGATTAACAGAAAGTTTTTCGCCATCTGTTTCTTTTATTTTTTTAAACACGTTTACTAACGGCATCTCTTCATCTTTGCGATAAATAAGAATATCAGTGAGCGAACTTACACGGTGAGTAACCGGAATGGGTTGGCGTTTGCCGTCAACAAGCGATTCCACAATGAAGACGGATTTGGTGCTTGCTACTATTTTGTACAAGCCAGTCATGCCGGGAATACTGAGGATTTCTTTTAGTTTCATAAACAGATCTTTTATTTGCTTGCCAAATGTAGAAGTAAAAATCAAATCGTGCTAAGCATAAATAAAAAATGCCCGGAGAAACTTTCTCCGGACATTTTCATATTAGAAATAATCTTATCGGGCAATCATTAGCTTCTGCACTTCTGTTTTACCGTCTGCATCAAGTTGAATAAAATAGTCTCCTGTTGGAAGATCGCTTAAATCAATGATGGTACTATAGACACCTGAATTCATTTTTTTATTCATCAACGTTTTTACCATCTCTCCCTGAACATTGTAAACCGACAATTCAACCTGTGAAGAGTTTAAGACTGAGAATTTGACGGAAGTAGATTTACTTGCCGGGTTCGGATAAACTGAGCATAACATCTGATCTACAGAATGAGCTTCGCTAATACCGAGATGCAATCCGTCATATTTTATTTGTGCAGCATCGGCACTTGCCTGAATAGAAGCGAGATTTTCTCCGCAAGTGAGTGCGAACGCAACAGTCACTGAATCTCCTACAGTAATAGTGAATGGTCCTGTAGATGTTACATCGCACACATCGTTACCCTCTGGATTTACATGACCTGCAACATCTCTGCTGGTAGATAGCACTGTATATTTATCTGCTTCAGAAAAATAATCAACGGCATCTGCAATATCTACTCCACCATTTCCGCCCGCTACATTATCAAGTCCATAGTGATTGAAACCGGCAGAGGTTAGTAGTTTTATTCCGCAGTAGTAACCATCTGCCCAGGTATTATAGGCAATACCCATTTTACGGGTCAGGTCTACTGAATCACGGTTTGAATTGAATGCGTTTGTAGAAGTATCTGCTACGTCATTTACATCCCAGTCAGCAAAAATTCCCGCGTATAAATTATTCAACGTTGTGGTTCCAATATTTTTAATTGTATATTCAACAATGATGTATCCGCGGTCCGGATTATTGACCCATGCGTAAGTGTGATGGGGTACTTCAATGATGAGTTTATTGCCAGGAGCAGTTGGTCCATTATCGTTACAATCTCCGCTGGCATAAAAATCTGATTGGGTACTTGAGGATTCTGTAACACGAACAGAATAGCCGAAATCTTCGTCATAAGCACCGGTTTCGTTACGTATTCCATTTGCCACATCGTGTGTGCCATCACCAATCATCAATCCCATTTCATAAAGATTGTTTGGTCCGCCTTGATATGAGAATCCAATTCCTTCTCCGGGACCGGATGTGTTGAATCCGATTCTTCCTTTGCTTGTTTGAGAAGTAGAAATATCGTTCACTTGAATATTAATATAATCAACATTCACTACAACTGAGAAGGAGAGAAAATCAGTCCATGTACCGTCAGTCATCGTAAGTTTGAATGGAACAGAGAGGTTGATTGGAGCTGTTGGCTTGATACGAACCCGGTAAACTGCTGCAAAATTGGAAATTGTATCAAGTGTATTGAGTGATCCAACAGTAAATGCATTTTGAAGAACACTTACCTGATTTGAGGATGCAGTAAGCTGAGTAGTCATGTTTGCAGTCGGGTGCAATAAGTTTTTAAATAATACAACAATTGAAAGTGTGTCGTTTCCAACAAATATATTGTCGTTGCCATCAGTGATGGATGCAATGGTAGCTTTAACTCCGGGAGATGTAGTATCCGTCATTGCTTTGAACATATTCACTCTTCCTTTGCCAAGTTTATTCTGATACACAGAATTTCCTGCAACACCGTAAATATTGTCGCAAGTAACGCGTAATTGCTCTGCAACCTGCTCGTGAGAAAATGATGGAAAGCGTGATTTAATCATTGCAGCGCAACCTGCAGCAATTGGTGATGCCATGCTAGTGCCGCTCATATATGTGTAGGAATTATTGTAAACAGTAGAATAAATATTATCGCCAGGAGCGCAAACATCTATTCGGTTTCCATAGTTAGAGAAAGATGCTTTTCCATCATTTGAACTTGTGGCTGCTACACTTATTGCATTGTCGTATTGGGTGGGGTAGAATGTTTGATCTAAATTAGAGTTACCTGCTGCCGTTACAACAGTTACATCATGATTTACCGCAGCATAATTGATGATGTCTTGCTCAAACTGGCTAAAGCCGCCTGCGCGTCCCCAGGACAGGTTGACAACATTGCATCCATGATCAGCAGCATAGACGATTCCGTCATAACCATTGTCAATAGAAGTTGTGCTTGCATCGAGTGCGCATTTAATTCCCATAAACTGGCAGCGGAATGCCGGGCCTGCAACCCCAACTCCATTATCAGTAACTGCATCGGCACAACCTGAAACGTGCGAGCCATGATCCTGACCTCCTACCGTAGGGTCGTTATCATTTTCGCTTATATCCCATCCGTGAAAATTATCGATATACCCGTCTCCGTCATTATCAACTCCATCTATCGGGTCAGCCCAGTTTTTATGAACATTAGCAGCCAGATCAGGATGATCCCAGTCGGTGCCGCTATCAACAATTCCGATTACCGTGTTAGTGTCTCCTTTCCAAACGTCCCAGGCATTGTAGGCCTGAATGTTGTTTAGAAAGTACTGTAGCGCAAGATTTCCACTTGGGTCACTCGGTGTATAGCAGTAACGTTGTATGTATAGTGGCTCCGCATACATTACTGCGGGATCAGCAGAAAGTAATGTAATGGCATCTTTCACAGGAGTATTTTCATTAAACTTAACGGTGTAGATGAGGGAGATGTCCACTATTTCAATGTTGAAGCGATTGCGCTCGTTAATGATTTGCTTTGAATGTTGAAAGCGCTTGCTCACAGTTGCTCCGAGCAATGCGAGTTTTTCATTTATTGTTCCGACATCAATGGAAGAAGTACGACATGTAACACGTGCTTCAGGTTTTATCCTAACAATAACGGTGCCTTTTGCATATTCGCCTTCTTTTAAAGTAAGCGGCTGTTTTGAATGGTTGAAAGGATTAGATGCAACACAATTCAAGGTGATGAAGAGTGCAGCAAGAACAGATGAATGAAATTTTCTCATGAGTAATAGTTGTTTATTTTTTTTTGGAGGCGTGAAGATAGAGATTATTTGGATGCGGCAAGTAATAAGAGAGTCAGGTTATTCGGGGGGTAGTTATTTGTCAATCGGAAACTCAGCATGTAACTTCTCATCGTCTGCCTTAACAACCGCAACTAAATCGCCAATTGGAACCTGAATGTTTTGTAAAATGTAAGAATGATCGGTAAATTGTTGTTGAATTTTATGAACCTTGTCGTATTACTTAAACTCAGTGGCATAAGAAAAACAACAGTTTGCCCAACAAAGAAGTTGATTCACAAAATAAATGAAAAGTTATTTCTTCTTCGCGAATTACCGAAGGATAAAAAATATAATTTTGCCAAAGGAATAGAACAATGAGTCCCCTTATACTTCAGTCGCGATTAAAATGGACAGCACGCATAGTTGGTTTGCTGGTTTGCATTTTCTTTTTTCTGTTTGCCTTGCGTGAAGTTATACCTTCTTTTAGCCAAAACAGTGATTCGCGGAGTTTGTATTTTATTTTGCTTCTCACTATGGCAGTAATTGGTTATGTGGCTTCGTGGCAGTGGGAAATGCCCGGGGCACTTATTCAACTTGCGGGTGGAGTAAGCATGTTTATTTATATGTATTCACAAAGCGAAACATTTCTCGGTCTTATTTTCGGAGCGCCTTTTATTTTTACTGGAATGCTTTTAATTTACTCGTGGGTGGTGTGGAAATTGCGTGACCTGGAGTAAATTTCAAAAATCAGCAAGCACTTGCAGCTAAACTGAAATTTTTAGCCGATTCATCGAAATTGGCTAAATTATGCAGTCGCGCACATGAATGAACGAGTCCCAGACCATTCATTCACGTTCCTGACCCGAATCACCACACTTTGAGTATGAACGTTCATATAAATAACTGCTCCGTTCATTCTATTTACGTGTTCGTTCATATGCTGAAGGTGTTCATTCAACTTCCGCATATGAACGTTTGGGTCAGGCACATGAACCTACACTCTTTTTACTTGTTCAATCATGCTTGGAACGTGTAGGTTCATGTCCAAAAGGTGTTGCTTCATGTTCAAGGATTGGGCGTTCGGGCTATTTTGCTGAAAAGAATTTCAAATTATCTCAATAAAAAAGGGTTCGCCATCGGCAAACCCTTTTCTTTTATGTATTCCGGATAACTGATAACAGTTAACCGATAACGAAATTTTTATTTTCCCTTTGCATGAAGTTCATCGCTTACCGTAAGGCGTTTGCGACCGCGCGCTCTGCGGGCAGCAATAACTCTGCGTCCATTTGGGGTACTCATGCGTTCACGGAAACCGTGTTTGTTTTTACGTCTTTTGTTTGAGGGTTGGAAGGTTCTTTTCATTGTTATTCTTTCTTAATTTTCAAAAATGGTCGACAAAGGTAGCAAGGTTTTCCAATCCACAAAACGAATATCCGCGAATAGGTTCGAACCAAGAAATGCGAAATCAAAAATGAGATGCTTCATTCGCGTTTCGTAGCTCGAATTTATTCGTTACATAAGGTCACTTTGGCAACATCACCGCAAACGGAACAATCATCTCTTCCATCGAAATGCCTCCGTGCTGAAGCGTGTCGCGGTAGTAGGTAACGTAGTAGTTGTAATTATTCGGATAGGCAAAGAAGTCGTTGTTCTTCGCAAACACAAACGATTGGCTGAGGTGCTGTCGAGGCAGCATGGCATCAGCAGGATTTTTTATTTCGAAAACTTCCTTGCGGTCGTAGTTCAGGTTGCGCCCCTGTTTGTAGCGTAGGTTTGTGTTCACCGTTTTATCTCCCACAATTTTTACGGGATCTTTTACACGAATGGTTCCGTGATCGGTGGTAATAATTATGCGACCTTTTTTCTCTGCAATAATTTTCAGCGCTTCAAGCAGCGGAGAATGTTCGAACCAGGAGAGTGTGATGGAACGGTATGCCGCTTCATCATCAGCCAGTTCACGAATCATTTCCATTTCCGTGCGCGAGTGAGACATCATGTCCACAAAATTGTACACGATCACATTCAGTTTGTTCTCCATCATTGAGTGAATGTTGTCCACCATCTTTTTTCCGTCTGCATGATTGGTAATTTTCACATACGAGTGCTTGTACTCCTTGCGGAAACGTTTCAAGGTGTCGGCAAGAAATTCTGCTTCGTGTAAGTTTTTTCCTCCTTCTTCTTCATCGTTCATCCACAGCGTGGGGAAACGTTGTTCAATCTCCAACGGCATCAGCCCTGCGAAGATAGCGTTGCGTGAATATTGTGTAGCAGTAGGCAAGATGCCGAGATACAAATCATCATCCTGCATTCTGAAATATTCTGAAATAACGGGCTGCAAAATTTTCCACTGATCGTAACGAAGATTATCAATGAGAATAAAAAACATCGGTTCGGGCGCAGCATCAACGGCAGGGAGCACTTTCTTCTTCATCAGTTGATGGCTCATCACGGGTATCGTGTCGTCAGTAGCTTTCAGCAGTTTCAGATAATTATTCTCAATGTATTTTGTAAAAAGTTTATTCGCCTCGTCTTTCTGTGAAGTAAGAATTTCGTACATGCTTTGGTCGGTGCTCTTCTGCAATTCGAGTTCCCAGAAAACAAGTTTTCGATATACTTCCTTCCACTCCTTCCAACTCAACTTATCAGAAAGATTCATGCTGATATTTCTGAATTCCTGCTGATACGCAGTGGTTGTTTTCTCGCTGATCAACCGTTTGTTCTCTAAATTCTTTTTAATGCTGAGAAGAATTTGATTCGGATTAACGGGCTTGATTAAGTAATCGGAAATCTTGCTGCCGATGGCATCTTCCATAATTTGTTCTGCCTCACTTTTCGTAATCATGATGATGGGAACTTCAGCGTTAATATTTTTCATACGTACCAGCGTTTCAATTCCGGAAAGCCCGGGCATGTTCTCATCAAGGAAAATAATATCGAACTGTTGCTTTTGAAATTTCTCCAGCGCATCCTTACCGTTGTTAACCGTAGTTACATCGTATCCTTTTTCTTCAAGAAATAAAACGTGAGGTTTCAGAAGATCCATTTCATCGTCAGCCCAGAGGATTGTTACCTTGTCCATAGTTTGTGTGTCAGAAAAATTATTTTGATGACGTTCAAAAGTAGCAAAGATGTTTCTATTCATACTGATTTATATTTCGATTTCTTCTACAACGCTGATGCTGAAAGGATATTTGATCGTTAACAAACATTAACTTAGTTGATTGAGTTAATTAAGTTGACTAAGCTGATTGGGGAGCAGCCCAGCTGTTTCCTAATTAACCAGTCAACTCAATCAACTCTTTTCCAAATAACGTATAACGATCAACGCATAACCTGCTTTCCTCTATCTTCGCCCCGCACATGTCCCACCTAAAAATACTCAACGATCCCATCTACGGCATCATCACCATGCCCGGTGAGCGCGTGATGGAACTTATACAGCATCCATACTTCCAGCGAATGCGCAGAATTCGTCAGCTTGGAATGACGCACCTTGTTTATCCCGGAGCAAATCACACCCGCTTTCATCATGCAATTGGCGCCATGCATCTTATGCATCAAGCCATTGAAGTTCTGGAATCAAAAGGACATATTATTCTTGAGGAAGAAAAAGAAGCAGTCATCATGGCAATTCTTCTTCACGACATTGGGCACGGCCCGTTCTCACACGCGCTTGAAGACAGCATTGCAAGCGGCATCAGCCATGAAGAACTTTCGGGATTGATGATGGACAAGCTCAACAAACATTTCAACGGACGGCTGACTCTTGCACTGAAGATTTTCCGCGATCAGTATCCGAAAAAGTTTTTGCATCAGCTTGTCTCCAGTCAGCTCGACATGGATCGCCTCGATTATTTATGCCGCGACAGTTTTTTCACAGGAGTATCGGAAGGAGTTATCTCGCAGGACCGCATTCTCAAAATGCTTGAAGTACACAACGACCAACTTGCCATTGAAGCAAAAGGAATTTACTCTATCGAAAAATTTTTGGTTGCAAGACGATTGATGTACTGGCAGGTTTATCTTCACAAAACGGTCGTGAGTGCGGAGTGCTTACTTATCAACATCCTCAAACGCGCAAAAGAATTAACGAAGAAGGGAAAAGAATTATTTGCAACGCCTGCCTTCAAGCTTTTTCTCCAAAACAGTTTTTCAAAAAAAGATTTTCTTGCTGATGACTCTCTTCTTGACACGTTTACACTGCTCGATGACAGCGACATCACTTCATCCGTAAAAGTTTGGTGCAACCATCCTGATTTTGTGCTGAGCGATTTATGCAAACGAATTCTCAACAGAAATCTTTTCAAAATAAAAATTCAAAGCAGGTCGTTCTATAAAGAAGAAGTTGAAAAGATAAAAGCAGAAGTAAAAACAAAACTCAATCTGAAAGATGCTGACCTGAGTTATTTCGTAATCGAAGGCAAACTCGTGAACAACGCTTACAACAGCATCAGCGATAAAATAAATCTTCTTTACAAAGACGGCAGCATCCGCGACATTGCCAAAGCTGCCGACACCTTAAACATCTCGGCCATGAGCGAACCCGTGGAGAAACATTACGTCTGCTTTCCGAAATCCTGAACTTCCTTATCAACATTGTTTTTTGAAAAACAATTTTTTCTCCTCAACCCCGTTATATCAAAAATCTAACTTTGCCATTCAGGATTTTTTGATCAGATGAACACTAAGAAAATAAAAGTCGCCATTCTCTTCGGGGGAAAATCTGCCGAGCATGAAGTGAGTTTGCAATCTGCAAAAAGCGTGATCAATGCAATTGATAAAAACAAGTATGAACTTCAACTCATCGGCATTGACAAAAGCGGAAAATGGTATCTCAACGATGAGTCGCACTATCTGCTAAATGAAAACAATCCAAAGCTCATCAAACTAAACAACAGTAATGTTGAAGTTACCATCATTCCCACAGAAACAAGCAATCAGATTCTGAACATCCGCAGCGGAAAAACAATTGATTCAATTGATGTAGTGTTTCCTGTGTTGCATGGTTCCTTCGGAGAAGACGGAACAATTCAGGGTTTGCTCAAGTTGATGAACATTCCCTTTGTCGGTTGCAGCGTGTTGGGTTCTTCGGTAGGAATGGATAAAGACGTTGCAAAACGTTTGTGGCGCGATGCAGGAATTGCCGTTGCAAAATGGAAGTGCGTTACAAAAAATGATCTCGCTGCATTGAACTTTGAAGAAGTAAAAAAAGAATTGGGCTTGCCGTTATTTGTGAAACCCGCAAATGCAGGATCATCTGTTGGAGTAAGTAAGGTAACTTCCGAAGAAGAGTTTTACAAAGCCCTTAACGAAGCATTTCTGTTCGACAGAAAAGTTTTGATTGAAGAAAGTATAAAAGGAAGAGAGATTGAAGTGGCAGTTTTGGGAAATGAAAATCCGATTGCGTCTGTTCCAGGTGAAGTAATTCCGCAGGACAGTTTTTATTCTTACAAAGCAAAATACATTGATGAGAAAGGCGCGTTGCTTTCTGCTCCCGCACAATTGAGCGAAGCAGAAATGAAAAATGTTCAGAGGGAAGCAATCAAAGCATTCCAATCATTGTGCTGCGAAGGATTGGCGCGAGTTGACTTTTTCCTGAAGGAAAACGGAGAATTTATTTTGAATGAGATCAATACGCTGCCTGGTTTCACAAGCATCAGCATGTATCCGAAACTCTGGCAACTAAGCGGCATCAACTATCCTGAGTTGATAGACAGATTGATCTCGCTAGCGATAGAGAGACATTCAGAAGAAAATAAATTGAGAACTAATTATGAGTAGCAGCAAAAAATTGGATTGTTGGAATGATGGAATGTCGGAAAACAACTTGCATCGTCTTTCATTTCCATTCTTCCAAACATACGGTCATTCCTCTTTCTGCTATTCCATTATTCCATTATTCCATTATTCCATTCTCTCACAATGCTAAGCGGTCTGAGAAATTTCATTAAGAGCAAATCTTTTTGGTACAACCTGATCGGTGCAGTTGTGCTGATCGGGATTTCGTTTTTGCTTTTATACAATTGGTTGAATAATTATACTCATCACGGAGAAAGCATTACTGTTCCTGATGTGCGCGGACTCACGGAAGAAAAACTTATTCGCTTTATCGAAGACAAACATCTTCAATACAAAATTATTGATTCGCTCTATGAGGACGGCAAAGCACCCGGTACTGTCATCGAACAGGATCCCAAGCCCGATTCAAAAGTAAAAGAGAACCGCACGATTTATCTCACCGTAAATTCTACGAAGCCACCGAAGGTAAAAATGCCGAACCTTGTTGATGTATCATTCCGACAAGCAGAGGCAATCCTTCAAACCTTCGGTTTAAAAGTGGGTCAAACAATTTACAAACCCGATCTCGCAAAGAATGCAGTACTCGATCAGTTGTATAAAGGACATTCAATTTCTGAAGGCAGTGAGATTTACAAAGGTTCTTCCATTGATCTCATACTCGGTGACGGCCTCGGAAATTCTGAAGTACCCGTGCCGAATCTTGTAACACTTTCAAAAGGCGAAGCGTTGTTTGTACTCAAAGGTTCATCGCTTAACGTGGGAACTATTACCTTTGACGAGGGGGTAAAAAATCAGGACAACGCAAAAGTGTACAAGCAAGTTCCAGAAGCTGATGGCAAAACAACAATCAAGCAGGGAGAAGCAATTGATATTTATCTCCGGTAATCTTCAACTCAACTCAACTGATAATGATTAGAAAATATTTTTTCTGTGTTTTCCTTCTGAATTTTTTTGTTCTTCTCACTTTCGCGCAGGAAGTTGAGTTTCCGCTTTCATCAAATCCGGTTATTAAAGAGTACCTGAAAAAAAACCCGATACTCACCCACACTGCTCTGCGCACACAAAGTTCAGTTTCTCTTTCGCTTCCTTTTGAAGATGATTTTTCTACTCCTCGCATTTATCCGAACCCGCAATTGTGGATGGACAGCGATGCATTTGTGAACGAAACTTTTTGCGATAACCCCATCACCATCGGAGTTGCAACGCTCGATGGCTTAAACAAACTTGGTGAACCTCATGACAGCAATGCTACTTCTACAAATGCTGTAATCTGTGATTACCTTACTTCAAGACCGATTGATCTCACTAGCGTAGCTCCTGCTGATTCTGTTTATTTCAGTTTCTACTATCAGCCGCAGGGCTTAGGCGATGAGCCGGAAGACGGTGATTCTCTGGTGCTGCAATTTTATGAAAGCAATGGTATTGACTCGAATTGGATCAACATTTGGGTGGCTAACGGCCGACCGGATTCCGCATTTGCAGAAGTGAGAATAAAAGTTGACAGCTTGGTCTATTTCTGGGGCGGATTTCAGTTTCGATTTTACAATTACGGAACTCCAAACGGAAACAGAGATCACTGGAATATTGATTATGTGAAACTGAAAAAGAATGAAACTTACAATCAACCATTGAATGAAATTAGTTTGGTGTATCCCATTCAATCCTACCTGAGCGATTACACTGCCATGCCTTACTCGCATTACAAGAGTGAAGTATTGGCAGGAAATAATCCAGTAAAGAGTTCAATCAATGATGTTGTGAAGTTGTACAATTTTACGGGTACTACTTCGCTTGCCATTAATGACACGGTGTGGGATGGATCAAACGCTGTAATTTTTGGTGCGCAATCTCAACCGAACTTAAGCCCTTCTCAAAACTCAACAGATACATTTCAGATTCCGCTCACATCTCAATTGTTTACTTCATCCACCTCTGAATATGCTGACTTCAACATTCAACATTACACGTTCGGATTACATGCTGGCGATCCTTTATTTTTAAATGAAGAAAGTTATTTCACTCAGCACTTCCAGAACTATTACGCTTACGATGATGGTTCTGCGGAATCTGCCTCAGGAATTCCTGTGGCATACTCAGAGTATGCATATCAGTTTGATGTGAAGATGCAAGATACTTTACGTGGCATTCAGATTTATTTTAATCCCTGGGGAAATAATGTTCACCAGGATTTATTTTCTCTTTGCTTATGGAGCAGCATCAATGTTTCTGCAAATTCAGATGTTCTTGCTTACAAGCGCATTGACCTGAAGCCGGCCAACAATGATTCCATCAACGGTTTTGTAAATTATTATTTTGATGTGCCTCTTGTTGTTGGTCCCGGAAATATTTATGTAGGCATCATTCAAAATACTGATAATGAAATTGGAATTGGAGTTGATCACAATACCGATTCTCATAGCAAGATGTTTGTGAACTACAATAATCAATGGTATCAATCTATAACTCATGGTTCATGGATGATGCGCCCATTCTTCGGAAAGGATCTAACAATTGGTATTGTGGAGAATACTTCTGCGCAACCGCAGTTTGAGATTTATCCGAACCCGGCTTCGAATAAGTTGGCAGTCAGCAGTCGGCAGTCGGCAATAAATACAATCTCGATTTACAATCTCCTTGGAGAAAAGGTGTTGGCTGTTTCTTTGCCAACTGCAAATTGCAAACTGCATACTGAACTTGATGTTTCTACTTTGGGGAATGGTATTTATTTCATTCAACTCTCCGATAAGCAAAATACTTTTACAGAAACGAAGAAGCTGATCATTCAGCATTAAAAAGAAAAAACAAAACGGCCGCAGGTTTGCAGATTATCAAAAGACTGAAATCTGTAAACCTGCGGCTTCACTTTTATCATGACAGAAAAAGAAATTGCGGAGAGCGGTGACCAGGAAGAACTCTACGAGCATTATCGCATCGTGGTAGAGAAAGGCAAAACACCGCTGCGCATTGACAAGTATTTGATGAGCCGCATGGAGACAACTTCGCGTAATCGTATTCAGAATGCATGCGAAGCGGAGTGTATTCTTGTAAACGGGAAAACTGTCCGCTCCAACTACAAAGTAAAACCAAACGATATTATTCAGCTTGTGCTGCCGCAGCCGGTGCGCGAGTTTGAACTCATCCCTGAAAATATTCCCATCAATATTATTTTTGAAGATGACGACATCATCATCGTAAATAAAGAACCGGGCATGGTGGTACACCCTGCGTATGGACATTATTCAGGCACGCTGGTGAATGCGCTGGCATATCACATGGGCAATCTTCCGCAAAGTAAAATTCATAAGCAAGATACGGTAATGACTCCGCGCCCAGGGTTGGTACATCGCATTGATAAAAATACTTCGGGGCTTTTGGTGATTGCGAAAACAGAGCTTGCAATGAATCAGCTTGCGAAAGAATTTTTCGACCGCACCATTGACCGCAATTACCTTGCATTGGTATGGGGCGATTTTAAAGAAGAAGAAGGAACCATTACCGGAAACATAGGGCGCAATTTGAAAGACCGGAAAGTGATGGATGTTTTTGCAGATGCCGAACATGGCAAACATGCCGTAACTCATTACAAAGTGGTGGAACGGTTCGGATATGTAACACTTGTGCAATGCAAACTGGAAACGGGGCGCACGCACCAGATACGTGTACACATGAAACACATCGGGCATCCCATCTTCAACGACAACGAATATGGCGGAGATAAAATTCTGAAAGGAACTACGTTTACCAAATACAAACAGTTTGTGCAGAATTGTTTTGAGATTATTCCGCGGCAGGCGCTTCATGCGGCTACCATCGGCTTCATACATCCACGAACGAAGAAGAAAGTTTTTTTCGAATCAACATTGCCGGAGGATTTTGAAAAGGTGGTGGCGAAGTGGAGGAAGTACTCTTCTGAAAAAAATAATAAATAAAAATGAATAAGGAATAATGGATGGCTGACTGTTTTTATTTTTATTACTTATTCATTATTCCTTTTTACTTGTTCCGTACTTTTGTAAACAGATAAATGAAAAAAAGTTTTCTTCTTTTCTTCTCCTTCGTTTATTTCAACAGTGCATCTGCGCAACTATGCCAGGATTCTGTGCGAACTCCTGATCGCTACCACATTATTCAAACCGAATATGATCCTGTGTGCGGATGCGATGGAAAAACCTATCGCAACAACGATGCTGCATACTGGTGGGGCGGCATCAACTCATGGACTTCAAATACTATTTGCGATGATTTCGACATTGATGTATATCCAAACGTGATCTCAAAAAGTTCAGACGGGCTTGCGCACCTGCGTATTTACATGAAGTATCCCGCCAATGCAGTTCTCACTATTTTCAATGCTTTTGGCAAGCTCATGCTCACTCATAATTTCGTGGGTTCTTTATCTGAACAAATTATTCCCGAAGCAAATCCTTACGAGCTTTTTGAAGCGCAGGTATTCAACCGCGGCATTTATATCCTCATCGTTACTGTAAACGGAAACCGTAAATACAGAAAGCTGATGTGTGTAACGGAGTAGCCGGTTTATCCTGACAGGTTATCCCGCTCCTTCAGTGGGGTTCCTGTAAGATGTCAACTATTAATTTTCTCTATCTTTACAATGATGAAAAAACTTTTTCTTCTCTGTGTTTTGTTTTTGCCGTTGGTGCTTTCTGCTCAATTCAGTAATCGTATTTGGTGCTTTGGTGATAGTGCGGGTATTGATTTTTCAAACCCTTCTTCTCCAACAACATTTACTTCATCCATGGATTGTCGCGGTAGTTGCTGCTCAATAGCTGACTCAGCCAATCAGCTTTTGTTTTATGCGCATACAGGAAATCTCAATTTATGGTATAGTCCATGTTATTGTGGAGCGCAGGTTGTAAATAAAAATCATAATCAAATGCTCAATGGAGATTCCTTGCTCGGAGACCCTTGTTATAATCAGATGGCTATCGTTCCATTTCCGCAAGACTCAAGTAAGTTCTATCTTTTTCATTTATCTGTCTCCACTCTTGAGGGCTTTCGATATTCAATCATTGATATGACGTTGGATAGTGGAAAGGGTGCA
The DNA here is from genome assembly GCA_038230515.1 of Bacteroidia bacterium. GTDB lineage: Bacteria > Bacteroidota > Bacteroidia > AKYH767-A > 2013-40CM-41-45 > JAPLDB01. Next base: position 10,092 of record JBBRND010000030.1, on the reverse strand, counting down.
ATAATTCAAAAAAATATTTCCGTTACGGATACTGAACTATTTAGTGGTATGACTGCAATAAAGAATGGCAATGGGAGGGACTGGTGGGTTATCTATCATAATTCCAATGCTTCAACCGGTGGTCTGCCTACCAATGATTTTTATGTCCTAAGTATAACCCCATTTGGCATTCAAGGTCCTTTCATTCAAAGCATTGGTGAATTAAGTTCATCGGATGCAGGGTCAATAAAATTTTCTCACAAAGGGGATAAGCTCATTTTTATTAATGCAGAGGGATTAATTGATTTATTTGTTTTTGATAGATGCACAGGAATAATTAGTAATCATTTAAATATCATGCATGAGTTTACTCCTTACCCTGCCTATTTTGGCTGTGAGTTTTCCTCAAATGATTCCATCCTGTATATTTCAACAGCTGAAGAAGTTCCCAAGATACTTCAATTTGACCTTTCTGCTGCGAATATTGCATCTACGGAAGATACTGTTGCAGCTCCAATTATACCTGCCTATTCTGGAGGTTATTTGAGTCTTGCTCCTGATAATAAAATTTATTGGTCTAGAGCTGCAACTTACTACATGACTTACAATTATCCTTATCCTGATACTGCATGGGCATTTGAACCCGTGGCTATGAACCTAAGCGTCATTAATAATCCGAACTCATTAGGAGCGTCATGTAATTTTCAACTCAACAGTTTTTATCTTGGTGGTGCTAGAACCTATTATGGCTTGCCCAACAACCCCGACTACAACATGCCTGCACTTGGCGGCTCACTTTGCGATACGCTAGGTTATCCAAATCAGGTTCAAAGCATAAAGCCGCAAACTCCAAATCAACTCAATGTCTTTTATCATCCTGATTGGCAAACTGCTTTTATCAATGCTTCCGGTTTAGCAGGCAGAAATTATGGCTTGCACATTGTAGATATTACCGGCAAAGAAATTTTTTCAGAAAGCGGTTCGCTCACTTCTCAGTATTATACAAAAGATTTTCGTTGCCAGGATTTAAAAGATGGCATGTACCTGGTTCTTTTCGAAACCGAGAAGGATAGATTGGTTAAGAAATTTGTGAAGGAGTAAACCTGCCCTTCAATTTCCCAAAAGCAGTGTTTTTTAGTCGTTTATTGCATGTCAGAAAACTGACTTATGTAGTTTATCGCTGGGGATGGCATGGGCAAAAATGACGATAGGGTTTTGACCGTTCAGGATGGCATCAGCAAAAATGATGATAGGGTTTTGACCGTTCCGGATGGCATTGGCAAAAATGATGATAGGGTTTTGACCGTTCAAGATGGCATCGTCAAAACTGATGATAGGGTTTTTACCGCTGGGGATGGCATCAGCAAAACTGACGATAGGGTTTTTACCGTTCAGGATGGCATCGGCAAAACTGATGATAGGGTTTTCACCGTTCAGGATGGCATTCCTGAAAGTCGGAATACGTATTTCACCGCTGGGGATGCTATTCCCGAAATCAGGAACACGTAGTTCATCGGTCGGGATGCTATTCCCGAAATCAGGAACATGTAGTTCATCGCTGGGGATGCTATTCCTGAAAGTCGGAATACGTATTTCACCGCTGGGGATGCTATTCCTGAAATCAGGAACACGTAGTTCATTGATGGGAATGCTATTCCAGAAATCAGGAACACGTAGTTTCTCGGTGGGAATGCTATTCCAGAAATCAGGAACACGTAGTTTCTCGGTGGGAATGCTATTCCAGAAATCAGGAACAGAATTTTAAGCAAATTCCGCGTTTCTGTGGGTAATAAAGCATTACCGTCAACGATTTTTCATCATCAAAGAATTGATTGAATGCGTTACAATGCCGCTGTTAAGAAACGCTGCAAAGTAATTGGAAAATGTAAGCCCGCTTAATTGATATAGCAAACCCTGAAAACCCTGTTCAGGTTTTCACTTTGCATATGCATAAAATAAATTCCTGTTTTCAGGTTTGCCGGAGAAAAGCGGATTGATTTTTTTTCATCCACCATTCCGTTAAAAACAGTTTGCAGGTTTCTTCCCTGCATGTCGAAAAGATCAACTTTAAAATTGCACGGAGAAGAATTAACGATGTCAAAATTCAGTTGATGATATGCAGGGTTTCCCAGAAACTGCACGTCTGTTGCAGTTGTTTGAGAAGCAATACCTGTAGTGTTGGGAGATAGAATCCAGTTGGTAATTGCAGTATCTAGCGGGTTGGTTGCCGATGCAAAATGACGAACCCAATGACCGGCTTCATCAATGCAGAATTTATTAAAGTTCCACGATACGGGCGCATTAGCCACTCCGTTGCGGCTTTGCTCCTGTAGCCATTTGTAAACTTCGGCAGTGTCAGGCGCAATGATGGAAATTTTATGCATCAACTGAAAAGCAACTCCGTAACTGCCTCTGTATAGATTTTGAATGGTAGAATCATCATACGGTTCTTGCGATCCAAAATCGTTGCATGGAAAACCAATGATGGCGAAGTTAGGCCCGCTGTAAATGGAGTCGAGCGTAACAAGGTCATTCAACTCATAAGTGAAACCGCAGAACGAAGCGGTGTTTACAACCAGCACTTTTTTACCGGTATATGCGCTCAAGTTAAGCGTGTCGTGCGTAATGGTAAGCGCAGAAAAATCATAAAACGTTTCTGTGGATTGCGCATATCCTGCAACAGAAAAAAGTACAATAGCAACAAGAGCGAAAATTTTTTTCATGATTTTTGTTTTAGGAATAAGTGCAAAGGTAACGCATAATTACGCGTGAGATTTTGCAACCTGGTTTTTCATCCATTCCGTAGTAACCGAACCCGGTCTTTCCAGCGGATGACCAAGCGCGCGATCCCACAACAATGAAGCAAGCACACCCAACGAACGTGATACTCCGAACAGCACTGTGTAGAAATCATATTCAACCAATCCGTAATGAATCAGCAATGCACCGCTGTGCGCATCTACATTTGGCCACGGATTTTTTATCTTCTTAATGCCGGAAAGAATAGGTGGAATTTCTTCATACAGCATGTGAACTATTTTGCAATTTTCATCATCAGGCATGTATTTTTTTGAAAAGTCCATCAGCGCAAGAAACCTCGGATCGGTTTTGCGAAGCACTGCATGACCGTAACCAGGAATTACTTTTCCTTCATCAAGTGTCTTCATTACATACTCTTTTATTTGCTGCTGAGTAGGAAGTCCACCGTCATAATAACTTCGTAGATCCATAACCCAGCGAATAATTTCCTGATTTGCCAATCCGTGAAGAGGACCTGCCAAACCATTCATGCCCGCAGCGAAAGAAAGATAAGCATCGCTCAGCGCAGAACCCACAAGATGTGTAGTGTGAGCAGAAACATTGCCTCCTTCATGATCCACGTGCAGCGTGAGATAAAGCCGCATAAGACGTTTCATATCGTTATCGTCAAAGCCAAGCATGTGGGCAAAGTTGGCAGCCCAATCTAATTTTGCATCGGGTTCAATGTGCAAACCATCTTTGTAAATCCTTCGATAAATATAAGCAGCCACTCGTGGCAAGCGTGCAATAAGATTCATCACATCCTCGTACATCGCATCCCAATAATCTTTTTTGTTGAGACCTTTTCTATAAGAGGACGCAAAAACGCTTTCTGTTTGCAACGCCATCACTGCGCAGGTGAATTGAGTCATCGGGTGCGTGGATAGCGGCAACGCATCCAGCATATCAAACACATGCTTTGGAACATTGCTTCTACGCGCCCAGATATTACTTACGTTGATCACATCATCCTCTGTAGGCATTTCGCCAATGAGCATGAGATAAAAAATTCCTTCAGGCAGCGGCTCTGTGTCGCCCTGCGCCCTCGGAAGTTGTTCGCGCAGTTCGGGAATGCTGTACCCGCGGAAACGGATTCCCTCATCCGGGTCTAGCTTACTGGTTTCAGTAACCATGCCTATCATTCCTTTCATGCCGCTATACACCTGGTCAATAGTGTACGAGCCGATTACATGGCTTCCGTTTTCCTTCACAAATTCTTTAATCTCTGATGCAAGAGGCAGAGCCACTTTTGCAAATTTGTCTTTTAGTTTATCGTTCTTCACTTTTATATAGTTGATTTATTTGTTTGTAACATGAAAGGATTTCTGCATTTTTATCTGCGCATCTGTTGTTTCTGGTAATCGTTTCTTGGGTTATTCTGAATTGCCATCTCCGGAAGTATAATTGCCAAACTCACAATGAAAGCAAGAATAAGCAATGTCCATAAAGCAATGCGAGTATATTTTTTTACTTTTCGTTTAGATAATGGAGAACGTTTTCGTTTACTGGTAATACGTTTTCGCAAGCGCCCACTGTTAGGGGAGATGGTATAACCTTCCTTCAACAAACGCTCCAACTTCTCAGGCGCAAGATCCTTCGCATACATTCCCTCACTATTTCGCGTGTCCATTTTTAATTTTACAATGATGTGCTAAAATAAAGAATCATTCCGAGATTATTGAAAACCTTAACAAATAAACAATTTATTTTATAAATGTAAAAACTTAAAACCGTTTCCTCCAAATGTGGATTTGTTTCCAAGTGCTTCCTCGATACGAATCAATTGATTGTATTTAGCAACTCTGTCACTCCTTGAAGCAGAGCCCGTTTTTATCTGTCCGCAATTTAATGCAACTGCAAGATCGGCTATAGTGCTGTCCTCCGTTTCTCCGGAGCGATGGCTCATAACACTTGTATAACCGTTGTTGTGAGCCATGTTCACGGCTGCAATGGTTTCAGTCAAGGTTCCTATTTGATTTACTTTTATGAGAATTGAGTTTGCAATTCCCTTTTCAATTCCCTGTTTTAAACGTTTCACATTGGTAACGAAAAGATCATCACCCACAAGTTGAATCTTATTTCCTACAAGGTCAGAAAGTTTTTTCCATCCATCCCAATCATCTTCAGCCATGCCGTCTTCAATGGAAACGATAGGATATTTTTTTGCCCACTCAGCCCAGAAGTTTGCCAACTCCTCTGAAGTCATTTCATCACCGGTTGATTTTTTGAAAACGTATTTCTTTTTTTCTGCATCATAAAATTCAGACGATGCAGCATCCATCGCAATGAAAATATCTTTGCCTGCTGTGTATCCCGCTGCTCCAATTGCTTCCATCACGCATTGAATTGCCTCTTCATTCGATTTCAGATTCGGAGCAAAGCCGCCTTCATCACCTACGTTTGTACTCAGTCCTTTTTTCTTCAACACAGTTTTAAGGTGATGAAAAACTTCCACGCCCATTCTCAATGACTCAGAAAAAGTTGAAGCGCCAAGCGGCATGATCATGAATTCCTGGAAGTCAATTCCGTTATCAGCATGTACACCACCATTCAGAATGTTGAGCATCGGAACGGGAAGTAGGTTTGCATTATCGCCACCAACATAATTGAATAAAGTTTTTTTTGTTTCTGCTGCTGCTGCTTTCGCAGAGGCAAGTGAAACCCCGAGAATTGCATTTGCTCCGAGCCGCGATTTATTCTCTGTGCCATCAAGATCAATCATGGTTTGATCAATCTTTGTTTGCTCGGTTATCTCTGCTCCTTTTAGCTTTTGAATAATTTCTGAATTTACATTTTCAACTGCCTTCAGTACTCCTTTACCAAGATATTTTGTTTTGTCTCCATCCCTGAGTTCAACCGCTTCGTGCACACCCGTGGAAGCACCGGATGGAACAGCTGCTCTGCCGAATGCACCGCTTACTGCCGTCACATCCACTTCAATCGTTGGGTTTCCTCTTGAATCAAGAATCTGTCTTGCTTTAATGGTTGAAATTGCACTCATGAATCGCTGATATTTTTTTGCCGCGCAAAAGTATTAAAAAAGTTATCCTTGTCGGGTATCTGTTATTTCATTTCATATTTCTCTTTCTGAAATAGAATGATTTTTTTAAGTTGCCTTGTCTTTATTCAACCCAAAATAATACTTTGTACCACTAGGTAACTATCTTCACCCGCTGATGCATCAACTTTTTCGGGCAAAGGAATTTCTGAAGTACAGATTTCTGTCAGGCAATGAGCATGATATTCATTCGCCTTTGGTGTATGATCTTTTTACGAATGTGATTACGAGTAGAAATCCTTTTTATGCTTTTGAAAAAATAGAAGCAGTTCGTTCAAAAATGATTTTATCGAATGAGAAAATTCCGGTACTTGATTTCGGAACAGGAGGAGAAGAGAAAAATCAACGTATGTTGTCATTGTCTTTTATTGCCCGCAATTATGTGAAATCTCAAAAATACGGGCAACTTTTATTTCGACTCGTAAATTATTTTCACCCTTCCACTATTCTTGAAATCGGAACATCACTTGGAGTGTCATCGCTTTATCTTTCTTCATGTGATAGTAAATCACAAGTGGTAACCATTGAGGGCTGTCCGAACATAGCCGGGATTGCAAATAAAAATTTTGAGAATGCAAAGGCAAACAACATTACTCAAATAATTGGCGAGTTTTCAAAAAGTTTGCCGCAAGCACTTTCTTATTTCACAAAACTGGATTTTGCTTACTTCGATGGCAACCACCGGAAACAACCAACACTCGATTATTTCAATCAATGCCTGAAATTGCAACATAGCGATTCTGTTTTTGTATTCGATGATATTTATTGGAGCAGCGAAATGGCAGAGGCATGGAAAGAAATAAAAAAACATCCTTCCGTCACCTTGACAATTGATCTCTATTCAATTGGAATAATTTTTTTTAAGGAAGCCCAGCAAAAGCAGCATTTCAGGTTGCAGTATTAGGAAGCACTGTATTTTTCTTTAGGAGCATTTTTGTTCATAAATCTGTTTATTCAGATTTACATTCCTTCTGCCTTCTTTACAGGTTTGGCATAGTTTTGCGGGGCATTGGAAAATTATATGAGAAAAAAATCCCTGTTGTTTGTTTTATTTTTAGTGGGCGCAATAAATTCGGCTATTTGTGCCTTGCCCGATTCTGTCGGAACAAAAACTATCGGAGGCAAAAGGTATGTCATTCATCGCGTTGAAAGTTCAGAGGGATGGTACAGCATTGCCCGCGAACATGGAATTTCGTATGCTGAATTGCGACTGGCGAATAAAGATTCCTCTGACAAATTAATTCCCGGAAGAACAATTTTGATTCCCACGGACAGGTTGAAATCCAACGATCCTCATTTCGGAAAAAATACTATTCAGAATGGTGAGCAATTACACAATGTAGAAGGAGGAGAGACACTTTTCTCAATAGCGAAAAAGTTTGAAACTTCGGTTGACAGCATCAAAAAATGGAATAAACTTTCAGCAAAGAGTTTAAAAAAGGGACAATGTTTGATCGTGGGTTACAAAACCAAAGATTCAAAAATGGAACATGAGCTGATGCAAACTAAAATAATTAAGACAGCCGTTGAGCAAAAGCAGGATACTACGATGGTGATTGCAAAAACAACCTCAGTAAAAACCAGTGCTGCTGGTAAAACTAAAGCATTGCCTGAAAATATTGTCAAAGGAAGAAAAGAAGTTAATGAGGTTGGAGTGGCTGCCTGGATTCGTGATGATGATGTGAACCCAAATAAATATTATGCGCTCCATCGAACCGCTTCTGTCGGAACCATTATTAAGGTGATAAATAAAATGAATAATAAATATGTTTTTGTAAAAGTAGTTGGGGTGCTTCCGGACACGGGTGATAACACTGATCTTATCATTAAAATTTCAAAAGCTTCAGCAGAGAAACTCGGAGTGCATGACTTGAGATTTCAGTCAGAGTTAAATTACGGTGTTAACGAGAAGTTGTAAACTTTTCTTTCACTACCCCCAGAAATTCCTGAAAAATAGTTGAGTTGGTTGCTATTATTTCTTTTCCGAAAACGTAATTGCTGCCCCCTGAAAAATCAGAAACAATTCCCCCCGCCTCTGAAACAATGAATGCACCTGCTGCCACATCCCAGGCATTCAATCCGTATTCATAAAAACCTTCAAAGCGCCCGCAGGCAACATAGGCGAGATCAACGGCTGCACTTCCCAACCTTCTCAAGCCATGCGTGTTGTACATGCAGTGGTCGAAAACTTCCATGTAGGGCTTCATGCGGTTGTAGTTTGAATACGGGAAACCCGTTGCAAGCAAAGATTGTTTCAGCTCTTTAATTTCTGAAACCAAAATTCTTTTTCCATTCAGGTAAGCACCACCGTTTTGAAAAGCATAAAAACATTCTTCAAGATTTATTTCATACACGACACCAAGAATCAATTGTTCCTGAAGCATCAATGCAACACTTACGCAGAAACACGGAACTCCGTGTACAAAATTTGTCGTGCCATCCAGCGGATCAATAATCCAGTTATAGTCAGCGCTCTTCGTATTTATGGTGTTTTCTTCCGTGATAAAACCCGAGTCAGGAAGAAGTTTTTGAAATCCTTCTACTAATTTTTGTTCAGCAGTTTTGTCAACGTAAGAAACCATGTCGTTAAGTCCTTTGTATTCAACTGCCGATTGGGAAAAGGTTTTTCTTTCTTCACGTATAAAATTTCCTGCTTCTTTTACAATGGTGCAAACGTCAGCGCAAAGTTTTTCAAGATTCATTTCGGATTATTTTCTGCAAACATACAGGTATTCATGAATGGTAAAATTCAATTTCTATTTTTGTCGCATGAAGTTGATAAGCCAACTCGTATTTCTTTTGTTTGTCTCTGCAACTATTTTTGGGCAGGATACTTCATCGGTTTCTGAAACCGATACTTCTCAAAAAGATTTCTTCAAGCTATTTCACTGGACTGAAGTTCATCCCGGTGAATTTGAAATTACCATTGCTGGCTACGATTCACTGAAAATAGGAAACAACGATTTTCAGAGTTTCTTTTATTCAACGAACGATAAGCCCAACGGCAAGCTGACAGTGAAAAATGAGAAAGGAAATAAAGTTCGTGAGTGTATTTACAGAGGTAATCAAATGTTTGATGAACATTGGTGGTTTTCGTCAGGCGAAAAAGAATTTGAAGGTACATGGAGTGAAGATAAGAGTGAATACGGTGACCAATTGTTGCTCGAATACACATGGTATTACAAAAACAAAAAAGTGCGCAAGAATGGTTTCCGCACCGGTATTACAACCACTTATTACAGTGACGGAAAAACAGAAAGTGAAAAAGCATTTCGTGATGGAAAAGCAAATGGTCCGTTCAAGGAATATTTTCCGAACGGTAAATTACAAACAGACGGGCAATACTTTGACGGCAATAAAACCGGAGAGTGGACCCACTATAATATGGATGGAACAGTTCGCGAGAGAGAACATTGAAAAGCAGAGTTTAAATGAATGATCAGAAAAAAATAATTGTTGCCATTGACGGCTACTCATCCTGCGGAAAGAGTACGTTGGCGAAAGCGATTGCAAAACATCTTCACTACAATTATATTGATTCTGGTGCCATGTATCGAGCAGTAACATTATTTATGCTGCATAAAAAATATTCTGTCGATCAGCTAAATACTATGGATGAAAAGCAGTTGCAGGAATTTCTGAATGAAATAAAAGTTACTTTTCATATAAACCCTGAAACAAAACTTTCTGAAATTTTTCTCAACGGAATAAACGTTGATCACGAAGTAAGGGAGATGAAAATTTCTGATCTTGTTAGTCCTGTGAGCGCGATTGCTGCCATCAGAAAAAGAATGGTGGAGAAACAACAATTTTATGGGGGGCACAAAGGAATTGTAATGGACGGGCGAGATATTGGCACAACAGTTTTTCCAAATGCGGAGCTGAAAATTTTTATGACCGCACAAAATGATGTACGCGTAAAAAGACGTTTCGATGAACTTACTGCAAAAGGATATATGCTTACGATGGACGAAGTGCACCGCAACATAGAAAGCCGGGATGACCAGGACACGCATCGCACTGAAAGTCCACTACGTCAGGCAGAGGATGCAATCGTGCTGGACAATTCTGATCTTAACGAGAAAGAGCAAATGACGATCGCACTTGAGTGGGTGAAGCAGGCAGTGGAGGCATAATTTTTTTAGTGTCATGCCGAACTTTTTTAGGCAACCATATTTTGTTGGGGGGATTACGAAACAAGTTAGGCAAGAAAAATAAGTGATTTTTTAAAAAAAATAATAAGTTGCGAAATATTT
>JBBRND010000029.1:0-53887 GCA_038230515.1 Bacteroidia bacterium | reverse complement strand
TAAAAGAGTGAGGAAGGTTCTTCGGATCAGCATACTATTAAAGCTGCTTAGGGGTTCATCTTCTCTCACTCTTCTCCCTTTTATTTTTTCTGCAAGGTTCTAACTTTTTAAAGAACTTGTATCTTCGGCAAACATATGAGGGGTTATAAAACTTCTTTGGAGTTTGAGTTCCTGAACTTCAAGACCAGCTTTTGTACTCGTAAGAAATGAAATACAGAACGGGCATTAAACCACAAAATCATCAAATTTTTCTCAATTTCGCAGAACCTATTCACTATTTTAGTGAATTAATTCATCTCTATACTGAACTATTTGACTATCATACTGAGTTATTTGATTAGTATCATGATCTATTCGACAATTATCTTGATCATTTTGACTTATATTATGATTTAATTTACTACTATGCTGATCTAATTCATAATTATCATGATCTATTTTATTATTGTACTGAGTTATTTAACGGTTATGCTGATCTGTTTTACTACTATCTTGATTTAATTTACGAAAAACGCAAACCAATTGAGCCATTTTTTGCAAATTTGCATTCCGTAACAAGCCATCATCAGCTAAAAAATGAAGCCAATGAAACCCATCAGCAACGAGGACTTCGACAACTTGCCCACACAAGGGCGCGGGCGTGCATCAAACGTATTTACCTGGATACTGAACCTGAAGCCGGGCGAAAATATTTTAATCGAAAAAAAAGATTGGCAGCGCAAACGAAAGCTCACAACCATTGCCAGCTACATCGGCAAGCGTTACCAGCGCAAGTTCAAAACCAAAACAATGCCTGACGGCAGCGGCTGGGCAGTGAGGCGAACGGAATAAAAATTTTAAGCAGCCGATCTCACATTGGCTGCATCAGTCGGCTCATTTTATTTTCTTTCCTACTTTCGTTCTGGTTTTACCAATGCATGCATGAGCAAGCGAAAGAAAAAATCGGTTTCTGAAGAAAAAACAATTCAGCAGAAAGAAATGCCAAACCGGCAATGGATCTGGATTGTGGCTGTTGCTTTCGTCTGCTACGGGCTTTCTGTTTTTAATGACTATGCGCTGGATGATTTTATCGTCATCGTAAAAAACAAATTTACACAGCAGGGTTTTTCAGGCATTGGAAATATTCTCAGCCACGACACTTTTGCAGGAATGACGGATGCCGAAGTGAACGGGCTTGTGGGAGCGAGATACCGTCCGCTGTCCGTAATTACGTTTGCCATTGAGCAACAGATTTTTCATAACAGTCCGTTCATTTCTCATCTCATCAATGTAATTCTTTATGCGATCAGCGGAGTATTGCTTTTCAAATGGTTGCTGCTTTTTAAAACTTCTTTTTCCAAAAAGAACTGGAAACAAATTTCGTTTGCCGCCTCCCTCCTCTTCATGGCGCTGCCTGTTCATTCGGAATCGGTAATCAACATCAAAGGGCGCGATGATTTATTGTGCCTCTTGTTTTTTCTTCTTGCAGCCATTCAGTTGTTTCAATATGGCGGCTTGGGCAAGTCAAAAAATTTGTTCCTGTCTGTCGTGTTTTATTTTCTTGCACTGATGAGTAAGGAGACTGCAATTACTTTTCTTGCCGCATTTCCACTCGCGCTTTTCTTTTTCTCTGATTCAACAAAACAGAAAATAATTTCATCGTCCTGTTGGTTTGCAGCCGTTGCTGGTTTGTTTCTTTTATTCCGTTTTCTTGCAACCAAAGAAAACAATGGTGCAATAAATGAAGACATTCTCAACAATCCATTCATTCATGCTTCAGCAGTGCAGAAATATGCCACTGTTTTTCTTACGTGGCTCATGTATCTCAAACTTCTCGTCTTCCCATATCATCTTTCGTACGATTACAACTACAATCAAATTCCGCTTACTGATTTCAGCAACCCGCAAGTCATCCTGTCAATTCTAATTCAACTCCCGCTATTAATCATGGCAATTTATTTTTTCAGGAAGAAACCTGTTTACTCATTCTCTATTTTCTTTTACTTCCTCACGTTTTCAATCGTATCAAATTTTTTTCTGACTACAGGAACCCCGCTTGCAGAAAGGTTTGTGTTGATTCCTTCTATCGGATTTTGCATTGCAATACCTGCCCTTTTGGTAACCGGATTCGAAAAATTAAAGAACAGGAATCAATTTGATTTTTTATCAAGGTTGAAAATCATCATGCTGTTTGCAGTCCTTTCTGTTTTTTCCGTTCGCAATATTTCCCGTTGCCTCGATTGGAAAAACAACAACACTTTATTTCTTTCCGATGTAGATGAAACACCGAACAGTGCAAAGAGTCAACTGAACGCTGGGTTTACCTGCCTCAACCTTGCAAAAGAAAATTCTGGTGACGAAAAAGAAAAGCTCCTTGATGAAAGCATGAGCTATTTGCAGAAAGGAATAGTTATTTACCCTGAGAAAATAGATGGGTACATCAACATGGGAGTGGCTTACAACTGGAAGAATGATTACAAAAATGCCGAACTGTGGTGGAATAAAGCAAGAGCCGTAAATCCATTAAGCCCGCAGTTAAATGATCCTGACCGGGTACTATCAGTTTACTATCTGCACGAAGGAATGAAATATGGAGTTGATAAAAAATATGAATTATCCATACGCACCATGCTTCATGCGTTACAATACGATTCGTTGAATGCCGAAATACTTTTTAATCTCGGAGGCGCTTATTTTACTATTCAGAATGCTGACAGCGCCATTTATTATTTTCAAAAAACACTTTTGAAAAATCCCGATTATCCAAATGCCTCTAACGGATTACAGTCGGCTATGCATCTACAGGAAATAAAAAAGGCACGATAGAAAGGGAATTTTTTATTTTACTTTTGACGCAGTTATGAAACTCTTTCTCATCGCCATCGGAGGCGCCATCGGAAGCACAGGGCGATATCTTGCATCAACGTTTGTAAACAGATTTACTCAAACCGCTGTTTTTCCGTGGGGAACATTTGCAGTAAATGCATCCGGCTCATTCATTATCGGCTTGCTGTGGGCACTGGGCGAAGCAAATTTTATTTCAACCCCAATGAGGTTCTTTCTTTTTATTGGATTGCTTGGCGGATACACCACTTTCTCTTCCTTCTCTGTCGAAGCCATGAATCTTTTCCGTAGCGGAGAAGCCGGAATGGCGCTGGGGTATATCTTGTTGAGTAATATTACCTGCGTAGCACTTTCCTTTGCAGGATTTTTTTCAGCAAAGTTTTTTATGGGTAGATGAGTTGATCGTCACATCGTTTGAAGCATCTTCATTTTATCCACAACACTCATTCACCCCATATTCATTTACTTTGTAATACTATTGCACCCATAAATTAAATTTAATTCTTAAACCCAAATCAAAATGAAAAAGATTCTTGTATTAGCTGTAACAGCTATGTTCGCAATCGCAGTGTCAGCTCAAACACCGGCAACAGCTCCAGCACCTGCAAAAACAGCTCCGGCTGCAGCTCCTGCAAAGATGGAGAAAGCAGAACCTGCTAAAATGGAGAAGAAAGACGATGGCAAAATGAAAAAAGGCACAGCTAAGCCTGCTGCTAAGAAAGATGCCATGAAGAAGGACGATGCAAAACCTGCTGCTGCTCCAACTAAGTAATTCTTTCTGAAAAGAAAAAAGAAGCTGTTAAGCATTGCGCTTAACAGCTTCTTTATTTTTACACGGTTAATAACCGGCTTTAAACTTCAGCTAACATCCAATACAGCACCTTACTTTCGGGCGGAGAAAAAAAATGAGCCGCGGTAAAATTTACATTCTTCCTTTTCTGCTCTTCCTGTACTTAGGTGCAAATGCACAACTTTACAAACTCAGCAAAACACTTCGCGACTTCAATTCAAATCCTGTTCTGCTGATTTCAAAACCCGATCAGCCCATTCTCATTCAGGGAAATGCAGATGGCAGCATGATCTTCCGATCAGCACTAAACGGAACCATCGAAAGCAAAATATCAGCGCATACCCACGCTGCAAATAATTTCGACTTCAACACCACTAACAATCTTCTCATTTCCACCTCATCAAATGGCGAAATACGTGTGTATGATTTTGAGCAGAAGAAAATAATCAATCAACTCTCGGCACCGGAATATTCAGGAATGAAGTTCGCAGCATTCTCGGTGGCTGATGGGTTTATTTATTTCAACGGTTACAACCGCCTGTACAAAACCCGATCCGATCTCACTCAGGAAGTGCTGAAAATTTATGACTTCACAGATTCTATCAATGCTGGAGTAATTACGCCAGATCGGAGCGCACTTATTCTCGCTCTTGGAAAATTCCTCTATGTCATTAACCCACGTACCGATCAAATTATTCAGCAGCTTAACACCGGAAACTCACCGGTAGAAAAACTCTGCCTGTTACCCCGAAGCGGATTGTTAAGCTGGAGTAGCGATGGCACCATTCAGATATGGAAACTCACACTTGGTCAAATAGAACCGGCAGCCATTCAATGGTTCAAAGCCGGAAGCCCGAGCAATGTTTCGTTCTCTCACAGTGGTGAATATATGGTAACAGGCAACGTGGGGAACTGGGTGCGTATCTGGAATCCTTCAGTCAAAAAAATTGAACAAGAACTCATCGGGCATCAAAGCGCGGTAAATGGGTATGCATTCGGAGAAGGCGATTCCACTTTGTTCACAGCATCGAACGATCTGTCGCTCAAAATCTGGAAAACGCGAGTAGACACAGTCATTCTTCCTGATGCTCCCAAAAAAATTTCAGAGAAAAAAAATAGTACACCACCTCAGGAAGTGCTTAGAGCTCCGGTGAACCCCGATGTAAAAATGCTTCCGAAAAATATTCCTTCCCATGTTCGCGACCGTACGGTTATTAAAACAGAAACGATTAAAATGAAAAATCAAGACGTTGACGTTTTCATTTTCGACAATCACATTATTGATGGCGATACGCTCTCTATTTTTTTTAATGGCGAATGGGTTTTGAAAAATTACGGAGTAAAGAAGGAGAAAAAGAAAATCACACTTCATCTTTTGGAAAACACAAACAATTTCATGGTGCTTTTTGCAGAAAACCTTGGCACCATACCGCCCAACTCGGCAGAGGTGCTTTTTATTGAGAACAAACAGAAACGTTACATTACATTAAACTCAGATATGAGTCAATGCAGTGCAATTAATTTTGTTTACAAAAAGTGAATCTGAAAACTGAAATTCTACACTGTAAATAGTTACTGAATTTTATTTTTCTTTACCGCCAATTCAAAACAGATGTAAGTAATTTGCCGAAAGGCATATATTTTTAATTGCTAAGAGATAGACAAACAGAACTGAGCAAAGGAAAATTTATTGTAGAGTAGCAGTAAAAAAATCTTCCTTTCAATTTTACTTCCCAAAATTTTCTTATCATTGCAGCCGCAAAAATTTAAAACCAAATAAAATCAAAATGAAAAAATTAGTACTTATTATTGTTTCAATATTTTTAGTTCAGAGTTCATTTGCGCAATGGAGCGGAATGGGAACCGGACCTGGTGGCAAAGTGAGAGCATTGTGTGTGCATAATGGTGAACTTTATGCCGGAGGCGATTTTACAGGACTTGTAAAAAAATGGAACGGAAGTTCATGGGTTGCAGTTGGCAGTTTGACGGGAACCACCAGTCCTAAAGTAAATACACTTATCTCTTTCAATGGAACTTTGTACGCGGGAGGAAGTTTTACAATTACTGGAAGTAATAAAGGAAATGTAGCAAAACTCAGCGGGTCAACATGGGTAGCTACTGAAAGTGCAGGGTTAGGTGGAACAGCGGGATCAGAAGTAAAGTGTTTTTATATCTGGAGTAATTCCCTGTATGTAGGGGGAACTTTCGATCAATCAGGTGGTTCCTTCTTAAGTAAAATCGGAAAGTTTGTAAATAATACTTGGCAACAGGTTGGTGGTGGTGGTCCTTCAAATTGTTTGTCTGGCGTTTATGCGATTGCAGCATACAATAATGAACTGTATGTTGGCGGACAAGGTTCTGCCCCTTGGATAAATAAGTTAAATACTGCCGGCACTGCATGGTTAGATATGCCATCTGGAGGACTTACTTCGGGCACAGGAGTGTATGCACTTGCCTCATTTGTTTATCCTTCAGGAACTTCTCCTTCACTTTTTATTGGTGGCGACTTTGCTAATACACCTTCTTCAACCGTTTGTGTATTTTCAAGTGGAGTTTGGGGCACTGCGGTAAATACATTTTCTTCTGGAGTAAGTGATCAGGTTAATTGCTTTCTTACAAGTATAGTTGGAGGGGGAACATCGGCAACTGGAAGCATTTATGCTGGAGGGGTTTTCAGTGTTACAGGAATTCACACCGCAACTAACCTTGCAAAAAGAACAAAAACTATTCCATGGGACACAGCAGGCACACCAGCTTTTAATAATGGGATTCGGGCACTTTGTTACTTTAGTGGTTACTTGGTTGCCGGTGGCGATTTCACCGTTCCCGGAAGCTACGTTGCTCGGTATGCAACCACTGTTGATGTAGAAGAAATTTCAGACAACATTATCGTTAACACTTTTTATCCAAACCCAATCATCAAAGAAGCGTTGCTGAAAGTGCAGACAAAAAATCTGCTTAGGCAGCCCGAATTAAAAATGCTTGATGTAAACGGAAAGGAGATGATGGCTCACACATCAACCAACAGCTTCAATCATTCACAAAATGAAATTGAGTTTCGTGTAGATCGCGAAGGTCTTGCTGCCGGCATTTATTATTACACGGTAGTTGATGAAGAACGCATCATCGCTACAGGGAAAGTAGTTATTGAATAAAAAAATCTTTCAACTCTTCTATGGAGAGAGAAAAAGCACTTCGTTACTTTTCGGAGTGCTTTTTTGTTTGTAAGCTTTGTGAACAAGAATTAAAATTTTAAATCAAACCTGATTTTTGTTTTACTAATTTAGTTCAGGATTTTAAAAAACTTCACTACTTCTTGTACGCCATCATTGACATAGAAACTACCGGAGGCAATGCGCGCTTCGAAAAAATAACAGAGATCGCCATCTTCATTCACGATGGAGAAAAAGTGGTGCACGAATATTCCACACTCATCAATCCCGGCAAATACCTTCCGCCATTCATCACACAACTAACCGGCATCACCAACGAAATGCTTGCCGATGCTCCTTCCTTTTTTGAAGTCGCAAAAGAAATCGTTCAGCTCACCGAAGGCAAAACCATTGTTGCACACAATGCACACTTCGATTACGGTTTCATCCGTGAAGAATTCAAATCGCTTGGCTACAATTACAATCGCAGTTTGTTGTGCACCGTAAAACTCGCGCGCAAACTCATTCCCGGTTTCCGTTCTTATTCACTCGGCACGTTGTGTCAGCAACTCGGAATTGCGAATGAAGCGCGTCACCGCGCTGCGGGAGATGCACTTGCCACAGCAAAACTTTTTGATCTGCTACTTGCGAAAAATCACAGTAATATTATTGAGAAGAGTATCGGCAACGATGCTTCGCTCATGAAACTGCCGCCAAATCTCAGTAGGGAAGACGTGAACAAACTGCCCGAAGAAAAAGGCGTATATTATTTTCACAATGAGAAGGGCGACATCATTTACATCGGCAAGAGCAACAACATCCGCAAGCGCGCACTCAGCCATTTTGCAGAAAAAGAAAATTCAAAAACACTGAGGATGAAAACCGAAATCGCAGGCATTACGTTTCAGGCCACCGGCAGCGAACTCATCGCACTCCTTCTTGAGTCAGATGAAGTAAAAAAACACAAGCCGCGATACAACCGCGCATTGCGTGATGCATTTTATCAATGGGGAATTTTCAAATCAGTAAATGAAGACGGATACATTACCTTGAAAGCAGCGCGCATAAAATCGCAGGAAGACGAACCGCTCATGACAGCACGCAACTTTGATGAAGCATCAGAAATACTGAATGCACAGGTTGACAAATACAATCTCTGTCAGAAACTTTGCGGCTTGTACGACATTAAGCACGCCTGTTTTCGTTTTAGCGTGAATCAATGTAAGGGTGCATGTGTCGGGAAAGAACATCCCGAAGATTACAACAAGCGCGTCATTCAACTCATGCGCAAGTGGCGCTTCGAAAATCAAAACTTTTTTATTGTGGGAGAAGGCAGAAACAGGAATGAACAATCGGTGGTGGCTGTTGAACAAGGTCGCTACATCGGCTTCGGTTATATGGACAGTGATTTTGCAGTCACCAATCCTGAGCAACTGAAGTTTTTTATTCAGAAATATTCTGACAACCGCGATGCGCATCGCATCATTCACCGGCATCTGCACAACGCACACACAAGCAAAATCATTTCGTACTGATTCATCCTGCTCACTACCTTTGCAGTAATGAAAAAAATCATTTTCCTGATTCTTCTTTTCAGTATAAAATCATTCGCTCAAAAAAAAGTGAGACCTGAAGAAATTGCTAGCTCAACACTGAAAACGACTGATGGTAAAATTTTCAGGATGTACGAAACCCGTAAGAACACAACATCGGTTTTTGTTTTCATGCTCCCAGATTGTCCCGCATGTCAAAACTACTCTCTTACACTCCGGAATCTTGCAAAACAGTACAGGCAAAACGGAGTACAGTTTTACGGAGTGTTTCCTCCTTTCGTGAAAGCGGCTGAAATAGAAAAGTTCAAAACAGAATACAAAATAAATTTTCCGTTGCTGATTGATTGCAACAAAGAGCTCCTCACTGCTTTTGACGGGCACGTTGTACCATCCGTTTTTGCAATCAACGAATCTACGGTTCTGCTTTATAGCGGCCGCATTGACGACTGGATGTATGCAGTCGGAAAAAAGAGAACCGTCATCACGCATCATGAACTGAGTGATGCACTTGAAGCAATTGTCATGCATAAAAAAATCTTAGTAAACAAAACGCAGCCAGTGGGTTGTTTGATTGATTGAGTATGCGAATGCGGAAATTGGAAATTGGAAATTGGAAAACCACATTGCAGGTTTTCATTCTGCAATCTATAATCGCTCTTCTAAATTTTTTCATTTCTTCTTGCACCGAAAAAAAACAGATCACTTATTCTGAAAATATTGCAAAGATCATTTACACACATTGTACTCCCTGCCACCGTCCGGGTTCTGCGGGAACATTTGATCTGCTTACTTACGATGACGCAAAACGGAGAGCGAAAAGTATTGAACTTGTTACCCGCTCGCGCTTTATGCCGCCCTGGCCTGCTGATCCCGGATACTCTCATTTCAGAGATGAAAAAGTTTTGAGTGATAAAGAAATAAATCTTATCAAAGAATGGGTTGAGGAGGATGCTCCACTTGGTGATTCAACAAAGTTTCCTGCGCCTCCAAAATTTCCGGGAGAAAGTTTTTTCGGAAAACCTGATCTCGTTCTGCACATGAACAAATCTTTTTTCATTGAAGGAAATAACAAAGATCATTTTATGATGATGAAAATTCCTTTTGAAATTCCTCAAGACACTTTCATTCGCACGATTGAAATAATTCCGGGAAATAAAAAACTTGTTCATCACATCAACGCACACCTTGTCCAATATGATTACCAAGCAAAAAAAGATTTAACAAGCGGAGAGACTTCCGTCAACACGGAACTGATGAATAAGCGCGAAGCATTTGAGAACCTTTCGCTGCCGAATGATAATGGAACCTATCCCCTACTCACTCCTTCCGTTACCAATTATCTTCCGGGAGTGGAAACATCTTTTTATCCTGATGACATTGGCGGCTATCGCATAAGGCGAAAATCCATTCTTCTGCTTGATAACATTCACTACGGACCTTCACCGGTTGATGCAGCTGATTCAACTATCTTCAATGTGTTCTTCAGCGCTCATGCTCCGAAACGACCGACATCAGAATTTATTCTCGGCACTTCGGGTATTTCCAAAATTGAACCTCCGCTAATTGTTCAGCCAAATACCGTGCAGACATTTAAAACACAGTACACGCTTCCGCAGGATTTATCTTTGCTCACTATTAATCCTCACATGCACCTGCTCGGAAAATCTTTTCTTGCTTATGCAATAAAACCAAACGGTGATACCATTCATCTGATCAAAATTCCGAAGTGGGATTTTCGTTGGCAATACTTCTACACCTTCAAAAAAATTCTCAAGCTCGAAAAAGGAACTGCGATTTATGCGGAAGGAGTTTACGACAACACAGAAAATAATCCTCTCAATCCATTTAACCCTCCGCAAGTGGTTGCGGAGCGCGAAGGAAGCATGCGTACAACCGATGAAATGTTTCAGTTTATTGTGACTTACATGCCTTACAAAACAGGAGATGAAAATATAAATTTGGAAATGGGACGATGAAAAAAGTTCTTCGCTATTTGTTAATCGTTATTCCGAACAACCAACATTTATAATTCTCATATTCAAAAAAGATTAGTTATTCGATGAGGTCATTCAGTATTATAGAACCAAAGTCAGAAGCGGAGTTCGAAAAGTATTACAATCTTCGATATGAAATTCTTCGCAAGCCGTGGAATCAACCCGTGAAATCTACCAAAGATGAATGGGAAGATAAAAGCATTCATGTATTGATGCTTGATGAAAACAAGGAAGCTATGGCTTGTGGTCGGTTGCAACTAAATTCAAAAGAAGAAGGACAAATACGTTCGATGGCTGTGCGCGATGGCATGCAAGGAAAAGGATTTGGAAAAAAAATAATTCATTTCATTGAAGATAAAGCAACGCAACTGCAACTGAAAACGATTTCTCTTGATGCAAGAATAAACGCTGTGAAATTTTACGAACGCTGCGGATACAAAATGGTAGGTGAATCTTACTTATTGTTTGGGGTGATTCAGCATTACAGGATGGAGAAACTTTTAAATGAATGATGCGGTTGTTCCCTTAATCAACATAATAAACTCAATCAACTAAGTTAACTCGGTTAATTAAGTTGATTGAGTTAATTTGGAAAAACCAATTTGTAATTTCGCACCATGCGCATTGATATACTGACCGTTGTTCCCAATCTTCTTTACAGCCCCTTCTCCCACTCCATCATGAAGCGTGCGCGGGAAAAGGGATTGGTGGAAATTCACATTCACAACATACGCGACTTTGCAACAACCAAACACAAGAGCGTGGACGATTATGCTTTCGGTGGAGGCGCGGGAATGGTGATGATGATTGAACCTATTGTGCTGTGTTTGGAGCAATTGAAATCAGAGCGCAGTTACGATGAAATTATTTACATGAGTCCCGATGGTGTGTTGCTCGACCAGCCGATTGCAAATAAATATTCTCTTCTCAACAACATCATCATTCTTTGCGGACACTACAAAGGAATTGACGAACGCATCCGACAACATTTTATCACGAAAGAAATTTCAATCGGAAATTATGTTCTGAGTGGTGGCGAACTTGCTGCTTCTGTTTTTGTGGATGCTATCGTGCGCTTACTTCCGGGTGTGCTGAATGATGAAACCTCTGCACTCTCCGATTCTTTTCAGGACAATCTTCTTGCTCCACCCGTTTACACGCGCCCGGCTGAATTCAGAGAACTAAAAATTCCCGACATTCTTCTCAGCGGAAACACTGCCGAGATTGAAAAGTGGCGGCATGAGCAATCCGTTCAGCGAACACGAGAAAGAAGACCTGATCTGCTGCGCGAATAGTCGATTAAGCTGATTGAGCTAATTAACTTAATATCCCATTTGGTGGCTTTAAAGAAAATATTACATTTGCACCCCCAATTACAAAAACCTAGGAGGAAAACCCATGGATATCATCAAATTAGTCGAAGAAACGCTGGTTGAGAAGAAAGAAGTTCCGGCTTTTAAAGCAGGAGACACCGTTACCGTTTTCTATAAAATTATTGAAGGAACGAAAGAGCGCATTCAGCAATATCAAGGTGTTGTGTTGCAGCGCAGAGGTGTTGGCGCATCGCAAACTTTTACCGTTCGTAAAATTTCTAACGGTGTAGGGGTTGAACGTATCTTCCCTTTAATGTCGCCAAAGATTGAAAAAATTGTTCTTGATAAAAGAGGTGTTGTTCGCAGAGCACGGATATTCTATCTACGCAACATCAGCGGTAAGAAAGCCCGCATCGAAGAAAAGAAATCATAAAATATTTAAGATTGATTTTTCATGGTTAGCTCTTTGCCGAAAGGTAGAGGGCTTTTTTATTGCTGATTTCAGATTCGTGATTTGAGATTGAAATCCGAAACAGAATAATGGAATGTCGGAATTGTGGAAGACACTTAATTCGTTCATTCTAATATTCGATAATTCCAAATTCAGTAATCTCCGATGGAAAGCATGACGAGCGTACATGCTTCGAGAACTTCAATTCCTATTTCTCTTGCTTTCTTTTCCAGTTCTTCGTTCTCTGCACCCGGATTGAAAATAATCCGCCTCGGCTTGAGGGAAAAAATGTAATCGTAAAGTGAAGATTGATTTTGCGGACCTACATACATCGTAACTGTATCTACATTTTCAACAAAAGGTTTTCCGGTTTGAATTTTTATACCGTTGATTTCTCCTTCACGCAAACCAACAGCCACCACTTCATGTGCATGATCTTTCAATCTTCTGACAGCAAGATTTGAATATCGCTTCGGGTTCAATGATGCACCGATGACAACTGTTTTTTTATTCATGGAATCAATTCATTTCTAAGTAGTCGAGGTCTTTGCCGTAGGTTTCATCGAGAAGTCGCAATGCAACAAATGCGATTGCAACTGCAACAACTCCAACCACCATGCAGCTTGTAATTAAATCAACTCCCAGATTTTTTCTCAGAATATTTAATGCAAGCGTTAACAGCACGAGTGAGCCACGGACAAAATTAGGAACTGTGGTAGTAACTGTTGAACGTATATTTGTTCCGAACTGTTCTGAAGCAATGGTAACGAACACAGCCCAATATCCCGATGCAATGCCGAGGAAAGCACAGATGAAATAAAAGACAACAGCAGAAACTCCTGAAATGTAAAGATACACAGGCACCATAGCAACAGTGATGATGAGATACAATCGGATAATACTTTTTCTGTTTTTGAAAACCTGACTGAGATAGCCGCTCATGAAATCGCCAAAGGATGTTCCGATGTAAAAATACATGACAGCATTTCCTGTGTTTATGTTTTCAAGCCCCTTGAAAGCGGTAATGTCTTTCGACAGTGCAATGAGAACTCCGATCATGTACCAGATGGGAACACCGATTGCAATGCAACATAAATATTTTATTGCCGATTTTTTCGAGGAGAAGAGTTTGAAGAAATTTCCTTTGGGAACTTTTATTTCGTGCATTGATTTGTACATGCCGCTTTCGTACATGCCTATACGAAGCAGGAGTAAAACCATTCCGAGTATTCCTCCGAAGATATAAGATACTTGCCAGTTGGATAACGGTGTGCTTACAAACCTATTGAACATTCCTGAAAAAAAATCTCCGTTGCGTGCAACAAGATTTGCTGCGACTGCGCCAAGCACACCAAATGTAACCACGATCATGGTTCCGTAGCCGCGGGTTTCTTTGGACATTGTTTCACTTACCAAAGTGATTCCCGCTCCCAGTTCACCTGCCAATCCAACTCCCGCAATGAACCGAAGCCATGCGTAAGTGTGAATGTCTGTTACAAATGCGTTGAGAGTATTGGCGATGGAATACATGATGATGCTTCCGAACAAAACGGAAATTCTTCCTTTTCGATCGCCAAGTATTCCCCATAGAATTCCTCCGATGAGCATACCGATCATTTGCCAATTCATCAAACTTAGTCCGGCATCGGTTAGTTGCTGTCCGCTCAAGCCCATTGATTCGAGCGAAGGATTTTTTATGACCTGAAATAAAATGAGATCGTAGATGTCAACAAAGTAGCCGAGTGCGGCTACGATGACGATGATATTGAAAGAGTTGGTGTGTGTTTTATTCTTCATAAAATGCCTTCAGAAAAGCAAGTCAAACGTATTGAATAAAAATGAAAGAAGTTTGCAGGCAACAAAGATTGTTCTTTTATCAGAATGTTGATAAAGCAACGAATAGCTTGCTAAAATCATAAAGACCGCTTCATAATCTTACCAGTTATTCAGAATACATTTGACCATGCAAAAGAAAAACCCAATGACCAAAATCAAACTGCTCTCTGTTTTTGCAATATTCATTTTGATGATCTCCGGCTGTCAAAAGGAAGAAGAAAATTCTCCACAACAAAATGCTTCAACAGAAAATTCATCACTGAGAATTTATACGGGGTTTCCTGAAACCATGGAGGGAGGATCGAAATCATCGTATGGAACTGCTGATGTTGTGCTCACCACCGGCTCATGGAATTTCAATGATGCGTTGATCGGGACATTAGTGAACGATCATAAAAACGGAACGAAGGCAGCGCGGATTGAGAACACGGGTATGCTGACGATGAATTTTGATGTGACAACAGGAGCCGCAAAAGTTACTTTGGTTTATGCAGAATACGGAACAGATGCAGCAAGTACATTCGGATTGTGGTACTCCGCTAACAGCGGTGCAAGCTGGATACAGGCAGGCACTACTGTTACTGCATCTTCGCCAACTCTAAACACTGCAACCTTTACGCTATCAGTTTCAGGAAACGTTCGCTTTCAATTGCGCAAGCTTTCGGGCGGAAGATTAAACATTGACGACTTCAGCATTGATGATAATATTGTGGCGGGTCCTCCGGATAACGATAACATCACGATGGGAAATCCGAGCGGTGCTGTTACAAATGCAGCATCACCGAATAATTATCTGCTGATAAAAGCGCAGTACGATATGGGCTACAACAATTCAAAAGGAGAATGCGGCTGGGTGAGTTGGCATCTCGGTTCTTCTGATCTTGGTTCTACTACGCGGTGCGATTGCTTTACTCTTGATGCATATCTTCCTACAAGTTTTTTCCGTGCAGCACCAACTGCTTATTCGGGTTCGGGTTTCGACAGAGGACATCAATGCCCATCGGCAGACCGCACGGATAACAGCGCGAACAATGCTGCAACTTTTTTAATGAGCAACATGTTGCCGCAAGCGCCAAATTTAAATCAGGTAACATGGGCTGCTCTGGAAGATTATGAACGCACACTTATCAATCAGGGAAATGAAGTATTTGTTATTGCAGGTGGCTATGGAACAGGCGGTACAGGAAGTCATGGCGGTGTAACAAGTACGGTGAACAGCGGAAACATAAATGTGCCTTCGCATTGCTGGAAAGTGATAGTGGTGTTGCCTGTAGGAAATAATGATGCAGCAAGAGTAACTTCGAGCACGAGAGTAATTGCTGTAGATATGCCCAACAAGCAAACTGTAAATGCACATACCTGGGGATACTACCGCGTATCTGTTGATGCTATTGAAGCGGCTACGGGTTACGATTTTCTTTCGAACATTTCTACAACAACTCAAAGTGTTATTGAGGCGAGTGTGGATAACGGACCTACTCAGTAGTTTAATTCATTCCAAAATAAAAACAGATCATTGTACAATGATCTGTTTTATTTATGTCATTCATCACTTCACCTTTTTAACCTCCACCACCCAATCCCACGGATATGGTGACTGCATCCATTTAGGAGGA
Source organism: Bacteroidia bacterium (assembly GCA_038230515.1). Lineage (GTDB taxonomy): Bacteria > Bacteroidota > Bacteroidia > AKYH767-A > 2013-40CM-41-45 > JAPLDB01. Next base: position 38,359 of record JBBRND010000029.1, on the reverse strand, counting down.
GAATCAAACTCTGTTTCCCAACTGTATTCGAGTCGGTCTAACCGCTGCATGGCGAAGTTGCCGGTATTGAACATGGAATACAATTCGGTAAAAAGATAATGTTTGGTGGGCACGTTGTCAATTTTCACGATGCCTTCTGCAAGATGCTTCGGATCGTGTACAACAAAATGATTAAGCTCGTCTTTCGGAATTTCAGAAAACTCTGTTCCTTCTTTCTCATACCAATTTATCAAACTCATCGCAGAAAGAGAAACAGATTCAAGGGAAGGTAAAACAAAAAGTGCAACACCTCCTTTATTCAGTGCGCTTAGTACATTGTTAATTATGCGAAGGTTGCGATTAACATCATCGCTCATGGCTACATTGCAACAAAAAGCAAAATCAACTGTGGGAACATCAATGACTTTTCCGGCAAGGTCAGCTTCTTTGAAAGTTACATTTTTATATGGAGATGACTTTGCAATAGCTATACATTTTTTGGAAACATCAATGCCAATGATTTCCTTAAACAGTGGCGCTAACAGCGGTAATGCCTTTCCAACTCCGCAGCCAAAATCAATGGCAGTGTTCTTTTTGTTTGCGTATTTTAAAATGTACTTTTTCAGTTTTCGCTTTTTGTCATTTTTGAAAACATTAAAAATTTCTGTGTCATAATTGTTTGCAATGTTGTTCCAATGGAGGGCATCATTCATAGGTTTTATGGATTAAATTTAAGGTTAACGTTTAAAGTTGGAAAGAAGAGGAAAAGAAAAGGTGCTTATGAATCAGCCGGAATAAGACGCGAGAATGAATCTTATTTGTTTCCGAAAAAGTTAACGAATCCGCGATGTGGGTCTTTTGCAAACCTACTTAGGTAACATGAGAGCAGAAGTAAAATGAAAACAGAGTTACCAACAGGAAACTCTAGTAACCCTGCTGAGGAAAAAAGAAGAACTAAGCCGTATTATTTTGCTTTCTTCTTTCGTAGTTACAAATGGAATAATACTTTTGCGCCCCTTGGAGAAGTGGCAGAGCGGTTGATCGCACCTGTCTTGAAAACAGGCTTGGGTAAAACCAACGGGGGTTCGAATCCCTCCTTCTCCGCAAAATCAATCCTGCTTCGGCAGGATTTTTTGTTTTATTATTTTAATTGCTTCATCGCATCGAGTGCTAACTTGTAAGTAGGAAAAATAGTGAGCGCTTCGAGGTAATCAGCTTTCGCCTTTTGTTTGTTGCCAATGTTTTCGTAGCAAACTGCGCGGTTGTAATATGCTTCTACGTAATGCGATTCATGAGTTAATGCATTTGTAAATAGATTGATTGCCTTTTGATAATCTTTGTCGTACTTCATCGCAATGAAACCGAGATTGAAGTATGCAAAACCATAACCTGGATCAATTTTTAAAAGTTCGTTGTAATCATTTACTGCTTTATCAATTGAGCCTGTGTTCTGAAAAAATAATCCACGATTGTACATGGCTTCAATAGAATGCGGCTGCAGTTTCAAGGCGCTGTTGTAATACTGCAACGCCAGCGGATCGTTGTGAGTTGCGTAAAGATTTCCGAGTTGAATGATGGCATCGTAATAAGTTGGTTCTTGCTCTAAAGCGGTTTGAAAACTTGAGATGGCGCGTGAGGTGTCCTTGTTTTCTTTGTACACATACCCTTTGATGAAGTATGCTTTTGCCCGATGCTTGTCAATACGCAGTGCTTCGTTTGCGTTTTTTATTGACTCTTCATATTTCTTTACATAGAGATAAAGCTCTGCAAGTTTCAGATAGCCGTCAATATTATTTTTATCAATCGTTACTGATTTTTTAAATGCATCTTCTGCATCCTGCACGTGCATGTTTGTAAAATCTACATCGGCAAGTTGCATGTAGAATTCTGCTTTTGATGAATCAATGCTGAGTGCCTTGTGGATGTCGTTCTCTGCAGCAGCGATTTTCTTGAGTGACAGATTCCATTTGGAGCGCTGATAATAAAGTGATGCATTGTTCGTGTCGTTTTTTATTTTCTCTGTAAGTGCATCAGCGGGAGTGGTGGTTTTATCAGTGGCTGAAGTTTTATTTTCATTCTTCTTCTCTTCTCCACAGGAAAAAAGAAAAAGAATTATGAAAAGGAAAAAGAAAAATTTGTGGTTGATCTGCTGCATGGCTGTAAATATCTTCTGCGCAAAAATATTCTTAAAAACGAAGGCGCAAAAAATACAAAGTTTTTTCCTCTGCATCCGTTGCGCCTTTTGGTTTCTATTATGTCAGGTCTCGCTTTGCACAAGCCAACACGCGAAGACCTTACATCACATTAATTTCCCTCTGCTGTTTTAGTAAGTTCTTCTCTTATTCTTTGCTCTAACTCTTCTGACAGTTCTGGATTATCGAGGAGCAATTGTTTTACTGAATCGCGGCCTTGACCGAGCTTGGTTTCGTTGTAGCTGAACCATGAGCCGGATTTCTTGATGATGTTTTTTTCTACTCCAAGATCTACAATCTCTCCTACTTTGCTGATGCCTTGTCCGTACATGATGTCGAATTCTGCAAGACGGAATGGAGGGGCTACTTTATTCTTCGCTACTTTTACTTTGGTGCGGTTGCCTACAATGGCTTCTCCGTCTTTGATCTGCCCGATCCTTCGAATATCAAGACGAACGGATGCATAATACTTCAGTGCATTTCCTCCGGTAGTTGTTTCAGGGTTGCCGAACATGACTCCAATCTTTTCACGCATCTGGTTTATGAAAATGCAGCAGCATCCGGTGCGGCTGATGGTAGCTGTGAGTTTGCGCAATGCCTGGCTCATGAGTCGTGCATGCAATCCCATTTTGCTGTCGCCCATTTCTCCTTCTATTTCACTCTTTGGAGTTAGTGCCGCTACGGAATCTATTACGATGATGTCAATCGCTCCTGAACGAATGAGGTTTTCTGCAATCTCAAGCGCTTGCTCGCCATTGTCGGGTTGAGAGATGAGAAGGTTTTCAATATCTACTCCGAGTTTTTGTGCATACGCGCGGTCGAAGGCATGTTCTGCATCAATGAATACGGCTATGCCTCCGTTGCGTTGCGAGTTTGCAATGGCATGAATGGCGAGCGTGGTTTTTCCGCTGGATTCAGGACCATAAATTTCGATTACTCTTCCTTTGGGAAGGCCTCCGATGCCGAGTGCATTATCCAACGAAATGCTTCCGGTTGAAATGGCTTCCATGGGTTCGATGGCTGCATCGCCCATTTTCATAATGGTGCCTTTGCCATACGCTTTTTCAAGTTTATCAACAGTAAGCTGAAGGGCTTTTAGTTTTTCTTTGTTGTTCTCTTTTTCCTTGTTGGTTTCTTTTTCTTTGTGAGTTTCTTTTTCTTTCATTTCTGCAGTTGCCATCGTTATTTATTTTTTATGATTGTAATAAAGTTAAATTCTGTTTCAACAAAAGAAGTGATAAAAACCGCTCCTGTTGCGGGTGTTGAGAACTATTTTTTGTGAGTTGGGGAGGTTCTTGGTTACTACCAGTTTTCCTTGTACACTTTTTTCCGGGGCAGTAATCTTGCAAACCAAACGGTGTTCTTGTGTATGTACACTCCTATTCTGAAGTCTCTTTTTTTATCGAGAACTAATTTAATCCTGTATCTCGATTCAAATTTTTGAAGGGGTTTTATGTTGTTTATTTTGCTGACGCTCTCTGCTTTTTCTACGTTCAGGAAAATTTTGTCAAGCGCAGACATCAATTCTTTGTCATTCTTTTCTTTATTGATGTCTTTCCAGAATTTCGGTTTGAATTTAAGATCCATGCTTCTTCACAAATGCGAATACTTTTTCTTTATCCACTTCGCCTTCGTCCTGCATGGCTTCGTCAATTAGCTTTGCAAGCAGCAGGTCTTCTTTTCCTTCTTCAGAAAGAACTTTATGTTTGATTTGAAAACGGTTGAATAAAGTGCGAAACCATTTTTCGCTCTTTTCAGGAATGGTGAGAATGATTGTTTTCATCAGAATGGTTTTTTTTACGAATCAAAGTTAAGTAAATAATTTGAACCTGTTATGTGTGTGTTGTTGATGCTCGATACAGGTGATTAATAAACCGGCTGTCAGAATATTTTTTCATTTTCTTCAAATAAACTCCCACACACTTCCGTTAGTGTAGTTAGTTAAGCATTAAAAATCTTACACTCTGTGTCACATTTAGGGCTTCTTCATCGTAAGGAGCAATTTCAATAAGTACCTTTATCCCCATAAATAATAATTTTTAAAAAATCAAAAGAGAAAATGAAAAACAAGATTATTGCATTGATGTTAGCTGGCTGCATCGGACTGATGTATTCCTGCAAGAAGAAAGAAACTGACACTACGGCTTCGCTGGATGATCAGACTAAAACTTTTAATGATGACGGCAACCGGTATAAGGGTGAGAGCGATCAATCTAATGACGATGCTAACTCTGCCATAGATGCGGTTCCTTCGTTTGGAAGAGGGGTACACATGCCTTCCAATCTGCTTTCAAGTCCGCTGTGTGGAGTTACCATAGATTCATCTATGGCTTCGCAACATATACTTACGCTTATGTTCGATAGTACTACCTATTGTTTCAGCCCTTCGCGCATTCGGGCAGGTAAAATAAAAGTTCAGCTTACGCGTGGTAATTTTTGGGGCGAAATAAATTCTCAACTTACTATTACCTATATCAATTTCAGGGTTATTTATTTTGTGAGCAACGTTGCGCATAACATCGTTTTCAATGGAGTTAAAACGCTCGACAACGTGAACGGAAACGATTGGCTTGCGTTTCTTGCCGGCACTGCTACGCTTAAATACCGCGAGCGCGCTCTTAATATACAGGTGGATTTTGAAAGCGGCACCTATCATGCTACCTGGAACAGCGCCCGACTGACGCAATGGACATATAATCCGTCCACGGTTATTATTACTTTTAGCGCAACGGGCGATACCATAGTAAATGGGTACTCAAACGTAGATTCGTGGGGCAGCAACCGATATGGGCAGGCATTTACTACGAATTACAATACCTCTATTGTATCTGATACCTATTGCGGAGTGTGGCGACCTAATTCGGGCGAACTTGTGCATCATGTAAACGGAAATAATTATACGCTTACGCTGGGTGTAAACCCTGACGGCAGCCCGCATACAGGCACCTGCGGATATGGTTTTAAAGTTAGCTGGACTCCGGCTGGCGGAAGCCCTCAATCGGTAGTGATTAGCTATTAAAAGAATGTAATGTAACTAATAAGTATAGCGTACAAATTAGTTAAGTTACTGAAATCCTTTCCTGTTTGTGGGGGAGGATTTTTTAGTTTAAAAATGTTCCAATTTCCGTAAGCAATGTTCTGAATTCAGGACGTGGCTTTCTTCTTTTCAAAATATATTTTTTGTTTTGAGAATATCATTTTCTTTTTTGTGGAATGATATTCTGATGTAAGGTTGTCATTTTCTTTTTTCAGAGAGATGCTTTACGTTGTCATGTTGTCACTTTACTTTTTTAGGGAGATGCTTTACGTTGTCAGGTTGTCATTTTATTTTTTCAGATAGACACTTTACGTTGTCAGGTTGTCATTTTACTTTTTCAGATAGACGCTTTACGTTGTCAGGTTGTCATTTTACTTTTTCAGGTAAGCTGTTTATTATTTCAGATAGTCACTTTATTATTTCAAGATGACTGTTTACTACTTCAATTAGTCAAATACTAAGTAAGGAAATGAGTAAATAAAATAATTAAACGTTACTTTTTTTTAGTAAACTGATTATCAGTGTTAATAAAGTTGTTAATAAAAACAAGCAATAACTTATTGCAAATAATTTATCGGCATATTAATTTTGCATTTGATAAAAATAAAAAAAGTTAATCCTAAAAATTAAACATTAAATCCTAAACTAACTATGGCATCACAGGAAAGTTTTGAAGCACGTCAGCAACGATTTTCGAATGGCAACGATTTAGTTCAATCATGGGGCGATTATGCAGCCGCAAATACGCTTGTAACAAAAGCAGCGCTCGCACTCTTTGTGCCTGATACGCTTAGTAAAAATGCAGACGTTAGCAGCACGCTGCTTTCGCTTAATAACGACCGCAATACGCGGTTGCCACTTGTGTTCAAAATAAAAGAAACCAATCCTGACTGTATGGAAAGCCGCATTAACCGCATTGCGGGCTATCTGAAGGGAGAAATAGGAGCAACCAGCCCCAGCTATAAAAAGATAAAGCAGGTACTCGCTAAAATAAAGCCACAATATGGAAAGAAAGTCCCTGGCACACCTCGCGGAGCCGGTAAAAGCCCCAGCGAACGCAGCTTTGCAGCCATTACCGGGCAAGCGGACATTGTTATAGCCACCATTACCGCACTGGGCGTGGCATACACGCCTCCGGATGTAAATATTAACGTAGTAAAGATGACTGCCCTCAATACGCAGATACGCTCGCTGAACAGCAACATTGCGCTCAAAGCCGAACCCTACGGAAATGCAGTGCGCGCCCGTGATAAGGTTTTTAATGATCCACAAACCGGAATGAATAAGCGCATCAGCATTATCAAAGCATATCTTTCCTCATTTGCGGGAGGCAGACAGAGCAACCATTATATCGAATTTACGCAGGCAATAGTAGGAACCTAAGCCGCAAGCGCACTTTTTTTTTCTTTTTTTAGATAACGAATTTCAGCAAGCCGTTATCATGCTTGCGGGGGTTTGTAAAAAAGATTGGTTTATCCATAGATATATATAACGTAAGCAAAAACCGCGAAGAGAATTTCAATTCTCTTCGCGGTTTCAGTTAAAATAGATAGCGTTTTTTTAATTCCCCAGCTCGCTCATAAACTTAACGCGCATCATGCGTATCTCGTCCAGCGTGTAATCATCTTCACCGAGGTCTTTCAGTGCCTTCTCAGCAGAGTCTGTTTCCGCAGTTTTAAAGTAATTGAAAATATCTTGCTGGCGGTCTTCATCTATCACTTCGTTTATGTAATAGTTAATGTCAATCTTAGTACCCGAAGCAACTATGCTTTCAATTTCGGTTAAGAGTTCAGCCAAAATCATTCCTTTTGAACGAGCCATATCAGTAAGCGAAATCTTGCGGTCAATATTCTGAATAATATAAACCTTCATGCCCGATTTGTTCACAATACTTTTCACAACCAAATCAATCGGACGATCAATTTCATTTTCCTCCACATACTTTTTTATCAGTTCAAGAAACGGCTTTCCAAATTTTGCTGCCTTGCCCGCACCAACACCACTAATGTTTTTCAATTCATCAACGGTGATCGGATATTGAATGCTCATTTCCTCCAGCGAAGGATCCTGGAAAACCACGAATGGCGGCACGTTGCGCTGCTTCGCAAATTTTTTACGGAGATCTTTCAACGCAGCAAACAATTCAGGATCGGCAGATGCACCACCGCCTCCACCGTAATCTTCATCGTCATCACTTTCAGTATGGCCGTAATCATTGTCTTCAACAACCATCACTTCCCTTGGCTTCTTAATAAAGACCTTGCCCGCATCAGTAAGTTTGAGCGTACCATACGTTTCAATTTCCTTCGTAAGAAATCCATTTAGAATTGCCTGGCGGATAATTGCAGTCCAGAATCGTGCATCATGCGCATCACCTTCGCCAAAGTTTTCAAGCTGATCATGCTGATGCAGCTTCACAGCGTTTTCTACTTTGCCGGTAATAATATTTACGATATGATCGGCAGCAAATTTTTCTTTCACTGCTTTCACCGTTTCAAGCACACTGAGAATTTCTTCCTGTCCGTCAAATTTTTTCTTCGGATGCAAACAGTTGTCGCAGCTTCCACAATTTTCCTTATCATAAACTTCACCAAAATAATTCAGCAAAACTTTTCTTCGGCACACACTCGTTTCAGCAAAGCCAACCGTTTCAGCAATCAATTGCTTACCCACTTCCTGCTCCGCCACCGGTTTGCCTTTCATAAACTTTTCCAGCTTCTCAATATCCTTGTAACTGTAAAAGCAAACACATTTTCCTTCGCGCCCATCGCGACCGCTGCGTCCTGTTTCCTGGTAATATCCTTCCAGAGATTTAGGAATATCATGATGAATAACAAAGCGAACATCCGGCTTGTCAATTCCCATTCCGAAAGCAATGGTTGCACAAATCACCTCTATTTCTTCCATCAGAAATTTATCCTGAGTGGCAGCGCGAATCGGAGCTTCAAGTCCTGCGTGATAAGGCAGCGCACGTATTCCGTTTACATTTAATGACTCCGCAACTTCCTCCACTTTCTTTCTGCTCAGGCAATAAATAATTCCGCTCTTGCCCATGTTCTGCTTCACAAACTTGATAATCTCTTTTATTGCATCCAGCTTCGGTCGCACTTCATAATAAAGATTCGGGCGGTTGAAAGATGCTTTGAATAATCCCGCTTCACTCATGTCGAGATTTTTCATAATGTCCGTCTGCACCTTTGGCGTAGCCGTTGCGGTAAGAGCAATAATCGGAACACGCTTACCGATAGCTTCCATAATCGGTCTCAACCTTCTGTACTCCGGTCGGAAATCATGCCCCCACTCACTGATGCAATGCGCCTCATCAATGGCGAAGAAAGAAATGTTCACGCCCTTAAAAAACTCTACGTTCTCTTCTTTAGTAAGCGATTCAGGAGCGACATATAAAAGTTTTGTCTTGCCAGCTTTGATGTCGCTTCTCACATCAATCATCTCCTGCTTGTTTAGAGATGAATTAAGAAAATGTGCAATGCCATTTTCAGAACTGAATCCGCGCATGGCATCCACCTGATTTTTCATCAATGCAATAAGTGGAGAAACGACAATGGCCGTACCTTCCATCAGCAACGAAGGCAATTGATAGCACATGCTTTTGCCGCCACCTGTAGGCATAATCACGAACGAATCGTTACCTGCCAGCACATTTTTAATTATTGCTTCCTGTTCACCTTTGAACTTATCAAAGCCAAAATATTTTCGTAAACTTCCTTTTAAAGAAAGTTCCTCTGTAATTGCTCCCATTCTATAAAATAACTCTTAATAATTTACGTTTAACTTCGCAGTGATTTAATTTGCACCGGCAGAGTTTGAAGAATGCCAGCTGAAGAAATGCTCACTGAATTTTGTGTTTTGAAAACTTAACCCCCGCCCCGTAATAAATTTCAGCTAAAATAAATAAATTTGTCAGAAGACAAAAAATAATTTTCATGAATTTTAAAAACATTTTTTGTGGCTAAAAGTTCAATCAACATACTCGCACTCGCAAAACGAACACTCACCATTGAGAGTGAATCGGTTAATCATCTCAAAAAATTACTCAATGATGACTTTGCAGAAACTGTCAAACTCATCGGAAAGTCAAAAGGAAGAGTGATAGTAAGTGGCATCGGCAAAAGTGCCATCATTGCACAAAAAATCGTGGCTACACTTAACAGCACCGGCACTCCTTCTATTTTTATGCACGCTGCGGATGCCATTCATGGCGATCTCGGAATCATTCAGAAGCAAGACATCATCATCTGCCTTTCAAAAAGCGGAGACACGCCTGAAATAAAAGTATTGATTCCACTTCTCAAGAGTTGGGGTAATACTTTAATTGCAATGACAGGAAACGCGGAATCTTTTCTTGCAAAAAATTCCGATTTCTTACTAAACACATTTGTTGCAAAGGAAGCGTGTCCGAATAATCTTGCTCCCACAAGCAGCAGCACAGCACAACTTGCAATGGGCGATGCACTGGCAGTTTGCCTTCTCGACTATCACGGATTTTCTAAGGAAGATTTTGCAAAGTATCATCCCGGTGGCGCGCTCGGAAAAAAACTTTACCTGAAAGTAAGTGATATTTATCCGAACAATTCTTCACCAAAAGTTTCAGGCGATGATAACATCCGCAAGGTTATTCTTGAAATTTCCTCAAACCGCCTTGGCGCAACAGCCGTAGTTGAGAAAGAAAATTTAGTTGGCGTGATTACGGATGGCGACTTGAGGAGAATGATGATTGATCGTAAAACTTTTGATGAACTGCGCGCAAAAGACATCATGAATAAAAACCCGAAGCGCGTTGATAAAAATACGATGGCTATTGATGCTCTCGACCTAATGAAGAAGCACAACATATCTCAACTAATCATCACAGACAAAAAAAAGTATCTGGGAATTGTTCATCTGCACGATTTGGTGAAGGAAGGAATATTATAGTTGATACTTTTGGATTTCAGAGTTTGGGTTGAAAATATGCAATGTACTTCAAAGTCTAGACTGTATTTTGGGGAGCATTACACGTAATCACTTAAGATTTCAGGTTTTGTGAACCTTACTCGCGAAATAAAAAACTGAGAACATAATACCAATGTAAGTCGCAAAAAGTGCTGTATAAAAATGATTCCATTCAATAAGGTAGCGCTCAATAATGAGAACAAAAATGAGCGAAATAAAAGTAACCGCCCAAAATACCATTGCCACTTGCCTGTCACTAAAACCCAGGTAAGCAAGCGCATGAGTTGTGTGATCTTTGCCCCCTACAAAAGGAGATTTACGTTTTCCCATCCTATTAATTACTACAGTCGTTGTATCAATAATCGGCATCAGAAATACAATTACGGGCAGGAGTAAATTTCGGGCACTTATCAAATCACCCGAAGGTGGTTCCGCATTCCATAAAAACTTTATTCCCATTGCTGCAAGAAACACCCCGAGAAACTGCGAGCCAGTATCACCCATGTACATTTTTGACGGATTCCAGTTGTAATACAAGAATCCGAGAAGAGCCGCCATCACACCCGTCATTGACATAAAGTACACACTTTCATAGTCATGATGAATAATCATAACTGAGAGTGCTGACATAAGAATGGAAATAGAAACTGTACTCGTGATACCATCCATGTTATCAAGCATGTTGAGTGAATTCATTATGCCAACCACCCAAAAAACAGTGGCAATGGAATTAAAAAGCATATTTGATGAAACTGTAATGCATGTGCCAGTCACCATTAGAATAATGCCACATGTAATCTGTGCAGCAAGTTTTAAAAACGGTTTTGTATTGTATGCATCATCCGTAAGACCAAGCAAAAACCCTAACATAGTGGCAAGAAGAATACCGATGAATTCTTTGTTGAGAAAAACTTTATTCGAATCGAAAAAGATGGAAAAGCTAACAATAGCTAAAAGGTAAATAATATAAAAAGAAAATCCTCCAACAGCTGGCTTAGTTTGAGAACTCCACCGTATCATCGCTTCTCCTTGATTGCGAATACCAAGTGTCTTTACAAAGTTTAAGAATAAGCGATTTATTAGAAGCGAAAAAATAATTGACAACAAAAAAAAGATACCAAAGACGAGATAAAAATATTGATTTTCAGAAAACATTTTTGCAGACCTTTTTACGCACTGGCGACATTCTTTACATATATTTTTTTGTAATCAAAAAAAGACATTAGTCCTTTATCTTTATCAGAAACAATTGGATTTACAATACTCCATTCTATGTTCAACTCTTCATCATCAAAACGAATCCCAAATTCAGCCGATTTGTTGTATGGACGAGTGCATTTGTAATGAAAGACAGTTTCCTCGCCAAGCACAGCAAAACCATGAGCAAAACCGGGTGGAATCCAAAGCATAAGGTTATTTGATTCAGTTAGCAAAATGGATTCATGTTTTCCGAAAGTGGCCGAATTTCTTCTTATATCTACAACAACATCAAGTGCTGCACCTTTAACTACCCTAACTAATTTTCCTTGTGCAAAAGGCTCTTGCTGAAAATGCAATCCACGAATTACATTCTTTTTGCTCACAGATAGATTGTCTTGACTAAACTCAATGGGTACATTTAACTCATCAAATTTCTCTTTGTGAAATAATTCGATAAAGTATCCACGATCATCTTTAAAGACATCAACTTCAATGAGTAAAAGTCCTTCAATGGAAAGTATTTGTGTTTTCATGCTCAAAAATTGTTCTCAGCTATTTTTAAAAATAAGTTTAAGTTTTTCCAACCGCGTTGGGGGTTTTCGCTTTTCTTCATCATAATACCCGTAGCCATACCCATACCCGTAACCGTAGCCGTAGCCATAGCCATAACCATATTTAAATCTCGACATTTCTACCCCATTTAAAACAATAGAAAGTTTATGAATTTTATTTTCTGTCATTAAGTGATTTACATTTTGAATAAACATCCGTTTGGAGAAAAGCGCCCGAAGAATGTAAATAGGATAGTCAGCATTTTGAATAATATTGACACCATCGGTTACAATACCCACAGGAGGTGTATCTACAATAATTACATCATACCTTGCTCTCAAATAGACAAGTAATTCCCCCATACGAGTGCTTAAGATAAGCTCCGAAGGGTTGGGCGGAATCGGACCTGCTGTTATAAAATCAAGATTTTTGAGATTACTGTGATTAATGCAATCTTCGGTTCGATCCTTTCCAATTAATATGGTGCTCATGCCGCGAATATTCTCCACATTAAAGCCAAGGTGTATTTTTGGCTTTCGCATATCCAGGTCAATAATTACAACTCGCTTTTCTGAAAATGCAATTACTCCTGCAAGATTGATTGCTACAAAAGTTTTTCCTTCACCTGAAATTGTTGAGGTAATTCCAATGATTTTTGATCCAGGATCATTGCTAATAAACTGAAGATTGCTACGAAGTGAACGGAAAGACTCCGAAATTGCTGACTTAGGATTTTTGTCGACTAGTAATTGAGAAACAGGAATTTCGCTTTTATATTTCGGAATAATACCAAGTAATGCTGCATCCGAATATGCATTTATCTCATCAAGTGAGGTAATTTCATTATAAAAAAGATAGCGTGAAAAAATAATAACAAAGCTAATTATAAATCCTATTAATATGGTTCCTGCAAATACAAGTTTACGATTTGGTGATAGCGGCTCCGAAGAGACTGTCCCTTTTTCAAGAACTAAATTATTTGAAACTATTCCTGCCTTAGTTATTTCAAATTCTATTTTTTTTTCAACCAATAATGAATAAAATTTTTGATTAATGTCATACATTCTGGTAAGCCGTGCAAGTTCCGCTTCTTTCGATGGAAGAGTGAGAAAATCACCTTCAATGCCCCTAATCCGATCGTCAATTTCCTTAATCTTATCAAAAGTAGCCATCTTAGCATTTTCAATACTTTTTATTAAATCGGTGCGTTGATTACTAATCTCATTGTTTAGTGTTATCACTGCAGTATTCTTGTCTGTGATTTGCTGTTTAAATAGTCTCTTCTGGTCCTCAAGATTTTGAATTCTCACAACAACCTGCTTTATAACATCGTCAGAGAAAGTTCCTGAAAGGATTGTGAGCAGCTTTGTGATATCTGTTTCATTTCTTATGTCACGTTGCAACCTATCAATTGTTGCAGAATCAAGAAGAAGTTTTACTTTCTCATCCAATAGCTGGCTGATATGTCCTAAGTCATTTTGTGCGTTCTGAACCGGATCTATAATCTTATTCTCTTTTTTAAATAATTCCAGGGACAGTTCGGAATTTCTCAATTCCCCTTCAACAGTAGAAAGAGTTGTATTAATAAATTCGATAGAACGATCGGCACCTTCAGTTTTACGCTCCTGATCGTAAGCATCAAATTCGTTCATCATATAATTTACTAGATCAGCCACCTTCGATGCATTATTATCATTAAACATAACCAGAATGGTTTGTGCAACCGGATTCAGAGGGTAAATGGTATATTGTTTCGAGTATTTCTTTAGTATTGTTTCAAGGTTATTTATAACAAAATAGTATGCATCCTTTTTGACCCGAGATTGCTTTGAAGAAATATCATCGAAATCCGAAATGTTTATTTTCAACCTAATATCTGCAAACTCGCACCAACTACCTACAGGAACATCCCTCGAAACCGCATTTCTTCCATTGATATAACTTATTCTACAAACCAACTTATTAGTAAAGCTGATATGAACTGGCACATCCTGTATTGAGGAGTCTATAAGTTCATAGTCAACATTAAACGGGGCTTTATTATACAATTCGTTTTCCAGGACAGTCCCCTGGGCAAAATAACTTACCTTAAAGAAAATCTTGTTAAAGGCGCGCGACATAATTACTCTTGACTTTAACAATTCTACATCACCTGCCAGCTGACTTTGAGATATACCCATACCGCTTAATATTTGCGAATTATCCATATTTAATACTGCATTCGCACTATTAAGAACTCCAATTTTAAGCACACCTTGAGATTGATAGGTGGGAGGCGTATATCGAAGATAGAGATAAGCTAAAAGCATAGCTCCCGTAACCATTATTACAACCCAATAGAAATTCTTCCTTGCAATGATTGCAAATAACTTCGCATCAAAATCTGAATTAAGTTGGGTAATTTTTTTCTTAGCCATAAATCTGACTATATTATTTTTACTTTTAATAAATTTAAGATCAACAATACGCTTGAAATAATGCCAATAAATGGAGTAAATTGTGCAAGAGCTTTTATTTTATAATTAGGCGTTGCCTCCACGTAAATTATATCATTTGACTGAACTGTAAGATCAGAAGCGTGCAGTCCCTCAAGGGTTGACATATCAATTATGTGAACCGTTGGATGATGGAGATTTCCTCGTAATACCTTTACCTTCCATGCTTTGCTGTTATCGGTCAGGCCTCCCGCTAGCGCAATGATTTCAATAATTGAAGGATTGTCATTTTGAATGTTTACAATACTTCCATGACCAGTGTCAGCAAAGAAAACATAGGCATGACGGTTTGTGATTTTTATCTGGATGAAGGGATTGATATAATATTTAGTATAAACCCCCTCCAAAATTCGTTCTGCCTCCTGAATGGTTTTCCCTGCAAGAATGGCTTTACCAATAATCGGCAACTTTACCATGCTATCTTTCTCCACAAGATAATTGACGCTTTCTGTTCCTAAACCACCTAGTGAATTTGTAACATCAACTAATTTGAATCCATCAATGGTAAAAAAGTGCATATCAATTAGATCCCCAGGTGCGATGATATATTCCGTGTTTGCTAACAGCGATGTATCTTTTTGATAGGGATAATCTTTAGGCGTTTTAAACATTACTTGAGGATTCAGTGTCCTACAGGATGCCAAAAATGCCAATCCTAATACGATTAAAAAAAAATTACGCATATGTATTTTAGCAAGGTGAACAAAAATAGAACTAAAAATCAAAGTCGGAAATTATTTTTTTGATCGACTTAACTTAAACTTTCGCCATTGTGCAATAATACGTTGTAAAGGGCTTTCATATCCTTAATCAGGCGCGGGTAATGAAATCTTGTATTAACATTCTGACAACTCATTTCAACTAAACATCTGCGAAGTATTTCATCCTGTATTAAAGAAAGCAAGTGTTTAGAAAATGTTTCTTCATCATTGCTTTCAGAAAGAAGTGCAGTTTCGTTTTTCCTGACTACGTTTTCAATTCCGCCAACATTTGTGGAAACAATTGGTTTTTCTGCAGCTTGTGCTTCTATCAAACTTACGGGTGTCCCTTCGTTGAGTGAAGTTAGAGCGACAATATCAAGTCCGGCCATTGCACGATCTGAGTCTTTCATCCATGAAGTAAATGTAAGAGTTGCTTTTATAGGATTAGTGGGAAAATAAGTGCAGTCGATCTGATGTTCCGAACATTTAGTAAGAAGGTTTCGAAGCTCCTCACCATCCCCGATAATAAAGGCACGCACTTTTTTTGTTGTGCGATTCAAAACATTTTTCATTACTTTCAAAAACATTTCGTGATTCTTGATCGGAACCAAGCGCCCGATAATTCCGATTGCTATTTCATCATCCGCTACAAAATATTGTTGCCTGAACGCTTTTCTTTTATTTTCCATGTTTTCCCAAAAGCGATTCAAATCGAAGCCGAGAGGAACAACTTTTATTTTTTCTGCTTCGCATAATTTAAACTTATTGGCTAATTCTTCTTTCTGATAATCGCTAATGGCGATAATAGCAGAAGAACGTTTGGCTAAATAACGCTCAATCTGCAAAAATATTTTTGTCTTCAGGGGATTGAAGTATGAATGAAACACATGACCATGAAATGTGTGAATGACAACAGGCACCTTCATTGAGTGAGCAGCAAGCCGTCCGAGTGTTCCTGCTTTTGCAGCGTGCGTGTGAATAATATCAGGCTTGAAATCAGCAATAATGTTTTTTATTTTTTTATAAGCAGCACTGTCCTTTGAAAAATTTATCTCGCGGCTCATTTCAGGCAACTTGATAAAATCAATTCCTAATTGCTCGCAGATGAATTCTGAACTTTCTTCTGAATCCATTTTTGTTCCTGCCACCAAAAGAGTTTCATACTCCGGAGTCATGTGCTTTGTGAGCAATGCAGCGTTGAAGGTAGGACCTCCGAGGTTTAGACGATTAATGATTCTTAAAACTTTTGGCATTTAGAAGTTAGAAAATTACACTTAGCAATTGGCAAGCGGTTATTTCATTTCATCGAATGCAAATTGTCAATTGTGAGCTATTTAAAATTTTTCTTCCACCATGTTTGAAATACAATAAGACCCCACACTCTCGCTACCGAATCCCCGGGGCTATTGCTGTAAAGTTGACCTAGCAACTCTTTTATTCCAACATAATAGAAAATATTTTGATCTTTTATAAATTGTTCCGAGAGCATCTCATTAACGATCATGCTTTTCAATTCCGTACGAAACCATTTCATCAAAGGAACTTCAAAGCCCTGCTTCCTTCTGGAATATAATTCTTCGGGCAACAAACTTCTGAATGCATCGCGCACAATTTTCTTTCTGAATTGCGAATCAATTTTACTTTCAGAAGGAAGTGAGAAAGCAAAATCTACAACGGTATAATCAAGAAATGGTGTCCGCACTTCGAGCGAGTTTGCCATGCTCATCAAATCTACCTTCATCAGCATGTCGTTTACTAAAACCAAATGCATGTCGGCAAGAAGCACATCATTCATGTCTCCATCGTTTCGAACGTATTTTAGAACCGCTCCTTTTCTTCGCGACTCTTCCTGACTTTGTGCTTTATGTGCAAGAATATTCCATACCTCTTCTCCAGTTGCCAGCGAAGCCCATCCCCAGTATCGTTCTTTCTTCCCCAATCTTATTCCTTCAGAAAACTTTTTTAATTGACGAACTTTATTACCTATTTTTGAATTGCGTGACTGTGGCAAGCGATTCCAAACCGGATCAAGCATTTCAACAATTGAAACTGCCATTCCTCCCTGACGAATTCTTAACTCTGCTGCATGCTTATTGTATCCACCAAACATTTCGTCAGCACCATCACCACTCAATGCAACTGTAACATACTTGCGTGTGTATTCACTAAGAATATGAACGTTCAATGCCGATGAATCAGCGAACGGTTCGTCAATGTAATCAAGGACAGAATGAAGATGTGCAAAAAGATCATCAGTGGTGAGCGAGAAAACTGTATGATCGCTTCCGATTTTCTTTGCAACAAGATTTGCATAACGGGTTTCGTCAAACATTGGTTCATCTTTGAATCCGATTGAAAATGTTTTGAGATGTTTTGTGTGACGTGAAGCCAATGCCGAAACAACCGATGAATCAATTCCTCCACTCAAAAAAGTTCCTAATGGTACATCACTGATTAATCTTCTTTGAACTGATGCTTCCATCAACTCGAAAAGCTTCTTCTGTTGTTCAGCATAATTAAGTCTTGTTGATGTTTTCTCAATCTGATAATACGACTGAGAGTTGGCTAATGCGTATTGTTTACCATCAACTTGCAGTTTCAAAAAATGTCCCGGCATCATCTTCTTCACTCCCTCAAAAATAGAATCGGGAGCGGGAATATAATTGAACTGCAAGTACGTGTAGAAAGAAACTTCATCAATCACTTTTGGAATTCCCATTGCAATGAGCGACTTCATCTCGGAGGCAAACATCAACCTGTCATTGTCTTTGTAAATCAACAATGGTTTTACTCCTATTCTGTCACGGGCGATGAAAACAGTTTCTTCCTGTTTATCGTAAACAGCAACAGCAAAAAAACCATTTACACGGTGCAAACATTTTTCTCCTTCAATAATGTAGAGATAAAGTAAAACTTCTGTATCACTTTCTGATTTCAGCTTGTATCCTTTATCAAGAACAAACTGCCGGTGCTCTTTGAAATTAAAAAACTCTCCATTAAAAATAATAGTGTAACGTTCAGTTGCATCTTGCATGGGCTGCAACCCGGCATCGCTTGTATCAATAATAGCGAGACGTGTTTGTCCGAATGCTACGCTGTTGTGCTTGAAAATTCCTTTCGCATCAGGTCCTCTTTTATTCAAGCATTGAACTGCTGCTTCAATTTTATCGAGAGAAGATTTTCCTTTTTCCGAAAGGGCAACAATGCCTGCTATGCCGCACATAGGCGATTAAATGTGAATGACCTCTCCGTAAGCCGCAGCCACTGCCTCCATCACTGCCTCACTCATTGTTGGGTGCGGATGCATGGACTTGATAATTTCATGCCCCGTAGTTTCGAGGTTTCTTGCTACTACTACTTCAGCAATAAGTTCTGTAACACCGGCACCGATCATGTGTGCGCCAAGCCACTCGCCATACTTCGCATCGAAAATTACTTTTACAAAACCATCGGCATTGCCTCCTGCTTTCGCTTTACCAGATGCCGTAAACGGAAACTTGCCGACTTTATATTCGATGCCTTTTTCTTTCACCTGTTTCTCTGTCATTCCTACTGATGCAATTTCCGGCTGGCAGTAGGTGCAGCCCGGAATGTTGTTGTAATTGATCGGCTCTACATTGAGTCCTGCAATTTTTTCCACGCACGTAATTCCTTCATGCGATGCAACGTGAGCCAGTGCAGGTCCGCGAACAATGTCGCCAATGGCGTAATAACCTGGCATGTTGGTCTGGTAAAAATCATTCACTAAAATTTTTCCTTTGTCAGTTGCAATGCCTACATCTTCCAGACCGATGTTTTCAATGTTCGAGGAAATGCCCACTGCGCTGAGTACAACATCTGCTTCCACCACTTCTTCTCCTTTGGAAGATTTTATTTTCACTTTGCACAGGGCCTCGGTTGTGTCAACAGAAGTAACTTCTGCAGAAGTCATCACTGTTATGCCTTGCTTTTTGAATGAGCGTTCCAATTGATTCGAAACATCATCATCCTCCACGGGCACAATGCTTGGTAAAAATTCCACGAGCGTTACTTTGGTTCCAAGCGCGCTGTAGAAATAAGCAAACTCGCTGCCGATTGCTCCGCTTCCAACCACCACCATACTCTTCGGTTGTTTCTCAAGCACCATTGCTTCGCGGTAGCCGATTATTTTTTTCCCGTCCTGCTTAAGATTTGGCAACTCGCGAGAGCGCGCACCCGTTGCAATGATGATGTGTTTCGCTTCATACACTTCCACTTTTCCATCTGCTGCTACTTCTACTTTTTTTCCCGGCACTATCTTGCCATTGCCTGCTATCACATCAATTTTATTTTTCTTCATCAGGAACTGCACGCCTTTGCTCATTGCATCAGCTACTCCTCTACTTCGTTTTACAATGGCAGCAAAATCTGCTTCCACACCTGCTGCTTTTACTCCGTAATCCTGCGCATGCATGAGGTATTCAAAAACCTGCGCGCTTTTAAGCAATGCCTTGGTGGGTATGCAGCCCCAGTTGAGGCACACGCCACCGAGTTCTGATTTCTCTACAACGGCTGTCGTTAACCCCAGTTGCGAAGCGCGGATGGCAGCCACATATCCGCCTGGGCCGCTGCCTAAAACGATTACATCGTAATTCATATTCTTCCTTATTTTTTAGATGCGCGAAGGTAGTATTTTGAAAAATATATTTCAGCGTGCTGAACGAAGCGTTTACATCTCACTTCACTTTTTCTTTTTATCATTGCTCCCGAATAAAAACCTTTCTATGAAAATTATCTCTTTCACTCTTCTGTTTGCTTTGTCAGCAATTTTTTCTTTTGGTCAGGCAAAACCGAAAACTACAGTTGCTCCGGTTGAGAAACCAAAAACGACTGCTGCTGATTTTGATCTTGAGCTTTATCACAAAGCAATTTTGTTTGGCGATTATGAAGTGGCGAAGGAGGCATTGTACAGCATGCTCATCAAGCATCCTGACAGTTTGAGTTACCTTGATTCTCTCGTTACACTTTATTTCTCTCTCGGAGCCATGCAGCAATGTGTGCTTGCGGGCAATCAGTATCTGCTGCGTGATACTAACAATTTAAGTGTGATGGAAATGATTGCACTTTCTTACAGCCAGTTGAACAAGAACAAAGAATCGCTGGAAATGTATGATCGTATGTATCGTAAAACGGGAAATATTTATTACGCTTACCAGACAGCGGTGCAGCAGTTTTATCTGAAGCGAATCGGAGAATGCAATCAGATGCTTGACATTATCATGAACGATCCGAAATCGGCTACAGAGAAAATTGCAATCAATGTTGATCAGTCCACACAACAGCATGTGCCACTAAAAGCCGCAGCATTAAACATGCGCGGCATCATTCTGAAAGAGCTGAGCATGGTTGATAAAGCGAAAGCCGCTTTTGAAGAAGCATTGAAAATAATGCCTGACTTCGCTCTTGCCAAAGGCAATCTTGATCTGCTGAACAAACCTGCGGATGAGAAGAAAGATGGATCTGCTTCTGAACAGAAAGAGGAGAAGAAGAAGTAGATTTGATTGCAAACTCCTAACTCTTTGAGGGGTTGAATCACGCAATGCTAATTTTGATAGCCACATCTTGTGCGCGA
The DNA here is from genome assembly GCA_038230515.1 of Bacteroidia bacterium. Lineage (GTDB taxonomy): Bacteria > Bacteroidota > Bacteroidia > AKYH767-A > 2013-40CM-41-45 > JAPLDB01. The sequence continues at coordinate 17,660 of JBBRND010000029.1, read as the reverse complement.
TAAAACTTATGCGGGCTTTCATCACTCCACTGTTCATCTTTTATCTCTTTCATTTTCCTTTTTCAGGATATACGCAGGTAACAACTACAGAAACAACCTGTGATGATACTTTGTGGAAACATGTTTACAACTCTATGCGACTTAAGGTGCTTCAGAAATGCATAACGGTAACGGGAGTTGTGAAGAGTGTTAAGCTGAAAGGTGACGGAGATGCTCACATACTCGTGAAACTTGATGCCGGGCGTGAAAAACTTTTAACGCAAGCGAACTATCGCGATGCTGACAGTTGCATGATTGTAGAGGTAATTTATGCAATTGATGCATGGAAGTTTGATGCTAAGCAATTCAGGAAAAAGTATGTGAACAAAGTGTATGTTCCAAAATTGGGCGAGCACATTGAGGCAATCGGCAATTTAGTAATTGATTCGCATCATGATTGGGCAGAGATACATCCCGCACTAAAAATTACTGTGATTAACGATTGAACTGATCTCAATATTTTTTTTTCAGTTTACAATTGCAACCCGCATGTTTTTTATTACATGATTTGTAGTAATGCTGCACACATAAATTCCTGCGCTTACATCATCCACAGAAATTGATTGCTGATAATTTCCAATCAACTTATTTTCATTGGTGATGGTGCGGATTGTTTTTCCTTCGGCATCAAAAAGTTTTATAGTTACAGGAGATGTTTCATTTAATGTATAGCGGATGTTGAGCTGTTGATTGGCAGGATTGGGATACACACTGAGATTTTCTTCTTCAGATAAAATGTCTTCAACTCCGTTAGGCGCATTTGATGCCGCAAGCCAGATGGTAATATTCATTAGCAACTTGCGGTGGTTGCCGGCAGCATCCTGTATGTATCCGTTGTAAAGCTGATCGTTGCTGTCGCCTGTGCCATCATCGCATGGAGAGCTATCTCCAATGGCTGCTACTTTTCCGTTTCCATAATAGGCGCGTGCGCACATCACGTTCGTATTTCCGAAGGATGATCCGTTCTTGTAAATCACTCCTGTTGCTGTTGAATTTTGAGATGGGTTCAACGTAATTGTTGTGCCATCGCTCCACTGAACTTCTGTAACGTTTCCCATCGGTCCGTGCAAAAGAGAATCGGTTGGCAGGTTGGGAATGTTGGTGCTGGTTTGAGAAAGATCAACATAATCGAAACTCATTCCAAAGGGATGCGCCTGCACGCTGTTGGTGTTCATGAGGTCGTTCCAGATGTGTGGCGAGTCATCTCCGTCATTATTGCGGTCAGAATTATTATGATCTGAAATCATAAAAAGCCCTCCGCCATTTTGCACGAAGTTGAGGATGGCGGTTTTCTCTGCCGCAGTAAATAAAATATTTGGCTCACAAACGATGAACACTTTGTAGTTGCTCAAGTCCTGAATGTATGCTCCGTTGCCATAGCTGATGGTGCCGTTGTAAGGTAGCGTTTCCACTTCGTAACCCTTATTCACACAATCGATTCCCCAATAAGAAAGTGCGCCCTGCCAGTATGTTTCAGATGTTGCTGAAGTAACGCCCGATTGTGCAGGAGTTGGAAACTGCTGTGGATTGCTTTCATCGCCCTGCCCCACTACTGCGGGTCCGTTGTTGAATCCAAGGTTGTGAGTGTTTGCATCAATTACCCAATCTGCATTGCCTGCCGTTTCTGCTTTGGTGGCATCAAAAAGTATTTTGATTTGCGAGTGCGCAGCGTTTGAATAGAAGAATGCTATAAAGAGAATAAGGTAGTTTTGTTTCATCCTAACGAATTGAAGGAAATGAATGTTGAATATATGTTTCAACTAAATTTCCGACAAAGGTACTTTCCTATTTATGGTTAAGATGAATTTTTTTCAGGTAAATACCAAAATGTTTGGAACCCTTTCGGGAAATTTTTTATTGTTTTGAAATGGAAAGAATAGGATGTATTTCTATTGCATCGGGTGCAGCGCCTAATTGCCCATGTACTTTGTCATAAAATGCAACGCCTGTAATTATATAAACAAAAGTATCAACCTGTGCAGTAACGAGGAGTGTGTTTTTAAAATCCTGGCGTGCTTTGATGATCTCGTTGAATCGTAAACTTTGTTTTACTGACGCGCAATAAGGATCAGGAATTTCGCCAACCATGGTTATTGACGGGTCACTGAGGTCTTGCAAGACGAGGTGATAATCTCCGTCATCACTTAGTTTATATTCGCGAATGTGGCATTGCAAAGTGTATGTATTGTATTCTATTCCGAAACGGGGAGTGTTATCCTCAATGCTTTTTTGTAATGGAATTGAAATAAGATTTGCAACTGTAATATTTGTTGACGTGTAGTTTATCGTTGATGCATTAAGATCAGTGAGTGTTTTAACATCCCAGCGATCTTTGCCTGTGCATGCAGGATTTTTTTCATCAGGTTTGGAGCAGGATATAATCCAGAAAGTGATTGAGCAAATTAGCAGGCAAGTAGGCAAAATTATTCTCAGAATGATTTTCATGGAAATGTTTTATTAAAGGCTATACGTCATACCAATTCCCATACAAGCAATGCGAATGTTACTGTCTTCAAGCGTTGCATTGCTGCCGAAGTGCTGAAAAATAATTTCGAATGAACCATTTAAGCCAACACTTATTTTCTTGCTGAATAAATATGCAACAAAAAGCGAGGGTTGAATAAATGCGCCTTGTTCGTTAAAAGTTGGTTTAGTGTTTCCTTCTGCATCCGCCCAACTATACCGGATAAAAGCATAGCCGACATTGAGAAGAGGATGAATGAGTATTTTTTTAAACGCTGCAGTTTGATACCCGAAAAGGAACGAGGGAGAAAAAATATTCATGTTAGTTTTTATATCCAACACGTGAGCGTTTGTTTGAAAATGCGAATAATCGGCACCAATGCCGACAGAAATTTTTTTGTACAGAACTCTTTCGTATCCTCCGCTTACATCTAAAATGCCTGTATAAACTGTTTGGAAAGTAATTCCGGATGCGGGCACTGGATAATTGATGTTGAGATGAAAAATATTTATTGTTGCTGTGCTGCCTGTTATTTCTGCTTTGCAAATAGTAGGAAAGAGAAAAACGGAGAGAAATAAAAATCGAGTCCTTGTCATTTTTGCAAACCAGAGAAATGTTTTGAATCCTTTCAGGAGGAATTCAAAAATCACTTACTCTGATAATTTCGGGCAAAGGTAGTTTGCAAATCAGGGTAGAGATGAATTTTTGGGCTACATCTGCTAAGGTGCTGAATTCTTTATTGATTATTATTCATTACAAACCTTGCAACAGAATAATTTTTATTTCTGGTACAGCAGATAAAGTAAATTCCATTGGTGAACTGCTGCATATCCACGCTTTCGCCAGTAAAATGAAAATCTTCTTTCACCGTTCTGCCGGTGCAATCTGTTATCACAAGATGTTGTTCGTCTGAAAAATTCTTCCTTCCGATAAAAAGTTTTCCTGATGTGGGGTTTGGATAGATCTTAAAATCATTACTGTTTTTCATCTCGGCAACTGCGGCTACATTATCATTCCTGAAAATAGTAGATGCAGTAAATCCACCTGACTGGCTGATGAATAAAATATCAGGTGCTCCATCGTTATCAATATCAGCAAAGGAATTAGGAGCGGCTTGCGGAAAGTCAACGGGCGTAATATCTGTGTAAACATTATTACCATCGTTGCGAAGTAGTGTGGATGGTCCACCTAAAAGAATGTCAAGGTCGCCATCGTTATCAATGTCCGCCCAATCTACTGAACCCGGTTCACCACTGCCGGGAAGGGAATCATTTAGCAATGTGAAATTGCCTGCGCTGTCGTTTCGGTATATCAGTGTAAAGCCAAATGAGGCAGTGGAGTCAATACCATCATAGAGCAAATCCATGTCACCGTCATGATCGTAGTCAGCCCATTTAGAAGTGCCGGTGCTGAGTTGCATAAACGGAAATGGCACTTCGGTAAAGTTGCCGTTGCCATCGTTCGCAAATAATTTGCTTACAGGAAATGTCGTAGTAGATAATGTTCCGCCAAGGATAAAGAAGTCCATATCGCCATCGTTGTCAAAATCTACAACAGAAATATCGCTGGCCTGAAAGCCAGGTAGGTTGGAAGGAATTTCTGTAAACGTTCCGTTGGTATCGTTATGAAAGAGCCGGGTGGAATCTCCTGTGAGCGTAACTCCCAATCCGCACATTACTACATCAAGCCAGCCATCACCATCGTAATCTATCCATCGCGCTACGCCAATAGATCCTGCAAGTGCAGCAGGCATTTCAGTAAACACACTGTTGCCATCGTTTCTGAAAAGAGTTGTAATTGCCACCGGACCACCGCCTCCGTTTTGTCCGTTCACCAACAGATCAAGATCGCCATCATGATCATAATCTCCCCAGTTGACAGAGCCGTCTGATACTTTTACAGGCAATGTATCAACGAGTGTAAATACTCCGCCACCGTCATTACGGTAAATGCTGCTTAGCTCAGCCGTTACTCCGCTGAAACCGATCACAGCGAAATCAAGGTCGCTGTCATTATCATAATCAGCCCATGCAACGGATGCGCTGCCCATGGTTGGAAAGCCATTGTTGAGATTGGTAAATGTTTGCGCGCGCAAAGCGCAGCTGGCAATTACAATAAGAAGAATGATGAGAGGTAGTGTTTTATTCATAAGGATGTTTTGCAAAAATAAAACATTTAGGGTAGAGGAAAGTTTTGGGGGGAGCTTTAAAGGTTAGCCAGCTTGCTGTCAGTATTTGGGGAGGGCAAAAAAACGTAATTTATCAACAATTTTCAAGAAAATGCGATTTTTAGCAAGAAAGATACATTATAAGCTCTATAATGTATCTTTTATTTTTCATAAGGTACCTTATGAAGTTTATAATGTATCTTTTATTTTGAATAAGATACCTTATGAAGTTTATAATGTATCTTTTATTTTTTATAAGATACCTTATGAAGTTTATAATGTACCTTTTATTTTTTATAAGATACCTTATGAAGTTTATAAAGTACCTTATTGGTTTTTGGAAAGAATAAAGAGAAAAGGGTACGGTTTATTTCCGCCAGGGGGGCGCGCACGTTTCAGAAATGCGTTTATCCAATCCGCCAGAGGCAGACGGATCCAAACCCATTCAACTCAAAACCGGCAGGTCATCAATACTCCTTTGCCATATCGGTCAAACGTTGGAGTAAAGCAAATTTCATTTCGTCCCCATCGGTGCTGGTGCGTAGCATAAACTATGTTGGTAGATAAAATACCGATGCCTGCTCCCACAAACACATCGCTCTCCCAATGCTTGTCATTAATCATTCTGAAAGCAGCCACCGTAGTTGCAAGCACGTAAGCGCCCGCACCAAACCATCTGTTTTTATAACGGTATTCTTTATTTACGATAGTTGCGGCTACAAATGCTTCAGCCGTATGTCCTGAAGGCATAGATAAAAAGTTGGAATGATCAGGCCTTTCTTCGTGAGCCAATAATTTTATCGGTTCAACCAGCGCTAACATCAGCAACTCTGATTTTAAAATGAGAAGACTTACATTCCGGAAATCGTTTTTACATTTCACCTGGAACAGAAGCAGCGCGCCAAATTCCACATAAGGGGACAGCACAAGATAATTATCAATCGGTCCCCCTTTGCCTTTTGTAAAGCTGAATATATCTTCCTTTGCCTGATAACTGCTATAAAGCCCATGGTTATGAATAGTTGACACACCCCACAATATTAAAGCAGCAGGTATGATGAGCGCTTGCGGCATTCTGGTCTTATATTTTTCGGGAGCCACATAATTGGAATCGGCCACCGGCTGAAGAACAGGTGCTGAATTAAATGCCTTGCTGGTGTCTTTGTAAGCGGGGGTCTGCGCGAAAAGATAATTTTCATTGGCTGTAAGAAGGAGCAACAACGTGATAATTATATATTTCATAAAGGGTCTGGATTAAAATTTTAGAACAACAACTCCCAAGTTTTACATTTCCTTCAAATGGCTGTATAAAAATTCATGCCACCGGAAGAAATAATCTTTTCACTTCTGCTTTTATTTCAAATACCTATCCAACCAATCGTAAAACGTGCGCTGCCACAGCACGCTGTTCTGCGGTTTCAGCACCCAATGGTTTTCGTCAGGGAACGTAAGCAAGCGTGCAGGCACATTCATCAAGCGCGCAGCAGTATATGCTTCCAGCCCCTGCGTGTAAGGCACACGGTAATCTCTTTCGTTGGTGATGATGAGGATGGGCGTGTCCCAGTTCTTCACGAAGTTACTAGGAGAAAATTTTTGATAATCAGGAGAACCGTTCCAGTAAGGTCCGCCAAACTCGTGATTGTTAAACCAGAGTTCTTCGGTGGCGCCATACATACTTTCGAGATTGAACACACCATCGTGCGCAATGAATGCCTTGAAGCGTTTGTTGTGATGCCCTGCAAGCCAATACACAGAGTATCCGCCAAAGCTGGCGCCTACGGCTCCGAGTTTGTCTTTATTTACAAAGGGTTCTTTGCACATACTGTCAATGGCGCTGAGGTAATCGGTCATGCACTGTCCGCCCCAGTCGCGGCTTATCTCATCATTCCATTCTTCACCGAAGCTTGGAAGCCCTCTGCGGTTAGGCGCTACAACGATGTAGCCGTTTGCAGCCATAAGTTGAAAGTTCCATCGGTAAGAGAAGAACTGGCTCACCGTGCTTTGCGGGCCGCCCTGGCAATAAAGAAGCGTGGGATATTTTTTTGTCGCATCAAAATCGGGAGGATAGATAATCCATGTGAGCATGTCCTGCTTGTCGGATGTTTTAATCATTCGTTTCTCTACGCGCGCCAGTTTGATCGTGCTGAGAAGATCTTTGTTAGTGAAGGTGATTTGTTTTGATGTTCCTGCATTGAGATCCACAGAGAAAACTTCAGTTGGCGCTGAGATGGATTGCCGCGAAGTAACCACCACATCACTCTTCCCATCAGTTGCAACAGTAAACGACAGGTCATCGGCAACATCATTCGTAATTTGTCTGATCGGATTTTTTGCATTCGGAGAAAGATCGTAGCTGAATAAATTCACGGTGGCTTTTATTCCCACAAGCATATAAATGAGATTTCCTTTTGCACTGAACGAAGCAGACTCCACACTGTAATCAAAACCAGTGGTGAGTTCCTTTTTTGTTTTTGTGCCGAAGTCGTACATGAACAATCGCTCGCGGTCAGATTCATTGCCTGCTTCTTCCATGCTTTTCCAGATCATCGTTTTCCCATCAGGTGAGAAAACAGGATCCTTGTCGTAGCCATTCATTCCTTCAGTCAGATTTGTGGTGAGATCTTTTGCAACATCATAAATGTAAATGTCGGAGTTGGTGCTGATGGCATATTCTTTTCCGAAATTTTTCTGGCTCGTGTATGCAAGCCACTTTCCATCGGCACTCCAGGCAAGTTCTTCTTCACCACCCATCGGCTTCAACGGTGTGTCGAATTTTTCTCCACGCATAATGTCGTTTGGTACACCCATAATTTTTCCGTGATCAAACTTTGCAACCATTACATGCGAGTAAGTTCCATCAGCCCATGTGTCCCAATGACGGTACATGAGATCGTCATAAATTCTTGCTGATGTCTTCGGGAGATCGGGGTTTAAATCTTTTACTGACTTATCAATCTTTACATCGCTAACAATCCAGATCATACTGCCATCAGCAGAAATTCCGTATGCGTTGATGTCGTAATCAAGATTACTTTCCTTCTGCTGATTGCTTCCGTCAGGATTCATGCTCCACAACTGACTGCTGCCTCCTTTATCATTAAGATAAAAAACCTTTTTGCCATCGCTGCTCCACTTCGCAGATGTTTCGTTTGCAGAATCTTTAGTGAGTTGAGTTGCCGCGCCTGTTGCAAGATTAACTTTCCAGATGTCGGAGTTTCCTTTGTTCAATTCCAAACTGATGTGGCGGATGTTGTAGAGACATTCTTTTCCGTCAGGAGAAAGTTGTGGCTCGTCCACACGTCCCAGCTCCCAAAGGAATTCAGGAGTCATGTGTCCCTGCGGGAAAGCGGAATTAAAAATCAGGAATGCGAAATTGAAAAGAAGAATTATTTTTTTCATTGCGTTTGGTTTTAGGAGGGGCAATAATAAGGAATTGGTAGTAAAGGAAAAGTTAATAGGAGCATGGAATGATGGGGTGGCGGAATATTGGAATAGTTAAAACAATCTGCTTCCATTGTTCCAAAATTCCAACATTTCATTCTTTGAATTCTATATCTTTGGCGAAATAAATTTAAAATCCGTTTATGAAAAAAATAATTCTTGCCCTCTCCATTTTATTTATTTCATCCTTATCATTTGCCCAAAAAGGTTCAAAACAGGACACAACAAAAAAAGTAATGGTTCCTGTTCAGAAAAAATTTTCCTGCGATAGCATCAATGTAAATTTTGAAACGGGATTGTTGAATGGAAAAGTAGGTCCGAGTTCTCCGATAGATTCTATAAAAAAATATTTGCCGTGTGTTTCTTCTGAAATTCCGATGGGAAGCGATGATCACATTTGCGGTGGCGGTGCAGCCCTTGAGAAGCAAGGAATCTTTTTTAATCTTGAACATGGCTTCATTGAATTCTCTTCTTCAACCACCGCTTATCTTCCGGTAAAACCGTTCGGAGTTTTGGAAGATGATCTTGCCGCTGCGATGATGAGCGATCCTGCACAGATCACAGACCTTACTCCCTACGCGGACCGCCCGACTCAATCGGTTTATCTCTATCAAAAAGTTTTTGGTAGCATAGCAGTATGGGTTGATCAAAAGGATAAAAAAGTTTTTAAGGTTCAGATGCATAACCAACCTCCCGCGAAAGTATATTTGTGCATTGAGTAATCAGCCCATCCTCAAGTGACTTTCGGAAAATGTTTTTCCCTTATTTTCAGAAAAGGTTTTTCACTCAGTAACGATGCAAATACTCCGACTGCAATGGATGTGAAAAAATAAACTACTGCCTCCATTCGCAAATCCGTAATTACTCTCAGCAAGAGATTCTGTACAAGCAAATGCCAGAGGTAAATTGTGTAGGAATAAACCCCAGTGAAACAGATAGCAGAAGAAATTTTTCGCGCGAAGGAATTTCCAAAGAGAATTGATTCACCTTCTTTGCTTACTGCAAATAAAATCATCATCGCAAAAACAATGTGAAGAAGATTGAACCCGATGGTAACCATGAACATGCTGTCAGTTCGAAAAACAAATGCGGGAATAATGAGGACTGATGTGAGAACGGCAAAAAGTTTTTTCCTCCTGTAGAATTTTTCAATCGAGCTGTATTGAAAATGCCAGAGGTAACTGAGTAACGTTCCTGTCAACAATCCGTCCATTCGCAGATGTGTAGCAAAAAATGCTTCCCGAGTGTTTGCGAAAATGGTGAGGCAATGGTAAAGACGAAAAGAGAACACCAACAGAATCATTCCGGTTAAAAAGAGTAACATCGTTTTCCTGTTCTCAATCCATCTGTATTTAATGGCAAGAAAAATAAACAGTGATACAAGCAAATAAAAATGTTCTTCGATTGCAAGTGACCAGGTCTGCATCCACATAGGAGTAATGTAACTCTGAAGAAAAAAGATTTCCGAAAGAATAGAAGATGTGTTGAAGTAATTTCCAAAGCCGATTGCATAAATCAGGATGGAGCAAATGATGAGAAAATAAAAAGCGGGATAAATTTTAAACCCTCTGCGGATAAGAAAGCGTTTGATGTTTACAGTGTTTCTCTTTTTGTATTCATTGAACAATAGTCCTGAAACGAGAAATCCACTCAGAACAAAAAACAAATCTACACCATAACCACCAGGACCTGCCAGAAAAAAAGGAATTTCAAAATGCCTGAAGAGCACACCAATGATGGCAATGCCACGAAGAAAATCAAGTCCTTTGATGCGCATATGTTCAGGAATGAAGCTACAAGAATAAAATAAAAAAATTAAAGGTCTGCACTTTCGTACAGACCTTTTAATTTAGTAAGTCAGCTTGTAAGCCGGGTTCTGTTTTCTGAATTGCTTCAGAACTCCTATCATTTATCTATCGTCACAACATTGCTGCTGCGATCGAGCGATCTACCCGTTGCGGCTGCCTTTACAGACAATCGGGCGAGCAACCCTTTGGTAGTTTCGTGATGAATCATCACCGCAACTTATTTGATCTTTCAGCTCCCGAGGTTTTCTATTCCCACACATCGCTGCATGAGAGCGTGAGCTCTTACCTCACGTTTGCACCCTTACCCCGATTTGCACCGTGGCGGTTTCCTTTTCTGTAGCACTATCTGTAACAAAATGATTTCTCATTTCATTCCCCCGCTGTTCGCAGGGCGGGATGCTCTATGCTGCCCGGACTTTCCTCTCCGAATTACTTCGAAGTGATAGAACGGCTGACTTTCCGAAAGAACAGTTTGTTATTGCAAAGATAGCATTTGAAAAGGGATTGGGAGAATTAAATGCTTGCATTCACCTGTTTTACAAAATGAATGAGGTGAATGTTCATTCGTATATTCGTCACGGAATATGAAATTTAAAAAACTCATCCTCATTCTATTTTACCTGACTGCAATCGCCATCAGCATAAAAAGTTTTCGTGAGCCGGATTTGTGGTGGCAGATTCGTACGGGAGAATGGATCATTCAACACCATGAAGTGCCGAAAGTGGATGTGTTCTCTTACACTATGAACGGCATAGAATGGATCAACATCAAATGGGGATTTGAAGTTGCTGCAGCTTTTGTTGCTGATCATTTTGGAGCGGAATCAGTTTTCATTTTGCAGGCGATTGTGAATTGCCTGCTGATGTTCTTCCTTCTTAAACTTTCCAAACTTTTCTTCAGACAAAAATTCAGTGATGATGAATTGAAAAACAACAGCGCGTATTTATTTTCGGGAGTGATTGCTTTTCTGTTGGTGATGATTGCTTCAGAATATCGAATGATTGGCAGACCGGAAATGATCAGTCACCTGATAACGATTGTGTTTCTGTATTTGCTGGAGAAGAACAGGCAAATACCATCAAAACAAATTTACTTGCTGATTCCGCTACAGATGCTCTGGGCAAATCTGCATGAGGCATTTGGAATCGGAATTGTGATTCTTATCATCTACACTATAAGTGCATGGCTTGAAAAATTTTTATCGAAAGAAAAAAAATCAAACGCTGTAAAAATGAGTTTGATAACGCTGGGAGCAATTGTATCCGTCATCATCAATCCGTATGGAATAAAATTACTCACGCGACCCTTCAACATCATGAGCCAGGTGTATTCGAATAAATACACAACTGAGTTGCTGGGCTTCACTTCTCACGAATGGTGGAAGAAAGAAGCGTATCTCTGTATTATTATTTCTTTAGTGAGCATCATCACCATCGTCAACTTGAAAAAGAGTGAAAAAAGTAAATCTTCTAATCTTTCAAAGCTTATTTCAAAGTTGAATACTCCGTACCTGATTTCGATTTTTGCATTCCTCTATTTAGGGTTGACAGCATATCGTAACCTGATTTTTCTTTCTCTCATTTGCTTTCCTGTTTTTCATTATTCGCTTTTTGCAGGAGTCAGAAAATGGTTTGAGAAATCAAACGCTATGTCGAAATTTTCAGCGCCAGTGGCTGTTATTCTTCTGGTTTTGTTTTACGTGAGTATTGTTTCAAATCAATATTACAAACTAACTAACAGCAGAGATCGTTTCGGATTGGAAGTCTTATCAGTCAACAATCCCACGGGTGCGGCTGATTATATTTTGCAAAATAATCTCAAATCAAAAAAATGTTTTTCTGATTATCTCACCTCCTCTTACCTGATGTGGAAACTGCAACCTGATTTCAAAACCTACATTGACCTGCGCGATCTCGATGTCTTTCCTCCTGAATTTTTCAATCACTTTCTGCAGGCGGTGAATTCTCCCCTCGATTTCATTCGACTCGATAGCGCTGAACATTTCGATTATGCTGTTCTGTTCCGTCCGCAGTTTGATCAACTGCATTCGTATCTCTACAACGACTCGGTATATGCGCTTAAGTATGTTGATGCTGTTGCTGCAGTGTATGAGAAGACAGACACCTTCACACGCAATGATATTTTTTCTCCCTGCAAGCCGGTTAAAGCAGGAACATTTGCAACAACAATAAACAAAGTGTTGAATCCTTTTTATTCGTCTTACAATTATTCCTCTGTTGAAAACGGTTTCATTGCTGCGAATTATTTTCTGAATGTAAACAGATTTGAATTGGCAAAGCAGCGAGCTGATGCACTTATTGCGAATAATAAAACGAGCTACAAAGGACATGAACTTGAAGGGCAGATTTATTACCGCACGTCTTTAGAGGATACTTCAACAGCAAGCAAAAATCATTTTCTCGTATTGGCAGAGGAATCTTATTTACAATCGCTGAGAGAAAATAAAAATTACGCTCAGTCATTCCTTGGACTTGGTGTGGTTCATTACACGCAACAAAACTACACAGCGGCCATCAGCGATTTTAAAAAGTCGCTTGCTATTGACGATGAAAATTACCAGGCACAGCTATCAATTGCTCAGTGTTATCGCGAACTTATGAGTGACGTGTCTTCAAGGAAAGAAGAATACCGTAAGGAACTGCTCGAACATTTTCTGAAAGCAAATTCTTTAAATCCAGGCAACCCAATGGTGATGGCAAACATCGGCTTCGTTTATTTCCAGGTGAATGATTGCGATCATGCTGTAGAATATCTTTCCAAAGTTTCAGGTGTAAATGGATTGAGCAGCACAGATAGCTTGGCTGTTCAAAATTGCCTGCGCCAATGTGGGTATTGATTTTTCAGACCTAATTTTTCATGCCATCCGCACAGCACTATTCAAAACTCATCAAGGAAGAAGCATTGCGCCTTGGTTTTGATTTTTGTGGAATTTCAAAAGCAGATTTCCTGGAGGAGGAAGCCCCGCGCCTTGAGCAATGGTTGTTGCAGAACATGCACGGAAAAATGAAGTACATGGAAAATTATTTCGACAAGCGCCTTGATCCCCGCAAGCTTGTTGATGGGGCAAAGTCGGTGGTTTCTCTACTCTACAATTATTTCCCAACCCAAAAGCAGGAGGATGAAACAGCACCGAAAATTTCGAAGTATGCCTTCGGTCGTGATTATCATTTTGTGGTGAAAGAAAAACTTGCTGAGTTGATGTACTTCATCCAGTCAACAGTCGGTGATGTTAATGGTCGTGCATTTGTGGATTCAGCACCGGTGCTTGATAGGGTATGGGCAAAGAAAAGCGGGCTTGGCTGGGTCGGAAAAAACACCAACCTGATTACACGAGAGCATGGTTCTTTTTTTTTCATCGCTGAACTAATCATCGATCTCGAACTTGTTGCCGATGGAGCGATTGAAGATTACTGCGGCACCTGCACTGCCTGCATTGATGCTTGTCCTACAGACGCAATAGTTCAACCTTATGTAGTTGATGGAAGTAAATGTATTTCCTATTTCACTATTGAACTGAAAGAAGAAATTCCGAAAGAGGTGAAAGGAAAATTTGAGGGTTGGGCATTCGGTTGCGACATTTGCCAAGACGTTTGTCCATGGAATCGTTTTTCAAAGCCACACAATGAACCGGCTTTTGAATCAACGGAGGAACTGATGAAAATGACGAAGAGTGAGTGGGAAGAGATAACTGAAGATGTATTCAAAAAGATCTTCGGTCAATCCGCAGTGAAGCGAACCGGCTATAAAGGGCTAACAAGAAACCTGAACTTTATCAGTGAAACTTCCTGAAGACATCCAGCATAACATCACTGTATGCTGCGAAGGTGGCCACACACCAGATTTTCAGCAGCCGTCTTTCATCCTTTTTTAATAACCTCATTGCCTTTGTCAATTCCTTACGGAATAAGTTTTTGTCGAAGCTGACTTTCATGAGTATCTGCTTGGTGTATTCAAACATTTTTAAGGCGTTTAAATTTTTGGTTACGCTAAAGTAGTGGGTTCAAAACTACAAAGCAAGACATTTATTAATAATTTCTTCAAAAGAAATTAACCGCTTAGTAATCATTAAAATAATTTTCGAGGCACAATTTAACTTTAACAATCTGAAAAGAATCTGTATTGAGTAATTTAAAAGCTACTTCTCATTCCAGCGAAATGACTTCAAGTCAAATCCGGAAAGATCGAGCACGCGATCAACAACTGTTGCGGCAAGTTGTTCAAAATTCTTCGGCTGCGAATAGAAGGATGGCGATGCAGGACAAATAATTCCTCCTGCTTCGGTTACTGTTTTCATATTGCTGATGTGAATCAAACTGAGCGGAGTATCGCGTGTGATGAGAACAAGTTTCCTCCTCTCTTTCAGAATAACATCGGCTGCACGGGTTATCAGATCGTTGGAAATGCCCGAAGCAATTCTTGCCAGCGTTCCCATTGAACATGGGCAAACAATCATTACATTAAACCGGGCAGAGCCGGAGGCAAACGGGGCAGTAAAATCATTCTTGCCAAACATTCGGAACGGAATAGTTTCATACTCTTTATTGCCGAGCTCAAACTCCCATACCTGCTTTGCATTGTCGCTCATTACAACAGCAACTTCTTCCACCTGATCTTTGAGTGATAGAAGTTTATTGATTAGAACTTTGGAATAGATGGAACCGCTGGCTCCGGTAATGGCGAGAACTATTTTGCTTTTCATTATCGATAATGTAACAACAATTCAAGAAATTGGTTTGGCTGCTTTTCGCTTTGTCCAGTAATTAAAGAACCAGAGACCGATGAATGCGCCAACTGAATCTGCCAAGGCATCGAACACATCTCCGGTTCTGCCAATAAAAATGGTTTCCTGCAGAACTTCGATAACTACGCCATAAATGCTGGCGATGATGATTGAAAGCAGCTTTGCTCTTTGAATGAGCGAGGGGTAGGTTGTCTGCTCAACAAATGCTTTGATGAGAAGAAAAGAGAGTGTTCCAAATAAAACAAGGTGAACTATTTTATCCGGCTTCATCCAATCTAGAAAAGTGAGACGGGGAATGTCGTTACCCGGAAGCCCGCATAGGATAAGGATGAAAAGTGCCCATAACAGGGCGGGAATAAGCTTACGGAAAAGCATGAATCAGCCGCCCACCAGTTTACGGTAGTCATCAGCGGAAAGTAACCCATCGAGTTCTGACAGATCGCTCATTTCCACGCGCGCCATCCAGCCGGAGAGGTACGGGTCTTTATTCACACTGTCTGGATTTGTATCAAGTGCTTTGTTAATCTCCGTTAGTTTGCCTGACACGGGCATGAAAAGATCGGAGACGGTTTTTACTGCTTCTACGGTGCCGAATACTTCACCTGTTTTGAGCGACTGCCCAATGGTGGTGATGTCCACATATACAATATCGCCAAGTTCGCCTTGTGCAAAATCGGTGATTCCGATGGTGGCCATGTTGCCTTCTGCTTGCACCCACTCATGGTCTTTGGTGTATTTGAGGTTGTCAGGAAAATTCATTCTTAAATATTTTCTGCAAGTGTAAATGTTTTTTCAGGGATGGCAAGGGGATTTTTAAAAAGTTAATCGCCTTCAGTTAGAAGTTACTGATGCCGGGAGCAAGTATTTACGGGGGGCTGTATCGCTCTGACCCGAATGAGACAGCAATGTGACAGCAATCAGACAGCAACCAGACAGCAAGGAGACAGCAAGGAGCCCAGAATGTATGCGAAATTGAAGCGGAAAGGGTACCTCTCCCTCAGCCCCTCCCAAGGAGAGGGGGAAACAGCCGATGCACTTCTAAAAGTGAGATTGAATTACCAACTTCTTGCTTACGCTGCCTCCCTCCGTAACCAACCTCACTAAATACACCCCGCCAGCAAGCTGCCCTGCTTGTACTTCTTGTTTATTAAAACCGGCTGTAACTGCAAGGGGCTGCGAGAGCAGCACACGGCCTGTTATATCTAAAAGCTGCACCTGTGTGCGCTCGTTGCCGTTGGCGTAGAAGTTTAGGGTGAGTTGGTTGGTGGCTGTGTTTAAGGAGGAGGTGAAATCGGTGATGAAGTTGGTGGGGGCGGCTATAGCATTTGGAAGAGGGGAAAGCTTTACAACCCAAGTATCAAAAGCTCCATGATTACCGGAAACGTCTCCATCATTGGAGTCTGTTGTACCAGTAAAAACAAATCCACCATCAGTTGTTTGCAGCATATCGAATGCTTGCTCCTCTGAAGTGCCTCCAAAACACTTTTGCCACTGAAGGTTACCTGTTTTATCCATTTTGACTAACCAAACATCATTTGGTCCAAATGAATGATTACCCGTAATATCTCCATCATTTGAATTTGAAAAACTTAAAGTAAGATAACTACTGTCTGCCAATTGAAGAATGGAAGAACCATGTTCATAATGAGTGCCGCCAAGGCACTTTTGCCATTGAAGATTTCCAACGCTATCTAGCTTAACTACCCAAGTGTCGTCAGAAATACCATGAAGACCTGTTACATCAAAATCCGTTGATATCGATCTGCCAATTGTGACAAACCCTCCATCAAAGGTGCTTTTGATGTCCGTTGGGCTCTCATCGCCACTACCACCAAGACATTTTTGCCATTGGAGATTCCCAACCGAATCAATTTTCACAATCCAGAAATCGAGATCAGATCCAGGCTGCCCATGAAGACCAAGTACGTCACCATCATTAGACTTTGAAGCGCCTGCAAATATGTATCCTGAATCAACCGTTTCTATGACAGAATATCCTAGGTCACTCCAACTTCCCCCGTAACACTTAGCCCATTGTTTATTTCCAATTGAATCTAATTTAACAAACCATAAATCGCAGCATCCTATACAAATAGAATCGTTATGGCTGCCGGTAACATCATAATCTGTGGAAAGCGAATATCCAATCACAGCATATCCTCCATCGTAAACACTAATAATTTTATAGGGTATTTCTTCATCGGACCCTCCTAAGCATTTTTGCCATTGAATATCCCCTATACTATCACATTTCACAACCCAATAGTCAATACTTGAGTGCATACCAGTTACATCACCATCAGTGGACTCTGCCCTTCCCGTCAAAATGAATCCACCGTCATGTGTCAAGTCGATTGAAAAAGCATCCTCTTCCATGCTCCCTCCATAACATTTTTGCCATTGAAGATAGCCATTGCTATCTAGTTTTACGACCCAATAGTCAGGAGCATTTATAGGACTACTGTGAAGCCCCGAAACATCTCCGTCATTTGACTGCGCACTCCCTGCGACTAAATAGCCACCATCAGGAGTTTGTTTAATTGAAAACCCTGCCTCAGCTTGGCTTCCTCCAAGACATTTTTGCCATTGGATAGATGGCGCCTGCGCCCTCGCCTCTCCCGAAAAAATAATAAGCAATGCAAAAAGATATTTGAGATGCATGGGGTTTGTGTTTGCACATCAAAGATAGGGAAGATATTTCAACCCGCTACCTGTATGTTACTTTAATATGTTTTGCATAAAACCACCCCTTGTTTAGATCAAAACACA
Source organism: Bacteroidia bacterium (assembly GCA_038230515.1). GTDB lineage: Bacteria > Bacteroidota > Bacteroidia > AKYH767-A > 2013-40CM-41-45 > JAPLDB01. The sequence continues at coordinate 209 of JBBRND010000029.1, read as the reverse complement.
ACAATATTTTGTGCTCAACAGGACACTGTTTTGTACTAAACAGGACACTGTTTTGTACTAAACAGGACACTGTTTTGTACTAAACACGACACTGTTTTGTACTAAACACGACACTGTTTTGTACTAAACAGGACACTGTTTTGTACTAAACAGGACACTGTTTTGTACTAAACACGACACTGTTTTGTACTAAACAGGACACTGTTTTG
>JBBRND010000028.1:0-58199 GCA_038230515.1 Bacteroidia bacterium | reverse complement strand
TTATCGGTGCCGATATTATTGAGGACAATGCTTCCAAGAAACCTTCCATTTCAATTACGATTGATGTTGACCGTCCGAAAATAAAATACAAAAAACAACGCACGAGCGGTTTAAATCTTTATGCCGATCACAATGATGGTACAGGAATGGTGTTTATGAAATTTATTTCGAAAACAACTTTCCTTGACTTAACCAACATGGCTCCCGGAAAAACCACCGACCTCTGGAAGTACATGGGTATTTATGTGGTTGATGATATTGAAGTGGGAATACCCAGCGACCCTGTTAGTGTGACAGTGAAGAAGAAGGTGTAGCTGAAATTTAAAATCAGAAATTTATAAAAAAGTTCGCTCTCAAGGGCGGACTTTTTTACTGCCTTATCAATTTCTTCACTGCAAAAGTTTCTTTATTTCTGATACTCACAAAATAAATTCCCGGAGCAAACGAATCCAAACCTATTTGGGTTTTAAGGTTTGGTAAAATTCTGCGCGAACTTATTTTTCTTCCGGCAACATCTGTTATTTCAAGAGTAAGAGGAGATGCATTTTTACTTCCGGCAAATATCGTAACCAAGTTGCCCGCAGGATTAGGATAAAGATTGAGATTAGCATCAAAAGAATTATTTTCTGCAATGCCCACAAACTGGCTGCATGGAAAACTATCTGCTGCATACCATTCTTTTATTTTCAAAATGTCGTGAACATTTTTTGCCCATGAAGAAGTAAGTCCGTTGGGTTGGGTGTCATCGCGCGTCCACACATAAGCCATGTCAAATTCTTTTTCGGAATGAGAAGGAAAAGAAAACGGACCTGTGGATGCAAGAAATCTCCTGTCGCCTGATAAATTTCCGGTTGTTGTTTCGTTCCATGATGTTGAAGTAGTATCGTATGGATTTGATGAATACATAAAGTTGGTAGAGTCGGTTCCACCGTATCCGTTTCCACCATAAGTTAAATGAACATCATTTAGCCAGGCAGAACGCAGATAGTTGTAGTAGTCACGTGGCAATACCGGATTACCAAATGGTGCAGTAAAATCATCATAGAAATACATAAAATTAGTAAGAGGAGGGTTTAGCAAAAGTAAATTCTGCATTGGCGGATTATATCCATATCCCGCAATGCCTTCATCAAAATTATCACCGTTGTAAACGAAGGCGATGCCAAGTGCAGAATCACACCCAACAAAATCATCGTTGTAATTTCCGAGATCAACATCAAGGTATTTACCCATGTAAACCTGTGAGTAATCGGTATCGCTTCTGTTAATAATCCGGTAATGAAAAAAGGTAGTGTTGTTTACTGCCTGTTCCGTGTCGGGTGCAAACATGCATCTGTAGGCATAAGCAGAAAGTTGTACTTCAATACCAAGAGATACTCCCTCAGATTGGCGATGCATGAGGTAATTGTCATTGAAAACACCCCACAGCATCTGGTCGCCTTTCATGTCAGGATAATCTCCATCGTAAGGATTGTAAACTCCATCATGATTTACATCAATAAACGGAGCAAGGTTGCGGGAGTAATTTCCATTGCCACTGGCAGGCCAGTTCAATATTACATCAGGCACAGGGTATGTAAAGCTGGTTACATTTCCTGCTGCGTATTCATTTTTAAATTCAGTAACTGTGTATCGGTTTATTTTCCAAATGTGATCATACTGAGCCACCGTTGCAGAATCAACAGTTGCATTTGTAGTATCAAGCGGACCGGGCCAAAAATCTTCTCCGCTCTGGCGATAGGTTTGTGCGGCAATATGGAGATTGCTGCTGTTGTCCATCCCTCCTATCCACAAACCATCTGCAAAAATTGAATTGAGTCCGCTTCCCTTCGGAACTTCATACCTGGCGGTTCCAACCTCATCCCAAAACATAGAGCCACTCAGATCAAGACGCGCACTTACGTTATTAATGTCTAAAAAATCTCCACAACTTTCACTCTGCTGCAAGGGCAAAAGTGCATTGCGGTAATCAACAGAAAATAAAAGTGTCGCATAATTTGTTATCCTTGAATACCACAATACGTTGTTTTGATCCAATGCTGCTACTGCCAGTTGGAATCCGTTATAAGAAAACAACGGGCCATAATAATTACTTCCACTAGCCCATGCATTAGCAGAATCAAGATTGAGTTCTTCGATAGAGCCATTGAGGTAAATAATATTTCCAAAACTGTTAAGCCCAACAATGGAACCCGTAGTAAGAACGTTTGAACAAATTGAAAAAAAATTTCCTGCATGATAAACAAAGTCATTCTTTAATATAGAAATTTTTTCTTCGTCAGTTTCTATCCATAAATTTTCTGATGCATCCATTTTTATGTTTAAAATTTTTTCTCGTGGAATTCCGGGAGAAAAGATTGAATACGTTTTCCATGAGCTATTAAAATAAGAGGCGACTCCGTTTGACGTTCCTATCCAAATCGTATCATTTCCATTTCGCTCAAAACAGGTAACAGTGTCTCCAGGCAATGATGAGTTTGTTGAATTGAAATGGCTCCAAGTACTGCCCTTAAATAAAAACACACCGTCATAAGTGCCGATCCATAAATTGCCGCCATCAGCAAAGAGTGAGAGAATATGATTACTCGTTAGTGAAGAATTGAATGAATTATAAACCGTAAAAGCAGCACCGTCATATTTCGCAAGTCCGCTGTCGGTTCCAATCCAGTCATTTGTTCCTTCAAATGCAAACGATAAAACATTGTTGGAAGGCAAACCATTCGTTGTATCGAACACAGTCCAGTTTGTGCCGTCAAACTTGCCTGCTCCGATATTTCTAAAACCAATCCACACATGATTGCTGAGGTCAATGTTAAGAGCATTTTTAATTCTCAAATTACTTGAAACGTATCCGGAAGGTAAATTAAAGGTGTCAACTACTGCCTGCGCTTTCAAGGAATCATGAGCGAAAAAAAGAAGAACAAAGAAGAAGGAGAAAAATAAATATTTCGAAAAGTATTTTAGTTTTTTCATTTTGAAAAAATTTATTTAAAGCTCAAAGATAAAAGCATGAGAGAATAAATACAAAACAAATTTTAACAGATTGTGTACAACTCTAAAGCGATGTGGCTTAAATATTAAATTCAAGTATGCATATTTTTGCAACTGATGATATTGAAGTGGGAATACCCAGCGATCCTGTGAGTGTGACAGTGAAGAAAAAGGTATGATGGGGAAAGCATTAGGTAGAGAGTATTAAGTAGTAAGAAATACTGATGATGAAAATTGCAGATGGTGCAGGGCGCTGTCTGCAATTTTTTTTGATAGTTTTTTTATCCGGCAAAACGCTGAATGGTTGGGTAGTGTCTCAGTTTAAGAGATTCCTCACTTCGTTCGGAATGAAAGCACATAATTATTTTTTTCGGGGTGGTGTGGGCGCTTCACGCCCACACCACCACCCAACTATCAACAACATTCCTCATTCCGAATGAAGCGTAGTGAAATAAGGAATCTCTCAATTTCAAAGTGAGACACTACTAACGGTTTTTCTGTTCTCATTAAAAAAAGAAAAAAATTCTTTTATTTGCGCCCGAAAAAATTATCACAGTTATTTTATTTTTATCAAACAACACGAGTATGAAAAGAAAAAAGAAAAGAATGTTTATCCCGAATCAAACTGAACTTTATCGTGATGATCTTGATGGTGCTGTAAAGCAGGCACGCACCACTACTTACAAAGCGCATTCTAAAGACGGAATGGTAGTGCAAGGCAAAATGGAGATGGACTATCCCCATTCCGAAAAGCAATGCATACTTACGTACAGCCGCGAGGGTGCCAGATTAAAATCAATTCTTTTCGGCAAGAATGGAAAAGAAGTGAAAACCTATAACAGTTGGGGTTTTACTTCGGAGGTCATTTATTACGATGCAAAAGGTAATTTAAAGCAAACACAGACTCACCGTTGCGATGATGAAAGAAAACACGTACTCGAAAGCATAACAGTGAATGCAGACGGAAGCTTGTACTCCCGGACACTAAATACATACAACGATGCAGGAAAACAACTTTCGCATGTTCTCACTTTAGGACAGGAAGAACGGGTTATTAGCAGAACGGTGTATGAGTATGATGAACGCAACAATCCGGTTTCAATCATTGGATATGATGCTGATGGAAAAATGAAAAGTAATCACACGTATAAGTATAATGATGAAGGAAAGGTAATAGATAACATTACAAAATATTTCGAGAAAGATTGTTTCCGGTTAGGTTCCCGTCATACCCAAAAATACAACGAGCATGGCGACACTATTGAATATGTATTTTATGACGCTTACGACAACGTTAAAGACACTTACACATACACTCATCAATACGACAGCGAGGGCAAACTGATTATTCCACCTCCTCCTCCTCAGGAGCCCGAACCGGAGTCGCTTCTTGAAACAGAAGAAGACGTGAATGACGACAAAGGAAACTGGATAAAGAAAACCACCTTTTACAACAAGCTTCCCTTAAATATTATTACGCGCGAACTGATCTACTATGGCGACCCGAATGAAAATGAGGAAATGCTCACACATCCTTTTACTGAAGCTTCAATGGATAAAGAAGAAGTGGTAGATGTAAGCAGCCTTCCACCAGAACTTAGTTTGGAAGAAACCAAATGGTTGATGGAAGTCTCATCAAACTCACCCGAAAGTTTTTCCGCAGTGCGGTATTTTGTGCTTCAGTTTAAAATAGCCCCTTCGGTTCGTATGTACACCGGTCCGCATATAGAAGCGCATGCCTTGCTGCAAGAATTGAAGGAAGAACTAGGAGCAAAAGAAATACATTCTTACTCTACGGTATGGGGCGGTCGTGGTGAACAGATACACCGCTACACGCTTAGCTTTCCATCTCACTGGGGATACCTGCTGCAGGCAACCGGCATCAACGGACATAGTGCAGATGAGTTTGATGTTCCCGATTCAATTTCTAAAAAATCTTACAATGATGGAAATATTTACGTCAGCCAGTTTCAACTTCTGAGACCTAGCGAAGCATCCGCAAAGCGAGATGAGTACTTCGAAGAAACCCTTGATGAATACATAGAAAGATGCTCGCTGCATAAAAAACCCGACAAGCCCGTTATAAATATGATAGAGGTGGAGGGCAACTCCTTCTCCATTGTTGAACATGCTGTTGATGATAATTTTGAAATACGCGATCTGGACATAAACTACGGTTCAGGATTTCAGAAGTTCCATGATGAACTAATGTTCCGCTTCAACAGCAGCACCAAAGGGCTTGTGCTCTTTCACGGACAGCCAGGCACAGGTAAAACATATTACATACGGCACTTGCTGCGTAAAATGGTGTCAAATAAAAAAATAGTGATTTACATGCCGCCCAATATGGTAGATCACCTGGTAGAGCCGATGTTTATGACTTTTCTTGCAGGCGAAATAAGAGAGTGGAGTCAAAGTGGACATTTCTGCGTTTTGCTGATAGAAGATGCCGAACCGTTGCTTGCCAAACGCCAGGAAGGAGTGCGCATACAGGGAGTAACAAACTTACTCAACATGAGTGATGGCTTGCTCAATGACATGCTAAACCTGCAAATCATTTGCACTTTTAATGTTGATCTGCGAAAGCTCGACAGCGCGCTGCTGCGTCCCGGCCGACTTATTGCGCGTAAAGAATTTAAGCCATTGGCTGAACTAGATGCCAACCTGCTTGCGCAGCGGCTTGGCATCAAGCACCACTTTACAAAGCCAGCTACACTCGGAGAAATTTATGCCATGCAGGAGCATAAGAGCACGCTCATCCATGATGTGGAGCATGACAAGGGCGCTTCTACAAACATTGATGATTTGCTGTAGCATTATAAACTCTTTACAGTATCTTTTTTAAAGAGAGAATTATTTTCTGAAACGATCTTTTGAAATCCTAAAAGAAGAATTAAAAATTGCAGATGGCGCGGGGGGCTGTCTGCAATTTTTTTTGTTGATGAATTAAAATAAACAGTACGTTTGATACATATTTTTAAAACCTATTCTCATGAAAAAGATTTTTACCTGTCAAAGGAAGCTTCAGCTTAGTTGGACGTTTTTATTTTTACTTTTTTCAATTACTTCACTCCACGCTCAAACCAATGTGAGCGGAGGAATTTATACCAACACTACATGGACACTTGCAAACAGCCCTTACATTGTAGTTGATACAGTAGTGGTTTTTCCGGGAGTAACTCTTACGATTGAACCGGGGGTGGTGGTGAAGTTTGAAAATGATAAACAACTCGAGATAAGACAAGCAACAATTAATGCTATTGGAACAAGTACCGATTCAATCACCTTTACGAGTAATACGGGCACAACACCGGGCAGTTATTACGGCATTTATTTGCATAACGGACAGTACGCTGGATTTAAATATTGCAATTTCTATTTTGCTGCGAATGCAATTCGAGGTAATGTAAACGACTCTCTTACTGTCAGGAATTCAAATTTTGTTTCAAATAATATAGGTGTTTACTTTTATTTAGGCGCTCACTCTTACTTCGACAGTTGTTTTTTCAGTTTAAATACCTCTGCTGTTTATGGCTCAAGTCCATCGTATTTCAGGTATTGCAGCTTTGTTAGTAACGATAATGGAATTAGTTGGTGTGAGTGGCTGCATGTTCAACAATGTGTCATTAACTCAAACCTATCGTTTGGAATACAGACAGCTCAATTGGATACTATTTTGAACTGCGAAATAAAATACAATGGAGTCGGTTTGAAAGTCTATTCATCAGGGGGAGGAGACCCAAGTTATATTTCTGAAAATATAATTGAGAATAATACTATCGGAATGCAATTAGAAAATGGATTTAACAATGATCAAATTTATTGTAATAAGATATGTAACAACACTGGCTATGATTTAAAAACAACACTTCCGGCAAATACAAATTGTGTAATAAATAATTATTGGTGTTCTTCAGATTCTGCTGTAATCTCTTCCCATATCTGGGATGGATATGATGATGCGAGTTTGGGTATAGTAACTTTTATTCCGTTTGATACTACGCAATGTTACCTAACGGGTTGCCTACTTGGAGTAACAGTAGCCGTTACCAACGCAACTTGCGGCACCTGTCAAAACGGATCTGCATCTGTAATTGTATCGAATGGTTTTGCGCCTTACACTTATACATGGTACACTTCCCCACTTCAAACAACTCAATCTGTAGGCGGTCTTGCACCCAGCACTTACACTGTCTGTGTTGTAGATGCTCATGGTTGTTCCTCTTGCGATTCAACTGTGTTCATTGATTCAACAAACTGCACAGGTTTTTCAATTACCCTTTATGATTCGAATACAACATGCACTGCATGTAATGATGGTTCTGCCTGGGTGCAGGTAACAGGAGGAACTGCGCCTTATTATTATACATGGTACACTGCTCCGATACAAACGACAGACAGTGCTGTTAATCTTACGCATGGAACTTATGCAGTGTGCGTAACCGATGTTTATGGCTGCACTGCTTGCGATTCTGTAACTGTTGGTGTTGGCAGTTGCTCTGCTCACTTTAATCTTTTTCCTGATTCTCTTTTGCATCATTACAATGCAGTGAACATGGCATCAGGAGTTTCCCCGTTAACTTACGATTGGGATTGGGGTGATAGCACTGCTCATGATACTTCTCCGTTCCCAAATCACACCTACGCTACTTCAGGATTTTACACCATCTGCTTAACCATTACCGATTCTGCAGGATGCACAAATACTTACTGCAATAATTTCTATTTGCAACACAGCACCAATTCCATGATTTATGTAAACGTAATTCCATTCGGCAGCACTGGAGTAAATAACATTCAGATGGAAGAAGTAATTTCTCTTTCTCCAAACCCAGCAAACACTCAGTTTACAGTAAGCAGTTCTGAGTTCGCGGATAAAAAAAGTACACTTGAAATCTACAATGTGCTCGGAAAGAAAATATATTCAGTTTCTTATCATCAATCCTCTTCGATAAACTGCGAACACTTCCCTCCCGGAATTTATTTTGTAAAACTTATCTGTGAAACAGGAAGCACAGTGCAGAAACTGGTGGTAGAAAGGAATTGAGAACCTTGCATTCAAAAAAGAATTATTCCTTCACAAATTTTGCGTGAAAAATTTTTCCCCGATCTGTTACTTCAAGGTAATAAATACCGGAAGGCAGAGAGGAAACATCCACGCTCATTTCTGATTTTTGGTTTTTAATTACCGATTGAGTAACTAAAACATTTTCACCGAGCACATTATTAATTTTTATCGAAACGGCTGCTTCAATCGTGAATTCTAAATTGCGAATTGCGCATTTGTCATTTACGGGATTCGGATAAATTGACAGTTGCCCATTGCCAACTGCCGATTGGATTTCTGTTACCACATTAAAGACTGCCGCTTCTACTTCGCAACCGTTGGCATCATCAGATATAATATTGTAGTCACCGTTTTGTGTAGCGAGATAAAAACTATTTGTTGCTCCGCTAATCAGTACTGAGTTATAATACCATTGATAAGAGGAAAAGCCGGCATTCGCAATCAGGGTATCTCCGCTTTGAACAATGCTTTGCGGAGGAGGATAAGGCAACACGGTAATGTAATTGGGTGTATCGAGAGTATCGCTGCCCAGTGAGTTGGTTGCAATGAGTAAAACATCATAACTGCCCGGTGTATTGTAACAGATGTTAGTCGGGTTTGCAGCCGTGCTTGAGTTTGGTGTTGCTCCTGCAAAACTCCATTGATAAGAAGTGGCATTGATGGAAAGATTCGAAAAACCTGCACAGGTACCCGGACAGATCGGATTCGCTGTTGCCATAAACCCTGCCGTTGGAGCATCACAGTTTGCATTTATGTTTACATTATAACCAAAATCCAGAGGACAGAATGTATTTTGATCGAACCCGATGTATTCTACAGAAGCCGGATCGGAGGTGATAACTACCTCTACCTGCTCTGGAGAAATAAATGTATTAATGAATAAACCTGTAATGGCATTCCATGAATTATTAAACGAATTACCGACCTGGGTAATTATAACTGTATCACCTACACAAGCAGGATCAGGAGATTGGGTAAAAACCGGATTTAAAGGAAATACTTCCTTCGCATTAATGATATTATTTATAACGGCAGAACCGCAACCGCCTGATATTACTATGGCATCAGGAAAATCTGCACCAAGAGTTGTGTCAACATAAAGTACGTAATAAGTGGCACCGCCAAACGGAGGAGGAAGCATAATTGAATTTACCCCCGTCAACCACTCCGTAAAAATGCTGATAAGGAGAAGCGTTGTCATACAAGCCATAAATGATATTGGGTTGAGGCGAACCATTCCCACAACCTGAAGGGCATGTGCCCCCACCTGTTCCATTCGGAACTAGCACCGGAGTAACCGACACTCCACTTCCCGGACATGCGCCAAGAAATGAAGGCTGCACATCCCACCCCGCAGACCCGCCTCCACCAAATTGTGTGGTGATACATTGTGTGCCAAGAGAATTCATGCTTCCGTCAAATCCTTCTACACATACATTGCCTGAGTTAAGATTACAAGTTGCAGTAATGGTTGAAGTGCCTTGCCCCACAAGACCATACCATCCGGTTGGAAAAGTCCAGTTGTAAGTTACAGCTCCTGCAATGTTTGCTGTATATGTGTAATTATTACCTGAGCAAACTACCGTATCACCTGCAAGCTGTAAATTGCAGCTAATATAATTAGGAAAAAGAGATCCTTGGTAAGGACAGTTATTCATATCAAAGCAAACTATGCGTACCTCGATCGTGCCGGAAGAATTAACAATGCACTGAGCATGATCGAGTCCTGCCGGAGGAAGAAAAGTAACATTGCCCTGCCAGGCGCTCCATCCGTATGAATTGAATGAACCCCACAAACCATCGTACTGCAGATTGAGTGTATCTCCTATGCATACCGGATCAGGTGTGGCAATAATTCCAAGATTAATATAATTGCATGGATCAAGTGTAAAAGTATTATTTACTATACCGGGACAGGCACCTCCTTCAATCAGAATTGCATTATTAATTCCGAACGTAATATCAACCTGGTAAACATAATAAGTGGTAGTTGTAAAAGGCGCTCCGATTCCCCAGACTCCATCTGCATATCCAACCCACGCACCACCGGGCCATGGGTTATCATAAATAAAGTAAGTAATATTTGGGCTTGGCGTTCCGGTTCCGCAACCAAAGCAGCCGCCTGCTGTACCATTCGGCACCGGCAATGCCGCATAAGCGGGGCATTGGCAAAATGAAAGCGGGTTGGTTTGCACATTCCATCCTAAACCTCCATCACCCCAATTAACAGTAAGGCAATATTGATTGATGTAGTTGCCTGCAGTATCATATCCGCTCACACAAATCTGCCCCACATTCTGATTACACAACAACTGCACTTGCAAAGTTCCCGTTCCGCTTAGAACATACCAACCGGAAGGAATAATCCACGCAAAGGAATCAGCACCGGCAATGTTTGCATTGTAGGTATAAATAAATCCTGCGCAGGTAGTATCCGATCCTGTTATCTGTGCCTGGGAGTTGAAAGTAAAAGAAAGAAGGATAAAAGCGAAGAGCAAATTTCGTTTAATTGCAATTAAAATTAAGCGTTGGTTAGCTTGCGAAAAGTAGCGGTTAATTTTCTAACTTACAATAACATTTCAGGTTGTCTGCCCATTACTTAGCTCAGTTCGCCAAACAGTTGTTGGAATAAAATTAATTAAAACACAAGTAACATCTGGCTACACAAAAAACAGGAATCAGGTTACCCTGATTTCTTTTTAAATTGAATTCATTTTGCTTAATAAATCTGTATTGCTTTTTTAGAATGGCACACCGTAAAATAATTTGGAGAAGATGTAGGTTTCAGAAAGTTTGCCATAAAAAAATCCATTGTTCTCTCAAACAATGGATTTCTTTTTCCTTTCAGTGACCCCGGAGGGATTCAAACCCCCAACCTTCTGATCCGTAGTCAGATACTCTATTCAGTTAAGCTACGGGGCCATTCAAAAATTTTGGGATGCAAATATAGAGGAATATTCCGCTCTGCAAATTCGGTTAGTGAGGATGATAATATTTCAGCGCCTCTGGCAGGAACGCTTGCAAATCTTTTATGCGAACATCATCAGGCGGATGCGTGCTTGTATATTTTTTAAGGTAGTATTCAACTCCGCTCGATGCACCTGAATGACTTTTTGCAGCCATGCGTTGCCAGAAAGAAATTGCAACGTGAGGATCGTAACCCGCCATGGCAGCAAATACCAATCCGAGCTTGTCGGCTTCTGTTTCTTGTTCACGCGAATAGGCAAGTATTGCCCCGGTAGCTCCGATACCATATAGTCCCATATAGATGTTTCTTGTCTGATCAGGTTGCTGCGAGAGTGCGACATCTAAACCTATTCCTATTCCAGCCGCTACCATTGCCTGACTCATACGCTCGTTACCGTGCCGTGCAACTGCATGAGCAATTTCATGTCCCATTACAATAGCAAGAGAAGATTCATCCTGTGTAACAGGAAGTATTCCAGAATATACAACCACCTTTCCTCCCGGCATGCACCATGCATTCACTTCAGCGCTGTTAACAAGATTGAATTCCCAATTGTATCCTTTAATTCGGTCGCCATATCCGTTCTTATTCATGTATTGTGTAACTGATGTTTGAATCTTTGCACCAATGCTATGTACCAACATTGCATCGTTCCCTCCTATTACTGCAGGATTCTTACTCAGAAAATCTCTATAGCTTGTAAGTGACATGGAAATCATTTCACTCTCCGGTAAGAGATTCATTTGATTCCGTTTCGAAATAGGAACCTTTGCGCAAGAGGCAAAAAATAAAATAAAGGCAAATGTTTTCAGCGATTTATTTTTCATGAATTGGCAGTTGACTTGTTAAAACAAAAAAGCATACCACTAAACGTGATTTCGTTCAGCAAAAAAAACTAGGGAAATAAATTATTCTATTACTGCAGAAAGTCCACGATCGCACAGTGCCACTCGCATGGGGTTAAGAGTAGTGTATGAGCCGCGTTTCACTCCGCATTTGCCGTTGTAGTGAACAATGTATGTACATTGTTCCGCCTGCAAAGAATCATGTTCGCAAACTTCAACTAGCGCTTCAATTACAAAATCAAAGGTGTTGTGATCGTCATTGTATAAAACAAGTTCGCGCAGACGCGCTTCAACTGCATCCTCATGTATTACCGGTTCGGATAAAATATCCTGATCAAACTTCTCACTCATGTACTGAAATTTTTTTGTGAGAACAAAAGTAAAACGAATTTACTTATGAATCAAAATATCCTTTACCTCTTGGGCAGAAATACGTTTTCCCTTGGCGAAAGCCACTACAAATGCGTCTTTCACGCCTTTTGAAACAATTTCTGATTTTGCAGAAGCGGCTTCCTGAGGTGTTTTGTATTGCCCTGCATAAAAAATATGCAAGCCGCGTGCATCCGTTTCCTGCGTGATTCCTTTGTCAGCAATCAATAAAAATGAACTCACAGCGCTGAACGGAACATTCTCTCGAAATGCACCAAGCTGTATTTTGAAAACAAGATCACCAGATTGAATGGTTCCAGATTCTTTTTTATTTTCAGAAGTAACAGAAGGAGTTGATGTAGTTGTTGCGGTTATTACTATTGTTTTGGGTGATATTGACGAAATACTTGTTGATTTTCTTTCCTTGAAAATTTGTTGCGCTTCACTTTGACCTGCTTTTTTTCCACCGCGATAAATTACAATAAAGGCATCCTTCACTCCTGAAGTTACTGCAACTCGTTTCATTGAATCGGCAGAAGAGTAATTGCTGAATCGTCCAGTGGTGAAACGATACAAACCCGTTGTTGTTTGTTCGCTGTTTAGAGGAAGTAATGAATTAAGTGCAGAAGGAGTTTTAGAATTTTTATACACACCAACCTGAACTGCATATTCGACTAAACCGTCAGGAACTTTTTCAACAGTTCCATAAAATGCTTTTGTATCGTTGTCCGGAGTTAAATCGTAGTTTGATGGTTTTATTTTAAACTTTGCAAGATGAGCGAATTCTTTTTCCGAAGTTGAAGAATACGTTTTCTTTTCATCAGCATTAGCTTTGCTGATCATTGTGTATGCTTCATAAAGTGGAATACGTTTCCCGTTAAAGTAAGCAACTACGAATGCATCAGGATAACCCATTATGCGCACTTCCTTCTTCAAGAGGTTTGCAGATTCAAAGGCCCTGACCAGTCCCAGGCAGTAACGAATCCAACCCGGGCGTGTTGTCTCACCACTCAGCGGCTGAAGGTTTTTAAATGTATTGTCAGGCATCGGCTTTCTAAATGCTCCAATCTGAACTTTGAAAATCAAACCCTCAGGTAAAATAGGATCCATGGGTATCGGGTTGGAAGAAGTATAGGCATCTCCCTTTGCCAGAGAGAAAGTAAGATCATTGTTTATGTTATTTTCTGATCGAGGATTTATTCCGGAAGAAATGGTTTCATGTTCATTCGTTTTTGCTTCAACAAAGTTTGCTTCTTGTTTTTTGTTTTTCGTTTCAACACCGACAGTTTTCTGCACTTCGTTTTTTGTTACTGATGTAGTTGATTGGATTGCGGGAGTTTCATTTTTTGTTTCCGATGCTGCCTGATCTGCTTCATTCTTCTTCTCTTCATTTATCAAAGAAGGATTTGAAGTTGCCTTCTGATCTGCTTTTGCATTATTCGGTTTTGTCGAAACAGTTGAAGTAATTACGATTGGTTCAGTTTGTTTTTTATCATCCTTATTATCTGTTGTTGCATCTCCTCCTACTGTAGATTTATCCGCATTTGTTCTTGCTGAATCGTCAGAAACTTCTTGAGATGATTTTGTTTCATCCGCGTTTGCTTTTACTGTCTTTTTATCTTCTGCCTTCTGATTTGAATTCCCAGTAGCCGACTTCTTCCTTTCAATTTCCAGCTTTTCATTTTCTGATGTTTTGTTTTCAGCCAAGGCAGTGGTTTCAAATTTAGTTTCCGAAGGTTGTTTAATTATTAAACCTTCTTTGAGTTTGTCTGATTGCGTAGTTAGTGTCTTTACTTCGCGTGTGTGTGCTTGTGCAACAGCAAGCTTTTCTTTTGATCGCTTTGTAATGATGTCTCCCTCCATTGCAAGTGAATCCGCTTTATCAACCAACATTGCTTTTTCCTTTTTGTCGGGAGTAAGTTGCGCCTGATCGCGCAACTTCATTTCTCGGTCTTTTATTTCAAGTGCTTTTTTATTCAACTGCATTCCTTCAACAAAAGTATTTACAGTTTCGGTTTGCTTCTGAAGAATTTCTTTCTGCACTACTACATACTTTGGATACTCAGGTTTTGTAGTGTCGAGAATTTCAGGAGTGGTTTCTGGTGCAAGGTTTGAAGTTTGAGATTTGAGTTCCGAAGTTTCGATTCCGGTTTCTTGCTTTGTTTTTTTTATCTTTCGTTCAGAAGAAGATTCTGCTTTTTTATTTATTGTTGCATCATTTGAATTTTCATTTTTATCTTCATTGCTCGCTAAGTTTTGTTTAATGGTTTCCTTTGTAAATTGCTCACCGGCAACGGCTGACTTCCCTTCCATCTTCTCCTCAATAGCCGGTTCTATTTCCTTAGCAAGCGAAAGTTCCCGCTGCGCTGCCTGCCATTGCCTAACTGATTGCTGACTTAGCTGATTCGCTTTTATCGTTAAGCTATCACGGTCTTTCGGTGCTTTAACAGTAATTAGTCTCGCCTGAACTTCACTGGATTGCTGCTCAATTTTTTTCGACTCACCAAGAATCAACTGATAGTTGTTAAAGTGCGTTGCAGCAAGTGGATCAATCTTTATCTGTTCTGTTGGTTTTGGCTGAGATTCATTTTCTGATTTTATTTCACCTGAATCAGTTTTAGATTTCGGTTTTTCTGTTGCTTCCTTTTCCTTTATTTCAGGTTGAGATATTGAAACAGGGCTTTCGTTCACCTTCTCCCCTGCTTTATTTTTTTGTGAATCATTTTCTCCTGAATTTTTTGTTGGATTTTTTGCAACAGCAACTTCATTATTTTTTTCAGTCATATTTCCGGTAGTACTCTCATTACCGGTTTGCTTGTTTTCCTTTAAAGTGTTTGAAGGAGTTATATTTTTCTGATCGTTGTCAACATTGTCTTCCTTATCTGATGATTCTTTTGGTTTGCTGTTCATCGTAACAGCGGCATCAGCTACTTTATTTTTCTCAGCTAGGTTTTCGTCAAGTTTCGTATTCGTATCCGGTTTGTTCGATTCAACGTTTCCTGTTTTTGAAGCTTGATTGTTGTTCGTGGCAACAGCAGCGGGTTGCGTCTCAGTCTTTTTTGCAAGCATTGTTTCTTTCGCTGCTTCCGTTTTCTTTACATCACTTTGCTTCTTAAATTCTTTCGACTTTAGCTCGTAATTATCCTTCGCTTTTTTATCAGACGTATTTTCTGCGCGTTGACTCATCTCAAGCGATTTCAATGAAAATGTTTCTGCTTCATCATTGAGCTTTGATGCCCTGTCAGTATGAATACCAATTGTGGCAACTTCATTTTCATTACTATTCGGAACAGTATCTGCTATTATAGAATTTCCTGAAGATGATGAAACCTCATCGTTGCTAATTTCATCGGATTTATTTTCAGGTTTATTTTCCTTTACATCAGTATTCTCATCAACCGGATTTTTTATTTTGCGATAAGCAAGAGTATTTGTGTCAACTTTATATTGCTTCATCATCTCCGTTGCTTCTCTCATAGAAATTTCTGCCTCCATATCTTTTTGCCGGGCATCTGCATCGAGCGATTGAACTTCTTTATTTCGCTGATCAGCACGTTGAGCATTTACCTGCGATTCATTTGCAACCTGCTCCGATTTTTCCTTATCTCCCACTTCAAGATATTCTTTTGATTGTCTTGCCTGAACAACAGATAAACTGTCTAGTGATTTTGCTTCTTCTTTCCTCCATTTTGCTTCCTCTCGAATTCCACTTGCTTCTTCTCTCACGGATTGTGCATCATCAAATGCCATTTTTACAATTTCCGTATTGGTCGTTTTTACTGAGACTACAGGTTTTGATCCCTTTTTCTCAGCAACAGAACTTTTTTCTGTTTTTTGCTCTCTATTACCGCTTGCAGTTTGCTGCGAAGATTGTTGATGCAATTGTACATCGCTGTTCAAAGCAACCGATGAATCATCTTTATTTTCTGCAGAAGTTGACAATGATTCTTTAATGTTTTTTTCTGAAGGTGGAGCTACAAATAATGTTCTTCCGTCAAATGTCATTGCCTGCATTTTGGTTGTTCCGGTGTCTTTCAAATCAAATTCATTTGAGGAAACCTGCGTTGGCTTATCCGATGAAGCAATGGAAGGATTGGAAATTGACGGGGTGAAATAATTTGTCATCGCCATTTCTTCAATGTCACCTTTTCTATTCATCACCACCTTTTGCTGCATGGCAGTAACCTCCGAACCCACGGGAATGGAAAAATTTTCTGCGTGAGGTAAATAACCTCCACCTTCAACTACAAGCATGTATTCATCACCCGCGGGAAGCACCAATTCATATTCTCCGGTACGATCTGTTTTTACTGAAGTAACTACGCCATTATCTTTTGTGCGAACAACAGTTATACGGGCATCCCTTCTCGTAACCTGATCCTTCGAAATGTATGAACCACTAATCACAGCAACATTGCTAACTACATCCCCGAGTTTAATATTTCGTAATTCAATTTTCGCGCTCTCGCAATCAATCGCAGTTGAATAAATAGCGGTCTCACCTTTTGTCGAAGGCATATAAAAAATATCATCGTCAACAGTGTTGATGGGAATGCCGACATTCACCGGATCACTCCATTTGCCTGTATTGAAATCATATTGCGATTTAAACACATCGTAACCACCAATGCTGTTGTGGCCCTTGCTACAGAAGTAAAGAGTGCGACCGTCTTTATCGAGATACGGAAAATCTTCATTCTCATCCGTATTGATAGAAGAACCAAGATTCATTGCAGTACTCCAAGTTCCATTAGGTAATTTGATAATTCGGTAAATATCTTTTCCATGTTCCCCTTTTTTTCCATAGCTCGCATAATAAATCGTTTCTCCATCTTTGGTCAAAAACATGACAGGATTCGCCATTTTTTCTTTGTCTATTGAGGTAAGGAAGCGATCGGGAGTTGTCAAAAGTTTTCCTGCAGAGTTTGTGAAATCGTATGCGGAGAAAAAAGTAGTACGGTTTACAATTGTTTTATTCAACACCACTACGTTCTTTCTGTCCTTTCGCAATTCATTTGCGAACTCACAATTATGAATAAAATCATCTGGTTGAAGTTTACTTTGTTTTGCTGTTGATGCAAGTGTTTTGAAATGATTGAACGAACTAATAGCTTCGTTGTAATGATCCATAAACATATAACTGCGACCGAGATAAAAAAATACATCGGGATCAGTTTCCTTCGCCTTTGCTGCTGCTTCAAGATAAGTTGCTGCACCTGTTTTGTCCTTGCCGGACATCAACAAACACACGCCATAACGGTAATTATAAATTGCCTCACGTGGATACAAACTCAACAACTGCGAATACATCGGAGTCGCATCTTCGTACTTCTGGTTTTGAAAAAGTTTTTCTGCCTGCTTCTTCAAATCATTTTCTGAGGCAGGAGATTTTTGTGCAAGTAATGATGCGCTGCACAGACAAAAAATCAGGAATGAAAAACTGAGTCGTTTTCCCAAAATCATTTTCTCGTTAAAACTAGTATAAGTTTATACTAGCTGAGGGCTCAATAGTTACTGATTATGAGAGTGAAAAGTATGCAGAAAAGCTTTCTGAAACAATCAGAATTTTATAAATCGGGCAGCAAACATTGTATCTGCTCCTTTTGAAGCACCTTGAATATATTGCTGAGTTTGTAATTTGAGCGGAAGATTTGTTGTGACCCAAGCAACATTACGTTCATTCTCCTCTTTAAAAACAGAACAGGTAATGTACACAAGTGGTTTACCTTCAACAAGGAAAGTTGCAATTACTGAAAGTATTTTCCGCTGCAAAGTTTGATACTTTTCAATTGACCTTTCATCAAAAAAAGAATTCCATTCCGGTGTACGGCTCCAAGTGCCAGAACCTGTGCAGGGAACATCTGCTACAATGCCATCAATAGGGCTGGATGTTTTAAGTTTGAAATTTGAGTTTAATAAGTCCAACATCTGAGTTGAATATTGGCGAATCGCTGCCTTTTGAAACCTCTCTTTAAGATTTTGTAAAATTGTTTCTCTTGAATCGGTGCAAATGAGATTTATGGTTGGCTCCTTATCTGCCATCATCAATCCCTTTCCTCCTGCTCCGGCACATGCATCCCACCAGGTTTCATTTGCGTTGGGTTGAATAAAGTCAATTGTCTTTTGAGATGAGTAGTCCTGAATTTCAAAATATCCTTTTTGAAAAGAGTCGAGTTTATCCAAAGCAACAGAACTGATAAACGACCACGCATCTTTCCTCTCAACATCTTTTTCGAACAGAATGTTTTTTTCAAGAAGTTCCTTTTCAACTTGAGAAGAAAATTTTTCAATCACGCGAATCCATACTTTCGGTTGATGAAGAAATGAATTAACGAATGCATTTTTATCTATTTCAGAAGA
Source organism: Bacteroidia bacterium (assembly GCA_038230515.1). Taxonomy (GTDB): domain Bacteria; phylum Bacteroidota; class Bacteroidia; order AKYH767-A; family 2013-40CM-41-45; genus JAPLDB01. The sequence continues at coordinate 39,598 of JBBRND010000028.1, read as the reverse complement.
AAGATGGCTAGAGAATGAAAATATATCGGAGAGATTGATGTTGGATGTCAGATGTTGGATGTTGGGAAATCTTTCCCCGATAAATTTCTGAAAAGGAGATTCAACCAAACTGCAAACTTTTGAAGCAAGAGCAAGGCGTTCTTCAATAGAATAATCGGAATATAATTTACCAATGCGGAAGTAGCTGTAGGTGTATTGCTGAATCAACCGCCTATCCCGGCTGCCGAGCTGCCGATTCAGGTTAAAATATTTTTTCAGAAATCTGCTGAGCGGTTCATCTCCCTTGAAAGTTTTTATTACATCAACAACAATCCGCAACTGTGTTTCTTCGCGCATGCGCGCAAGTTAATCGTTAATAGTTATTTGCTATTCAAGAAAACTGCCTCCATGCAAATGAAAAATTTCATTTGCATGGAGGCAGAAAATAGGTATTTTAGAGAAAGCTTAAATTTATTGCTTCACAAACAAGGCGTGTGCAAGTTTTTCGCTTGAAGAAATTTCAATCGAATAAATTCCGGAAGGAAGCCCAGAAACATCCACACTCATTTCTGATTTTTGATTCTTGAATTCTGATTGAATATCCAAAACTTTTTCTCCAAGTACATTGAAAATTGCAACCGCATTTATTGCCGACTGCCCGTTGCGTATTGTTAAATTATTTCGGACCGGATTCGGATAAACCGTAATCTCTAAATCGGAAACTGCAAACTGAACGGTCGTGAGTACATTGAAAATTGCAGCTTCTACATTGCATCCGTTAGCATCGAAAGAAATTACATGGTAATTTCCACTCTGAGTTGCAAGGTAAAAATAATCCGTAGCTCCAGGAATTACGTTGCCATTGTAGTACCAGCTATAAGAAGTAAATCCTTGGTTGGCAATCAAAGTATCACCGCTCTGCTGAATGCCTTGCGGGGCAATAGCAAAGGCCGTGACATAATTCTGAAAAAGCAACGTATCGGAACCCAATGCATTCGTTGCAATAAGTTGTACATCGTAGCTGCCGGAATCATTATAGCAGATGTTTGCAGGATTTGCATCAGTGCTGGAAGATGGATTTGCTCCCGGAAATGACCAGTCGTAACTCGTTGCGCCCGTAGAAAGATTTCCGAAGTTGATGCAACTGCCAGGGCAGAATTGCAGGTCTCCGGTGATGAAAGATGCCGAAGGATATTGCAAGGAAGTAATCGTGCTGATTGCAGTATTGGTAACAACAGGAGAATTCCAATCGAATACAATGTAAGCGGTATTCCTGATCGCTGTAGGATCTGAAAGCAAACTATCCGTGTGAACGTGATAAGCAACTGCACCGTGACTTCCGGGTTCATTCACGTTACTATCAGGCAACATGATGTTCGGGAATGTAAATGTTACCACTCCATTGGCATTCATTTGTGCAAATACAGGATGATGGGTGCTGCTTATTACTTCAAACGTATTCCAGTCGAGATTTGCATCAAGTGTGTCAGTGATCACAACATCTATTGCTGTATCGTTTCCGGTATTCTGAAAATTAATGGTGTAGGTAAGTTCTGTATTTGGAGGAGTGTAGTGTTGTGCTGTTGCTCCTTCAGGCGAAACAAATTTTTCATTCGGATCGCAGGAGCATGTTACCACAAAACCGAAACTATCCTGATATTGAGTAAGCGCATTACCTCCCATATCAAACACACTATCAACCGTACTATACCAGACTGTTTGTCCGGCAGGTGGATCAAAGAAAGAAATCCAGTTGTTTATTGAACCACCTAGGTGAAGAGATTGTCCCGGTGCCAATGTTGAATAATACCAGGTGAGTGTATCACCGTTTATCACGTCAGGTGCAGGCAACGCATTGTTAAGCGACATGTTAGAAGAATGAACCATTGTAACGCTTCCCTGAACGGTAAGGTATCCGTTGTTGGTAATGTCAACGTAAGTATATCCGTTTGCCGGCTGGCATCGCATCGGATGATGCCACACGTAGAAATCCTGATTGAACAATGACTGCCCGGAGTAGGCACCAAAATCCAATCCAGTGTATGATGGCGGAACATTGGCAGCATAAGTTACAGGCAATGAAGTTTGAGAAAAAGAAAAAGCTGGCAGGTAGCTAACTGTGTAATTATTTGTATCTAGGTATGCTTTGTAATGACCGGCAGCATTGCTGTAAATTGTTAGGTTGCCAGGAGTTACTTGCGCCCGGTGATTCACGAGAGGTGGCTCTCCTCCATCCCAAACTCCGTTTTGATTAATATCAAAGTAAAGGTCACCTTCAATCGTGCCCGCAAAAGTACCGACATGAAAACCATTCGTGAGCAAGTTATCAGTAGGTATTCCCATGTAATCGTAGGTTAATAAATGAACATCATAATAGCCGTTTGGAGCATTTGCCGGAATTGAAAAATCGCAATGCAGGGAATCATCAAATGTGAATGGAGGATTGCCATATACGTTCATAATAGAATATGAAGGATCGCAGTAAATAACGGTGCCGCCCTGTTGCAGGTAAATGTCGGTGTTCTGATAAGGTGCGGAAGCGGTTGAAAAAGCCATGAACGGCATTGTAATAATAGTGGTGAGGGTTTGTCCCCGAAAGGCGGTATCAGGGCGAATGGAAACAATTTGCGCACTTGCATGTATGAAAACCGTTGCAAGCAAAAAGAAAGAGAGTAAAATTTTTTTCATTTGATTAGATTTTGAATAATGGTTAGAATCAGGAAACGAAAGTAGAATTCTTTTTCTATGCTGAAAATAAACTGAGCGATCTTTTTGGTGAACAACTTATTTTTGATTCCCAATGTTTGGTTTGCTTGGGTGAAAAATTTCACACTTCACTCTTCTTCCAGAATTCAAGGCGGCATATCAAAAATCTTCCATCGGATTGCTTTGATCCTGCTGCATCTGTTGATTTTGGTTGCGTTGATTTTTTTTGCGTTGAGTATATTCAGCACTCCCGAAACGATACGAAAAAGAAAGCATCGCGATACGGCTTTCGCGAGTGCGCGTCATGTCAGAAATAAAACCATTTCCGATGCTGTGAACAATTATTTTGCGCGTATTAAAAATATCATTCACGTTTAAACTTAGCGATGCTTTGCCTTTCCACATCTCTTGTCTAACTCCTGCATCAACACCACTCATTCCTCTAAACGATCCTTGCGGCTGAATAGTAGGAGCCATGTACATTCCTGAAATTTGAAGCGAAGTAGTATTCGTCAATTTTCCGTTTACGCTCATTCTTGCATTCCAGTTGGTAGAAGTGCTTTGGAGATCTGACTCTACATTGCTGCCGTTTACTTTATTCTGAAAAATATTACCGCTCGTCATTATACTGAACAGTTCTCCGATCTGATTTTTAATTACAACTTCTGCTCCTGTATTTTCTGAAGAACTGAAGTTGAGAAAAGTTGATGTAGTGATATTCGTGCTTTGATCAAGGAAACGATACCTTGCAATCATGTTGTGCGTGTAGCGGTAATAAAGGGTGATGTTGACTGAATGCTTCTCAAAGTTTTTCAGATAACCCAATTCATAGCTGTCAATGTACTCCGGTTTTATTTCAGGATTCCCTTTGCGGATGTTAAGCGTATCGCTGTAATCAATAAATGGATTGAGGGAGCGGCTCTCAGGGCGGTTTACTCTGCGGCTGTAACTGATTTGAGCTTCCTGATCTTGCGGAAGACTGTATTTTAAAACACCGCTTGGGTAAATGTTCCGGTATTCATTATTGAAGTCAATATTGGTAGTTTCTGATTTGCCACTGTTGAGATAGTCTTCTCCACGCACTCCAACCTGGTACTCGAATTTGTGAAACTTATCTGTGTACAATAAATATCCCGCATGAATCTGTTCGTTATAAATAAAGTGATCTATAAATCGCGGATCGTTGGAGTAAGAACCATCGGAAGGAAAATAATTCTGCCCATCTGTATTTGCATCAATGCTGCGGATGATGCTCTTCCATCCGGCTTCAAGTTTTGCTGACTCACTGAAAGGATGAACGTAGTCGGTTTGAAAAGTGCCCACGGAATTAAAAGTGTGGTTATTCTGAAACTGCGATATCTCCGGCACAAACAAATCAGTAAACGTGTTGAATGCATTGTTACTCTTTCTGTCGTTGGTAGAATAAGCAGCACTTGCAGTCCACTCACTCTTGCTGTGGCGAAATGTTTTTCTGAAATCAAGATTGTAGTCAAGCGAATTGTTTTTACCCAGATCATCATTCTCGCGGATAAAACTACTTGTCTGTTCCCTCGCAGCATCTTCATTCTGGTAGTTGATGTATTCAGGTTTGTTTTCTTTACGGATGGTTCCGGTGGCGCTGGCACCAAGAGTGGCATATTCGCTGAGGTAAAGATCCGCTCCGCCTTTTATCACATTCGCATCGCTCAAATTATTTCCGTGACTTTGCGAAATGTTGTAAAAAACGGAATCGGTATAAAAGTTTTCTCTTGTGCTTACTCCGGTTGCAGTCCTCTTTTCATGACGGTATGAATAATTAGCATACACATTCACTTTATGAGTTCGGTAATTTCCACCAATAGCAAGGTTGTATTTTTCATTGGTGCCGATGGAAGCGGTGATGTTTGCATTCAGTCCTTTCAGCTTGTCTTTTTTGGTAACGATGTTGATAATGCCAGCCATACCATCAGCATCATACTTTGCGGAAGGATTTGTGATCACTTCAATGCGCTCAATGCTTGAAGCAGGTATCTGCGCAAGCACTGCCTGACGGGTGCTGCCGGTTATTCCGGAGGGTTTTCCATCAATCAATACATTTACATTTCCGCTGCCGCGCAAACTGATGTTGCCGTCAATATCAACAGTAACAGAAGGAATATTGCGCAGCACCTCAGTTGCCGTGCCTCCTGTGTTCACAATGTTCTTATCAAGGTTGTAAACTTTTCTGTCGAGCGAATTTACATACTCGCTCTTCTCCCCTACCACTTCTGCTTCCTTCAATCTTTTAACTGAAGAGTGAATAAATATTTTCCCAAGATCAACAGTAGTTTCTTTGGGAGTAATCATTAAAGGTGCGCTGGAATAATTAGAAAAGCCGATTGAACTGACCTTAAGAATAAATCTTCCGAAGGGAACTTCAGTCATGGTGAAATTTCCTTTCTCATCACTAAGCGCACCTGCAACGGGAACAGAATCGCGCATTCTTATCAATGCGACAGAAGCAAACTCCGCGGGTTGCTTTGTTGCTGAATCGGATACAATGCCGAATACTTTGCCGCTGGCGGGCATGTTCTTTAGCGCAGAGTCGCGCCTTTGCATGTCAGGTCTTTGGGCGAAAGAGGAAAAAGAAAGAAAAAGAAAATAAAAAAGAAGAGTGCGCTTCATAAAAGGATGTGAATCTTTGATAAGGGGAGCGAAGTAACTAGGAATACACGAATGTAAGATAGTTTAATTGTATCCGATTCAATTAACTACTCTTTAATAAATTCACTACTTTCTTTTCATTGCAATAAATTTCCGGCTGCTATCTTTAAACATTAAACTTTTCACATTGAACTACTCCTTGACCACCTTCCGACTCATGCTGCCTCCTGCTCCGCTCAGCGTAACCACATACACTCCCTGCGCAAGATTGCCAAAGGGTATTTCTTTTTTGTTTATGCCTGGAATGGAGGTTATGTTTTGTTGAAGAATTATTCTGCCGGTGATATCGTAAAGAGTGAGTTGCAGATTGGATGTTTCAAGAGATGAAAAAGAGAGGGTGAGGGAATTTATGTATGGGGAAAGGTAAGTAATGAGTTGCGTTATTGTTTCTGAAAATTCAATTACATTATTGGAAAAACATATATCAAATTGATTGCTCAGACTACTGACTTGAAAGGGTGAGTAACCAACCAACGTATTGGTATAACTCACAATAGTATTAGGAGTTGATTGTTGAGTTGGAGGAATGCTGACGGTCATTGTTGGATAATGTTCGTAGCAATTGCTGTTTCCTTGAGCATCTGTTTTTAAAAGATATGCTCGGCCTCCGTATGAATAAGCTCCCGATGCCACATATCCATTATCATGCGTTTTTACAGAGGAGTAAATTTGGGAACCGTTAATTCCGTATTCTCTCGTCCAGACAGTATCTCCAAAAACATTCGTCTTAATGAGGCACCCGAAATCATGGGTATCTGTCCATTTACCTGAAATAATATATCCCATATTTTGAGTTTGCTCAACCGTAAATCCGAAAGCACTATAAGTTCCGCCAAAGGTTTTAGACCAATTCAAGTTTCCTAAAGAGTTTGTTTTAACTAAATAAATATCAGATACAGTACCAAAACTTAATGTTTGTCCTAAAATTATGTACCCGCCATCAGAAGTTTGTTTGACAACAAAACCATAATCATAATTGGAACCACCAATATTTCTTGACCAAAGAAGATTACCTGAAGAGTTAATTTTAATCAAGTAAATATCTTCATTAAAACTAAACGTAAAACCGGAAATAATATATCCACTATCGGCAGTCTGTTGAATAGAATACCCTTCATCGTAGTAGGTTCCTCCGTAAGCTCTCGTCCAAAGTGTATCACCATTACTATCAGTCTTAACAATATAAACATCCGAATGATTACTTGCTCCAAAACTTGCAGTAGTACCAACAGCAATATATCCGCCATCAAAAGTTTGGCAAACTGAATTACCATTATCGCTGTTTATTCCTCCGTAAGTTTTAGCCCACATTGTATCACCATTTATATCTGTTTTTAATAAAAATAAATCTGAGTTGCCTGCTCCATAACTATAAGTATATCCGGTAATAATAAATCCGCTATCTCCTGTTTGCTTAATGTCTTTGCCTACCTCATTACTAATCCCCCCGATTCTCTTAGTCCACAAAAGACTTCCAATTGAATCTGTTTTAACCAAGTAAATATCAGAGCTGTCATCAACATTATTTTGAGAGATGCCTGACATTACGTATCCGTTATCGAAAGTAGTAATGACAGAATAACCCTGTTCATATCTTCCACCTCCGCTTCCACCGTACGTTTTCTGAAAAGTAATTTGAGCAGATGAAACTTGAGAAAGAAAAAACATAATAATTCCGAAAATCTTTTTCATCCCATTTCACTTTTTATTTAACTCAACAAACCTACCACAAAAAGTTCAAGGTCTAAAACTTAACGCGTAAAGTTAGCAGCAACCTTAAACATTAGACTTTAAACCTTAAACTCTCATAATCCTTAATACTCCCTACTCAGGAATTCCTATTCCGGCTTTGGCTTAAATTTATAATTGCTTAATTTAGATATTTATTTGATAATAAGACTTTTATTCATTGTAGGTATTAATTCTGTTAAGATAATTCTACTTCTGGGCGCTGTAGTTACGAATGTGGGCGCTGTAGTTACGAACCTGGGCGCTGTAGTCACGAATGTGGGCGCTGTAGTTACGATACTGGGCGCTGTAGTTACGAATCTGGGCGTAGTAGTTTCGATACTGGGCGTGGTTGCCACGATACTGGGCGTAGTAGTTTCAATACTGGGCGTGGTTGTTACGAACGTGGGCGTGGTAGTTTTCTTTTCCATTTCTTTCGCTTCTTTTCTTATAGCCTACCGCTTACTGCAAACTGCCTACTCTCTTCCACCGGCTGCTGACTTTAAGTGGTAAACTTAAAATCTTAAACCTTTTTGAATGAATGTTATTTGATGAGTGCAAATAAACAACGCGCGGGTTGTTCTCAGCAAGGGTATTGAATCCTGTTTTTCTTGAATCGTTTATCGCTTTATCAACAATGTTTGTTTGGCTTAGTGACGATACGAAATCAATAAAATAAAAAATATAGTTGTAAATTTGCATTATGGTATTGGAGTTTAATGCATTGCTGTTGACTGATGAAAGGAAAGGAATGAATACGTTGTGTACTTACTTTGTGGTTCCGCTTACGATGGTGAGAGCGATGAACCACTGGGAATATAAAAAATCGTTTCGGGTAAAGGGGCACGTGGAGTTTCACAAGTATGAGATGTTTAAAATAGCACCTGTCGGGGATGGAACTTATATTTTCAGGTTAGATGCAGACACGCGGAAAGGAATAAACAAAGTGGCGGGAGATATGGTACGCGTGCGGATTCAGAAGGATAGAAAATATTTTCCGATGGATATGACGCTGCATGAATGTCTGAAAGATGAGGATATGGCGAGCTTCAGTTTTTACATGCGCTTGCCGAAGCCGCATCAGAATTATTTTAATGAATGGATTGCCACTGCCAAAACGGAAGAGGAGCGTGCAGAAAGAATAGCGCGCACACTGGATGCGTTTAAGAACAAGAAAAGGTTCCGCGAAATGCAGTCACCGGAAGGAACATAGGGTGGGCTGCCCTGCTCTTCCTTTTGCTTTTGCAAAACAATATGCATACCTGGAGGGTTACGTAACTATTCTGCAGCGCAGGCACTGAGAACATCCGGGGTTTCTTTCAGTCAGCAAAGTTTCATGTTCTCACGTATCTTTGTGCAGGTTTTATCATGAACAATAAATTCGTTTTCAAAAAATATACGCCTCCCGAAACTTCTATTTTCGATAAGCTGTTCGGCATTTTCAAGGAGCTGATTGTTCACACTTCGGGCGATTTTGACGAAGCCATAAACTGGCTGCGCGAGCTGGATATTGAATACAGGATTACCACTGCCGAATATTCCATTGAAGATTTTATAGAAGACCTTAAAAAGAAACGCCTCATTCGCGAGAAAGGAGATAAAGACGGCAAGGGTGGCGGAGTTGCCATCACCGCAAAGATGGAGCGGGTGATAAGGCAAAGTGCACTGGAGCAGGTTTTCGGAAATCTGAAAAGAGGCACCAGCGGCAACCACCGCACTAAATCTGCCGGGCGCGGAGATGAACACACGGGGGAGTTTCGCCCTTACAATTTTGGCGATGGACTTGAACTCATTTCGATGACTGAAACACTGCGCAACGCTCAGATCAATAACGGCATTGGTTCTTTTCAACTGCACGAGCGCGATCTTGTAGTTGAAGATACTTTCTTTAAAGCGCAGATGAGCACCGTGCTGATGATTGATGTTAGTCACAGCATGATTCTTTATGGCGAAGACCGCATTACTCCTGCTAAAAAGGTGGCAATGGCTTTGGCAGAACTCATCAGCACCCGTTATCCGAAAGATACGATTGATATTATTGCTTTCGGGAATGATGCCTGGCCTATTTCCATTCACGACCTTCCTTATCTACAGGTAGGTCCTTATCACACCAACACTGTTGCAGGGCTGGAGCTGGCAATGGATATTTTGCGCAGGAAAAAGAATACCAACAAACAGATATTCATGATTACTGACGGCAAACCAAGCTGCCTGAAAGAAGCTAACGGAGAATATTATTTCAACAGCATGGGACTCGATCCATACATCACGGAAAAATGTTACAGTTCTGCGCGGCTTGCCAGGAGGTTGCACATTCCCATTACCACCTTCATGATTGCGCGCGACCCTTACCTGCAGCGCTTCGTTGAAAATTTTACAAAAGCCAATCAGGGCAAAGCATTCTATACCGGATTAAAAGGGTTGGGACAACTCATCTTTGAAGATTATCAGCAAAACAGAAAGAAAAATATTAAAGGTTGAACACTTGTTTCCATTATGACAAAAGAAGCACCACAAATAAAAACTCTCGGAGAATTAAAAAAGTCCGGCTACGCAAGTAAAAACATTCGTGACGAATTGCGCAGTAATCTGCTTACAGCCATAGGCGAAGGGAAGAAAACTTTCGAAGGCATTCACGGCTTCGATGTTACCGTTATTCCTGAACTCGAAAGAGCTATTTTATCACGCCATCATATTAATCTGCTCGGCTTGCGCGGACAGGCAAAAACGCGCTTGGCGCGCATGATGGTTAACCTGCTTGACGAATGGATTCCGTTTGTAGAAGGATCAGAAGTAAACGATGATCCCTTCTGCCCGCTCTCGTATTACGGAAGAAATACGGTGGCAGAAAAAAAAGATTCAACTCCCATTGCATGGCTGCATCGCTCCAATCGTTTTTTCGAAAAGCTTGCTACTCCCGATGTCACCATTGCTGATTTGATCGGTGATGTTGATCCCATTAAAGCAGCAAACTTAAAGCTTCCTTATTCTGATGAGCGCGTAATACATTTCGGAATGATACCGCGCGCAAACCGGTGCATCTTTGTAATCAATGAGCTTCCCGATCTGCAGGCGCGCATACAGGTTGCGCTGTTTAACATCTTACAGGAAGGAGATATTCAGATTCGCGGCTTTCAGTTGAGGTTCAATTTCGATATTCAGTTTGTATTCACCGCCAATCCTGAAGATTACACAAACCGCGGAAGCATAGTGACTCCGTTGAAAGACCGCATCGGCTCACAGATTCTTACTCACTATCCTGAAACAATTGCAGTAGCCCGTAAGATTACCGAGCAGGAAGCAAAGCTGGATGATCTTCAAAAGAAAAACATCAGTGTTCCTTCTCTTGCCATGGAACTCATAGAGCAGATCGGCTTCGAAGCCCGCAGAAGTGAATACATTGACACCAAGAGCGGCATCAGCGCACGCATGAGTATTTCCTCCTTCGAAAATCTGGTGAGCAGTGCAGAACTGCGCATGATCAAAAACAAGCAAAAGAAAACTACCGTGCGGCTCAGCGATTTTTCAAACATTGTTCCCGCTCTAACCGGAAAAATGGAAATGGCTTATGAAGGCGAGCAGGAAGGCGCGCGCGTGGTTGCATCCATCCTTATTGGCGCAGCCGTAAAAACCATGTTCGAAAAACACTTCCCGAAAGTTCCCAAGCTGGAAAAACAAACAGTGCGTGGTCCTTATCAAAACCTTATTGACTGGTTTGTAGAACAGGAAGAAGATTTTGCGCTGAGCGATCATCTCGATGATGCTGCATATCATAAAAAATTAGATTCAGTTGCTCCCCTCTCTGCCCTCATTGAAAAATACCAACCTGAAGTTTCCAAATCAGAACTTTATTTTATGCAAGAGCTTCTTTTATGGGGGTTGGTTGAAAACAAAAAATTAAGTCGCATCCGATTTTCTGAAGGCGTTAGCTTCCGCGATGAACATATTGATTTTTTGAAGAACCTATAACTTGCCTGAGTATTGAATTTTCCCAACCGCCAATTTGCTTTACCTTTACGCTCCTAATTAAATTCATAACTATTGATGAAAAAAATTTCACTCTTTACATTTCTCATTCCAGCAATGAGTATTTCTTTTTGTTCAAATGCACAACCCTGGTTGAAGCAATCCATTGTTTCAAATGCGGATGAAAACATTGATGCGAAAGATGCAACACCAAACTTTCATGACATTCAGAAAAAGTTTAATGACTACTGGAAAGATAAAACTCCTTCCGTAAACGAAGATGAAAACCGCGAAGATGGCGGCTATCAGCAGTTCAGACGATGGGAAGCATTTATGAAACCGCGCACGTTTCCAACCGGAGAATTCTTTGATCCTGAAATTCTGATAAAGGAACAGCGAAAACAAAAGGCAACTCAGCAACGCCTCTCTGTTCATCCTGCTGTTACTGCAGCCAACTGGACTTTGATAGGACCTAATGTAATTCCCGCCAGTGGCGGAGGAACAGGTCGCGTGAATTGCATTCGTTTTGACCCTACGAATTCTAACACTGTTTACATCGGTTCGGCTTCTGGCGGTATATGGAAAACAACTAACAGCGGAAGCACATGGAGTTCAAATTCCGATTATCTCAATGCACTAAGCGTGGCAGACATTGCCATCAATCCCCGTTATCCCGATTCTGTGTTTGTGGCAACCGGTGATGGCTACGGATATGAAGTTGGTCTTGATTTCTGGGGCGGCACTTACAGTGCCGGAGTAATGGTTTCCGGTGATGGCGGACAAACATGGAATCAAACCGGCTTATCTTATTCCCAGACTCAATCGAGCATTATTCAGCGTTTACTTATCAATCCTGCTGATCCCACTATTCTTCTCGCATGTACGCGCACTGCAATTTTCCGCTCCACAGATGCAGGCCTTAACTGGACGAGTGTACATACAGGACATTATTACGACATGGAATTTAAACCGGGCGATTCGAACACCGTTTATGCAAGCACAACCGGAAATGTTGCAATCTCTTCAAATAAAGGAGCAACGTGGGTAAATGGAGGAACGGTTGCTGGCGGAGGTCGTGTCTCTATCGCAGTAACCGAAAATAATCCGAGTGTTGTATATGCATTGGGAGAGAATGGAAATTTTTACAAGTCAACTAACAGTGCCAGCTCTTTTACAATGTTAACTTCTCCTTCAAATGTTGCCAACTTTTATGGATATTACGATGCAGTGCTTGCTTGCTCTCCGCTTGATGAAAATAAAGTATTTGTTGCAGGGATGAACATTGCAGAATCAACCAATGGAGGAAGCAGTTGGGGAACTGTCGGTACAAACATTCATGTGGACAATCACACACTTGAGTTTATGCCGGGCAATAACAACGTGATCTGGAACGGCAATGACGGCAGTGTGTATTCATCAACCAACAGCGGAACCTCATGGACAAACCTCGGAAGCGGTATCGCCATTAAACAATATTACAGGATTGGATGCAGCACACTTACTCCTTACAAATTGCTTGCGGGCGCTCAGGATAACGGAACCGACCGCCTTCTAAACGGGCAATGGAAGCACGTAAATGGCGGAGACGGTATGGAATGTTTAATTGACCGCACGAACGATCAGATCATGTATGCTTCTTATCAATACGGTGCGTTCTCCAAGTCAACTAACGGTGGAAATACCTTCACCAATATTGCTCCTTCTACTGGCGACTGGACTTCTCCCTTGATTCAGGATCCTATTAATTCAAACACATTGATTGGAGGATTTGAAGATGTGTACAGAACTACCAATGCAGGTACTAATTGGACAACAATTTCAAGCGGACAATTTGCAGGAAACGTAATTGCTCTTGCCATGAGCCAGACGAGCAGCAATGTAATTTATGCTGCATCGCTCGATCATATCTACCGAACAGACAATACTGGCGGAACCTGGACGAACATTGCAAACGGTCTTCCGGTTACCACTTCCGCCATCACATACATTGCTGTAGGCAACACCGATCCCATGAAAGTGTGGGTAACATTTACGGGCTACTCAGCAGGCGATAAAGTCTTTTATTCTTCAAACGGTGGAGCTGCATGGACAAACTATTCCGGCACATTGCCTAACGTTCCCGTAAATTGCATTGTGTATCAGAATAACAGTCAGGATGCAGTGTATGTCGGCACTGACTTCGGTGTGTATTACCGCGATGCCACCATGCCCGACTGGATTACTTACGACACAGGTCTTCCAAACGTAATTGTGTACGAGCTTGAAATCAATGACAACATTCAAAAAATACGCGCAAGCACTTACGGTCGCAGCATTTGGGAAAGCGATCTCAATGCTTCATCAAGTTTTACTCTTGATGCAGGTGTTACAAACATTCTATCTCCGGGCATTGCTGTCTGTTCAAACTCTTTTGATCCAATAGTTCGCGTGCGCAACTACGGACAAACTGCTATCACCACATTAAACATCAACTACCAACTTGATGCAGGCGGTGTTCAGACTTTCGTCTGGTCGGGAAATCTTGCTTCAGGAGCTACTACGGATGTAACGCTTCCTACTGTTACTTCAACGGCAGGCAATCACTCTTTCACTGTTTACACAAGCGATCCGAACGGAGGTGCTGATCAGAACACCTTTAATGATACCCGCACCACCACGTTTGATATTAACTCTAATCTTGCCGTACTTCCTGTGATGGAAGGTTTTGAAAATACTTCCTTCCCTCCTATCGGCTGGACATTTGTAGATAATAATTCTCCCGCTATGTTTTTCCATCTCACCACAACAGGTGGTTTTGGAAACTCTACGTCCTGCCTTCGTGCCCGTGGCTTCGTTCTTACGAGTGCGTATGCTTCTATGATTTCTACTCCCGCTAATTTTACTTCTCTTGTAGCTCCGGCTTCGCTAACGTTCAGTTTGGCTTATGCAATGAAGAATTCTTCTTCTGATGATTCGCTGAATATTTACACAAGCACCGATTGCGGCAATACCTGGACAAGAGTATATTCCAAAACCGGCACTGCACTTGCCACTGCTGCAAATCACGGAGGAAACTATACTCCGTTACCCGCTGACTGGAGAACAGAATCTATAAATCTTTCGTCTCTGATCGGACAGCAATCTGTTCAAATACGTTTTGAGTTTTTCGGAGATCAGGGAAACAATATTCATGTAGATGACGTCAACATCCTTGATGCCATTACAGCTATTACAGAAATCTCTTCTGCATCTGTAAGTGTGTTTCCGAATCCCGCAACCGGTAATCTGCATTTCAATCTTCCCTCTTCAAAAGAAAATAAGGTGATTGAAATTTATTCTGCGATGGGTACCTTGGTAAAACATTTTACAGTAACTGATATTTCTGTTGACATCAACATTGCTGATCTTGCGCCTGATGTTTATTTCTACCGAATTGCAAACGGAAATTCAAAACCGGTGATCGGAAAAATCGTGAAAGAGTAAAGTTGCTTTCTTTGCAAAATAAAAATGGCTGCCTGTTTAAGCAGCCATTTTTTTATGAATATGTTTTAAATCTCATTTGTAAATCGTGAATTACTGCATAAAGCCAGCGTAAGTATTTTTTTAATTAGTGTGATTGAATTCACTGTCCGGTTTTAAATCATTAATTGAGTTCTCAAACATTTTCTCAGTGTAGAAAGAAATAAAATGTTTCTTTGACACCTCTCTCCGCGATATTTCATTATGAAATTTGTCATTGCACTTTTTTCTGCCGCATTACTTTCGGTTAATGCTTTTTCACAATCGCTGTTACATCCCGGCTTTATTGAACTCGATGCGCATGAAGGGTATCTTGTAAAAAATTATCCCTCATTTCCCGAACGACACACTCCACCTTATCTCATCACCGGCAGGTATGGTATAAAACTTAATGGTTCAAGCTTCTGGCACAGGTTCTACCGTTACCCCGATTTTTCTTTTCAGTTTGGCTATGGAAACTTTGGTAACAAAAATGCACTCGGAGATTTTTATTTCATCGTTCCTGAATTGGCACTCTCGCAAAGTGCAGGCAGCCATTTCCGTATTGATGAAAGCGCAGGGCTTGGTATATCCTGCTTCACAAAAACATTTAATCCTGTTACCGATTCAAGCAACATACTTATTGGCAGCCGCCTTACCTTCATGCCATCTGCATCGCTTGCTGTTGAATATTCTTTTTCAAAGTTCTTTTCTGTGATGGTACGGGGTTCTATTCATCACGCATCCAATTCGCATTACAAACTCCCTAACCTCGGGGCTAATCTTCCTTCAGTTGGAATCGGAATCCGTTATCGGCTGCACGAAGTTGAGATCAATAAAAACAGCGAACCGTTTGCAACTGACAAACGTTTTCATTTCAACGTTCGGTTTGCACTTGGAATAAATCAGCGTGGTGGTACCACTGATTATGTTGGTGATAAACACTACAGCATTTATCTACTTCAGTTTTACTGGTCGCATAATTATCATGAGATCACCCGTTATCAAATCGGGCTGGAAGCGTATTACAATACTGGCGTGTACGATACCGTTCACACTTCCACCTTTTATTCTTCCAACCAGCGACTTAATTCGTCCTGCATTCTTTTTACGCTTGGTCATGAATTCCTGATCGGGCATTTCAGTTTGTGTACGCAGGGAGGTATTTTTATCTTCAATCCTTATCACCGCGACATTCAGGAATTAAAACATGTAACAAATACTATCGCAAAAATGGAATCGCTTTTTCTTGCGCGGCTTGGTTTCAACTACTATTTCAAAAACGCAATCCTCACTTCGCACCATCAACTGTTTGCCGGGGTTTACATAAAAACAAACTGCGGTAGAGCGGATTTTCTTGAAAGCACTGTGGGTTTTATGTTTTAGAAAATCTTTGGGGCTTCCTTACACTTTCACAACCTTCCTTTCACGTTCTCGTTTTTTTCAATAAGAATGAAAAAGACAATTCTTATTGATCTGGCTGTTTTTCTAATAATCGTATTTATATGTGTCTCTAAGCCATTTGCACAAGTACCTGATAATGCATATCAGCAGGTGAACCCGTTTTCATTTCTCACCATCATTAAACTGGATGAAGTAGCAAACAAGGAAGATATGGATAAGGTGAAAGTAGTCGTTCATGGTTTCGGGTACAAAGTACACTCTTACAAAATAAACTTTGAGCGAAAAGAAGTTTTGATCAGAATGCGTCAGCAGATTCCTAACGATTCTCTAATCACTGCTTTTAAGACAGCCGGCTATACTGCCTGGCATGATGACAAGGAAGTTATCCAGGTTAGCGATGCAATGTACAAAGGGGATAAAAGATAGCTGCTGGCTGCTGAAGCTAGTGGCAAGAGCACGCAACCGGAAGTACTTCTTATTTTATTTCAACACTCCCAAACTATCCAACTCCTCCGGCTTTACACTTGGAGGCGTAATATTGTGCTTTATCTTATACGCCACAAACTCTCCGGTTTTCGTTGCATTCTCAGCAGAAGAAAAACCTTTCGTTCCTGCAACTGCAGGAACATGTGGCTGATGCACGTATAATTTATTATCAACATAAATATCGTAACCGAAACCTCCAAGAACGGAATCGTTGCGAAATGTTTTAATTTCAACAGAAGAATTTTCGTCTGGGTTCTTCCCTTTTATCGTGTCAGAAACTGTTTGCGCTCTTCGCGTAAGCGTGTCTTTTATTGGTGAAGATTCATTCTCTCCTTTGCGGTGACAGCCGATGATGGCAACATTCACGCAAACGGCAAGCATCAGCGATGCGAAAATTAAATTACGGTTCATTCAGGAAGTTGAGTTTGATATAAGTCGGGAAACGTTATACCGAAACTGTAAGAAAAAAGTTCCTTCTTAGCGCTCTGTCATGCCGAACTTGTTTGAGCATCCGCAAAATCAAGGGATGCGAAACAAGTTCGGCATGACAGCGATGAACTACTGCATCTCCGGCAAAGTGTACTTTCTTCCCTTATTCTGCTCTTTGAGCCACGCCATCAGCGGAGAAAAATAATCGAGCATGGCGCGGGCACTGAGGTCTTCGCCTGTTTTGTCTTTTAAAAGTTTGCGCCAGTCACCGCTGCCTCCGGGGCGCATGATTTCCTGGATAAATTTACCGATGTCTTTGTTGCCGTAGTAATTGGTGAAGTGCGGATCCTGATGCAGAATATTTTTCGCAATGTAATCGTGCACCTGGAAAAGAAGAATGAATGAGAGTGCATAATCATAGTATCCCGCTGGGTCATCGTTGATGTGTGTTTTGCTGGCTGCATCGCAGTAGTCCTCTCCCCTTTCGGTTGGCGGCACAATGCCCTGGTACTTTTTCACGATCTCCCACCACCGTTTGTTGTATTGGTCAGGCGGAAGATTGTCTGTGTAGAGATCGTGTTCAAACTGGCTCATTGTTCCGGCACTCCAAGGAATAAACACTACATAGTTCATCGCATCCTTCAACAATTGGTGAATGGTATCCGTAGGTGTGTTGCCGTCCACCAATCCAACTCCGGCAGCAAAAGGTTTCTGCATTGCAGCAAGTCCCATCATACTTCCTAATGCTTCGTGATAAGCACGGTTGGCTCCCTCGCGCATCAGGTAAGGATTTTCAGGAATGCTATAGGTCATGTAATAATAGATGTGTCCGAATTCGTGATGAACGGTTTGATACCATTCTGAATTCGGCTCAATGCTCATAAGCGAGCGCATATCCTTATCAAGATCAATATGCCATGCAGAAGCATGTGTGTTCTTTTTATATCCGGCATCTTTTGCAACAGGATAGAGCGAAGACTTTTCCCAGAAAACTTTCGGAAGAGAATCGAAACCGATGCTTACATAAAATTTCTCTGCTTGATGCGGAAACCATTCTTTGTCTTTTGTCTTGAGGGCACTGTCCAGGTTCATTCCTTTCACTGTGATCATTTCATTCCAATCCTGTCCCCATTTGTTGGTGAGCCAATGCGCAGGAATGTAATCAGGAACTTCTTTCACATCATACTTCTTTGCCAGTTCATAGCGCGCATACGTGTGCAACTCGCGATACAGCGGATACAACTCCCGGTTGAACTTGTGCAGTAAGTCCATCATTTCATCGTTCGTCATTCCGTATTCGCTCACCATGTAAGTGAAATAATCTTTGTAGCCAAGTGCCTGCACTACTTTGTTGCGCAAGTCGCGCAGATGCACTAATCCATCTTTCAAACTTTTGCCCACTTCCTTGCTTGCTTCCCATGCCTTGCGCCTTGCATCCAGGTCTTTCGACTCATTCAGAATTTTATTTATTTCATTCGGAGTAATTTCTTTTCCGTCCAAAGAAAATTTAAACCCATACAATTTTTCTGTCTGGGCTGTTTCTGCTTTGATGCGCTCTTTCACAATTTCAGAATCACTTTCCGGATTTCCTGCCGCGTTAAATAATACTTTATCTAATTGCTTTATCTGGAGCGGAGTTAACTCATCTTTCCATTTCAGGTAAGCAGTTGCTTTGTCAATATTGTTCTTGCTGCCGGTGTACTTTGCCATTGCTTCATCATCAAGCCCACTCACATGGGCATTCATGGTATCACCTTCCACAATGTGCGTTTGCACCAGCCACTGCCCCTCGTTGCTCGCAGTGTAGAGTTCTTTGTACTTCTGATTGTACACTTCAAGATATGTTTGAACTTCTTTCTGATGTTTTTCTTTTGGGTCCATGCATCCCGTAAACGCAATTGCAACTGCAATAATGGCAAATCCTTTTTTCATATTTATATCTTTTATTTTGGAAGCGCAAGTATATGAAAAAGGATAGTTTATTTGAAATCAATCATGATACAGGCAACGAATAAAATCCGCAGAATATTCTTTTCTTCGCATCAAATCTTTTGCAGTGACCTCTCTAAGTGTTCCCTCAATTATTGCCATTGTTATTCTCACACTCTTCACGGGCTATCTGTGCTACGGGTTGTTCTTATTGATAGGAGCGGCATTAAAAAATATCGGTGATCGGTTTGTTTTCCGCTTTCATCATTCGCTCAGTGGAAAACTAAAATCGGAATATGAAATCCATCTGGCAGGAAGATTTTCTTTTTATGATAAACTGCCTGACGCAATGAAAGTGAAGTTTCTGCTGCGAGTGAAAAATTTTATTGCCGACAAAGATTTTGAATCCAGAGGCGGAGTTGAATTAACCGATGAAGTGAAAGCGCTTGTTGCCGCTTCTGCTGTGCAGATTACATTCGGGCTGCACAAATACACACTAAGCCATTTTTCAAAAATTATTCTTTACCCGGAATCGTTTTACAACCGGTTGGGTGATGAATACCATATCGGAGAAACGAATGTACAAGGCGTTATCGTTCTCTCATGGAAAGATCTTCAGGATGGATTCCTGAAAGCAACGGACAACTTTAATGTGGGTCTGCACGAAATGGCTCATGCTCTTGAACTGCAGTGGCGGCTGGAAGATGATTATGATAGTTTTTTCGGAAACTATTTCGAAAAGTGGAGCATGGTTGCAGACGAAGAATTTGAAAATATTGAGAATGAAAGAGAATCATTTCTCCGCAAGTATGCGGGCGCGAACAAGCACGAGTTCTTTGCCGTGTGTATGGAATATTTTTTTGAATCGAGCAAAGAATTTCGTGAGCGGCTTCCTCAAATTTATTATCAATTGTGCATACTTCTTAACCAGGATCCATTGCAGGCGGACACTCATGTAGAAGAGATAAAAAGAAAACCGCAGGAGCAATTGAAATCGGAACTTACTGCAATAACGCCTGTTTTCAAAACGGAGTTTTCATTCAGGAGCATTTCTTTTCATGCGGTTTACCTCCTGCTCATATTTACCGTTATCGCTAAACAGGGATTCAAAAGCAGTTTATCCATGCTTTATATTCCGATGATAATTGCAACGGTGGCAGTGCTGATAACTATTTACCGCAACAACAAAATTATTTTTTATGAAAACTACCTGGCGGTAAGAAACATTTTCGGCAACATCAAAATCGTGTATGAGATGGATGAAATTATTGCTGTTACTTTCGGCAGCGACCGTGCGGGTAATTCGATGGAGGTAATTCGCGCGCGGGGAGGAAAAATTATCCGCAACAGCTACTCACATAACACTTCAGCAGGCAACATCAGCAAACTAAAAGAAATAATGAGGGAGAAAAAAATTGTGGTGAGGTGAGTCGCCCATCAAGCATTTGCCTGAGTGTTTTTTGCGATTGAAACCCTGCATTTGTCGTTATGCCAGTGCAGAAACGGGTTTGCTTGCGAATTAAGGATAATAGATGAGAATGAGTGTCAACGACTTTCAATTTTTAAAAAAATTCGCAAGCAGTAGGTTTTCACACTATTATTTTCTCAAATATTAAAATGATTCTGAAAAACCTAGATCAAGGGCTTTTGAAATTGTGTAATATTTTTTCAGGATTTTGAAAAATATGGTTTTTCTCGGCTGAAACTGCGGGCTATTTGAAAACGGAAACTGAAATTTGATAAGATTTAATGTTTGTATTGCAATTGAAATTGCTGAGCGGCTAATTGAAAATGCTGGCGGAGTTGAAAGGAGTGCGCGGGAAGTTGAAAACTCTGCGCGAGGAATTCGAAAGCTTTGCAGAGATATTCGGGATGGTGCGCGGGGGATGGATGGACAAGCGGTGGGTTTGGGAAAGGTGTGCTGATAATAAGCCAGAAAAGCAGGTCGAAACGTGGTAACTTCCGACTAAGCATATTGAAAAATGGCTTACCTCATGGCGATTTTTCTTCTTGCTTTTTTTTCATTATGTCTAAGGTATTTAATTCCCTTGACACAGTTTAATGATCGGTCGTCTCTGAGGTGATCATAGAAACGGTTTGGGCTTAGACAGAAATGCGTGAGGTGATCCTAGAAACGGTTGGGGGCTAGACAGGAACGGCTGAGGGGGTCTTAGGAACGAGTAAAGCATTTTTACTTTATTTCTTTTTATCGAATTTTAGATGATTTAATCAGTTAAAGGGGGTGGAAAAGTTTTATCTCATTATTTTGATTGGGCTTGGCATAACTGAATTAATATAAAAAAAATGACGGGCTCTCAACCCGTCATCTTCAAAATATTTAGTTCGTTAGTCTCTCTTTACTCCTTCACAAACTTCACATTACTGGTCGCCTCATCACCAGAAATTCTTACAGAATAAACACCCGGCACCAGCGCTTGAACATCTAATTCAATTGGCAATTGGCGATTGGCGATTGGCAAAGAAACAGCCAATACATTTTCACCAAGCATATTGTAAATTGCAATTGTATTTATTGCTAACTGCCCACTGCGTATTGTCAACTTATTCAGCACCGGGTTCGGATAAACCAGCAGCGAATTATTTTTTATGATGGCAGCATCATGCACTCCTGTCCATACTTCCTGACCGAGGCAAAGCCATTCATTCTGCGCCCCGAAAACATTATTGCCGTTATATCCTGCCACGCAACTCATCCAAAGCGTATCGTTCACAATCATTCCGCACAGGTTGCTGATGTTGCTCACAGGCGTTGTCTTTGCAGAACCGATGAGCCATTGGTTGGCAATGATGTCATATCCCCATGTATCTTCCAGAACTTCTGCACCTGCACCGGTAGGATCGCCACCGGTAAAAATTACAAGCGGACGAAGATCCATAAACACGCTACCTGCACCGAGGCGCGAAGCACGTCCCGCAGGATAATCGGGAAGAGCAGTCCAGGTTATACTCTGCGGATTCGCCTGGTCAATGACTCCAATATATGCCTCACTGATAGTTCCCTGCACCGACTGAGAATATCCACCTGCAATTACAATCTTATCCATGTTGATTGCTCCGCGCAATGCATCGCACGGTGTACCTATCATTACCGAACCAGCATTCCAGGTATCGTTAGCCACATCATAAATCTGAACCAGCGACTGATCGCCAGTGCCATCATATCCACCCATATAATATATGAGTGAATCATGATATACTCCCGATGCATAATCACCAACAGGAATCGGCATCGGAGAACCCGTAAGCCATGATGCACTTGCAAGATCATAAATATAGGTATTCGGATCAGGAGTAAAACCTGTGCTATACCCTCCGGCACAAACAATCTTTGTCCCCACTGTGTTCGCGCTGAACTGATATTTCCCCGTAGGCATTGCAGGAGAAGCACTCCATGCATTTGTGAGAGTAGAATACTGCTGCATATCAGGTGCAATAACTCCTGCCACCGCGCCTCCAATAGAATAGATATAACCGGGAGACTGAGATGTCCATCCATCAAGATAAAATGCACCTGCCAATCCAAACGTTCCTGTTGCAATTGGTGGTTTGCTTACCCAACCGCAATTCGGAAATGCTTCAAACACATTAACGGTTTTATAAATCGTGTCGTTAATATGGTTTCCATCTGTAACAAGTGAAGTATATACTTCAATGTCATAAGGACCGACAGCAGCCGGAGTCCACGGATCAAAATTTACCTGCTGTACATTATAGAAAGGAAGATTGGTAACAGTCTTTGTAGAACTATATCCTCCGGTTATCCTCATTGTAACATCAAACGTATTTACATTAAGTCCGTTGTTGATAACAGTTGCTTTCGGAATCTGAGTCATCAATCCTGCACTGGCAGGCACATCAATAGTTTGCGAAGCAACATCATTCAATGCTACTACAATAGGAGTGCTCCATTTATACATTGGCGCACCCAGGTCGTTTGAACCCGTCCATCCGATGGAGTCATTTACAAATTCAATATCAGTATGAATCAAATTGTCAACCGGAATCCATGCATTGCCATCATTAGGACTGAAGGTAGTTCCGTCAACAGTTCCTGCAAAAGGTGTAGAGATAAAATAAGTTGAATCAGTGCCCGGCACATAACACAAGCCACCTTTCAGACTCATGCCTGCGGTGTTTGTTCCAACCAAGCTCCATGTAAAACCACCATCCGTAGTTCTTGCCACATCAAGCGACCCAACAGTGCCACCGCTTGTACATAAACCATTGTTCGCATCACGAAAAGCAATGGCTCCGATAAAATCCAGAAACGGAGTTTGAGCTACCGACCAGTTATAGCCCCTGTCCAACGTTTTGTAAATGCGACCGAAATTTGTTCCGAACCATAATGTGCTTCCATGATCTGCAGTAAACACATCAGTGATTCCAAACTCACCAGTAAGTTGTGGAGGAATTTCTGCCTGATTGCTGCGCACCCAGTTGGCGCCACCGTCAACAGTTGTATAGATTTCAAAAAATCCACTGGTTGGATCACCAAGGCACATGCCATTGTTCGCATCCCAGAAATAAATGAAGTCAGGAAAATTTCCCGGGACAGAAAACATCGTGGTGTCTTGTTGATTCCATGTTGCACCTCCGTCATCGGTGCGCATAATGGCTCCTTTTCCGGGTCCACCCGCTCCGCTGAACATTGCTACCCATGCAGTGTCTGCATTGATTGCACAAATACTGGAAGGGCAGCGGCCGACACAGTTATTAATGTTTCCGCCAAGCCAGTTAATGCCGCCATCAATTGTGCGCGTGTATTCCTGCACGGGATTTTGATTGTTGGTAGGATCGGCTACCAAACCCCAGCACACATCAGGGCTTACTGCATCAATAAACTGCGCATAAAATCCGGCAGTTATGTTTGAGTTCTGCGATACCCACTGCGCGTGGAGAGAAACAGTTGCAAGAATGAATGCAACTGCAAGTAGATTTTTTTTCATAATGGAGATGCTTTTGAAATTTGATGGAACAAAGTAAAGGTTTTTTAATTACAGGCAAAGAAAATTTATCAGTTACTTTGTTGCATCACCAAAAAATAGTTCAGCAATGTCAAAAAGACCATCCATCCGCTATGCAATCATCACGCTTGCCATTTCACTCGTCTGGATTCTTATCGAGCACCTCATGGGCTGGAACACCACCCGACATGACATCGGACAATTTACCCGCATGTTACCAATGGTTTTATTCTGGGTAATGATTTTCGTGACCGTAAACCAATCGCGCAGCGGGAAAGAAACATTCACATTGAGAGAGGGGTTTCGCGAAGGGCTAATCATGTCGTTGATTTATTGCGCAGGATTTTCAATCATCGTTTATCTCTATCAGAAAATTCTGAATCCTGAATTTTATGATACGCTGAAAAACTATACTCTGGAACAACTTCAAAAGAACAATGCAACGAAAGAACAAATTGATGCAGCAGTAAAAGAAATGCAAATGAGTTACAGCGGCTCTCCCATTTCATTTGTTCTGCTTTTCGTTTTCTCAAGCGTGTGGGGTGTAATCATGTCAGCAATTGCTGCGCTTGTTTACCGCAAAAAATAATTTTTGGAAACTCTTCGCGTGCAAAACATTTCTCTGAACGATGATGCCATTGTCGCCCTTGCCACGGCAACGGGCATTGGAGCCATTGCAGTAATCCGGGTTTCAGGAAAGAGGACGTTTGAAATTGTTGGCGCAGTTTTTCTTTCGAAAGGGAAAACAAAGAAGAGAATTTCTGACCTCCCCTCGCACTCTATTCACTTTGGTTGGATTAAAGACGAAGATCAAACCATTGATGAAGTCTTGATTTCTGTTTTCAGGAATCCGAATTCATATACCGGAGAAGATGTGATTGAAATCTCCTGTCATGGTTCTGTATTTATTCAGCAACAAATAATTCAACTTCTGATAAAACACGGAGCGCGCTCCGCACAGCCCGGAGAATTTACGCTTCGTGCTTTTCTAAATGGCAAAATGGATTTGAGTCAAGCCGAAGCGGTGGCTGATCTTATTGCTTCTGATTCATCCACATCACATGATCTTGCGCTGAAGCAAATGCGTGGCGGATATTCTTCAGAGATGAAACGGCTGCGCGATCAACTCATCAACTTTGCTTCGCTAATTGAACTTGAATTGGATTTCAGTGAAGAAGATGTTGAGTTCGCTGACCGTAAAAAGCTTTCTGATCTTATTTCAAGTATCAAATCTCACATTTCAAATCTGATCACATCATTCGAACTCGGTAACGTGATCAAAGAAGGAATTCCAGTTGTGATTGCCGGTAAACCAAACGTTGGCAAATCAACTTTGCTGAATGCTTTGCTAAATGAGGAGCGCGCCATCGTCAGTCATATTGCAGGTACTACCCGCGACACGATTGAAGAAGAAATTGTTTTATCGGGAATTAAATTCCGTTTTATTGATACTGCAGGAATCCGTGAAACTTCGGATGCCATTGAATCAATCGGTGTGAACAGAACAATGGAAAAAATAAACCAAAGTCCCGTGCTGATTTATTTATTTGATGTGAATGAAACTACATCTGCCTCTCTGAAGAATGATCTCGATGAATTAAAAAAGAATATTCACGCTGCTGATTACGAAATTATTTTAGCCGGAAATAAAATTGATACGCAGAATTCAGAACAGATCAAAAAAGAATTTGAATCAAGCGGAGATGTAATTTTAATTTCAGCCAAAGAGAGGTCTAATCTTAATCTTCTTACTTCTTCATTGCTTGAACAAATTAATATTGGGGCGCTGAAGATGAATGATTCAATCGTTACCAATGTCCGTCATATAGAGGCGCTTCAAAAAACAAATGAAGCGTTGCAAAATGTGCTTGAAGGTTTAGAGGGAAAACTTTCAGGGGATTTTCTATCAAGCGATATTCGAAGCGCTTTGTATCATCTGGGACTTATCACCGGAGAAGTAACTACTGATACGTTGCTTGAAAATATTTTCTCGAAGTTTTGTATCGGGAAATAATTTCTCCAACTATTCAAGTTGTTGGATTAGTTGCAGTCGTGTCTTCTTCCGGGAAATTCCACGCAGGTCCGCAACGTGATTTCCATTTCTTCCGAAGTTCTTCACGCTGTTCAGGAGTCATGCTTTTCATTTTGTTTTCCCAGCGGTTGCGCCAGTGTTCGCGCATGTGTCCGCCACGTTTGCCATGAAAACCTCCAAACAAAATTTTCGAGAGCAGAAGCAATCCTAATGCTTGCCAGAAGGTGATTAATGGTCCGTGAAAGAGTTCAGGCACGAGCCAGTTCCACAGAGAAAAGGTTAGAGCAGTTACTGCTGCAAGAATGAGAGGTACTATTACGAGTACCTTAGCGATCCAGAGTTTTTTCATTTTATTTAATTTTTATTTTTGATTTTATATTTTCAGTCTCCAAACATTTCGTTGTAGATAGTCCGAAGCTTCTCTCGTAGATGAAGCACAGCGTATCGTTTTCGTGAGAGCAAAGTGTTCACTGAAACCCCCGTATCAATTGAAATTTCATTAAAACTTTTTCCATCCAGTTCATGCCACACAAATACTTCGCGCTGTTCCGCGGGCAACTCATCAAGCCCTTCTTCAATCATGCTCCATAATAAATTGTTATCGAACTGATCATCAGGAGAAGAAGAATTGCCTCGGAGAAGGTCTGCAATCATCAGTGGCTCGTCTTCACCTTCACCGGAAGAAAATTTTTGATCTTCCAATGCAACAGTTTTCTTTTTTCGATAGCGGTCAATTATTTTATTGCGCGCCACATGAATGAGCCAAGATGTAACCTGCTCAATGGGAATCGTCATTCGGTATGCTTCGGTCAACTCTTCAAACACATCCTGCAAAACATCTTCCGCATCATTGACATTATCCACCCGTTGACGGATAAAGTCAAACAACCGTTTTCGGTTGGTGTTCACAGCATCTTCAAGTCGTTGATTTTGCGCTGTCATCTCTGCAGATATAAGAATTGCTTCCGCCATCCAAGTAGAAGACGGAACAGGATTCAGAATATTTTACAAAGGTGGAAATTCATTTCTTATGGCACTGCCGCAATTGAAAGGGCAACAAATGCAGAGGCACTACACCTTTTTACCAATATTGCCGGTAATTCAATTACAGATGTATAAAGAAATACCTGAGATTGATGAAGTAATTGTTACAAAAGTGTTGGGAGATTTTTACTCAACAGAAAAAAACGCGAACTTTCAGTACAAAGATTGGTTGCAGCAAGCTGAAAACAGGAATGTATTCCGTTGAACTGAAAACAGACGAAGACATTCTACCAGGAAAGTTTGTGAAGAAATAGCTTTATCATGTTATATATCGGCAACTAAAAAGCCATTCCGACTTGAAGTTAAAGTGCGGAACGGCTTTTAGTTCTCCGGTTATTTTTCTCAAGAAAGCTGAGCGTTCAGTTTTCCGGCAAGCACACCTTTAGGCACTGCCCCTACCTGCTTATCAACAACCACTCCGTTCTTGAAGAATAGAATGGTGGGAATATTTCGTACGCCAAAGTTCATACTCACATTCGGATTGCTGTCCACATCAAGTTTTCCAATAACGGCTCTGCCACTATATTCATTTGAAAGTTCTTCAACAATGGGGCCCACCATCCTGCATGGTCCACACCATTCTGCCCAGAAGTCAACCAATACGGGCTTATCCGATTTCATTACTACTTCTTCGAAGTTAGCATCTGTAATTTCTACTGCCATAATTTTTTATTAGATATGAGATTTTAGATATTTGACATGAGATAAAACTCAGTCGCGAAGATAATAACAAAAAGGAAGTGGGATTGTTTTGAATGAAATCAGCTTCTTCCCAATGGCTTCTGGCAGCTTCCTAAAAGAGAGAAGCAGGTAACCAGAGGGCAACTTCAATATCACTTCTTACCCTATATCAATGTAGTCCCCTTCACGGTTAGATTATCTTTGCAGTCAAAATAAATAAGTATGAAAACCAAACAAGTTCAACAGATACTTCCGCCACTGGCACCACACATGGTGGGAGATGGATTCCGTGTCCATAACTTTTTCCCAAACGGATATGATATAGATCAAAAAAGAGTGAGTCCGTTCTTTATGATGGATTACAATTCAAAGATAGATTTCTCTCCCCGTGATATTCCGCGTGGCGTGGGAGTGCATCCCCACCGCGGGTTTGAAACCGTTACAATTGCATATCATGGTAAGGTAGCGCATCATGACAGCTTTGGAAACAGCGGAGTAATAAGTGAAGGGGATGTGCAGTGGATGACAGCAGCTTCAGGTATTCTGCATAAAGAATATCACGAAGAAGAGTTTAGCAAAAAAGGCGGAGCGTTTCAGATGGTTCAGCTTTGGGTGAACCTTCCTGCAAAGGATAAAAAGGCAACACCGAAATACCAGGCAATTACGCGTGAGCAAATGGGAAAGTTTACACTGCCCGCTGATGGAGGTACGGTAGAAGTTATTGCCGGAGAATACAACGGTGTGAAGGGTCCTGCATCTACCTTCACTCCTATTTACATGTATAATGTTCGTTTGAAAAAAGGCGGAACGGTTACGTTGGATTTTCCTTCTACTTTCAATACCGGTATTCTTGTAGTAGAAGGCAGCATGAAGGTGAATGAAACCGAAAACGCACCACAGGATCATTTTATTCTTTTCAGGAACGAAGGAGAAATAATTTCAATTACTGCTGAAGAGGATACTGTGCTGCTTGTCTTGAGCGGAGAACCAATAGACGAACCCATTGCAGCATATGGTCCGTTCGTGATGAATACGTACGATGAAATTCAGGAAGCGATGGATGATTTCAGAAAAGGAAGGTACGGAGTGCTTGAAGATTAAAGACCGGTGCTTGAACTTATGAAGAGAGCCTGAGAATGTCGGGCTCTTTTATTTTTATTAAGTGATTGATTTGATTTCGTCAATTCACCTTCCACTCCACCTCCCTCATCGCTTCAATCTGTTCAATGAATTCTTTGTTCACCTTCACTTTTAGTTTGCGTGAAGGAAGTTCGATTGAAACATTTTCAACAGAATCTTCAATGCTGAATTTTACAATCGCTTTTCCGTGAGAGGTGGCTAAAAGTTTTTCCACCGAAGCTATAAATGTTGATGAAACTTTTTCCACAGGAACTTTGAGTGTAATACTCTTCACCATCTTATCACTGATGTCAGAAAGAAACTGAATGGAATACGGGCGCACTTCCCAATTGTCTGGTTGATTGAATCGTGTACTCACCTTAGCGCGCACATAAACAAAACTTTCCTGTATAAGACAGTCGCGCAGCTTGCCGTAATCTTCTCCGAAAATCATCATGGACATCGTACCTGTAAAATCTTCGATGATAAAACTTCCGAATGGTTTGCCGGTTTTGCTGATGCGGTGATTTACTTCGGTGAGAATACCTGCAATGGCAATGTCTTTGTTTTTTATTTTCTCAATGTCTTTACATTCTTCAATGGTGTGTGTGCAGAATGTATTGATCTCAAACTTATATTCATCAAGCGGATGACCGCTGATGTAAAAACCGATCACTTCCTTTTCGCGTTTTAATTTTTCGCGCGCAGTCCATTCGGGTGATTGTGCAAGAACAGGGATGGTAATGGTGTCGTGATGATCATCTCCAAACAAAGTACTCACCAACGACTGTTCTGACATGGCTGAGGAAAATTTAGTTGCCTGTTCAATTCCGTTGATTCCTGTTTTTGCATCAATCACAAAATATTGTGCACGGTGCGCTTCAGGAAAACAATCGAACGCTCCCGCATTCACCATGCTTTCAAGACATCTTTTATTGATTGCCTTGCCGCTTACACGATGAGCAAGATCGAAGAAGTTGGCAAACACTCCGTGCTTTTTTCGTTCCTCAATAATTGCCTGCACTGCTCCTTCTCCTACTCCTTTTACCGCGCCCAATCCAAAACGGACTTCTCCTTTACCATTCACAGCGAAGTCGTACTGGCTTTCATTTACGTCAGGGCCAAGCACGCACAAACCCATTCTGCGGCACTCTTCCATGAAGAAAGTGATCTTGTCAATGTTGCTTAAGTTGTGCGTGAGCACGGCACTCATATACTCTGCGGGATAATGCGCTTTGAGAAACGCTGTCTGAAATGCAACAAAGGCATAGCAGGTAGAATGAGATTTGTTGAAAGCATATTGCGCGAATGCTTCCCAATCCGTCCACACTTTCTGACAAACTTTTTCATCGAGATTGTTTTTCTTAATTCCCTCAATGAATTTGCTTTTCATTTTATCGAGCGTGGCGCGGTCTTTCTTTCCCATTGCTTTTCTCAAAACATCTGCATCGCCTTTTGTAAAGCCCGCAAGTTTTTGAGAAAGTAACATCACCTGTTCCTGGTACACGGTGATTCCGTACGTGTCTTTCAGATATTCTTCCATCTCCGGAAGATCGTACACAATTTTCTTCCGTCCATTTTTGCGCTCGATAAATTCTGGAATGTATGCAAGCGGTCCCGGGCGGAAAAGAGCGTTCATCGCAATGAGATCTTCAAACTTATCGGGCTTGAGGTCTTTCAAATATTTCTGCATCCCTGCCGACTCAAACTGAAACGTTGCATTTGTTTCTGCGCGTTGAAAAAGTTCAAGCGTTTTTTTATCGTCAAGCGGAATGGTATCAATGTCAATTTTTATTCCATGATGCTGATATATAAGAATCAATGCATCGCGGATAATGGTCAATGTTTTCAATCCGAGAAAGTCCATCTTCAGCACACCGGCATCTTCAATAATTTTTCCTTCGAATTGTGTGATGAGCAATTCGGTTTCTTTCGAAGTAGCAACTGGAATTATTTCGGTGAGGTCCCTCGGAGCAATGATGATACCGGCTGCGTGAATACCCGTGTTGCGAACGCTTCCTTCAAGTATCAGTGCTTCCTTAATTACGTTTGCAGAAAGATCGTGTCCTTCGGAAATTTTTCGAAGTTTTTTTACATCTTCAATTTCATCGCTTGTCAAGTAAACTTTCAATCCCTTCTCTCCGTCCATCGGATCAGTCATGATTCGATTGAGTTCGATGCCGGGTTTTTCAGGAACTAACTTCGCCAACGCATTTGCTTCCGGCAACGAGAGATCGAGAACACGGGCTACATCTTTAATACTCATCTTCGCGGCCATCGTTCCGTACGTTACAATCTGCGCCACCTGGTTGCGACCATATTTCTCAACTACATAATCAATTACTTTTTGTCTTCCCACATCATCGAAGTCGGTATCAATATCGGGCATGCTCTTGCGGTCAGGATTCAGGAACCTTTCAAAAAGTAAATTGTATTTGATCGGATCAATATTGGTGATGCCTGTGCAATACGCCACCACAGAGCCAGCCGCACTGCCGCGACCGGGACCTACAAACACTCCCACATCTCTGCCGTGTTTAATAAAATCAGCAACGATGAGAAAGTATCCTGCAAAACCCATCGTCTTAATAGTGAACAGTTCGAACTTTAAGCGGTCTTCAATCTCGGGAGTCATTTCTTTGTAACGCTCCTTCGCACCGGAATAGGTAAGATGTTCGAGATAGGAATTCTGATCGGCAAATCCCTCTGGAATTTTAAAATGAGGAAGAAGAATATCCTGCTTCAGCTTCAGAGGTTCTATTTTATCTACAATCTCGTTGGTATTATCAATTGCTTGCGGCACATCGCTGAAGAGAGTTGACATCTCTTCAGTTGTCTTGAAATAAAACTGGTCGTTGTAAAAAGCAAAACGTTTTCCCTTCTGATTATTTTCTTCGTCACCATCTTTTGCTTTCTCTGTCGCCTGCTTCTCGCCTGTGTTGATGCAAAGCAAAATGTCGTGCGCATTCGAGTCCTGCTGATTTACATAATGCGAATCGTTCGAGGCAATCACTTTCACATTGTACTTCAGCGACCATTTCAATAACACGGCATTCACAATGTTCTGCTCCGGAATATCATGACGGTGCAATTCGATGTAATAATCTTCGCCAAACAAATCGAGCCACCACTTAAAAACTTTTTCTGCTTCCGCTTCTCCATGCTTTATAATAGCCCGTGGAACTTCTGCTGCGAGACAGCACGTGGTTGCAATCAATCCTTTGTGATATTTCAACACAAGTTCCTTGTCAATGCGCGGATACTTGCCGTACAATCCTTCCATGTAGCCAAGCGAACAAAGTTTGATCAGGTTTTTATATCCTTCCGCATTCTTTGCAAGAAATAATTGATGTGCGCGTTCATCACGTAACTCTTTTGTGAATTGCTTTTTATGACGATCAGTTACCAAATAAAATTCACAACCGACAACCGGCTTTATCAGGTTCGGATTTTCTTTAGTGTTGTGCTTGCCCGCTTCAGCCACAAATTTAAAAGCACCAAACATGTTTCCATGATCGGTAATGGCAATGGCGCGCATGTTATTCTTCACAGCTTTTTTATAAAGCTTGGAAATGCTTGCTGCACCATCAAGAAGGGAGAATTGGGTGTGGGAATGTAAGTGAGAGAACTGCATCTACGAATACGAATGAGACCGAATGAACGAATTACAACTGCTAAAAGGAATATTCGGCTAAAGTACCGAAAAGAAAAAATGTGAAATTAGAATGTTGATAAAATGAAATGAGGGATGAACACCCTGAAAAATCCAGATCAGCTTAACCTCTCATACGTAAGCCAAAGCGCAAACACTGCAATACATGCAGAAGCAGGAATTAAAAAGCGCGAACGGTACCATCCTTTGTTCTTTATCCAGTTAACAAGAATATAATTGGCGAGCAGGATAACAGTGATTTGTCCAAGCTCCACACCTACATTAAAGCTGATGATAGAACTGAGAAAGTTTTTTTCCGGCAAACCGATTTCAGCAAGCGCACCTGCGAAACCCATTCCATGCACCAATCCAAAACCGAAGACAATTAAGATGCGCCACCATTTCAATGAAGTGATAAACATATTTTCAATGGCAATAAATGCAATGCTCAACGCAATGATCGGTTCTATTATAGATGAAAGCGGGTGAATCATTCCTGAAGCGGCAAGACCTAGTGTAATACTGTGCGCAATTGTAAATGCAGTTGCCTGAAAAAGCACGGAGCGGAGATTCGGGTTGAGAAAAAAGATGCCGAGGATAAACAGGATGTGGTCGAAGCCGAGCGGAAGAATGTGCGTGAAGCCAAGCTTTATGTAGTACCCTACAACTCCCGTTGATGAAAGGGACTGCACATCGTAGTTAACGGTGTGTGCAAACAGGTTTAGCGGAAAAAGGAAAACAGAAATTACAAAAACTGATAAAATGAGTTTCGAACTTTTCATTTGGTTTTTGGGGCCCCGATCTTGAGTGTTATTTCTTAACTCTTGTTTCTTGATTTTTAATTTCTCATCGCCAACTGCCTGCTTCCCTCCCACTTCAGCATTGGAGAAAGAAACGGGTTGATGGCTGTGGCTTCGCCCATCAGCTTTAAACCTTCTGCAGTTTTTCCTGACGATTTTTTAATTAGCCCTGCCTCGTAAAGCAACACAGGATTTTTTGAATTGGTGCGCATGGCAGCGGTGATATATTTATCTGCATCGTTGTAGGAGCCCAGTCTGTAATACACCCACGCCAGCGTTTGATTCACGTCAATGTTATCAGGTCTGCGGTTGTATTCAATAAGAGCATGACTTAGTGCAAGATTGTATTTGTATGCATTGAGGTATGCATAAGCAAGTTCGCGGTCAGCATAGTGCCCGTGATTCGTTTCGCTTTCTTTTCCTGAAAGTCCGGCAAGTGCTGCAATAGTTTTTTGTGAGTACTCATATTCTTTTTGCGGCTCGCTGTTGAGGTGATATAATTCTGTTAGTTCCTGGTCGAAAGAAAAATCATTTACCTGCGCACGCGCCAGTTCAAATTTATTAATGGCCATCGGGTAGTTTCCGTTTGCTTTTGCAACCCGTCCCAAACCTGCCAGAGCAAAAGCATACATCGGGCGCTCGCTCAATGCAATTTCATACTGAAGCTGCGCGAGGTCGAGCTGTGCTGTGTTCTCATACAGGTGCGCGAGCTGGCAGCGTGTCCATTCTGTTTGTTCATAGCCGGGATAACCGCTGCTTACAGCGAGCTTCATGGCTTCAATCGCCCCGTGCGTATCTCCCATAATCTCCCGCAGGTAAGAAACACGGGAGTACGAACGTGTGTCGGGGCGAATACTAACCATCTTATCAGCGGTGGAGATCGCCTTGTTGTAATCCCCAAGCTCAACATAAGAATCAGTAAGGATTCCGTAAGCGGTGGCATTGTATTGATTTATTGTGATCGCTTTTTCAGCGAGAGGTTTTGCTTCGGCAAAATGATGTTGAGATAGAAGCACGGTGGCTTTTGCGCATATCGCTTCGTAGTTTTCTTTTTCCTTGAAGAGGATTTCATCGCAGAGTGCTAGCGCAGCTTTATCGTAATACGCATGATTGCCGGAAGTTCTTCCTTCCTGTATGTAGGCGTAGGCAAGTTTTAGTTTTGTTTTGAGGTCGGTTGGATTGTTTCGGATGGCTGCAAGAAGATTTTCAATTGCCTGTTTGGTGTTTGCCCATTCCGCATCACTCACATTCTGTCGATCAATTAGCGTGTATTTGAGTTCGGGCTTGCGGAAGTGTACAATGAGCACCACAAAAAAAACGAAGAGGAATATGAGCGAAAGAGAAATATATTTTTTCATTGTTATGGTTTTGGAATTTAAAAAGGATTCAATTGCAGGGACGCAATTGATTACGCCCCTGCAAGAATCATTTCGAAAAATTTATTTTAACACATTGATACGTGCGCTCTGCACTACGTTATCCCCAACGGAAATAGTAGCGAAGTAAACTGCTGCATTCAATTTATCTGTAGCATAATCGAGGGTGTATGATCCTGCTCCTTTGTATTCATTATTGACAGGAATAGCAACAAGTTTCCCGAGTGAATCATAAATCTTAAGCGTAACTTTCATTGGACCGGCAACATGATACTTTACATGAATGTCATTTACTGCAGGATTCGGAAATACACTCATGAACAAATCAGGAGCACCTACATTGACACCGAGACCATCCTGATTGATAGCAGTAACAACATAACCACCCGTGCACAATCCGTATCCGCTCCAAGGCAATTGTACGTAAGGAAAAGAGCTACGGAAAGTAGTGTCATTTGCTTCTACACCAGTGCTATAAGTAAGAACGTTTACAAGATCAGTAGTTACTGGACTTCCTGCACCTTGATAATCGTCATACCATACTCCGATTGCTGCAAGTGCAACACCGCCCACTGCCTGAAGTTCGATGCGCGTTACGTCATCTTCCAAACGTCTTCCGTTTGGAAAGCCATCCATGTTCGGAATAAAATCAAGATTTGTGTTTGTATTAAAGCGCGCATCCGTTAAGCCAAGAACAGCAGCGGAAACAATTCCTTCTGAGCTGAAGTCAGGACTATTGCGAGGAGTAACAGGCACAGCCATATTCAGTCGGAGCATGTCACCAAACGTTGGAAGGAAATTATTGATGAATGGTTTTCCTGCAGAAAGCGGATTGCCAACAGTTTTTCCGGTAGCCAACTGGTAAGGAGAAAGATTAGGAACACCTGTATAAAAGATAGGAAGTAAATCCACAGAGCGCGGTTGACCGGCACGCAATAAATAGTTTCCGAAAATGTTTGTGTCAAGTGCAGTGCCTGTTGTTGCTGGATGTCCTTTAATCACATTCAAGCCATCATGACCGTTTCCGAAATCTACATTGCCGAGAATAGTGTATGCATTACGCTGAATGCGGAGCGCACTCAATGCAGGTACAGCACCACCGAATAAACTATCATCCATGTACAATGCAAGTTCAGGGTTGCAGAAATAATTGTCGAAGTGAGTTCCATCCTGATAAGGAGTAAGTGAATTCCAATAATCTTTATTGCCAATCGGGATCACCGCTTCATTAGTAAGTGGCATACCCAGACGAGAAACCTGCACCCAGTTCCCCGTATGCGTTTCTGTACCGTCACCATTTAATGTACGTATTGCCGGACGGCTTGCTGATGCCCACACACCTATTACAAAATCTCCATCAAGAATACTCGCAGCTTGCGAAACATTCTTCCCATCCTTCTGCAACATGCTAATCGGAATCTTCAATGCGATCACATGAACGTTTTTGCATTTCAATCCATCCTTTGGAGCATCTACTCCTGTGCCGCCAGCACGCGTCTGACCGAGATCAAAAATTCCACCGAGGTCAACAAAGAAAGGATCATCAGCAGGACCACAATAAACAGTTTCTCCTGTTGTTGCAGTAGTAACTGCTGCTGTAAAGAGAGATTCATAGTCAGGAGCATTTAAGCCAACACCACTGCTGATTGAACGCGGACCGATGTTAGGAGGAGGAACCATACCGGCAGTTACAATCGTGTTCCAGGTAACTCCGCCATCTGTACTCTTCTCAGCAACATACGTAGTTTTTAGATTCTGCTGACCGAGACGAATGTTGAAGAAAGTAGTTGGATCTTCATTCGTTTTTGAAAACGTAAAACGATACGTGATGTCATCACCGGCAGTTGCTGTCTGGTTCTTGACGTGGATTTCATAATGTACGTTCTCACCGAACGAAAAATAGTTAGGGCCTCCCTGTGGAAGTTCCGCAGGAACATAATTCGCAAGGATGGTTACCGTATTGGTATCATCCGGACTTCGGAATGCGTACAAATCCGTGTTATCAGCAAGCGGATCATTCGCGATCAGCGGTGCCTCACGGTGACTGGATGCTTCAAGCGGTTGTTGCCTGAAACTTACAAATGCAAATGCAGCAATAGCAACACAAGCACCAACAAAAGCAATGGCTTTTTTTCTTGTAGTAATTTTCATAAATTTTTGAATTAAGAGTTATTATTATTTTAATTATGAAACTACCTACGTGCCATTATAGAACTGCGGTTTTCTCAAATGAAAAAGAAATTTATGTGATTGAGTTATTTTAGTTTAAAAGCAAAAAAAAAGCAGCCAAAGCTGCTCTTTTCAAAAAAATATCTAAAACAAACCTACTTTGCCATCATTGTAATTTTTCCATTCTTTACTCCGGTAATCTTGTATTGACTTCCTGTCTTAGCAATGATTGCATCTGCAAGATCATCAGAACTTCCTTTGTGATGAACAGTTACAGTCAATGTACTGTTGTCAAAACTCTTGGATGCGTCCGATACTTTTGAAATGCTTTTTACAGCGTCCACAAATGATTTTACTTTTTCATACTCTATGTTTCTCACGGTAACAACGCTCATTACATTTTCGTCTGATGCCGCGTCTGATCCTTTTGCAGCGGGCAAAGGAATGTTGTCTTTTTCATCAGTGAGGTACTCCACTGCCTGAATTACGCCTTGTTCAAGTGCATTTGCAATTGCGGGATCATCGTTTCCGTTACTTGTCATTTTAATTCCGAAGAATGCATAGCTGTTACCCGATCCTGTTTTAGTGTCAACATTGAAGGAGTGATTTTTCAAAATTTCCCTCGTGCGTGGGTTAATTACTTTAACAATAAAACCGAGATGACACGCGCTGCTTTTATTTCCGTATCCAAAATATTCATTGTTGCTGGTCTTTTTATTAAACTCTGTAATTTCTCCGCTCACCAGTATTTGAGCGCTTTTCATCTGCCCTTTTGCAACTGCGCTTTCGCCACTGGCATATTCCGAACTTCCAAAATCAACCTCGTCAGTAAGATCTTTCATGTTGCTTTTGGTCTCCAAAACATTATAGCAATTAACTTCACTAAGCGCATTGGTTAGCATGGCAGCCATGTTTTGCCCGATGTCAGAAGGCGCATTGCCCACTGTTGATTTAAAACTCCCCACCGCAACAGTTATTCTCTTGTCAAGCGGAACATCCTTGCACTTCTCTTTCACCCTTTCCATGGTCACCTTGGTATCACCCACCTTGGCTCTTTTTTCCATTTTGTCTTGGGCATTTGCCACGAATGAAATGACCAGAAAGAAAATTAACAGTTTAAGTAATGCGTTTGATTTTTTCATTTTGTTTTTAATTTTAATGTTGGTGTATCTAGGTAAACTTCTGCAATAATAAGAGGAAAATCAATTCCAGTCAATCATTGTTTTTATTTAGAGAAAATATTTTATCAAAAATAGTTGAGTAACCAAAAGGTTTCATGTTTATTTGTATCCGTCATTTGGGGGATACATAAATAAATTCAGACAGTCCGAGTTTTGATACCCTCAATACACTTCTTTCAAAAAATGGAAACATCAGAAAAAACAAACATCACGGTTCACGCCACTATCAATGCACCTATTGAAAAGGTTTGGAAAATATTTACTGCACCTGAACACATTATGCAATGGAACAATGCATCGCCTGACTGGCACACGCCCTCAGCAGAAAATGATTTACGCGAAGGAAGAAAATTTAATTTCCGAATGGAAGCTAAAGATCGAAGCTTTGGTTTTGACTTCGGGGGGGTGTACGATGAGGTGAAAACAAATTCACTAATTAAATACACGATGAGTGATGGAAGAAAAGCAAAAATTGATTTCTCTTCCAGCGGAAATCAAACTACTGTTACCGAAACTTTCGAAGCAGAAACTGAAAACTCAATCGAGATG
Organism: Bacteroidia bacterium; assembly: GCA_038230515.1. Classification (GTDB taxonomy): domain Bacteria; phylum Bacteroidota; class Bacteroidia; order AKYH767-A; family 2013-40CM-41-45; genus JAPLDB01. The sequence goes on along the minus strand of JBBRND010000028.1, from coordinate 1,224 downwards.
CAGCGCGGTGGCTGGCAGGCAATTTTAGACAATTTCAAAAAACATACAGAGGCAACAGAATAAAAAATGAAAGCAGACAGAGAACTCAGCACTTCAAAAATTCTGAACGCTCCCATTGATCTGGTGTGGAAAGTTTTTACTCAACCCGAACACATCAAGCAATGGTGGGGACCCAACGGATTTACAAACACCATTTCTAAAATGGAAGTAAAGCAGGGTGGCCAATGGATATTCATAATGCACGGACCCGATGGCACCGACTATAAGAACAAACACACCTATAAAGAAATTGCAGAGCAAGAAAAGATTGTATTGCAGCACGAAACTTCTCCGAAATTTATTACCACCCTTTCCTTTGAAGCGCTGAGAAACAAAACTCTTCTCAAATGGCATGCGCTGTTTGAATCTGCAGAACAGTTGGAGCAGGTAATAAAAGTATTTAAAGCAGACGAGGGAATGAAACAGAATGTAGAACGCCTCTCCGTTTATCTCGAAAAAATGCAGCCCGAAAATCAAACAATGGTAAACGCTCCGTTCAGTATAGAAAGAACTTTTGATGCGCCAGTTCCCGAAGTTTGGAAAGCCATAACCGACAGAGACTCCATGAAGCAATGGTACTTCACTATTTCAGAATTTAAACCCGTTCATGGTTACGAATTTAAATTTGCCGGAGAGGGAGAGAAAGGCAAGCGCTACATACACCTCTGCAAGGTAACCGAAGTTAGTCCCGAAAAAAAACTTGCTTACACCTGGAAGTACGAGAGCTTCGAGGGAAATTCTATTGTAACATTTGATCTCTTTGCCGAGGGAAACAAAACCCGGCTAAAACTTACCCACGATGGATTGGAAACTTTCCCAGCAAACAATTCCGATTTCAGAAAAGAAAGTTTTGCAGAGGGATGGACTATGTTAATCGGCACTTCGCTTAAAAATTTTGTTGAGAAAAAATAAAAGGAAGAATACAGTGAAGTGAATAGAAAAAATTTTGAAACAATAACATCTCGTTCTATCCACCTCCCCTCCCGCCCTCATCCCAAAGCCGCGCCACTCCTCGTAGTGTCATGCCCAACTCGTTTCGGCACACCTCTCTTCTAAGTGAGTACTTCGTAAGCGCGGGCTTTTCCTTTCGGTCGGGTTTAGTTTGCATCGTCCCCGTTTCATCGCAACAATTCAAACAGCCCAAAAAAAATTTCTCTTTTGTTTTCAGTTCCGTAGGAACGAACT
>JBBRND010000027.1:0-58478 GCA_038230515.1 Bacteroidia bacterium | reverse complement strand
ATCTGGTAACATGTGTGTTGATTTCAAATGCAACTTGCGCATCCGGAAATCCGGCCACATCAAATACGATGACGATGACGGTGAGTGCAAATCTTCCTGTAAGTGTAGTGATTGCTGCGAACCCACCCGGTACTATTTGTCAAGGAACGAATGTGACGTTTACAGCAACTCCGACAAATGGTGGCCCAACTCCTGCCTTTCAATGGAAATTGAACGGAGGAAATGTGGGAACAAATTCAGCAACATACTCTAACTCTACTTTAGCAAACAGTAATCTGGTAACATGTGTGTTGACTTCAAATGCAACTTGCGCAAGTCCTTCAACTGTTAATAGCAATAATATTAACATAACGGTAAACTCACTGCCGGTTGTTTCTATTAACGTAAGTGCTCAACAAATCTGCTCAGGAAGCAATGATACGTTGACAGCAACAGGGGCGACCTCCTATCTTTGGCAAAATGCAACCACTTTAAATCCGCTTATTGCATTGTCTTTAACAAGCACCACTCTTTTTTCTGTTGTCGGAACCGATGCCAATGGTTGTACCAATTCCTCCTCCATTCAAGTAACCACCAATCCAATTCCACAAACCACGCTTTTCCTTTCATCTGCAATTTGCTCTGGTGGTCTTGTATCGCTTTCTCAATCTACTTCACCAGTGGTGACAGGAAGTACGCTTAGCTGGGCGCGAAGTTCGCCCTCAGAAATTGCTTCAACGTTGCCAACAGATAGTTCGGCAAGTTCAACTTCTGTTTTTATTTCTTCTGGAAATTTTTTCAATTCATCCGATTCAACTCCTCAATTGGTAATATTCACCGCTTCGTCAACGGGACCTTCGCCAAATTTTTGTGCAGGAACAATTGTGATTGATACGGTTTATGTTAATCCGAGTCCTCCCAGTCCAACAGTTATATCTTTGGAACCCGATTTTATTACAGTACCAAATGATACGGACACTGTGTGCTACAGGTCAACAAATCTCAGCTTTGGGTTCGGCACTTCATTTATGAATGCTCACTCTACTCTTAATCTTACTTACAATTGGACAATTTCTCCCAACAATTCGATTTTAGTTTTTACGAGTGACGACTCCTCCCATGTTCTCCTGAACTTTAATGATACATCCGTATCTTCTTCTTCAACTATTTCTCTTTTGGTAAGTAATGAATTCGGTTGTAGCAACAGTTTGAGCAAAACGGTTTTTATTTCTCCCGATACTTCGATTGTACTCGACACAATTGTCAGGCATCCAGTCGCGAATACGCTGCTGTGTCTGAACAATACGGCTACAAAATATCAATGGGGATATGATGACAATAACTCTTCCTTATCATCTCACATCATTCAAGGAGAAACATTTCAGGATTACGTTGCAGGAAGTTCTTTCAATGTGACTACAAAGTTTTATTGGGTGATGCTGTTTGATGGTAATTGCTACACAAAAATATATTACAACCACCCTCATTTCAAAACAATAACTCCGTTGGAGTTGCTTCCTGAAAAAGTTTCCGTTTATCCCAATCCAAACAATGGCACGTTTCAAATTGCTCTAAACAAAATTCCTTCCGGAACATTCACCATAAAAGTAATTGACGAAATAGGGAATGAGATAAAAACAATTGAAAAGAACTCTATCACTTCTTCAGGAACTGCCTCAATTGATCTTTCGGATTTGACAGATGGAATTTATTTCCTTCTACTTCGTGATGAATCTAGTTTTTATCCGTCTCAAAAATTTATCAAACAATCTTCAGGAAAATAATTTCGATTCTGAAAGACGGTTTAACCTATGAAAAGCAACATCGCATTTATTAGTTTGGTTCTTTTTACTCCACTGTTTGGGTTTGCTCAGCAGCCTAATTGGGAACAGAAGAGAACACTAATCACTTCGCTTGATGAGTTGATTAATAAATTTTCAGCACAGGTTGCATCGCCCTCAGATAAATCATTTGAAAAATTTTCGTCTGATTTTAAGAACCTTTTTCTTGTTGATGTACAAATTCCAGATGATATAAGTCCGGTTTATTTTGATGGGGAGACACAAACTCCTTTCCGCGTTAAAAAACGAAGCGTGGATGAGTACTTGCAACGAGTTAAAAAACTTTATCCGAAAACGGTACGCGCTAGCGTGCAAAATCACGTTTTTGATCTCAGTAATGTGCAAAATCTAAATGCAAAAATTTATCTTATACGGTCAATATGGGGAAGTACTGCCGAAGGATATTATGTTCGCAATGATGATACACTCGCTATTGAAACAACTTTGGATTCTGCTAAGCGTAACTTAAAGATTTCTTCCATTGAATATTTAGGTGGAAATTTTAGAATTACTAATGATAAAGACAAGGACTTTGTAATTGATAAACTCGACAAGTGCCCTGACCTGCCCGGTTTGAAAGAATTTAATGGCTGTCCACCACCTAGCCGTCCGCAAGAATATTTTTCTTTTACGATTCACAAAAGTTTGTCTGCAAATATATCTTTATCACTGCCATCGTCCGGATTTTCTCAAGGGGCATACGATCAATTGATAAAAGCAACTGCGCGTATTTCTGATCCTGAAGTTGACAAAGGTACTTCGAGTCAATTCGGATTCTCAATGAATCTAGAGCGTTTTTTTGGTCGCGTGCGATTGGTTGGAGTTCGGGCAGGATTGCAGTATGATTTTATTTCATTTGATGTGACTGAACAAAAATTCTTTGCTGAATACCGAAGTAAAGATATTGCAAATTATTATTACAGGCGGGTGTTGGAATCTACTCAAGCAGTAACGGAAAGTGAAAAACTTCACTTGCTCAGAATTCCCGTTGAATTTATTTTTTCAAAAAAAATTAATGAGAAATTGAGTGGTTTCATTGCTTTGGGTCCTGTTTTCTCTTTCGCATTATCTGCCACTTCAAAACCAAATGCTTCGTTTAATTACGGAGCCATCTATGTAAAATCAAATGCTGATCCAAAAAATAATTTTAGCAGCAATCCTGTTCGTCAGCCGGATTGGTGGTTAATGACGGAAGATTTTGCATCGCAACATGGCGATGCAAATAAATATTTTGACGATCGCAAGGCAGAGGGGTATGATGTTGATAATAATGTTGACATTACAGAATCAGTAAAGTTCAAGCTGAATCCTGCAGTTTCATTAACCGGAGAATTGGGGCTTCAATATAAAATTTCAAGTACAAACTCTTTGCAACTCGGCTTTCAGTGGATGAATGGTTCATTCAGCACAAAGAATTCAGGGGAATATAAATTGACTGACAGAGTTGGTGATTATGATAGTATGATAAATGGAACAGAAAAACTAAAGACAAGTTTCATTGCCATTCGTATTGGATTGGCAATTGCGCTCAAATAAAAATTTCAACAACAGAACTATGGACAAACGAATATTGACATTAGCCGGAGTGGTCTTGCTTCTTGCAGGAATTATTTTCTTTTTCAAGTTTTGTAATAAGCCGAAGTGTAGCGCTCCCACAATTAGCATTGACCCAGGGAGAACAGCTACTACCCGACAACAGGTAACTTTTCATTATTCATCAGATGATGCGAAGGAAGATGATCAGGCGCATTGGATTTTTGGTGACAGTAAAGAAATGGATGGGCCTTCCCCAGTTCGTTATTTTCAAAAACCCGGCTCTTATTTAATACGGTTGATTGTGAATGGTCATGAAGATTGTTCGGCAACGGATTCTGTTATTATTTCTGAAGCACCTGTAGAAGTAGTTCAGACAACCCCCGTAATAAATTACACGATCAGTTGTCCTGATGTTATTTACATCGGGGTACCGTGTCAATTCAAAGCTATTGGCGATGGAGGAAAAACTTTTCAGTGGGATTTTGCTGAAACAGGAAAATACGAGCCCAAAACATCAGAGAAAAATTACACCTACAAATATACTTCTCCCGGCAACTATTCAATTGTTTTGCATGTTGATGATAACATAAGCGCTACAAAAAAGGTGACCGTGAAAATTAAAAACTCTCCAAATCCGAATCCTGGCAAACCTATTTCTAAAGTTACCAAAGATTGTAATTTTATGAAGGATTTGCTGAATCAGTTTGGCTATGCTGCGAAACGCAACGATGAAGATTTGGTATCTGATGTGCGGAAGCAACTTGTAGCTAAATTGTGTGGGAACGAATCGGTTCCGGTCAGGATAAGCGGTCGCGATGATTACAAACACGCGTTTGATTTTTATTTGCAGGACATTGGAATGCGTTTCAGAGAGGTAAAAGAAGTTACCTGTTCGTATGAAAAAGATTGCATAACCGAAATTACCATTTCTGAATAAAAAATATTCATGAGAGTAACCCGTTATTTTATTTTGCTACTTCTTTCTCAATCATTTTTGGCACTGAGTCAGAATAAAAGCATAAAGAAGCCGCCCTCGGAAACCAAAAGCATGGGTCAGGTAAAACAGGCAGTTCCGGACACACTAGAATACGATCATTTTTACCTGATGTATATTGACAATAGCCACGCGGAACGTGGAGACGAATTGACCGGAATTGCAAAGGATATGATTGAGCACATTGCTGATTCTGTGAGTAAGGCAGCAGACACAAAATTTTTGATCTATTCAAGCAATGGTATTGACGCTTTAATTTGTGATGACCCGCAGAGAGTAAGCAAACTCATCGGAAATATCCTTGACGGTGTAAATACCAGTTTTCCGGATGATAAAAATATGGATAAGGATCAGATGCGAAATGCTATTTACAGCAAACCGTTTCGCGTTAGCAAAGATATGCGGTTTGATTATTTCGTTACCGAATTTTTTGCCAAGTCATTGCTCAAGGAAGATGGCAATCTGCTTGTGGCATCGTTTGTAAATGAAATTTGTTTTATGATGGCAGATTCGAACATTCCTGTCATTCTAAATTTTTATTACACCAACAAAACGGATCAAGCAAAAAAAGATACACTGAAAAATTTGTTTTCATTTAAGAATCAGTTGAAAAATCTTGAAATCAATGTTGTCCCGTTTAATTAAGAAAAAATAAACTCACATACACCTCGATGAAAAACGTTAACAAAGCAATCCTCTTACTACTTGTATTTGGTTATTCTTCTGTCACAGCACAGGTATCACAAACAAAAATTCTCGGACTTCCGGAAACGTATGAACATCCATACGGGCCACACGAAGTTAAAGATCTTGCTTCCTATCCTTGCAAAGATGGGAAACGTAAGCAGGAAGCATGGATTGTTTATTCAGACCGCGATGGAAACCAGACCTACGCGGATCAGGATCTAAAGAAGCCACTTGAGAAAATTGATTTCATGCAAAAATATTATGTAGTAGAGGATCTCTGCGATAAAGCTGTTCTTCATTTGATCAAGTATTCGCGGGGAATCTTAAAGAGCAGTGCGAAACTTGACATTGACAACAAGGCAGCAGTTAATATGGGCTACATAAAAAAAGACAAGCTTCTCCTTTGGCGTTATTCTCTGGAAGATGATGAAACAAATTTCACCATAAAAGCATTGCCAGGTCACACGCTGGACGCATTTCTTCAAAAGAAAAAAAGTTCTGCTACATACGACCGCACCAAATCGGAACTCCCTTTGTACAATGATCCTGCGCTATCAGTGGTAAATGATCAAACGGTTCGCCTTTTCGATTTTCTTTACATTTATAAAATTGATGCTGAACACAACACTTACCTGATCGGAAGATCGGATGTTTTTACTGCATCATCTTCTAGTGATATTATGGGTTGGGCCCCCTCAACCTACATTACCAAATGGAAGCAACGCCTTTGTTTGGAACCAAACTCAAAAGAGGATGCTGTTGATGATCGTAAGACGCAAAATATAAAGGCGTGCCTGCTTGCGACAGAGAAAGAAGCCAACACATTTGCAGCAAGTCCTGTAGGTGTTCAGTCTCTTCTTGAGCGAGACCCCGGCACGGAAGGATATAATGCATATATGAAACGGTTTCCGGCACTTTCCACCAGTGTGGATAAAAATATTGTGAAGACACTCGCTGCCACTGATATTTATGGACAAAATACAGGCGAGAAAATTATGTCCATTGAACAGCAATCAAAATACAATGAGCAGTTCAATAAAGCAGCAAGAGACTTAAGGCATTTTAATATTGTGTTTGTGGTGGAGTGCTCTGAGCGTATGCAGGAGCGCTCACAATTGAAAGAACTGCTTAGCGCTCTTGACAATGTGAATGATGAATTCAGCAGCGATTTGCAAAATAAAGATCGCGAATATATTTACAAGTATGGGGCAATAGCATACCGTTCATACGAACATAAAAGTTGCAGTAAAGAGTTGGATTTGGTTGCTACTAAGCAACCGCTTACTGAACATTTAGATGCTGTGCAGGAGTTTTTAGCTACTGAAATAAAGCGTGAAACCAACTGTGACAATAAAGCGACAACCAAAGCGATGTATGATGGGCTCGAAAAATCGTTGGAAATTTTTAATAGCCCCAACGAAACAAATATTATTATTTTGATTGGCACAAGTGCAGATATGTCGAAAAATGAAGCCACTAAGAAAGCCATCATAGACGGAATGGTAAAATATAAAGCAAGCTTAATTGCATTTCAATACTTTAATGCAAATGGCGATGTGTATGATCGTTTCAGAAGTCAGGTGAAGGCTTTTTCTCAAACTACGGCACGGAATATTACGCAAATGCTTAAGCCTGGTTTTAAAGAAGAACCGGCCTATCTCGAAGATGGACCGGCTATATTTAAACTTGATCTGACAACTTCTGCAATTCCAGGTTCAATCCTGCTTTCTTCAAACGGTGAGATGATGGAAGCAAGTAAATTGCGGGAAGAGTTGGTTGGTCAGATTAGGGATTTGCAAAGTGGAGTGGAGAATGTAATAACAAGAGGCAGTTCATTAATTGAAGGTGTAGGAAAAAAAGATATGGATCCCACCCTTCCTGTGCTGTTGCTGTTGCAAAACTCGGGGTATAACGTGAATGATCCTGAAGTTAAGAAAGATTTAAGTGCGACAAATTTTCAATTCTTTGTTCCTTGTTATGCAGTTGTGAGACCGAAGCCACTGAAAACAGATTTATTCCGCTATGTAATTTTAATCAGCGCTCAGGAATTAAGTAATTTATTGAATACTCTTCATGCTTTGAATGTAGGCGGTTCATCTTCTGAAATGAAAGATGGACTTGAGAATGCATTTAAGAAATTGATGGAAGACCATTTTGGTGAAAAAGAAGCAAAGAAATATTTTAAGGAAAAGAGTATGGATGAAATTTTTCAAATGCTTACGGGGCTTCCTTCCACGAGCTTACTTCTAAAACAGATTAAACCGAAAGAGCTGCAAAAACTTTCTGATGATAAAATTCAGACTTTTATAAACCGGGTAAATGACCAGGCAGAAGCTCTGAAGAAAATCTTCAACGATCCCACAAATAAATATTCTTTTTTAAGTTGCGGTGATAAGTATTACTGGATTGATCAGGATGATCTTCCTTAGCATTCCACTTCCAACAATCGAATGACGCAATCTCTTTTTCAGATTGAAGGGCTTTGCTGTTCTTATACAAGAAACGAAGCACAGCGGGTGCTTACTATTGATAAGCTACACATTCCTCGGGGGAAACTTGTTTTTTTATTAGGACCATCGGGCTCGGGCAAAAGTACATTGCTTGAAACGCTTGGCCTGATGAATCACACGATTGCATCCGGTGATGTGAAATTTTTTCCTGATGAGCAATCTCCAGCCATTAGCTATGCGGAACTTTGGAAAAAAAATGACAACAACGAACTGAATACTGTTCGCAAAAATTTTTTCAGCTTTGTTTTTCAGCAGACGAACCTGATGGAAAATTTTACTGCCTACGAAAATGTTGCGCTGGCGAGAATGATAAAGTCGGGGGCGAATGAGGAAGAGGCGGGAATGGCAGCAACGCCTTTGATGCAGCGCGTGAATCTTCCTGCTTCAGTGGTTGATTTTGATACTTCATCTGTTCAACTTTCGGGAGGTCAAAAGCAGCGGCTTGCTTTTGTGCGTGCTCTGTCTTCTGACTACGCTGTGTTATTTGGCGATGAGCCGACCGGCAATCTTGATCCTCAAAATGCGAATGAACTTTTTGAAGTGATCCGTTCGCAGATCAGTGAAAAATCTTCAGCCATTATTGTTTCGCACGATCTTGAACTTGCCATCCATCATGCTGATATGATTATTGTGATCAGCAAATCAAAAGAAGGAGCGCATGGCGAGGTGCTTGACGGAAATATTTTTCAGCGCGATCAATTTGCGCAGCTTGCCGGTGAAGCGCGGCAGAATTTCAAAGCTAAATTATTTGCGCTTTTTGCAAATGAGAAAACGATTGCTTCTGATTCTTCAAAAACAGAAATCAGACCGAAGCACAAGCGTAGCTTTGGTAATTTGTTTTTTGTGAAGGAGGCAACAGCGCTGAGCGGAAAATTTTATTCAAACTTTTTAATCCTCTCCTGCATTTTATTTTTCACTTTTCTTGCCATTGGGTTTGCAAATGGCTGCCTTGACTACCTGGATAAGAAGCTGAACAATGTTTTTGTGAACTGGCTGACAGTAAAAATTCCGTTTAATAAACCGAAGGAGGATTTGAAGATGATTGAAGGGAAGCTGAAGTCAAGCGAATTCAAAGAGAAGTTTCATTACAACCAGATAAGCACTTTTTTTGAATCGGTTTTTTATGTGTACGATCAGCAGGAAAAAAGATTTAAACGACTGAAGGGAAGAACCATTGATCCGGAGGCGGATAAAAATTTTATCAGTGATTATCTTCTTGCTCCTAAAAATTGTGTGCGGAATAAGCTTGCTCCGCTGGGCAGTGAAGATTTCGGACTCATTGTTTTGCAGGATGCGTTGCGTCAAGATCATTACAACGATACAACGGCTGATATTATCTGGATGGAAAGCGACAGCCCGGATGATAACGGACCGTTAATGGTTCCGATTCCGGTGAGGAGTATTGTAAAACAGCTTCCGGGAAATACTCAGTTTGCCTATACTAATTTTTTCAGGGATGCTTTCCGGAATGATCCGAATAATTTTAATCCGAAGCTGAAACATGATTTACGAATTTTGCTCCGGTTGGATAGGAATGAAGCAGTGAAGGTGAAGGGTGAAATAACATCATGGATAGCCACGCAGAAAAATAATTTTCCATTTTCGGCAAATGAGCCGGACATGCTTCCGTATCATCAAACTTTCAACGGGAAAGAGTTTGAGCTTCAGATTACATTCAGCCCTGCCCCTGACTCGTCCGCACTGATTGACCGGTTTTACAAGGAGCTGTGCACGCTTGATTTTTTCAGGAATAATAAATCGTCTTACGACCGCATGTATGATTATTCTATCATTGACCGCGAGCAGATAGAAGACCGGAATAAAAACAGGCCTGACTTTTATTCGGTTTACTTTAACGATCTGCATCATGTGCGGGCATTTGCCGATTCGCTTTACCAGGTTGCAAATGAAAAGGACGAGCAAACGATGATGCAGGTAGATACTTCGAAAGTAGATGAGAAAGAAAATTTTGATTTTTTGAGCACGGTTACAAAAATAATCGGCATCCTACTGGTTCTGTTCGGTGCTATTGCTGCAAGCTTGTATAGCATGAACCTGCTGAAGATGCATTTATCTAAAGTGCAGATGAACATCGGCACGTTTAAAGCAATAGGGTTGAGCAACGGGCTTACGCTGCGGATTTATTTTTCAATCATTTTATTTTTTGTTGGTATGGCATGCTTGGTTTCTTTTATTCTGGCTTTTGCTATCGGCAATGCGAGTGACCACTTGCTTACCGGATCGAGAACTGTGGAGGCGGGAATAAATTATTTTAACCTGCTTGATGTGAAAACAATTTATGCTGTGTGTTTGATTTTTGCCAGTGTGATTTTGATTTCGTTCCAAACCATTTCTAAAATGCTTTCGAAGACACCGGGGGATTTGATTTATAACAGATAAGCGGCCTCTGCCGCAGCCCCTTTGCGAAAGAGAGGGAGAAACAGCCAAAAGAAAATGCCCCACTGTTTAGGTGAGGCATTTTTTTTATTTGTGGTAAGTTGGTTTAAGCAACCGGCACAAGCTGGATGGCTATAAAGAGTAAATTAAAGCTTTTACCACAGTAAATAAAGGGTTTAAAATAAATTAATTTTAGACAATATCCGAATTTTAGCGTTTTTGGAGGTTTTGACAACATCCGAGCTCCCCAGTTGTCTGACTGAGGAGTAAAGTTGTCTGACTGCGCTCCGCGGTTGTCTGACCGGGAAGCACAGTTGTCTGACTGCGCTCCTCAGTTGTCTGACTGAGGAGTAAAGTTGTCTGACCGCGCTCCTCAGTTGTCTGACTGAGGAGTAAAGTTGTCTGACTGAGAAGCAAGTTTGCCCGACTGCAGCTGAGAAAAGATGCTGTAAATACTGAACGAATTCAGGATACGCTGTAACTTTCACTTTTAGCTAACCGTCCCATACATAAACAACTTCTACTTTCGCCTTTGCGAATGACATCTAAAGAATACAACAAATGCGTGGACGAACATGCTGACGGGCTGTATCGCTTCATCCTTAAAAACATGAGGGACGAAGAAGAAGCACGCGATGTTGTGCAGGATTCATTCGAAAAAATGTGGCGCAACCACGAAAGCGTGGATGCAAAGAAATCGAAATCGTATCTGTTCACGACAGGTTATCACACCATGATAGACCGAATCCGGAGAAAGAAACATGTGAGTGATTTCACCAAAGTAAATGAAGACAGTTTGTTTCACACGGAACAATACAGCGATGTGAAAAAGATTTTGAATGAAGCGCTGAACCTGTTGCCTGACATTCAGAAAGCAGTAATCACCCTTCGCGATTTTGAAGGATACAGTTATGAGGAGATCGGGACCATTACAAAGCTGAACGAATCGCAGGTGAAAGTTTACATCTACCGCGCACGGTTGTTTTTGAAAGAGTACATCGGATCAATGGAAAGAGTAATATGAAAATCAATCGAAATAATTACGAAGCATTCTTTCTCGACTATCACGAAGGTAACCTGAGTGATGAATTGAAGAAAGAGCTTTTCGCTTTTCTCGATTCCAATCTTGAATTGAAAGAGGAGTTTGAGAATTTTGAAATTATTTCTCTTGTTGCACAATCTGAAGAAACGTTTTCCGGCAAAGAGAAACTGAAGAAGGGCACCATCACCATTTACAATTACAAAACATGGTTCGTTGCCTATGAAGAAAATGATCTGAACGCTGATGAGAAAAAAGAAGTAGAGCGCTTCATTGAAATAAATCCCGGCTACAAACCCGAGCTTGAAATACTCAAACAGACACGCATCCTTCCTGATTACACCATTCGTTTAGCAAATAAATCATCATTGAAAAAAGGCAGAGCTCTTATCCCGATGTGGGTGAGAGTTGCAGCCGCTGCTTGTCTGACGATGGTGTTATTGAGCTATTTGTTTATCAGCAGCAACAGAAACGAAAAGCAATTTGCTGATGGGAAGAATGCGAATAACATTGCTGCAGAGTCTGTCCCGACAATTCGGGATTCACAGATTGAAAACCAAACAGCCGGAGAAATAAAACCGATAATCGCAGACGGGAAAGAATTAGAATCAAAAAACAAATCACATATAAAACGGCAAAACTCATTGAAGAAAAATGTTGTTGTGAAAAAGATTGAGGGGAATCTTGCAAGCAACGACTCAACTCGGGCAATTCAGAAAGAGATAGTCAAAGACGAACAACCACTGGCTATTCAACATCAAACATCAAACCTTAACCCTCAAACTGATTCTTCCCCAACTATTATCATTGCTCAAAACCTACCTGCTGCTGAAAGCAAACCCTTCGTAGTTCTAGATGATAACGACCTCGCGGAACTCGGCCTGAAACCCAAAGTAAAAGTCGAAGACAATTCCATCCTTGCGAATGCAGTTAACAATGTGGGGAAACTATTCAATGTAAATGCTCACTACGAAAAGGAACACAATCTTCAAAAGTCAAACTACACTGAAACACTTGCACTCGGACCGATCGGATTCTCCCGCACCGTACCGAGATAAAATATTTTTTTGGAGTAATAATTGGACAAGGCGTTCGCGGAGGCGGGCGCTTTTTTATTGATACAAAAAACGAATGCCTCCGAATTTACGATTGAGGACTGTCGCTTTCTTCACTCACCACTTTTCTATTCGCGAAATAAACTTTCCATTGGTTCCCGCAATCTCTACCACATAAACTGCCGGAGCAAATTCTACAAGGGAGAGATGAATCTCAGGCATGGTATGAGAAGACGATTCAAAAACTTTCCGCCCTGTTACATCATAAAGAGTAATTGCCAATTCTTCATTCGCTGAAAAAACATTTCCCGAAAATGAAATGGTAACAACATCATGAGCCGGATTTGGATAGATGCTGATGTTGCCTTTCGAAAAATCCGTTTGTATGAATACATAATTAAAGTTGCTCGTGTCAGACGAAATGGAAGAGCAACCATTCACATCAGTAACGATTACATAATACAAACCGTTGTGAAGTGGAATAAAATAATTCTGCACTGCCCCGGATATTGCGCCCACTCCAACTTCATACCATTGATTACCCGTTGCGGCATTCGAATAAAGTGTATCAAAAGGCGCAGCATCACTCATAACTACGGGTTGCTGGGGCTGGTAGTCAGTAACAGTTACTGAATCAGTACCAACACAACCAAAACCATCTGTAACAGTAACACTGTACCCTCCTGCAAGAGCAGTAATGCAATTTGTAGTCGCACCGCCTGTCCATGCGTAGCTTGCGAATCCTGCATCAGTACATAATAAAGTATCTGTTCCGATGCAAACCAACACAGTTCCCGATGGCTGAATATTCGGAACAGGTAACGGATGATTGGTTACAACATAAGAAGAACTGCTGCTGCATCCTGCTGAATTAGTCAGCATTAATTGATAGGTGCCTGATGTAACTTCAATGCATGAGTCAGAATAGGCACCGCTGTTCCAGTTGTAAGTATAAGCACCGCTGTTGTTATCAACGAACGAAGCACAAAGTGTAGCAACAGAACCTGCACACACATCCGTAATTCCTGAAATACTTACTGAAGGAGCAACGGGGTGCATTTGCAGATGTATGGAATCAGAAGAAGTACAACCATTCGCATCTCCAAGTGTGATTGAATACGTTCCGCTTGCACTTGCAGTAATGGAAGATGTAGTTCCGCTTGTTGACCAACTATAATTCGCTATCGGTTGCGACAATGAATCTGCCACCGATAAAATAAACTGAGTGCCTTCGCAAAAACCATTCGTAGTGTCTAAACTGAAAACAGGATTGTACGCAATGCCACTATATACATGAACGTTTTCCGAACCTATACAACCGAATGCATCAGTAACCGAGACAAAATAAAGTCCTGCTGAACTCACAGTAATGCTCGATGTAGTTGCATTCGTTGACCAGTGATATTGACTGAATCCCCCCGCTGCCGTAAGCGTAACGTTTCCTCCGGGGCAAAAGAACGCAGAATCCTGTGGCTGAATATTCGGATTCGGAGTTGGATGAGATGTTACCGTGTGTGCTGATGTTGATGCTGTATCACAACCGAAACGGTTTGTGATGGCAACAACGTAAGTGCCGCCTTGTGAATAAATACATTGATTCGTAAACGCTCCTGCATTCCACGAGAAAGTATAAGGACCGGAACCGTTATCGGTATAGGTTGCACACAACTGAACAGAATCTCCCGCGCACACATTGACAGAACCCGTAATATTCGGCACAGGAGGTAATGGTTGCAAAGTCACAGTTACTGAATCAGAAGTTGCGCATCCGTACTGATCAGTGAAGGTAACAGCGAACGTTCCGCTTGAAGTAGGATAAACAAACGGACCTGTGTCACCTGTATTCCATAACGTTCCATATACAGATTGAAAGGTCGAGTCATACGCATGTATGGAGTAAGATGAACCTTCGCACAATCCGTTCGGAGAATTTATGGCAAACAGAATATTGTACTGAGTTCCTTTCGTAATATGTTTCGAAGCACTTGCGGAACATCCGCGGTAATCATAAACCGTAACGGTGTAAGTTCCGGTTGTACTCACAGTGATGGTTCTTGTGTGTTCCCCTGTGCTCCACACATATTCATACATGTTTGCAGGCGCGGTGAGCGTAACCGTTTCTCCGGGACAAATGAGCGTGTCTCCATTCAGCGTAATGCTTGCCGTTACGTTGCAGGTTCTGCACAACGAAGAGTCATCATAATTTTTTGCTGAGGAATTTACAGCCGTATCAACTGCGGTATATGCAGGCGTAGTGGATGTTAGAGAGAACGAATACACATAGGGAAATGTAGCATAGCTGACAACTGGAATGTTTCCATCCAAGCAACCGCTCAGCGCAGTAATGTTTGTTTTATACAGCGATGGAAACTCATGAAAGGTAGCTCCGTCAAAATAAGTAAACGCTGCAGCGAGATACCCATCGTATGTCTTCGTAGCTCTTGAACAATTGTAGGCAGTAATTTTTTTCTTGCCAATAATGTTGAACGAATCGTCTAATAGTACTACCCGTAATGAATCATAAAGAGGCGCAACAGGACGCGATGCAACTACAACTTTATTGGCTGAAGACAGCCACATCGAATATTCTCCATTCAGTGAATCAATCTGCCAGGAATCAATGTATGTTCCTGTGCCATCGAAGCGAGTTATAAAATCATAATAAACGCTTGCTGTCGGCTCGTAAAATTTTCCGGGAAAAAGATATTCTCCGGCAGCGTTCTGCAGCGGCTCCCCGTTTGCTGAAACCTGTGTGTTCTGATAAATGCCATTCATCCACAAAAAATTTCCACTCGCATCCATCTTCGCTGCTATCTCGTCATAACTGTCGAACAAAAGATGGTTGCCGTTTGGTCCCGGAAAATTGTAACCGTACTCACCGTTCAGCAACACATTTCCATCAGATGATTTTGCGAACGAAGAAAAATGCATGTCCCATCCACCAAGCGTATAACTCTTTTGGGCAAAAACATTTCCGTTCTCATCATAAATAACAACCTCCAGTGGATCCTTATTAATTATTAACCCAACGCGAGTATTACTAAACGTAAATAAAAGTTTATCGCCAAAGTACCCGTCATATTTCTGCCACACTAAATTTCCGTTAAGATCAATTTTAGTAATAGAGTAATCCGTATTCTTCGAGAGAAAAACATATCCCGAATCAAAGTATTCGAGATTGGTAACATCATAGAGGTAATCAAAATTCCGCGACCACTGCACCTGTCCGTTTTTATTTGTCTTGATAAACATGGGCGAGCTGCACTCTCCGCAATTGTCGTACTGACCTGCAATCAGAAATCCGCTGTCAATCGGGTTCTGAACAACTTTATTCAGATTAAAAAGAGTGGTGTTAAATACTTTTAAGAAAACAGAATCTGTAGGAAAGCCCAGCGAAGTTCCAACTGTAACCTGCTTGCAATAACTTTCTGCGGAACAGAAATTATTAGCCGAGTTCAGGCAGACTGTATAATTTCCCTTCACCGAATAAAGATGCGTAGGACTCACCGAACTACTTGTACTCCCATCCCCGAAAATCCATTCGTAAGAATAAGCATTCGTGGAAGTATTGTTCAGCGTAGCAATGTATCCCGCCACATTTGCATTGAAAGAAATAGTGGGTGGCTGCACCTGCCTTATGATGATGGTAGCTAAGCCATGGCAGTTGGAAGAATCAACCGTGTTCAGCGTAATCGTTCCCGCAGCAGTTGCATACGTGTAATTGTAAGTAGAGCCATTGCTCCACGAATAACTCAAATACCTGTTGTCAACATAGAGGTAGGAAGAACTGCCCGCGCAGATTGTATCTTCTCCATATATTACCGGGTTGCACTGTGCCGATGCATTTTGATGACTTAAATAAAATAGTAAGAATAAAAAACTGCCCCGTAAAAATCTGTTCATCCGTTTTAGTTTGCTTTTTAAAAAAAGAAAAACGAAAGTACAGAAAAGCTTTTCAGGAAATTGCAACTGCAATGAAATCTCCTCAACAACATCTTCCTCACCTGGCAGTTCATTCTCTTCCTCCGCTCTTCAACTTCTTTCATCCGCAGCGGGAACCTGATCACGCGCGGATTCACCTCCCTCTTCCGCAAATCAACCACTCTAACGCGCGGACTAACCCTCGTCACCTGCGGACCAACCTCCTTCACCTCGTCATCAACCATTCTCACCCGGTCATCAACCTCTCTCACGCGCGGCTTCACCATCTTCTTCCGCGGATCAACGGCTCTCACGCGCGGACTAACGTTACTCACCATCGGACTAACGATCCTCACCAAACCATAAACCATGCTCACCAGGTCATCAACGGCTCTCACCAGACCATAAACGTTCTTCACCGAATCATCAATCACGTTCACCGGCTCATCAACGTTGCCATCCTGTCAGCCAGTGTTGACATCCTGACGGCCAACGGCTCTCACCGGATCATCAACCGCACTCACCGAATCATCAACCATCCTCACCGCGTCATCTACGTCACTCACCACGCGAAGTATTTCGTATTTCTCTGGAAGTATTTGCGAAAAACAGCAAATTATCAAGATTTTCGCGCTGTTGAGTCTTCGCGCGCTGCATGTGTGTAAGCGAGACCCGATATTTTGCTCCATGCAAACACAACCCCTACCCATGTAAAAAAAGCAAACCTGCAACTTGCTCCACTCAAACATTCCTTATCTTTACAACAAACAGAAAACGAAGTGCTTAGTAAGAAATTTGTGAAAGAGTAAATGAAAACAAAAATACTTCCTTTATTTTTATTTTTCCTTCCATTCTGTTCAACTGCTCAAAATCGAAATGCCAATTGGTGTTTCGGTGATAGTGCAGGAATAAATTTCAGTAACCTAAGTTCACCCGTTCCTATCACGTCTTCTATTAATGCACGTGGTAGTAGTGTTTCGATAAGCGACAGCACAGGCAATTTGCTTTTTTATTCAAGTACGTTTTACATGTATCTTTATCTTCAGGCAATTCATCAGCTAACAGTAATCTATAATAGTACAGGGCAAGTAATGGATAATGGAGATACTATAGTAGGTGAAGGTTGGTACCAAGAACTGGCAATTATTCCATTCCCCAATAGCTCAAACCTCTATTATCTTTTTTCCACGGGCAGCGGAGTTGCTCAAATAGGTCTGTATTATAGTATTGTTGACCTAAGCCAAAATGGAGGACTTGGAAAAGTAATTGCAAAGAATATTCAAATGACCGGTATGTATCCATTTGAAGGAATTACTGCCATAAAACACGGTAATGGTAGAGATTGGTGGTTGGTATTGAAGTTAAGCGGTATTAACAATGGTAATAATAATGTCTTCTATAATTATTTAATTAGTCCATTTGGAATTTCACCTCCAATTATTGATTCTGTTGGAGTGGACATTATAAGTGATGCAGGGCAATTAAGATTTTCCAAAGATGGAAACAAACTTGCAATATGTACTTGGAATAACTTGCTTGAGATATTTGATTTTGACAGATGCGCAGGGCGTTTCACTAATCCAATAATTATTGAACCTGAAAATCATGCCGTACCGGGAGAAATGAGAAGCGTTGCATTTTCACCTGAAGGTACGCGGCTGTATCTGCTTACTGATTGCATTGGTGGATGTACTGGCGGAATTGGTTATTTAATCCAGTATGATTTGCTTGCTGGAAATATTCAAGCAAGCAAAAATACAATTTACACTTTTGTTTTTCCGGAACAACCATTTCATATCAGGTTAGCGCCTGATGATAAAATATATTTAAGTACTGATTATGGTAATTATACTGACTACCCTGACAGTGTTAGAAACTACGTAAACGAAAGCCTGAGTGTAATAAACCAACCGGATAGTTTAGGTATGGCTTGCGATTTTCAGCCGTTCTCTTTTTACTTAGGCGGCAAGAGAACATATAATGCGTTGCCTAATAACCCCGATTATGAAATGGGTCCCTTAATTGGCAGCGGCTGCGATTCACTTCCTGTAGGCCTCACCCCCAGCCCCTCTCCAGAGGAGAGGGGAGTATTGCATGTGTTTTATCATGGCGGCTGGCAAGTAGCTTTTATAAATGCAGAAGGGCTGCAAGGAAAAAACTATGCGCTCAGCGTTTATGATTTGATGGGCCATGAAGTTTACAAACAGGAAGGGCTGCTTGTTCCCCCTTCAGGAGGCAGGGGGTATTACACCAAAGATTTAAACTGCGCATCTTTTGCAAGCGGCATGTACATTGTAAAGCTGCAAACAGAAAAAGAAATGCTGAGTAAGAAATTTGTGAAAGAATAAATGAAAACAAAATTACTTCCTTTATTTTTATTTTTCCTGCCATTTTGTTCAAGTGCACAAAACAGAAATTCTGTGTGGTGTTTAGGCGATTCGGCCGGCATTGACTTTAACATAATATCTAACCCTGTTCCAACTAATAGTGCCTGTAAATCCCGCGGTTCTTGTGCTTCAATTTGTGACATGACTGGTAATTTATTGTTTTATTCTTCTTATAATACTCAAGGAATGTTCGGAGGTCCTCCTGACTCCAATGGTGAAGCATATAACAGATTTCACCGAAGGATGGTTAACGGAGATAAAATAATATCTGAACTATGGTATCAGGAGCAGGTAATTATTCCGATGCCAGATATCCAATATAAATATTACTTATTTTCTATAAATGTTACAGGTGGTCTTGGGTTATTCTATTCTGTTATAGATATGAATCAAGATAGCAGTAGAGGTGCAGTTAGCTTAAAAAATATTCAGATGTTAAGTTACCCTATAGACGATGGAATCATTGCTGTTAAACACGGAAATGGTAGAGATTGGTGGCTATTAGCAAGAAGATCAGATACTGTAAATAATGAATTTTATGAATTCCTTATTTCTCCTTCAGGTATATCAGGTCCGTTTATTTTAAACGCTGGTTCCCTTGTTCACGGAAATATTTATTCTTTTTCATTCTCTATAACGGGTAATAAATTTGTCGGATTTAATTTGGCTGGGCTAATTGAACTGTTTTCTTTTGAGAGGTGTACAGGTATAATAGCCTTAGATCATACTATTTCTCCCGAAGCAACAAGTGCACCTTATCCTTACTACAATGGTGCAGCATTTTCGCCAAACGAACAATTGTTATATGTTTCTAAATATACCGATAGTATTCCAAATTACCCATCGTATCTAATTCAGTTTGATCTCAATGCTCCGAATATATTTGCTTCCGCAGATACAATATGGAGTTATTTTACTACTCCAATTGCAGGAGGCGCAATGAGATTGGCACCGGATGGAAAAATATATCTTACTTGTGCATACAGTGATGGGGTACATTTTAATTACCCATACCCCGATAGTACTTTCAACACCGTCAACAACAACCTCTCCGTCATCAACTACCCCGATAGCCCGGGCGTGGCCTGTGGGTTTGCACCGTTTAGCTTTAACTTAGGGCAAGGGCGCTGCTACTGGGGCTTGCCTAACAATCCCGATTATGAAATGGGCGCAGTATTAAATAGTCTATGCGATACAGTTACAGGAATAGCGGCAGTAGGCAGCGGCAGTAGGCAGGAAGAGTTGTATGTGTTTTATCATGGCGGGTGGCAGGTTGCTTTTATAAATGCAGAAGGGTTGAGAGGCAAAAATTATTTGTTGAGTGTTTTTGATTTGACGGGCAGAGAAGTTTACAAACAGGAAGGGCTGCTTGTTCCCCCTTCAGGAGGCAGGGGGTATTACACCAAAGATTTAAACTGCGCTGAGTTTGCAAACGGCATGTACATTGTAACTTTGAGAACAGATAGAGAAGTGCTGAGTAAGAAATTTGTGAAAGAGTAATAATACTCAGCTAGCCGGCACAAGTTCAGTTCTGTCAGGTCTTCGCGCGCTGCCTGTGCGATGGCTTGTATTTTTTTCAGCTAAGAACTAACCGAGGGCAGTGGGCAACCGGAAAGTTTGTGATTGAATAATTTGGTTCCGATAAAAATTCCACCATTAAAAAAAGCAGGCACCTCTTCAGATGCCCGCTAACCTCAAAACACATACACTATAAAAAACAAATTTAATTTTTTGCGAGCTGTCCGTACACGCCTTTTTGTTTAAGCGTAATCTTGTAAGCCACCTCCACACTTACGTATGTAAAAGCATCAGCCAGGTTCGGATTTCCACGCGGGCTGGTAGCCACATTTATTTCCCCGCTCGATCCATAACCCGTTGGGTCAGTAATGTATTTCGCTAACTCATATTTATTCTGATCAGGAAAACTTGCCTTCAGTTCATCGTAAGTTGCGTAGCGTCCACTCACATCATCCAGATAATCGGTGAGGAAATAATAATAATCAACCTCCGCAGAAATCGTAACATTTTTATTCCATCCGTAGCGGATACCCACACCCAGCGGAAAACCAACATTAACATTCCTGTACTCTTTCTTTCTGCCGCCTTCAGTTCCATGCCCCTGCCCTTCCGTGTGCCAATCACGCAGATTGGTTTCATACACTCCGTCTTTTTCAATCACGTTTCCTTTCTGTCCCGATTTTTCTGAAACATCATGAATGGTTCCGTCATTCCAGAAATAATACCTGTTCTTTTGATCAATGCTTCCGTGAAAGAGATCTGCTTTAGGTGTGCCGTAAAATGCTCCCACACCCGCCAGCAAAAAATAAGCAAAGCGCTGCTTATACAGCGGACGATACTTGCTTGCATAATGTGTATAAGTTACATGTGTGCTGATTCCGAAAAGATCATTTCGGAAACTAATCCCGCGATGATAGTTGCGCAATGCTGCACCCTGCGCGCCACCTACGGCTTGCGTCTCATCATACTGCAAACGATGCCAGCTCAGGCGCATCTCTACACCAAACGGCTTGTTCAATGTATGCGACTTTTCCGGGTTGTTCAAAAAATCGCGCACAGTAATATCCATTCCGATGTTTGCAGAACTGAACGGAAATTTTTTTTCATTGCCAAGATCGCCAATGTAATTAACCATGCCTGATGCATAGCTTATTTGTGCGGTGCGTTGCGCCTGTGCTGCCGTGCAGAAGGCGAGTGCAAAAAGAAGGAAGGGAATTGGTTTCATCATGGTGGCTTCCGGTATTTAATTTATTTGTTGGACGAAAGGTAGCAGTATTTGTTTTACGAAATCCGGATTTTTGACCAACGGAGTTTATAGTGGGTGAATGAAGCCCCGGAATGGGCGAACGTCCGCAATTGGTTTTATTTTAAACCACTCCATTCTCTTCAAAGTACCTGATCACCGCCTGGCGAAGCATTAAATCCTGTTCACCAAGTTTCATGGTCGGCATTGGTTTTATTGTTTTGTAGTGATCCCAGCCATCCTCATCTTTTTTTTCAAACTCGTAATATCCGTATGCACTCAGCACACGGCACGTTGCAATGTGCATCAGGTTTTGTTTATCATCCTTGCTGAAACGTTGCAGTCCCTTCCCGAATTCCTGCACACCAATCAGAAATAAAATAACCTGCAGGTCGGGCTCCTCGTCAAACTGGCTCTTCAGCTTCTGCACGAGCAGTTGCCATTTCTCTTTTACTTTTTTTAATTCTTCAACATCCATCGGCTTCAAAGATACACTATGAAATTTTTGTGATGATACAATTGCAAAATCATGTAAGCAACTTCATCAACAACATTTAATAGTAAAGTATATTTGATGTTAACTTTGTCCCACTTTAAATGAAAAAAAGGGCTGTCAGAATATTTTTTCTTCTTGTACTGATTGCTACCACTTCTGCCATACCGCTCAGTTCAGGCGAGCGTTACGGAGCACCGGTGGACATTGTGTTTTGTCTCGATCTGAGTGGAAGTACAAACGGCATTGTAGATCGTCTCCGCAATCACCTGTGGGATTATGTAAATCTTCTCAGCAATACATTTCCGAAAACTGATTTCCGCATCGGCTTTGTGGGCTTTGCACGCCCCAGTTTCGGCAAAGACAATTATTATGTGAAAGTAATACAAGACCTCACCCACGATATTGAAGGACTGAGCCATGAAATGTTTAAGCTTCGCTCACAGATAGAAAAGGGCGATCAATACGTGTCTGCTGCATTGAACGTATGCTCAAAAAATGTTTCGTGGAGCACACGCACCGATGCCATCAAAATAGTTTTTTTGGGAGGCAATGGATTAGTGACTACCGGGGGAGGCGAACATTACAGCAAAGTTGTTGAAGCAATGGTGCAACAGGGAATTATCGTAAATAGTATTTACTTACTTAACAATTCCGGAATGGGAGAGCAAAAAGGGTGGGAGGATATTGCTACACGAGGCAAGGGAAAATACACAAGCATGCAGGTAAAATTCGAATACTACGAAAACCTTGGCGGTTTTGATATGAATAAATTATTTAACCTGAACAGAAAACTGAACGATACCTATCTCTATTATGGAGAGCGCGGTAAAGAGCGCTGGATCGAACAGCGACAGGATGATGAAAACATTTATAAAGCAAACAGCGAAGGGTACCGTTACCGGCTGCAATTCCGGATTTCAGATTTATACCTCGGCAAAAATTCTGACTGGGACATGATTGATCTCCATACAAAAGACCCGCTCGCAATTGCAAACATTGACCGCGCCTCCATGATTGACACTGTGAAATACATGACAGATTCCGACCTCCGCGCATACATTATCTTCAACAAATACAAACGCAAGAAAATAATAGGCGACATAAAACAACTTCTGGCCGACAAAGAAAAGTGGATGAAAGACAAAAATCTAGATGCAGATAAAAACATGAAGACATTCGATATCACCACCATCAACTGGCTCACAGATGTACTAAAGGCACACGGATACACGCTCATGGACTACAAGTAAAAAACAGAAAGCCGAAGGCAGGTGCAAAATTTTTTTTGGAATACACCATTCTTTTCTTTTATTTTGGCGGACATTCTCAATTACACTTTCTACCGGTAACAATAAAGTATGAACGAAAACTTAGCACTAACAGAATCTTCGAAGCAGGCAATAACAATTGCCCGCGCTTTCGCTAGAGAGTTCCGCCACGAAACATTCTCTCCCGCCCATCTTCTCAAAGCATTGCTTCATAAAGAAGTTGCACTCGCACCCTTTCTGCAATCAATTGGCAAAGATGTTCACTACCTTGCTGACTGGGCTGATGTAAGAATTGAATCATACCCAAAGAGTGGCAAAGCACCTGAAGAACCGAAAGGTGACAAACAGGTTTCAACAGTTTTTGAAGAAGCAGACAATGTGCGTCTCAAACTCGGCTTGCATGAAATAAGTCCCATCTGTTTACTCGTTGCACTCGCAAAACCAAACATTGGCTTCACTCCGGATCAGCTAAAAACATTTCCGATTCTTGAAAAAGAAATTCTTGATCTCTACCTAAGTGATACAAGTGTGCAGGGTGCAATTCTGCCAACGATGGGAAACAACGGAAGCCAAGGCGGAGCAAAATCAACCGGAGCACTTTTAAAATATTGTATTGACAGAACTTCAAAAGCAAAAGAAGGAAAGTACGATGCCATCATCGGCCGCGATAAAGAAGTACGCATGGTAACAGAAGTACTCGGTCGCAGAAGCAAACCCAACGTAATACTTACTGGAGAACCTGGCGTAGGAAAAACAGCGCTCATTGATGGCTTCTGCCTGAACATTGTTGCAGGCGATGTGCCGGAAACACTGAAGAATGCAAGTGTATTCGAACTCGATCTAGGAGCCCTGATTGCAGGTGCCAGCTACAAAGGCGAAATAGAAGACCGGCTGAAAAATATCGTAAAAGAAGTTAAGCAATTTGAGAAGCCCATTCTTTTCATTGATGAAATACATACGCTCTTCGATCCCCAAGGACCTGCCGGAAACGGTGCTGCTAATTTATTAAAGCCCGAACTTGCAAGAGGAGAACTCACCGTTATCGGAGCAACAACCAACGAAGAATATCGAAAAATTTTTGAAAAGGATGACGCCATAAGCCGTAGGTTCGAAACGCTCCGCATCGAAGAACCGGATATTAAAGCAGCCATTAAGATGCTTGAGAAAATACTTCCGAAGTTTGAAGAGCATCACAAACTGAAAGTAGCAAAGGCAGCAGTTGCAGATTGCGTAATCTTTGCGAAGAGATATTCCAAAGACAGACGACTTCCTGATTCCGCTGTTGATCTTCTTGACCGCACCATGGCAGCCATCAAAATGATGAGTGATACCACAGCCCAGGAAGTAGGCAAACTCAGAATATCATTTGAAGAACTGCGCGCACTCAAAGATCAGGATGCGGTGGAGCGATTAAGTGAACTCAGGTGGTTTCATACAGTGTTGCGCAATAAAGTAAGTCCGGTCATACTTAGTCAGGCAGAAGATGAAATTGATCCGAATAAAATTGAATCGCCAGATGCCCTCGAAGATTTTATTCATAAACTTATTTCCAGGTTAGAAGAACTTTCTCTCAATACTGCTAAAGATACTGTTGAACGAAGTGACATAGCTGCGGTGGTTTCTTACAAGACCGGAATTCCGCTCGGCAAAATTCAATCGGGAGAAGCGGAAAAATTAAAGACCATTGATGTACATCTGCGCAAGCGTGTGGTAGGGCAGGACATCGCAATCCAGGCAATTGCAGATGCGATCTACGAATCGCGCTCCGGCTTAAATAAACCTGGACAACCCATTGGCGGATTTTTTCTCTCCGGTCCTACCGGAACCGGAAAAACGGAATTGGTAAAAGCCATTGCTGAATATTTATTTAATGATGAGAAAGCCATGATTCGTTTCGACATGAGCGAGTTTAAAGAAGAACATTCTACTTCATTAATGATTGGTTCCCCTCCCGGCTATGTTGGCTATGAAAATGGTGGAGAGTTGGTAAATAAAATCCGGCAGAACCCATACAGTGTAGTTCTGTTCGATGAAATTGAAAAAGCACACAAAGCAGTGTTTGATATTTTTCTTCAGGTATTGGATGAGGGAAAACTAAATGATCGGCTTGGTAAAACAGGCGACTTCTCCAACTCCATTATATTCTTTACTTCCAATATCGGTAGCGAATGGATCATTGAAAAGTTTGGCAAAAACGAAGTGCCTAAGTCTTCTGATTTAATTGAAATAATGGCAAAGCATTTCAGACCGGAGTTTCTTGCCCGTCTCACCGAAGTAGTTCCTTTTGCTCCCATCTCTGAAGATCTCGTGGTAAAAATTCTCGACATCCACCTGAAAGGGCTACTCGAACTACTCGATAAACAAGGCATTAAACTTACTATTGATGCAGAAGCGAAAAAGAAATTTGCTCTCACCGGGTTCACTCCTAAGTACGGAGCGCGTCAAATAAACGGAGTAATACGCAATCAACTAAGAAGACCCATTTCAAAAATGATTATCGGAGGGCAGATTAAAAAAGGAGATCATATCATTATAAAAATGAAAGGCGATGATGAAGTGGTTTGGGAGGTTATCAGTCAGGAAGTAGCTAAAGAATTAGTTGGTTAATCTTTGAGCGAACTGCAATTCAATTCGTCTTGGCAGCTCATAGGGCATTTACTCTGACGCCCATAAATAAATACTTGCTAGTTAAAACTGAAATACTTAATTTTACCAAACAAATAAATAAATAACCTTTAAAAACCTTAATATTATGTTTAACTATGGAGTAGGTGGAAATGAAGTGAAACGCGATGCCAGCGAAGGCATGGCTGACATCCCGATGAACAGAACATTGTTCGTTCAGAAATTAACAAATGATCCTGCAATAAAACCAGAGATCGTGCAAGACCTGAAAACTACTGATGAGGTTTTCGCGCACTACAAACCCAACGTAGATGTGGAATTCGAAAATGCGGAAGGCGCTCCTGTTCAGGAGAATCTTCACTTTAATAACCTCGGTGATTTCGGTGCAAAGAATATTACAGCTCAAAGTAATTTTCTGAAACAACTCAACATTGAGCAGGATCAGTATCAGAAAATAATTAAGCAGATTAAAACCAACAAGCTTCTTAAAACAGCTCTTGAAAATGGAGATAACAAAGCGGCATTTGCAGACGCGCTTCGCGCTATGATTCAAGAACTGGAAGAAAATAAATAATCAGAGAACCCAATCATTAACCCAACTAATTCAAAAACATTATGGCAGAGAATCAACAACAACAGGTAGGACAAGAAGTTCAACTTAAAGAAGGAAAGGCAGGCGCATCCTTAGAGCAAAGTTTAAATAAATTGGTAAAACTTGGCGGCTTCGATTTTTTTGAAGCAACCATTGACGGTGTTCAGAATCTTAATCCGGAGCGCAAAGCGCGCAAAAAAATATTTCTAAGTGAATCTGATAAGAAAACAGAGCGTGATGATCTGAAAGCCAAGCTTAACCTTTGGCTCAATGTAATTACAGAAGGTGCAGACATGGCAGAGATGGCAAGCAAGTGCGGTGAAAAAGCGGAAGCAACAGGTTCATTGATGAAAAAGAATCTGAAGAAAGCACTCGATGCAACACGTACTCTTGAAACATCTTATCGTTCCGTTTCATTGTTTTATAAAAATACGGAGTCAGATAAAGTAAAGAATGTCGGCTTCATGAATGCTGATATGGATCAGGTTACTGATCTTGATAACACTCGTTTCATTGATGCAGTAAATGGGGAGTTGAAGCAAAATTATGATCGCCTCGATCTGCGGAATAATTATTCCATCATGTGCATTCCGGGGTACCTCAAGAAAAACAGTATTGTGGAAAAGTGGGCAAAGATCGCTTACGAAAATAAAGTAATGCTTGTAACTGATTTCGAAAACTACGAAGCACCCGATGATGTAATTGACATGTTTGAATCTGCAAATCTTACTGGCGGGGAAGTTCATCGTTCCAACGTGATGATGACCTGCAACTGGCTTGTTGGTCGCGGAAAGGTGGAGGAAGTTGGTGAAGAAGAGGATTTGTACGTTCCACCTTCAGGCGCGCTTGCAGGAAAAGTTTACAGAACATTGATGAGCCAGGTAACTGCAGGTAAAAAACATGGCGGCATGAATGAAGTTGATGCTGTTCGTTTCGATCTGAAGAAAAGTGAAATTTCCAACCTCGAAAAAATCGGATTGATACCGATGGTAAATGAATATGGAAAGGTAATGGCGTTCTCCGCAAAAACACTTTTCAATGGCGACAACCTTGGTTTGCAGACATATTCTGTAGTTCGTGTATTCGATTACATTACTAAAGTGCTTATTGATTTCCTTAATCGCAGAGCATTTGAAAACTGGAATGTAAAAACAGAAACTGATTTGCGTGGACAAATCATCAAGTTTCTTGACGGCATAAAAGGCGCTGATAAGCTAATTGAAAAATTTAAAGTGCTGCGTTTGGAGCGCGATCCCGTTCAGAAAGATAAAATCTATCTTGATATTCACATTACTCCATATTTTCCTGCCAAGAGTTTCATGGTGAAACTTGACGGAACAAAGGGAGAAGATTCTGACGGAGTAAGTTGGAACAGCGAATACGCGCAACAATAATTTGTAATACTCATATTACAATCAAAACCCCAGCCGGATTTTCTATCTGACTGGGGTTTTGATTGAATATTTGTCAACTGCCATCCATCTATTGCCAACTGTATGCCCAGAACTGCTAACTACTAACTTGGGTTTGACAAATTCTTCTTCTTGGTGCATATTTGCGGCTCAATTAAGTATTTCAATCCTCTAACAAACTTAAACTACAAATCACAATGGCATTCTTCGCAAAAATGAAACTTGAAGGTCAGGGTAGCACCTATGAGTCTACTCACTTAAAAGGATACCATTTTGACTTTAACCGCAGATTAGATGCTCAAACTCTTTCTGCGGTTGGAGCACTTGAGCATTTCAAACTACTGTTTGAAGTGGACAGTGAAGGCGATAAAAAAGATTCGACACTCTTTAAATGGTTTATCAGCAACTATACCGATATGAAAGGAACCGTTTCTCTTTACTCTGGTGGAGATGCTTCTTCTCCGCTTTCAAAAGAAATAAAATTTGAGAAGGCGAAAATTTACAAATTTGAAGAAAACTTTGATTCGTTTGGTACTAATCCTGTCAGCATTAATCTGGGTATTGTTGCTGTGATACTTGATTATGCAGAAATAGAAATTGATACAACTGATAACATGTCTCGATAAATGATTGATAAACCGTAATACGGTTTGATCTCTGACAGAAATGCAGTAGAAAATTCCTAAACTGATTCACTTGAAATAAACTAAAAGCGTCCCGCAAATGCGGGGCGCTTTTGCTTTAACGCAAAATAGTTTCCCTGATTCTTTTCAGATGTTCTTCGACCTTCGGCTGGCGAAGTCTCACAGACGATTGAGTGAAGTAAATATGTGATTGAAGAAAATTAATCTGCAATTGAATCCATTCCAGCTCACTGCCTATTTTCCCGAATGATAAAAATTCTCTGTGCAGATTTTCTGCAATGAAGAAATAATCATCGCGTCCGAGATAATCAAGATCGGCATCGCAGATTATCTGCTCCAATTTTGCTTTCGGATTCTGAGGAACTTTTGTTGCCATAATGAGATCGCAAATCAGGTCAATTTCATTCTGTTCAATTTTATTTGCTGAGAGCATTTCCTTGGCAATATCACATCCCTGCTTTTCATGATCACGCATATCGCGCACATAGCCTGTATCATGAAAGAGGGCGGCAGTTTTAAGAAGCAGAATTTCTTCGGCTGAGCAATTTTCTGAAAAAGCAATTCGTTCTGCCGATTTAATAACATCAGAAGTATGTTCAGGGCAGTGATAAAAAAGATTTGCCGGGAGATTTTCCCTGAGCATCTTCATTACATCTTTATATACTGTTTTGAAAGTATCTTCGTTCATACTGTGTTTTCAAAAATACAATTTTAACCAATACATTTACGTTTTGGTTTTATCCGGAACAAATGACATCACAGAATTTGCCATTCGAGAGCAAGCTTCGCGTTTTAAAGCAGGTTGAGATTTTTACGCATGTGCCTGATTCGGTTATGGAAGAAATTGCTAAGCAAATTCTCATTTCTGTTTTTCAGCCGGAAGAAAAAATTTTTAATAAAGGAGACAAGGGCAACAGCATGTACATCATTTTTTCCGGACAGGTGAAGGTGCATGACAAGGAATATGTAGTGGCAACAATGAAGGAAGGGAATTTTTTTGGGGAGTTTTCTTTGCTTGATGATGAGCCGCGATCTCTTTCTGTTTCTGCGGTGCTTCCTACAGTGACAGGAACCATTGAACAAAAATATTTTTTCGCTCTTCAGAATAAATATCCTGATGTAGCACGCAGCATTATCAAAGCCATGTTGAAGCGACTTCGCGAACAAAATCAAAAAAATATTTCCCAGCTCAGACAACGTCAGGTAGAACTCGAACAACTCGTAAGCGAACGAACTGCTGATCTACAGACAAAGAATGAAGAACTTGTTCTTACGCTTTCGGAACTGAAAAGAACGCAGGAACAATTGGTGCAACAGGAGAAACTTGCATCGCTTGGTCAGCTTACAGCAGGCATTGCTCACGAGATTCAGAACCCGCTCAACTTCGTGAATAATTTTTCTTTTCTCTCAAAGGATTTGATGAAAGAGTTGAGCGAATCAAAAGAAGAGGGAGATAGAAAAGAGTTGATCGAAATGCTTACTGACAACATCGCTAAAATAGAACATCACGGAAAACGCGCGGGAGATATTGTGAAAAGTATGCTTCAGCATTCCCAGCCCGGCTCACGGACAACGCAATTTGTTGACATGAATAAACTTTGCCGCGACTGCTGCGACATTTCTTTTTTCAGTTTCAAAGAAAATGGAACTGATTTAAATTGTGAGATCGTAAAAAATTTCGGGAAGAATATTCCGGAGGTCGAAGTAATCGCGCAGGATTTTTCAAAAATTTTATTGAACGTATTGAATAATGCATTCTATTCAGTTCGCGAAAAAAATCAATTGGTCAGAGCAAAAAGTGCGAAGTCGGATTATTCACCAGTGGTTACTCTTACAACTTCATTTCAAAATAAAACATTGACAATTTCTGTGAAAGACAATGGAACGGGAATACCACCTCAAAATATTCAGAAAGTTTTTGAACCGTTCTTTACCACTAAGCCAACGGGTCTCGGAAACACAGGTCTCGGTTTGAGTATTACTAACGACACTGTTAAGGCGCATGGCGGAATGATAAAAGTTGAGAGTAAAGAAAATGAGTTTTCGGAATTTGTGATCACAGTTCCTGTTGCTTAACTATTACAACGAGTTCGTAAAAAAATCCCTCTTCCAGTAGTACTCATTTGGTTTCTCTGATTCCTGATTCCAGTAATCAATTGAAACAAGATTACCTTCAGGAGTTGATAAGGCCCGCTCATAAATTGCAAGCAAGGGATGAAATAAAAAATCAGTAACTCCAATTGTAAAAGTTTCAGGAGCCGGGGGTGGTGCAGGAGCTGATTCAGCAGGAGCACCTTCAACCACGGACGGTGCGGGTTTTGCAACAACCTTTGGCGGAGGGCTTGGGGCAACCATTACCGTGTAGCCATTAAACTCAAGAAGTTTTTTCAAAAAATCCACACGCATGGGCGGCATATTTTTCTCCACTAAAGCGCAGCGTACTCCGTTGATGTCTTCTAATGCGTGAGCTTCTTTATTTAAGCGGTTCATTGTATTCCATTACTGAGTGAATAAATGTATTGATAAATGAAACTGAAGAATCCGGTAAAAATAATGCCCGCAGTGCAAATGATGAGACCGAGGCGTGCTGCATTGTTGCTGTTGATGGTTGCAATGGGTTCATCGTTTGCATCAACAAACATGGCACGCACCACGCGCAAATAATAGTAAAGTGAAATTACCAGATTTAGCGATGCAACAATAATAAGAGACATCATTCCTGTTGAAACTCCCGCAGAGAGCAGAAACCATTTTCCGAAAAATCCTGCTGTTGGCGGAATGCCCGCCAATGACAGCAATGCAAGTGTCATTACAATACTTAACCGCGGATTGGTTTGATACAAACCATTGTAGTCACTGATATTTTCTTTTCCTGTTTTATCTGAGATGATGCTCACCACCGCGAATGCAGCAAGGTTTGAAAAAAGATAAACGAAAATAAAATAAACTACGGATGCCGTTCCCTGCATGGTGCCTGATGCAATACCGATAAGAATATATCCCGCTTGTGTAATGGAAGAGAATGCAAGAAACCGTTTTATATTTTGCTGACGAATGGCAAAAAGATTTCCGATAACCATCGTTGCGACTGAAAGGATGGCGAGGAGATAAATCCATGTTGAGCTGATGGCTCCGAATACTTTATACAACGCACTGAGGAAAATAAATACTGCCGCACCTTTTGACACCACTGATAAAAATGCTGTGACTGCAACAGGCGAACCTTCGTACACATCAGCCGTCCACAAATGAAACGGAACAACAGAAATTTTAAAAGCAAATCCTGAAACAAGAAAAACAAAACCTGCAAGCTGAATGGTGTTTCCTGTGAATGCCGCTTTTACATCATCAAAATAAAGTGAGCCGCATGTGCCGTACATAAATGAAATACCCATCAATAATATTCCTGATGAAAATGCGGACGAGAGAATAAGTTTCATTCCCGCTTCTCCGCTTCTTGGTTTTTCCAAATCAAATCCTGCAAGGGCAGCCAGCGGAATAGTTGCCATTTCCAGTCCAAGATAGAATGAAAGAAAGTGTCCTGATGAAATCATCAGGAACATTCCGATGAGTATGCAGATGAGAATCAAATAAAACTCAAGATAATTTTTGTAGTTGCTCAGCCATCCAAAAGCAGAAAGGGAAATTACAAATGTGGCGAGAAGTAAAATTGATTTCTCAATGCTGATCAACGGTGTTGTGATAAACATTCCTCCGAACACGGATCCTTGCGGCAAAACAAAAAATGTAATAACCGCAACAGCAAAAAAGAAAAAGCTGATGATGAACAACACAGTTTCCCGCTTCATGTTCTCACTAAAAATTTTTATCAGAAGCAACAGCATGAGGAAAACAGTAAGAACTGTTTCAGGAAATAATGTTGTTATGATTTCTTGCATTTGCATTTTCCAAACTATAATTCTTTAAGAATATCTTCCAACTGTTTTTGTAGGGGTGGCAGATAATCTCTCACTACGTTCCAGATAATATTTTTTTGGATGTTGAAATAGCCATGTATCAATCTATTCCGGAGTGAAATTATTTTGTGCCACTCAACGCTGTTATGCTTCAAATAAATTTCTTCAGGTAAACGGTTAGCAGCTTCCCCTATTATTTCCAGATTACGTTCTACAGCATCGCGTGTTTTCTTGTCGCTTAAAAAATCCTGTTCGCTCAACCCACCTGTATAGTTGAGAATATCAGAAATGCTGTCGAGCATATCCTGAATAATAAGATGAGCAGGACGATCAGACATAAACAATTTTATCTTTTAAATATTCCCACTGACGGAGCTTCAATCCCTCTTTCGTAATGAGGTCAACTTTTTTACCGAGAATTTTTTCCAACTCATCAGCCAAATCAATAAACTGAATTCCGATAGCTCCATTGAAAGAAACCATTATGTCCACATCGCTTTTTTCTGTCGCATCTCCTGAAACCTGCGAACCGAACAAAGCCATCTCCGAAATCGGATAACGCTTTCGCAAATCAGGCAATGCTGAGTTAAGTGTCTGTTTGATATTGTTTAATAGAGGACTCATTGTTTTTAATTTATTGCGAAGATATATTCTAATGGATCGAAGTAATTATTTTACTCATCCAAATCCCCGTACTTGAATTCACCATATCATTCAACCAAAAAGGCGCAGAGCCGATCAACACAATTGGTATAATCAAAACAAGTGCTGCAAGTTTTTCATTCCACGTTGCATCAGGTAATCCTTCGTATGCTTTATTCTTAATCGGACCCATCATTGCCAATCCTGATGCGCGAAGAATATAAACTGCGGTTACTACAATAGACATACACGCAAGCACCGTTGCAACGCGATAGAACAATTGATCAACCTGCCACGCACCAACGAACACTGTCATCTCTGCAACGAAACCGCTCAAGCCGGGAAGTCCGAGTGAAGTTAAACCCGCAAGAATAAAACATGTGCCGATGAAAGGCATTACTTTTAATAAACCTCCGAGTTCATTTCCCATACGCGTATGCGTGCGCTCGTACACCATGCCGATAACACCGAAGAAGAGAGCTGTCATTACTCCGTGAGAAACCATTTGCAGTACTGCTCCGGTTGCTGCAGTTTGTGTGAGCATGGCGATGCCGAGCAAAACAAATCCGCAATGACTCACCGATGAGTATGCATTCATCATCTTAATATCTTTTTGCCGAAGCGTTACAAATGCTCCGTATAAAATTCCGATGGAAGCAAGCACGATGATGTATGGAGAATAATATTTTGTTGCTTCAGGAAATAAATACATCGCAACACGCAGGCAACCGAAGCCGCCAAGTTTCATAGAGATGCCTGCGAGAAACATGGAAGCTGCCGTGGGTGCAGAACTGTGTCCGTCAGGTGCCCAGGTATGAAACGGGAACATGGCGCTCAATACTCCGAAGCCCGCAAACATCAACGGAAATAAAAGCAGTTGCGCCTGCAACGGAATATGTAATGAACCGATTGTTATTAAATCCCATGATGGAGTTCCGCCAATAATTGTTGTCTGATAAAACGTTCCGAGAATTCCTGCAAGCACAAGCGATGAACCGAACATCAATATCAGAACAAGCTTCATCGCATTAAATTCTTTTTTGCCGCTGCCCCAGATAGCGATGAGCATGTATTTCGGAATTACTGCAAGTTCGAAAAACAAAAACATGGTGAACAAATCATTTGCAATAAAAAATCCATACGCTCCGGTGCCGAGAAGAATCAGGAGGATATAAAATTCTTTTACCAATTTCTGAATGTTCCACGAAATCAAAATTCCGGAAACCATTACTACCGATGTAAGAAGAATCATCGCCACTGCAATTCCATCCACACCGATGTGATAGTTAATGTTCCATGCAGCATACCATGGAGTGCATGACTCAAACAACAAAGTAGAAGTTGCACCTCCGCTGCGTTGACTCATGTAAGCAAATAGAAGTACTACAGAAACCACCAACTGTACACTCATTCCGATGAATGAAATCCATCGCACCTTCTTTTCATCACGCACCACAAAGAGCGCAACAAGCGTGAGAAGCGGAATGGCGAGTAAGAGATTTAAGTTCATCTTCCGGAATTAATAAAACACAACCAAGGCAGAAAGTCCGATTACAAAAACGAGGAAGTAAACAACATAATCATTCACCTTGCCCGATTGCATTTCTTTTATTTCATCAGAAACCAGTTCAGTAATTTCACTCGAGAGAATCATGGAGCGATCAACCACATTGCGATCAATCCATGCAGCAGGAGCAGAGATGAGATTGAAAATAATTTTCTTCGTGACGAATGTATAAACTTCGTCAATGTAAAATTTTCTGTAAGCAGAACGATACAATCCTCCAAGTGAAACAGAAATTTTTTCCGCGCGATCACTTGGCTTGAGATAAAAGATGGTTGCAATTGCAATTCCCAAAACTCCGGCTGATACTGCAATGGCAGCAAGGTTAAAATGAAACGCTGATTCAAATTCTTTTCCGTCCGTGCTGATGTAATGTGTGAAAGGAACAAAACCCGCTGCAATTGTTGCCGCACAAAGAATAATCAAAGCAGTGAGCATAGGAAAGGGTGCTTCTCCATGATGATTATCTGCATGGTGCGCTTGTGGCTTATTCCAGAAGATTGAATAATATAAACGGAACATGTAAAATGCAGTAAGGGCTGCCGTGATGATACCAACCGTGTAAATAAGTTTGTTGTGAGCGAATGCAGCAGTAAGAATTTCTTCTTTGCTGAAAAAGCCGGAGAGTGGCGGAATACCGGAGATGGCAAGACATGCAACGAGAAAAACAATATTTGTAACTGGCAGTTGCTTTCTCATTCCTCCCATTGCCGAAAGATCGTTGTTGTGAACGTGATGAATAACCACTCCGGCAGAAAGGAACAGCGAGGCCTTGAACATGGCATGAGTGAAAAGATGAAACATGGAAGCAGTGTAACCTAAACCTCCTTCTCCGCCCGTTCCTGAAACACCGAGCGCAAACATCATGTACCCGATCTGCGACATGGTAGAATAGGCAAGAATACGTTTGATGTCTGTTTGTGTGCAGGCAATGACTGCAGCAAACAAAGCTGAGAATGCACCAACATACGCAACGAGATCATGCGCTGCGGGAATCATTACATAAACAGGAAATAATCTCGCAACCAAAAACACTCCTGCAACAACCATTGTTGCAGCATGGATCAATGCAGACACAGGCGTAGGTCCTTCCATCGCATCAGGGAGCCAGATGTGCAGTGGAAACATCGCTGACTTTCCCGCTCCACCGATAAAGATTAAACACAATGCCCAAGTGATGGCACTGGCTCCCATGAATGAAGCCGCAGAAGCCGTATGCATAAACGGAGAATCGGGACTTGAAAGCCGCGAGATGATCGTTTGAAAATCCAGCGACTCGCTGTAATATGAAATGAGAAGTATGCCGATAAGAAATCCGAGATCGGCAAAGCGCGTAACGATGAATGCTTTTTTAGAGGCAGCAACTGCCGATGGTTTGTCGTAATAAAATCCGATAAGGAGAAATGATGAAACACCAACCAGCTCCCAGAAAATATACATCTGGAAAATATTGCTTGCCACCACCAAACCAAGCATGGAGAAACTGAACAGCGAGAGAAAAGAAAAGAAGATATGATAGCGCGGCTCGTCTTTCATGTAACTGAAACTGTACAGGTGAACCATAAGCGAAACGAACGTAACCACGACCAGCATCATCACGGAGATCGGATCGAGAATGATTCCCATATCGATAGAAAGTGTCGGAGAAAACTTCAGCCATGTTTGAGAAAGCGCGGTAATAGTTGTGTAAGCATCTCCCGTTCTTCCTGCAACAAAAAAGTATTGGTATGCGGTAACGAACGCAAGCAGAGCAGCTATTGCCATGGAAAGCGTTCCGAAAATGCCTGTGAGTTGTTTCGGCATGTTCCTGCCGAACAATCCTGTGATAAGGAACGTGGAGAGAGGAAGTATGAGAATGAAAATGGTGAACGAAAAGTTCATAAAGTTTGCGGCTCAAATGTGCAAAAATGTTTTGAGAGTGTGCTGATAGCTAAGTTGAATAATCCAAGAAGGGTATCAGCAGTAACTTCTCTATACACAAAACGATTAAATTTTTCCAGTTACAGTTGATATTTTAGACTGCCGTTTTGACTATAGAATTGTAGCGAATTTTTTAAAAAGCATAACATTTTTAGTTAACAACCTTCCCTGTTCAGTTTTTCGGAGAGAACTTCTGCATGAACTCTTCGACCATAGCAACCATATTTGCAGAACCGATAAAAAGTGGTGTGCGTTCATGCAGTGACTTTGGTTGCTTTTCAAGAATGCGCGTATATCCGTCACTCGATCTTCCGCCTGCCTGTTCAATGATCCACGAGACCGGATTACATTCATAAAGCAAACGCAACTTTCCATTGGGCGCCTTTGCTGTGGATGGATAAATAAAAATTCCTCCTTTAAGTAGGTTGCGATGAAAGTCCGCAACCAACGAACCGATATAGCGTGATGAATATGGACGAGATGATTCTTTATTTTCTACCTGGCAATATTTGATGTACCGTTTCACTCCCTCAGGAAAATGAACGTAATTTCCTTCATTGATAGAATAAATAGTTCCATCTGCCGGACACTTCATATCTGGATGCGAAAGACAAAACTCTCCAATGCTCGGATCAAGTGTAAAACCGTTCACTCCTCTACCTGTGGTATAAACAAGCATGGTGGAAGAACCATAAATTATGTAACCCGCTGCCACCATCGAAGTTCCTTTTTGCAAATAATCTTTTTCGTTCACCGGATTTCCGGGTTCGCTGAATCTGCGGATGATGGAAAAAATTGTTCCAATTGAAACATTTACATCAATGTTTGAAGAACCATCCAGCGGATCAACACAGACTAAATACTTTGCATTCGCACTCACCGCACTTTCAATGTGAATGATTTCTTCATTTTCCTCCGAAGCAACAGCGCATGTTTCTCCTCCAGAACTCAATGCATCAATAAATTGTTCGTTGGCAAACACATCAAGTTTTTTTACTTCTTCACCCTGTATGTTGGTGGTGCCATGTTCGCCAAGAATATCTACTAACCCTGCCTTGTTCACTTCACGATTTACGATTTTAGACGCAATGCCGATGTCTCTCAGCAAACGCGACAGCTCACCTTTTGCGAACGGAAAATCTTTTTGCCGCTCAATAATGAATTGTCCGAGTGTAGTTACCTTTTTCATTTCGCTATCTATGTTGCGGGCAAATATCAGAAAAAGGATTTAAGCTGATGGACGGATAACTATTAACCATTCACATGTAACCGTTTCAAGTCAATCAATACTTTTGCTGTTGATGACAGCAGAAAAAACATCGTATCCGAAAGAGAAGATCAACATTCTTTTACTTGAAGGAATTCATAAGTCGGCAATTGAGATTTTTAAAAGTGAAGGATATGTAAATATTGAATCACTCTCTCATGCATTGAGTAAGGACGAGTTGGAAAAGAAAATTCGTGGTGTACATGTCCTCGGAATACGTTCAAAAACACAAATTACAGAAGACGTTCTTTCAAATGCTGATAAGTTGTTGACGATTGGGGCATTTTGTATCGGCACCAATCAGGTTGATATGACAGGAAGTACGCAACTTGGTGTGGCTGTTTTTAATTCTCCGTTTTCAAACACACGCTCAGTTGCTGAATTAGTGATCGCGGAAATTATTTTGTTGCTAAGAAAAGTGATTGACAAAAATAAAAATCTTCACAACGGAAAGTGGGAGAAAAGCAGCAGCGGAAGTTTTGAAGCGCGCGGAAAAACACTTGGCATCATTGGCTATGGTCATATCGGTTCGCAGGTTAGTGTACTTGCCGAAGCGATTGGAATGCATGTATTGTATTATGACATTGAACAACAACTTCCTCATGGCAACGCGCATGCAGCAAAAAATCTGAATGAGCTTTTGAAACTGAGCGATGTAGTTACCATTCATGTTCCGGGATTGCCTTCCACAAAAAATATGCTGGATGCAAAACGAATTGCTGAAATGAAAAAAGGAGCTATTCTCATTAACTGTGCGCGTGGTGATCTTGTTGTTGAAGAGGATGCAGAAGCAGCCTTACTCACCGGACATCTTGGTGGATACGCTTGCGATGTCTTTCGAAACGAGCCTTCATCAAATGACGAATCATTTAAAAGTTTATTTCAGAATCTGCCGAACGTATTTCTTACACCTCACATTGGTGGCAGCACAGTTGAAGCGCAGGAAAATATCGGAGTTGATGTTGCAAATAAAATGATGAACTACCTGAACACTGGTTCAACGGTTGGTTGCTTAACAGTGCCAGATCTGCATTTGCCTGTTCAGTTTGAAACTCATCGCATCCTTCACATCCATAAAAATCAGCCGGGAGTTTTGTCAGAAATGAATAAAATATTTTCCGATCTCAACGTAAATATTCTCGGACAATATTTAAAAACGAATGCGCAGATTGGATACGCTGTTATTGATATTGACAAGAAGACATCGCCAAAAGTTTTGGAAGCGCTAAAGAAAGTGAAGCATACGATTAGAGTGAGAAGTTTGTATTAAAAAAAATTAAAGTTTCTTGACAAGATGAATGTTACGATTAGAAAAGGAGAGCGAAAAGACTTGCCGGGTGTTCTTGGGTTGATACATGAACTCGCTGACTTTGAAAAAGCGCCCGATGCAGTAACCAACACAGTTGCAGACATGGAAAAAGACGGCTTTGGCGAAAAACCCATTTTCGAATTTCATGTAGCAGAAGCGGAAGGAAATGTTGTAGGCATAGCTCTTTATTTTGTAAAATATTCTACCTGGAAAGGCAAAGGGTTTTATCTTGATGATATTGTTGTTACCGAAAAATATCGCAGCCAGGGACTCGGAAAAAAATTATTTGACGAATACGTATTGGAAGCGAAGAAGGCCGGAGCAAAGCAACTTCATTGGCAGGTATTGGATTGGAACGTGGGCGCAATTAATTTTTATAAAAATCTAAACGCAAGAGTGGAGCCAGAATGGTGGGATTGCAAGATGGATGAGAAAGAAATAGCTGAATATAAATTCGAGTTATGAAAGTTTTTAAGTTTGGTGGTGCATCAGTAAAGGACGCAGCGTCTGTAAAGAACGTTTCGGAGATTCTTTCTCTCTTTAAAAATGAATCGCTGGTGATCGTGATTTCTGCTATGGGAAAAACTACCAACTCGCTTGAGAAAGTTGTGAATGCTTTTTATTATCAAAAGTCTGAGTTGAAGGATATGTTGAAGTTTGTAAAAGATTTTCACCTCAATATTGTGGACGGACTTGGTTTCGCGAAAGGTCATTCCATTTATCATGATCTTGAAAACATGTCCACTGAAATTGATTGGGTGATGGAAGAGGGTACTTCCAAAGGATATGCTTTCATTTATGATCAGATCGTTTCTCAGGGAGAGTTGATCTCTACAAAAATAATGAGTGCGTATCTTAACGAGAACGGTTTTGCAAATCAATGGCTGGATGCGCGCGATTTTATCCAAACGGACAACACGTATCGCGAAGGAAAAATAAACTGGGAACTGACGGAGAAATTAATTCAGGAAAAAATTATTTCCCGCGATGGCGCAGAGAAGAAAAAAATTATTCTTACGCAGGGATTCATCGGCTCTACCAGCGAGAACTTTACCACTACTCTTGGCAGAGAAGGTTCTGATTACACAGCAGCAATTTTTTCGTATTGCCTGAATGCAGAAGAAATGATTGTATGGAAAGATGTGCCCGGTGTGCTTAGTGCCGATCCGAAATATTACGAAGATGCTGTGAAGCTGCAGGAAGTAAGTTACCTCGATGCGATTGAGTTGACATATTACGGTGCAACTGTTATCCATCCGAAAACAATTAAACCGCTGGAGAATAAATATATTCCGCTGCGTGTGCGCTCATTTCTTTCTCCGAAGGAAAGCGGAACAAGTGTGGGAAATTATTCAGCTACCAAACCATTGGTACCTTGTTTTATTTTTAAGACAAATCAGATTCTTCTTTCTATTTCAGCAAAAGATTTTTCTTTTGTTGCCGAAGAGGCGTTGAGTATAATTTTTAAAACATTTGCCGATCATAAAGTAAAAATAAACCTGATGCAGAATTCTGCCATCAGTTTTTCTGTGTGTGCGGACAATGATGAATTTAAAATGACTCCGCTGATTGATGATCTGAGCAAAAATTTTAAAGTTCTCTACAATGACAACCTTCGGCTTGTTACGGTTCGTCATTATTATTCTGCCACTATTGAAAAACTTACAAAAGATAAAACCATTTTGCTGGAGCAGCGCAGCAGGCATACGGCTCAGGTGGTGATGAAGGAGGATTGATTACATCTTTTTCAAAATGTCTTCCGCTTTTTTCTGATAAGGGTTACCTGAATCGGATGCAATGATTGAAAAAATTCTTTTCGCATCAAACAGATCTTTGTTTTTCCAATACGTAATTCCCAGGTGAAATGCTGACTTGAAATTGAAAGCAGAATTTTTAGTTGAAAGAACAACCTGATAGTTAATAATTGCCTGATCATATTTTTTCAGTTGTTCTGAAATGACAGCATCGTAATAATTCAAGGTATCACTTGACGGATTATTTTTCAGCAACTCATTTATCAATGCAAGCGATGAATCCAACTGGCCAAGTTTGTATGCATTCATTGCATTGCTGAGTGCCACATCTGCATCTGTACTCATCAGCACGGGCAGCCCGGCATCTTGTTCATCGTACTGTGCAATTAGTTTATCATCACTATTTCTGAAAAACAAAAGATACGATGCACTAATTATGAAAAGAAGAATGATGGCTGCAAGAGAATAATACTTCTTCGGTTCATTTTTTTTTATCGGAAGAACAGTTGCTTTTTTTTTATCAAGTTCACGATCTATTTCTTTTAGTTTTTTGCGCAACGAATCTGATGAGTCAGTTTTTAGTCCCGAAGAAATTTTCTGGTAAAGCTCCAATTCATTTCTTAACTTATCATCTTTAAGCAGACGCGCCTCAAAAAATGAAATATCTTCTGAAGACATTTTGCCTTCAACATACTGTTCAATCAATTCAATATTTTCCAATTCTTCTTGCATCATTAAATCAGCATAAACATTTTTAAATTCTTTTTCACCAACCCGGCTAATTTTTTAAACGCTTCATACTTCGTCTTCTTTGCCACGTCAGCATTTTTGTAACCGAGTTTTTCGGCAATAGTTTTCATATCCATGCCTTCTTCGTAATAAAGTTTCAGCAGCGCTTGTTCTTTATCAGAGAGGTGTTTCAGGTTTTCCTGAATTACTTTTTTGTTGTACTCGTTTTCATCATTCATTTCGATAGGATTTACTGATAGCTTAATCAGTTCATCCCCGCTTAAAGTAACCGTGCGGTTGTTTTTTTTCTGAAGATTGATGAGTTTAAATTTTCCGATGCCGAATAAATAGGTTTTCAGGTCGCTCGTTAGTTCAGTTAATTTTCGGGAAACTGCATTTTGATAAAACGCCACCATCACTTCCTGAAAAATATCTTTTGCTTCTTCTTCGCTTACCTGAAAACGGTTGCATGCCCAATGCACAAATTCATCGCGATAAAGTTTGTAGGCATCGGCAATGGGTTGCTGCCTGCCTTGCGCAAGTTGTTCAAGAATGTTTTGTTCAGCGATCATGCGTGATGGTGAACAAAAATAGAAAAAAAGATTTCATACAGAGAACAGCCCAAGCAGCCGATGGCACGCAGAGCCGCAGAGTTCGCGGAGAAAAGAAAACAGCCCTATCAGGATTTTTTTATACTTTTTTTTGGCTGCTCCTCCGCGCACTCTGCGGCTCTGCGAAAAATTTTTTTTCAACCAAAAGTTACCTTTTCCTTTTACGATTGATTAAGGACAAAAGCGCACGAAATAATTTTCATCATGCAGGTTAGTACAAGGTCTTCACTCCTCAGTCGGACAACCGCAAAGCGGAGTCAAACAAACCTCCTTTGGAGTTGGACAACCGCAAGGCGCAGTCAGACAACTCTACTCCGCGGTCAGACAACCGCAGAGCGCAGTCAGACAACTTTACTCCCCGGTCAGACAACCGCGGAGCGCAGTCAGACAACTTTACTCTCCGGTCGGACAACCGCGGAGCGCAGTCAGACAACTTTACTCTCCGGTCAGACAACCGCGGAGCGCAGTCAGACAACTTTACTCTCCGGTCAGACAACCGCGGAGCGCAGTCAGACAACTTTACTCTCCGGTCGGACAACCGCGGAGCGCAGTCAAACAACTTTACTCCTCAGTCAGACAACCGCGGAGCGCAGTCAGACAACTGCGGAGCGCGGATGTCATCAAAACCTCCAAAATAGCTAAAATTCGCATATTATTATAAAATCAATTTATCTCAAACCTTAAACCCAAACAAAAATGATTAAGAAACCTTATTTACCGAGAAAAGAATCGGAGCGCGTAATCTGGCTCAACAATTTTGCCTCTAAAATTGGCGGCTACGGACCCACCTTCAACATTACAGCCGGAGAAATAATCGTCATTGTGGCAATGGCTTTAATTTACTCTTATATTATTAACCTGATTGAACAAAGCCGCACCTACACCAAAAAACTTACTTCGTTTAAAAACCTCCTCAGCTTTGCGCCCAGCGGTGCCACGCTGGGAACGCTGCCCGTGCTTGCGCCCGGAGTTGCACCCGCACTTACGCAAGCCGGAATTTTTACTTTTATAAGCGGCATTGCGCAGCGCATAAAAGGCAACACTGCCAATTACAACGCAGGCGTTGGTAACGACCTTGGCATTATTGGCGATGAAACAGTTTTTGTGCCTGACGATTTCAAACCCGCCATTACCTGCAAATCTCTTCCGGGCTATGTAAAAGTTGATTTCCTGATGCACGACATAGAGGCAATGGAAATTTTCAGCAACCCTGTGGGTGGCAGCGACCCAACTGTGTGGGAGAAAATAGCAACCGTGCATCATTCCGGCTTTCACGACATACGCCCGCTTGCAGTGGCAGGCAAACCCGAAACACGCACCTACAAAGCACGCGGCATATTGCACGATGCTGAGATAGGGCTGTTCAGCGACCCTGCGGTAGTAACATTTGCAGGATAATTTTTATGAATAAAAAAAGAAAGAGGGCAATGAGCGCTCTTTTCTTTTTAT
This sequence comes from Bacteroidia bacterium, assembly GCA_038230515.1. Classification (GTDB taxonomy): domain Bacteria; phylum Bacteroidota; class Bacteroidia; order AKYH767-A; family 2013-40CM-41-45; genus JAPLDB01. The sequence continues at coordinate 15,172 of JBBRND010000027.1, read as the reverse complement.
GACACATATAATATAGCATAACAATTAAAACCAATATAATTTATTTCACTAAACAATTTAAAAACAACTACAATGAAACAACTATTAATTATTCTCGCTTTATTTTCTTATTACTTAAATGCGTCTGCCCAAGGTTGCACATCGGCCGACATCACCACCGGTTTAGTAGCCTCCTATCCATTCAGCAGCAATGCAAACGATGCAAGCGGAAACGGAAACAACGGAACTGTAAATGGAGCAACACTAACAACGGATAGATTTGGAAATGCGAATAGCGCGTATGATTTTGATGGGCAAAATGATTACATAGAATGCGCAAATAATTCTTTTGAAATATTTGGTAGTCAGCAGCCATCATCATTTTCAATTTGGTTTACCCTTAGCGAAAAAAGTAAAATAATAAGTTTCTTCTCAAAAGGATTACATAGCGCAGGAGCGGGCGGAAACAGATATGTCGCAATCGAATATCAAGGAACATTGAGTCGGTTTGCGGTAACCATTTACAATGCTTCAACACTTCACAATGCGCTGGCAACAATTGATACCAATCAACTAAATATTAATCAATGGTATCATTTGGCAGTTATTCGAAATGATTCAATTTCAATTTATCTAAACGGACAACAACTTTCAAGCACAAATGATAATTCTGGATGGACAATCGATTACAATTCAACTATACAAAATCTTCCTGCACGATGGGGAGTGAGAAATTATACAAACCCTGATACAGTTGGTGATGCTCATCATGGCAAACTTGATGATATAAGAGTTTACAACCGCGCCCTTTCTTCTTGTGATATTGACAGCTTATTTAATATGCCTAACCCTTCTCCTTCTCCCTGCACAGCAGACATCACCACCGGTTTAGTCGCCTCCTATCCCTTCAACACCAATGCAAACGATGCAAGCGGAAACGGAAACAACGGAACTGTAAATGGAGCAACACTAACAACGGATAGATTTGGAAATGCGAATAGTGCGTATAGTTTTAATGGAAGCCAATATATTTCAATTGCTGACAACGCAGTTTTAAATCCGGCAACATCAATGAGTGTTGCTGCCTGGCTTCAAACAAATACAACATACTTTAACGGAGGTGTTGTTGGTAAATGGAATTGTGCAGCAGGATCAGGACATGAACAATACGTATTGCAATTAGGAAATGATACAACTGGCGTTCCGGGCTATAGCGGAATCTATATTAAGACAAGCGGAAATCCACAAACACAGGCCATCAACAATCCAAATTATTCTGATGGGAATTGGCATCTGATAGTTGGAACATGGGATGGAAGTTTCGTCAAATATTATTTTGACGGAAATCTATTGACTCAAAGGGCTTATTCCGGAACAATCTCCTCAATAAATCAACCTCTGGAAATAGGAAGATATGCTTGCGGTCAAGGTGGAAGTCAAAATTATATTACAGGAAAAATTGACGATGTAAGAATTTACAACCGCGCCTTAACCGCTTGCGATATTGACAGCTTATTTAATATGCCTAACCCTTCTACCTGCACACCGGTAATTACAAATGGGTTGGTTGCTTACTATCCTTTTTGTGGAGATGCAAATGATGGAAGCGGAAACGGAAACAACGGAACTGTAAATGGCGCAACATTAACATCGGATAGATTTGGAAACCCCAATTCTGCTTACGCATTTAATGGTGTAAGCGATTATATTGATATCCCTAACCAACCCAATCTTAACATAAATATCGGTCAATCGTTTTCCGTGTCTCTTTGGATTAAGCACAATGGAATTAACAGCGCTAAATATTTTCTTTCAAAATACAATGGAACAATGGGAGTAAATCCATCTTATGCATTCGGAACACAAGATGTAAACAATCCGGGTGGTCCTTATTCGTGGTTTGAAGCTGCTGGTTTTAGCCAGGAGAATAGAGATAATTCAACCGTGCTTACTGATGGCAATTGGCACCACTATGTTTGTGTATATAATTCCGGAATCAGTATCAAACTTTACATTGATAATCAACTCACCGTAACCAACAATATTTCTTACAGCAATAGTATAGTAAACGGATTAGATTTGGTAATTGGAGCCGGGGCAAATCTGCAACAGTTTTATAGCGGCTCAATTGATGATATTGCAATTTACAACCGCGCATTAACGCAATCAGAAATAGACACACTGAATAATTCCCTTCCTCACAATTGCGAAGTTCCTTTAAATCTTAGCACTACAAATATTACCAATACTTCAGCCCAAATGAACTGGACTACAGCAACGGCAGATAGTTTTATGATTCGCTATACAATACACGGCACAAACACTACTGCATGGAGAAAAATACCGGGTCAGCCCGCGGTAACATCATACACAGTAACCGGTCTTAATCCGGGCACACAATACGATTGGCTGGTGCGCAGTCTTTGCAGCGGGGGCGGTTCAAATTACCAGGCAGTTGCGGCAACGTTCACTACATTGAGTGCATCTACACCGTGCATCACTCCTTATGATTTAGGCGCATCCTCAATTACAAATACAACTGCAACAATAAGCTGGACAAACCTGGTTACGGCTGATACGTTCAGAATTCGTTACTCCGAAAATGGAACTGCAAACTTCAGATGGAAAGATGTAAACGGGGCCGGTGGCAGCAGCACGGGGCTGGCAGCGTTAAGTCCTAATACTACCTATCAGTTTCAGGTTGCTTCCCGCTGCCTTGGTGTAAGTACGCCATACAGCACATCATTTATTTTTACGACCGCGAATAGTGCTGTTTCCTGTGTTACTCCGTTTGGCACAAGCACCACCAACATTACAGGAACTACTGCCGATGTAAACTGGACGAATCTTGTAACGGCAGATACCTTCCGTGTCCGCTACTCAATTAACGGAACTGCAAACTTCAGATGGAAGGATGTAAACGGCACGGGTGGAGTAACAGGCACGCAGCTAACCGGCTTATCAGCATCAAGCACTTACCAATGGCAGGTGCGCACAAAATGTACTGGTGTAGCATATACTCCTTATTCTGCTTCAGTTATTTTCAGTACGCCAGCTCCGCGCATTTCCGAATCTGTACCGGAAAATAATTTAATTGACGTGACTGTATTCCCCAATCCGGCACACAATAATCTTACTGTTTCCTTTAATGCATCAAAGGAAAACACAGGAAGAATATTTATTCTTGATTTATCGGGCAGAGAATTGATAACAAGAAATCTTACTGTTAAAGAAGGAGAAAACATTTCAGAGCTTGATGTAAGCGATCTTTCAAAAGGAATTTATGTGGTTGCAATCGAATCAGAAGGAATGCTTTCAAAAAGAATAAAAGTTATAATCGAATAAGTATCCCCCTTTTTCTTTCTCCGCGCTCACTGCGCCTCTGTGTGAAATAAATTTTTAGCACACAGGGGCGCAGAGTTCGCAGAGAATAGCCGGGTCTGTTTCCATATTTTGTATTTATGGCTTTTGTATTTCTCCGCTTACTCTGCGCCTCTGCGTGAAACCTTCTTCAGTCGGTTTTCTGTATGAAATCCTGGCTGTTCCCTGCCTGAGAAAAAAATAGTTGTACTTTTGGAGAAAGAATTTTTTTCGCAATGAAGAAAGCCACTCTCAATATCGAAATACTGCAATACCTGAACATGCTTGAGAAATCTTCGCAAAGCAAAGTGCTCTCATTTGTGAAATCGCTTTTCAAGCAACCTATTAAAAAGCAAAGCAATCGCGAACTGTTGTCTTTTGCAGGTGCCTTTTCTTTGTCAGACCTTGATGAGATGAGCACAGCCATTGCCGAAGGTTGCGAAACTATTGACAAGCATGAATGGTAAGTTGTTTCTACTCGACACCAATATCATTATTGCTTTATTCGCTGATGATGGAAAGGTCGTTAAGAACATTTCATCTGCAGAAGCCGTTTTTATTCCGGTGATTGCACTTGGAGAACTTTTTTACGGAGCAGAACTTTCCCTAAAAAGAGAACAGAATAGTAAGAAGTTGAATGAGTTTTCTACAGTTTGTCAACTTCTCAATTGTACTCTTGAAACCGCCAAACACTACGGAGAAATAAAAAGCCGGTTGAAGAAGAAAGGGACTCCCATTCCTGAAAACGATATTTGGATTGCAGCGCTTGCAATTCAATATGAACTCACACTCTCTACACGTGATAAACATTTCAGGCAAGTTAAAGACCTGAAAATTGCGAGTTGGTAATTTAGTTTTGGGGTATTTGTATTTCTCCGCGCTCACTGCGCCTCTGTGTGAAATAAATTTTTAGCACGCAGAGTCACAGAGAAACAACCGGGGTTTCCAGATTTTGAATTTAGGTCTTTTGTATTTCTCCGCGTTCACTGCGCCTCTGTGTGAAATATTTTTTCTTCCAGAACCCCACACCACCAACCAGGACAACAACAGAAAGCACCAATGCAAGCACATAAGAATGTTTCTTCTTTAATTCAATTGGCGAAACATCATTGGTAAGTATAATTCCGCTCCAATAAAAAGGATTTGCTTCATCAGAAGTTTTACAATTGCGCAGGTAATCCATTTTTGCCTTGTGCAAAGCATCATCCTTTGCATCGCCCTCTAACAAGTAATCATAAAACTTAGCGAGAACTTCAGCAGTTGCCTTGTCATCTACTTTCCAAAGGGTAGTAACCGCACTCTTACAACCCGCATAAGTAAATGCCCTTGCAAAACTTTTCATTCCTTCTGCATAAAGCTCCTTTCCGATGGCTGTTTCACAGGCCGAGACGACTACCAGTTCGGAATTCAGTTTTAAATGATAAATTGAATCGAGCGTGAGATATTCGTGATCGCCAAAAAATATTTTTGACTCTTTGGGATGTTGTATGTCAGCTACTGCATGAGTAGCCAGATGCACAACAGAAGCTTTGCCAGCGGATTGAACAAATGATTGAACCGATGCGTGGCTATCAAAAAAATAGTTGCCTTCGGTTTTCTGCTGCAACGATAATAAAGCTGCTGTGGAAAAGGGCAAGGATGCCAGTGATGTAAAGGCAGGCGCAAAGGCAACAATAGTTCCGGTGGTAGTTGATTTCTGTTTCTTCAAAATCTCATTTACCGTTGCCCCAAGCGAATAAGAAATTGTGTAGTGATTGCAGAGATAATTCAAATCGCGGTAAGAAGAAAATCCATTACCCGTATCGGTTACCAATCCATCAAAAGAAAAATGAGAAAACCGCTTGTCAGGAATTATCGTGAGGTGAGTAATTGATTTTGGTAGCTGCGCAAGAGCGGGTTTTAGAATTTCATTGTAAATAGAATAAGAAAGAGTAGCAAATTTTCGAACCTCATTTGATTGAATTGACTGATAGTAGAGATTCAATACACTATCAGAAGCAGCAGACGTTTCAAAAGGAATTACTTTAAAAAAATCTTTTGTAATCAAAAAAATGAAATTCGGGCTTTTGCGAAACAACCTGTCAGCAACATATTCTATTACTGCTTCGTGTGCGACCAAAGACGATTGAATCTTATAAACAGAAATGGTAGAGTTGATGCGAAAAGGGGTAACCGAATAATTACTTTTCGATGCATTGAAATAATATTTCATCAGTTCTGCATTCTTTCCTTGTTCCGCAAACGAAAACATTTCATCTAGTAACATCGAGTCCTTATTCACGGAAAAAAGTTTATAAGCCGATGTAATTGCATCCTCAAATACATCATAATTCCAAAGAGCAAGCACCTGGCTCACTTCTGCTGATTTGAAAGAAGTCATGATTTTATCCCAGATCGCAATTTTTAATTTATGGATTTGATACATTGCAATAATCAATTCGGTTGAGGGTGCCAACTCATTACATTGTTTCATAAAAATCGCTCTTCTTTCCAGGAGAACATTCAACAAATAATAATTGATGCAGGAATTTGTATCCGGCAATTGAAGTTCGTTGCTGAACTTAAAGTTGGGAAGCAATGCCTCAATCGCTCTGTTCTGATACATAAACGAGAGCCAGGGCTTTTTTTTCTTAAAGGTGAATTCGTAAAGCAGAGCAAGCGTGTAATTAGTGATGGCAATATCAGAATGACAATTTCCAAAAATACCTTTGCGAATGGTCAAATCTTTTCCATAATATTCTTCTGCCTTCTTGAAATAGCTCAACGTAATGGGCGAGTTTTCGGGAAACCATTCCGTCATGTCTGTAAAGCAATTCCCGATTTGGTGCAGGATGTACGATTCAAAATAAGTCTTCTCCGGCTGCTTCGCTCTCAGAATTGACAATGCTGAATCAAAATACATAATTACAGTGTCAGTAACGCGAACATTTTTTTCAACTAAGGAAGACCCTCGTGATGAAATTTTATAGTCATAAGCATACTCAGCATAAATTTTTTCGAGTTGAATATCTTTATTGTGAGTGGGAAAGTTGCGGCTTATTAATAATGCTCTCTTTGCAAAATAAAAAGCAGAATCTTTTCCTTCTCCCGGATGGAAATTGTAAAAAGCAGCAATGCTTGAATAAGAGAAAGCTGTTCGCGAATCATTCTCACCATAAAGTTTAAGTCGGGTTTGCAATGACTCATCAAAATATATTTTTGCTTCATCTGCATCGCCATAATCCAGATACACATCGCCCATTAAATCGTCACACGATGCCAGCAACTCATTCTCCTTTCGAAAATTTTTTAGGATAAGTTTTCTGTTTTCTTCAAGAAAAATCAACGCAGAATCTTTTCTGTCTAGAATCAGATACGTTTCAGCAAGTTTGCTGGTGGCTTTCGCAGTTTCTTCAAACTTATTCTCTTTGCTTGTTTCTGCTCGTGCTTTTATCAGATAATCTCGGGCAGGAAAAAACTTCTGCTCTTTGAATAATTGCAACCCTTTTTTCAAAGAAGGATTTGTTTCAGTTGCGCTTGGGTTTGAAAAAGCGAAAAAAGAAAAGAGAAAAAAAAGAAGAAAGTGAATCGCAGATTTCATCTGTGAGCTAAAGTAAAAAACTTTGCTTCTCCGCGTGAACTTACTTTTCCTTAAAAAATTTCCATGATCTGAAATTTTAGAACAAGGCCTACTACTCTACCGTCACCATCTTGGTCATCACTTCTTTTCCGGAGGCAATTCTCAGAAAATAAATTCCCGGATGCCAACCGGAGGTTTGAATCTTGAGGTTTGAAGTTGAAAGCACTGTAGAATAAATTTCTTTTCCCAAAGCATCATAAATATTCAATTTAGAAGATACACCAGATGACGGGTAGCGAATGGTAAGCAACCCGTTTGTTGGATTCGGATACGCTTCAAGCGAAGAAACAGCAGCAGCAAGATTATTTACTGCAGTTGTGTTCCATGTATTGGCAACAGGACTTGGATCGCGCGGAGTGCAGCCAAGAAAACGATACAGAAAATTACTTACGAAGCGCACTGTGGTGTCCATGTAATTTACATCGCTCGCATACGGCACATGAGGAGCGCCATAGAAAGTGTACATGCTTTGATCAACACCAATCAACATTGCATGCTCATTCACAGAGTAGCTTCCGTTCACCACCATAATCGGGATTGTACCCAATAAATAAAGCATAGCAGTTGCATAAGGAACAACTGCATCAGCAGTGCCATGCATGCTGCATACAGGAATATCTCCGGGAACCATCCATGCAGTGTCGCCCATTGCACCGCAAAGATTAAGAACAGCATTTACATGAGAAGAATAGCCGGGGTTACCGCTATTGCCTTCAATGCCACCAAGAGCAATAGTGTCGATAGACGTTGGCAATTCTGATGGTTGATCGAGATAGGCAAGATGAAGTGCACAGAATGCACCGGCAGAACTTCCTCCACCAAAAATCATGTTCGGATCAATGTGATAAAGGTTTGATATTGCAGCATCCTTGCGAAAAAAACGGATGGCTGCTTTCATATCCTGCACTCCGAGAAACACTGCGTTGGTAGCACTTGCCTGGTTATATGGAAAAGCAATCCCCAGCCGATAGTTGATGGAAGCGCAAACATATCCGCGTTTTGCAAAATGCTGACACAAGCCCACTACATCATTATCCGTTTTAGAACCGCCAACAAAACTTCCGCCATGCACCCAGACAATAAGCGGACGGAAAGCCGCAGTGTCGCCACTTGGTTGATAAATGTCCATAGACAGAATCGTATTCGTGCCCTGATAATTGGTATTGGCACCAAACACAATATCATTGGTAGTATCAATGTTGGCAAAAACTTCTTCATCATAGCGCGTGCTGTTACAATCAATAGATACCTGCGCTGATAAAAAAGTTGAAACGAGAAGAGAGAAGAGAAGCGTGTAGAGTTTTTTCATCTGAATATTTTTTGTTGAATAAATTAGATGACGAAAGTAAGGAACAATTGACGGATCAGGCAATTAAAATCTTTGAATGAGATGAAGAAAAACTCTCAACGCTGAATTACACCACCAAACTCTCCCCCAGTTCCCAACTAAGCAATGGCATATCACACACTTTACAGAGTTCGCATTTGGTGTAGGTAATCCAATGATCGCGTTCGTTGTAAGGAAATTTGTTCACGTAACTTTTCAGATTCAGCTTTTGTTTGATGGCAAGCGAACCAAGCATGGGGTTCGTTAAATAATATTTGAGCGCACGAAAAGGATGCTTTACCAATTGCTTGCTCGCACGCGGATAACGTGTCAGTAACCGCACACAAACAATGTCAAGATTTTTTTCGAGCGTACTTTCCAACAATACATTCACATCAATTCCATATCCAATTGTAAGTGCATCGCCACCCCATTCATTGTCGAGAGAATAGTGCAGAAGTTCACTCGTGGTGTGAACAATCAAAATTGAATTTTCGGATTGCACTGCACTTCTTTCCGCAATGAACTTGCTTTTTTCAAAACGCACATTGATGAAAACATTTTGCAAAACATCTTTCAGATGAATGGTGAAGTTCGCTTCCTTCAATACATCGTGATGGTAGAGATCGCAGTTTGCGTTCAGGTAATAATTTAATTTTTCTGTAAGTAATTTTAGAGATTCATCACCTGCATAGTTTATCTTTTGTACATCCTCAATTTCTTCTTTGTAAACTTCTGCAATTGTGTGATTGAGAGAACCATCCTGAAGTTGCGGATAGTAAGGCGAGACGGCATGGAATTCTGATCCTTCAAAATAATCTCCGGGATAGAGAAGATGAAATTGAGTTTCGGTTTTGCCATCGTAATTTTCGCGATAATATTCTTCAAGAATCCCGCGCGGAAATTTTACATCGTTTATCCATCGTTTATCAGGAGAGAGCAAAGCAAATCCAGGGGCAAACGGAGCAACCGCTTTCGGTTCAAGATACTTTATGAATTTACAAAGCTGGTTTCCGAAATACTGTTCGCGCATTTTTCCGATTTCAAAATCATCTTTGCCAGGATAGTGAACCATGTTCGGAAAATATCCTGCACCGCTCCAGCCGCTAAGCAGCAGATCAATTTTCGGAAAGCGTTTTTTAATTTCTTTCAAAAACATTTGCACCACCATGTCATGATGCGAGTTGAGAGCATCATTAATGTTCACGATAGTGAAGCCGTTACACTCAATCACGATCACGCTCTCAAGCGCGAAGCCGATGTAAGTGATGGTTGTGGAAGGGGAAATTTTATACGGGTGAAAACTTACCGCCTCCGTGAGGTTTTTGAAATTCTGAGTATCAAAGAATTTTTTAATACCCGTGCGCCATTGATACGGATAAAAAACCTGAGCATCATGCGGAAGAACTTCCAACGATTCTTCATGCAGATGATCTTCATGCCCGTGCGAATACAAAATGTTTTTTGCGTTGGCGAGCATGGAGTAATCAACGGGCTTCGGAAAAAGAAACCATTGATTGCGGTACGCGGAACCTTTCACCCACGGATCAATCACCAGCTTTGTGTCGCCCGTTTCAATGTAAATGCAGGAATGGCAGATGTATTGTATTCTCATGACTCTATGGTTATATTTCTATCGGCAGAGAAATAAAAAGAACCTTTTCAGTCATCCGCACAAAGTCGTGCTCTCGTTCAGTAAAATCAAAAAATCATTTCGTACAGGTTCTTTCTCAAAAGGATAACGCAGATGTGCGGGTTTTATTTTAAGTTACTGAAAATAAATTCCTTCCCATGAAAGGCATAAATGCTGCAGTTTGCTCCCATTCGCAGCTCCCGCTGATTTTCTTTGCTCATTCACCCGATTTTCTTTTCTTTGCAACCCCAAAAAATTGAAAGAAGGAGTGCGAGGATGAATTATTTAGACAAGTACAAGATTCACTTCGGTGGTCTTGCAAAAGGAGAAAGCGAATTTGAGTTTGAAATAGACGATAAGTTCTTTGAGCAATTCGAAAACTCACCCGTAAAAAACGGTTTCATGGATGTGCTGGTTACTGTAAACAAACAGGAAACCATGCTGCTCGTGGACTTCACCCTTGAAGGCGAAGTAAACACCGTGTGCGATCGTTGTGGCGATCCGTTAACGCTGGAAATTACCGGCTACAATGAACTCACCGTAAAGTTCGGTGCTGCACCCGGGGAAGAATCGGAAGATGTAATTGTAATCTCTCCGAAGGAACATGAGTTAAACGTTGCACAATTCATTTACGAATATGTTTGTCTGCTTATACCCATGCGCAACGTGCATGACGAAAACGATGAAAGCACTACTGAATGTAATACCGAAACGCTGAAGACACTTGATAAATTTATTCATCACGATGATGAGGTAAAAGAAACCGACCCAAGATGGGAAATGCTGAAGAAAATAAATCTGAATTAAAAATTAAACGTTCATAATACTATACAAAAATGCCAAATCCCAAACACAGGCACTCCAAAGCAAGAACAGGCAGCCGCAGATCAACTTACAAAGCAACGGTACCCACTGTAGCCACTGACAGTACTACAGGTCAGCCGCACCTTTATCACCGCGCGCACTGGCACGAAGGAAAACTTTACTACAAGGGTAAAGTGGTAATGGAGAAGGAAGCAAGTTAATTGTGTAATCGTTTCTGACGATTCATTTTCAATTAACCAATAACTTTCAAAACCAACATGCTGCGACTCGGTATTGACATTATGGGAGGCGATTACGCCCCGCGCGAAACTACGCTCGGTGCCATTGCCGCTTACAATGAACTTCCGAAGGATGTAAAGCTCGTGCTCATCGGCAATAAAGATGAAATGCTCCCCATCTTTTCGGAGCAGAATTTCTCTCCCGATGTTTTCGAAATCATTCACACCACTGATGTGATTGAAATGAGCGAGCATCCCACCAAATCTTTTCAGCAAAAACCAAAGTCGAGTTTGGCGCTGGGCTTTCATCTTCTCAAAGAAGGAAAGCTCGATGCATTTTCTTCTGCGGGTAATACAGGTGCCATGTTGGTTGGTTCTATGTTCACCGTAAAACCGATTGCAGGAATTCTTCGCCCTGCAATAGCAACGCTGCTTCCGAAAGTTTCAGGAGGATGGGGACTGCTGCTTGATGTAGGCGTTAATGCAGATTGCAAACCCGAAGTGCTTCAGCAGTTCGCGCTGCTGGGAACGGTGTATGCAAAGCACATTCTTCACATTGCTTCTCCCAAAGTTGCACTTATGAACATCGGTGAAGAAGAAGAAAAAGGAAACCTGCTCACCAAAGAAACGCATCAGCTTTTAAAAGAAACGCACGACATCAGCTTCATCGGCAATGTAGAAGGCAGAGATCTCTTCAACGACAAAGCCGATGTAATTGTGTGCGATGGTTTCACCGGAAACGTAATGCTTAAGGAAGCAGAATCTTTTTACGCCATCATTAAGAAGCAGAAAATTCAGAACGAATATTTCGACCGCTTCAATTACGAGGACTATGGCGGCACTCCCATCCTAGGCATAAACGGAACCGTTATTATTGCACACGGCATCAGCAAAGCAAAAGCGATCAAGAACATGATTCTTAATTCGCATGAGTGCGCGAGCGTGAAGCTCTCCGAAAAAATTGCGCAGGCATTTGGCGGAGTGGCGGTGGCTTAACTACATACAGTTACAATCATTTTCTATCGCTGTTAGGCAAACAAGATTTGTTGTTTGGTTGCCAACATTCCATGTTTAGCCGCGAACAATGGTGGATTTGTAAAAATCATTCATGGTTTGATAGGCAACAATAGAGGTTTTTATTTTTAGTAATCGTGGTTTGGTCGGCAACAGTTATAGTTTAGCCGCCAACAGTGGTGGTTTGGTCGGGAAGAGTGGTGGTTTTGCTTTTAACAATCGCGGTTTTGCCCGCAACAGTCAGAGTTTAGCCGAGAACAATGGTGGTTTTGTAAAAATCAATCGTGGTTTTGCCGCCAACAATGGCGGGAGAACGAAAATCAATCGCGGGATTTACAGGTAAATTTCAAAATTTCGAAGGTTTTGAGAAAAAGTGTAAGAAATGAATTAGTTTTGGAACCACGCCCCCCGGTGGCTTACCCGCCTGCACGGAATTAGCGCTGTCAGGTCTTAGTGCAGTAGGGCTGACATTACACTTGTTTCAACCTCAGGTGAGCCGCGCATATTCAATCGCACAACACCTGCCGGCACAATAATGCGTTGGCTAATATGCTCCCAAGAATTTATGTCCGTTGAAGTGAACTAAATGGTCGGGATGGTCAGCCGTCCACACTTCAGTTTCCCAAGCAATGTCCATTTGCCATTTTCTAAATTCTCCTCTTGTCAAGAACGCTGTTACAAAAATCAATTCAGCTTTACAGTCATTCAACATTTTCCGCAATTCCAAAACTCGTGTTTCACTCATCGGTCCCGAACTGTAAACTGCTTCAATCAAATAGAGCCAATTATTTTTCTTGCTGTAAGCAATGATGTCGGGTAACTCGTCATGTGAAAGTTCAAAGAAGTTTAACTTTTTCAACTCTTCAACTTCTATGTGCAAAGATTTGTTTGAGGTGTCACCGAAATAAAGAACAGAGCAGTCGCTGCCGTATCGTGGCAAAAATTCTTCAATGATTGCTTTCTGCAAAACATTGTGTTCGCCAAGCGAAAGTTCAAGCGGCTTGCCGCTTGGAAGTTTCACAGGGATTTTTTCAATGTTTCTTTTTCGTGAAAGTATTTCAGCAAGATTTGGTTTGTTCTTGTTGAATGCTTTCAATGATTTATTCCAGTTTGCAGTATTGTATGTTACGATTAACGCTTTGAAGTCGGGATGCAAAGCATAACCTCTCGTTGGGTCATTGGTTGCAGAACCCTTATTAACTCCACTGTTTACAACGATGTCAGCCAATACCAAAAGTTTCAAATCTTTTCTTCTGATGTCGTCATAAGAACCCGAAGAAATTTTTTCTTCAAAGTTTTTATTTACAATGTTGATGATGTCCCGTGATTTCAGATTTGCATTTTCTTTCGCCTTGCTCCAATCTTTTCTAACACCTGCAACTGCTAAAAGACAAACAGCCATTCTTTCCAAACCTCTTTCGGTTTTGGATGTCATAGGAATTCCAACATTCTCTAAAATTTCAAGTGCTTCGTTAATTATTTTCTGAACCGATTTTGATTTTGTGCTTTTGCTAATATAGTTTGTCATAGATTAAAAAAGGGTTAGCACATTGTTGGCTTGTAAATTATTTTCTAAAACTTCTTCAACGGAATACATTTCGTTTAACTGATAACATTCTTTCAAAGCCAATGCTAACTGATAAGCTAAAAGCGGTGGAACTGCATTTCCTATTTGATTAAATCTTTGTGTTTCGTTTCCTGTGAACTCAAACCAATCGGGAAAACTTTGCAGTCGTGCAGCTTCGCTGTGAAATAATCTTCTGCGTTTGCCGTCTGAAAGTCGAACACGCTGCATGTCACCTGTTGCACCTGCAAGATTTCTGCAAGTCAATGTCCGTGCAGGTTTAGTTGGATAAAGGTCTCTTGGATTGATGCAGAAAGATGCTTTCTCATACTTCGCAACATAAGTGTCCATTGAAGCATTTAAAAATTTACTTCCTTCTGGTGCAGTCAACATGGTGTCTCCAATGGCTTCACCAACTGTTACTTTTTTGTGATGTGGTTTTGGGAAATTAAATTTTGCTCTGTGTCCGAAAACAAAAAGGCGTTCTCTGTTTTGAGGCACTCCAAAATGAACTGCATTCAAAAGTTTGAAGTCAATCAGGTAGCCCAACTTTCGCAACTCGGCAATGACTAAATCAAAATACCATTTGTTTGTGTAAAGAAGTCCACGAACATTTTCAAACATGAAAACTTTTGGTTGTAATTTCTTTACCGCATCACTGAAAATCGGAAAACCGTCTCTTGCATCTTCAATTCCTTTTTGATGTCCGCCAACGCTGAACGGTTGACAAGGCGGTCCTCCAATAATTATTTCCGCTTCGGGATATTCAAAGTCAAGGTCAAGTTTTACAGCGAAGCAATCACCGTTCAGATTTTTCTTGTAGGTCGCGGCTGCTGCGTTGTCCATTTCATAGCCGATTGTCTTATAACCAGCCGCTTCAAAACCCAATGACAAACCACCGCAACCGGCAAACAAATCCAACACGATTTCTTTCTCGGTTGTCTTCGGTTTCAGAGTGGAATTTATGTAGTCAATGTAGTTTGTCATTCAATTTTCTATTGGCTCAAAGGTAGAGAAAAAGGTGGTTTAAGTTTTCCTGTCGTTGTCAACAGTTGGATGGTTGTCGGTGCGTTGGCGCAAAATAAAATGTGAAGCAACTGAAGGGTTGGCTTGTGCGGTAGCGTTGCTTCTCTTTTTTAGTGGTGTCAGGTCTTAGCGCGGTGGATTTGAGCGCAGGGCCGACCTGACACTTGTTTCAACGTCAGGTGAGCTGCGCACTAGCAAACGCACAACACCCGACAGCACAAAAATCAACCCAGTCATGCCAGACACGCCTTTTAAAAATTGGTTCCGCGTTAGCGGAATGCCGCAGGCAAAATTTTTAAACAGCGTGGGCGGCATGACGAAGCCAAGCGGCTTGAGCAATATTTAGTGCTGCCAGGTCTTAGCGCGGTGGATTTGAGCGCAGGGCTAACCTGACACTTGTTTCAACGTCAGGTGAGTTGCGCATATTCAATCGCACAACACCTGCCGGCACCAAAAATAAAAGTCTGCTCCCCAGCGTTCTTCAATCAACCCAGTCATGCCAGACACGCCTTTTAAAAATTGGTTCCGCGTTAGCGGAATGCCGCAGGCAAAATTTTTAAACAGCGTGGGCGGCATGACGAAGCCACGCGGCTTGAGCAATATTTTT
>JBBRND010000026.1:0-66546 GCA_038230515.1 Bacteroidia bacterium | reverse complement strand
TGTAAACTTAGTTTGACATGCGAATGATGTTGAGCGTCAACTCTTTTTCAAATGGAAATTCTGATTTGATAATCTTTCTGATAAGCCAAGGGATTAAAAAGAAAAGGGGGTTTTTTGTTTAAAATCTCCGGCAGCCAGTTCGCTTACACTATTCCGCAATTAAGCGTTTACCATTTTGTCCTTAAAAATGCCTTTGTAGGTATTTCGGAAAATAGTGAGGACGCCAATACATCATTGTTTCACCAAATCCTTCCGCTGGTACTTTTTTAGTTAAATACCTGAATACTGTCTTTCAAAAACAGGAAGCAGAAATTACTAATCTGAATGGTGATGTTATTCGGAAAGTTTTTATTCAATCGGTTGCCGGGAAAAAATTTGGTTCAACTACTATTGATCTATGTGATCAGCCTGATGGAGTTTATTTTTTGCGTATAAATTATAAAGAGACTTCTGTAGTTAAGAAACTAGTGAAATCAACATTGATCAAATGACTTGCAATTTGAAAAGTGCCGGCCCAACTATATCTTTGTAATTGTAACTATTAATAAATGTTGTGACGAAAATAATTTATTGAGGATTGAAAAAACATGTGATGGGCCTCGTAGATGTAATAAAACTACCTGTTTTTAGAAAATAAAGAATCTTCAGCTTTTTTCTTTGCTTTAAAAGTAAAACCTTACAATAGATGCAAACAGGAAATGGTTTGTGCGGAATAAAAATTTGGAAAAAAAATGAGTTTTGAAAAACAAAACCGACCCGTTTGACGAAAAAAGAGGAAGAAAAGTTTCAAAATCTTACATTGTAAGAATAAATTCAGAAATTGAAACTCTTAACGATTTTTTTGTTGGAATATTTGCATACCTCCAAACATAAACAAAATTAAAAACGGAGTGTAAAATGAAAAAAGGACAAAATGCAAAGTTGAACATGTACTTAGCAGTACAACTGTGGGTATTGGCAAAACAATTGGTATGGCAGGGACTGGCTGCTTTCGGAATTGCTTTTACGGAGTTCCAGGCGATTGTGCAGAGTATTCTTGATGCGAAGGAGAAGCAGGAGAAAGCACTGCATGGTTACACTGTGGAGAAGGAGAAGCGCAAAGGGAAAATGGCTTCGATTGCAGAACGGATACGCAGTGCTGTGCAGGCATACGCAACCACTATTGGTGATGAGGTTTTGTTTGCTGCGGTAAATTTCAGTGAGTCGAAGATTATGCAGAAAAACGGAAACACTGCGCGCACCTGGGCACAGATTGTACATGACCAGGCGAACGGGGTGATTGCGAACCTTGGCACATACGGTGTGGTGGCTGGTGACCTGACGGCTTTTCAAACGGCTATTGATGATTTTGGTGATTATATTTCGCAGCCGAAAAATACGATTGCGGAAATTGCGAGCGCTACGGCTGATCTGAAAAAACTTTTTAAGGATGCGGATGCAAACCTGAAGAAAAAATTAGATAAGCTGATGGAGAACTTCAGAGAGAGCGCCCCGGATTTTTATGCGCAGTATTTTATTGACCGAAAAATTTACAATGCGCCTACGAATTATACCGAGTTGCTGGCAACCCTAAAAAACAAACAGACGCAAGAAGTTATGCAGGGTGTGAACCTTCATGCGGTGAGTAGCGAAGTGATGTACGACCTTAAATCGAATGCGCTTGGGGTGGTTGATAAGAAGAAGATAAAACCGGGGGCTTATGATTTAACTTTTTCGAAAACAGGTTTTTTACCTGTTACGATGAGCGGAGTTGAAGTAGGGTCGGGAAAGAAAGTGGAGTTGAGTGTGGAGTTGATAGCTGTGTAACCTCTCCGCAGTCGATCTCCGAAAGGAGAGGGGTGAAGAGTGTACGAATTAAAGAATGAAGAAAGCCCCGTGGTGAAGAACTACGGGGCTTTTTTTGCGAAATAAATAAACCGAGACGTTACGCTTTTAGAAAACGAAAACCTTGCGTGGACTATTGTGATGAAGAAATCGGTGTAACTCTAAAATGGCATCAGGAAAGAAACCTCCTTTTGGAAGCGTGCGCGGAGGTCTGTGATTTCACTCAGCAAAAACAACCTTCTTTGCCGCGCTGCCTTCACTCATAGTCATTATCAGGGAGCAGATGCAGGTATTGATGCCTTCGGTATTCAACTCTGCGGAATTAAATCCCTCATGCGCAGCTACAGTCCACTCTTTTACTTGTTCTCCCAACACATTGTAAAGAATAAACTTTGCATTGCCTGCCGATGAGGATTGAAACTTTACCATGCACGAACCGCTACGGGCGGGCTGCACAATGGTAAAAGCAAGATCGCCATTTAGACACTTTGCAGAAACCACTGAAGAATAATTCGGAGTGCCATCTACATCAACCTGTCTCAGGCGGTAATAGCTAATACCGTTCACCGGCTTACTGTCAGTAAAAGAATAACGCTGCACTTCGGTTGAGTTGCCTGCGCCTTTTACTTCACCAATCGCAGAAAAATTTTCGGCATCACTGCTACGTTCAATCTCAAAATGATCATTGTTTATTTCGGTAGCAGTAGCCCACTGCAGCAAAACTTTTTTGTTGCCGGCTGCAGCATCAAAGCTAAGCCACTCCACAGGCAATGGATTTGTATAGGAAATGGAAAGATCATTAACAGCAAACGAAGGATCGCTTCCGGAACCATCACCATCATTCACCCAATGAAATGCAACATGCACCAACGGATTATTATTTGCAGTTGCTGGCAGTGAAACCGTAGCAACAGTAGCCCACTTGCCCTGTCCGGCACATCCGGTATTCACTGTAGTAAGCCCACCGGTAAGTGCTGCCCAAGTAGCACCATCATCAGCGCTGTATTCAAACACACAATAATCATGTCCCGCCTGCCCTTTGCCGATGTAAGCAAAGGTTGCAGTGATGGTTCCTTTGCCTGCGCAGTTCACTCTTGGAGATGCTGCGCGTAAGTTCGTTATTTCTGTATTCGAAGAAGCATCGTACGCAGCACCGCAATCGCCCGTTGGGCAAAACAACCAGCCCGCAAGAGAGTTGGGATCGTTACCGATATGTAAAGAAGCATTCGCACCGCAACCTGTGCCGCAGGTGCCCGGAGCATTTCCGTTTTCAGCACAGCTAATAAACCAGATGTTATGAGTAGAGCCGTTTGCTCCGGGTTGAGTGAAAGTCCAGGTACCGTTTGGTCCGGTGTATGCGGTGCAGTAGAAAGTGCAAGCGTTATTAAATGTCTCTGTCCAGAAAACAGTTTGAGAAAAAGCCGTAGCACAGCAAAGGCATGTTATTGCCAACTGAAAAATAAAAAATGGAACCGATGTACAGGTTAATTTTTTCATGACAAGTTGTTGATGTTTACTTGTTCAATCGCTCCTGCTCAAAAAATGAAGACACTAAAGTAGAATAAAAAGTTGATTTGAAAATGAAGCGGGATAAAAAATAGTTGTTGCCTGAACCGGCAACCCATTTGCACGGCAGCCGTACTCTTTTACTTTTGCAGCGCAGTATGGAAGAAATGGAAGATAAAATTTACGCCTTCGGCAAATATTCTAAAGCAAGAGTAGAAACTTTGAGTGACGGAGTTTTTGCGATTATCCTTACGTTGCTTGTCCTTGAATTGAAAGTGCCGCACATTGATGATCTTCATTCTACCCGCGAACTCTGGCTTGCATTGGTTTCTCTCGCTCCGAAATTTCTGAGCTGGATCATCAGTTTCCTCATGGTATGCGTGGTGTGGGTAAACCATCACCGGCTCTTCGATCAGTTTAAAGGAATCAACAACGGATTGTTCTGGGCAAATGCAAACCTGTTGCTGTGGACTTCTTTCATTCCATTCCCCACTGCGCTCATTGGCGATTATCCAAACAATAAACTAGCACTGTTTCTTTTCGGCATTTCACTTTCCATGGCAGCGTTCTCATTCACCATCATGCGACTCTATGTTACAAAGAACCGCTCACTCATCGCTGACTTTGTAAGTCTCGAAGTATTCAAACAAGGCAACCGCCTCTCTTTTATTTATGGAAGTGTTGCATATTGGGTGGCTGCATCAGTAGCATGGATCAATCCGTGGATTGCATTTGCCATTTACTTTTTCATTCCTGTGTATTTTATTTTCCCGAAGGCATCAAAGGCAAATTGAACTGTTCGGAGTAATCTGCATACATTTGTTTCATGACAGAAAAAATTCTGAATTACATAAATGGAGAATTCTTAGAGCCGGTCAGCAAAGCGTATCTCGATAACATTAACCCCGCCACCGGAGAAGTTTATTCTCTCATTCCTGATAGTGACGAACTTGATGTAGAAGTTGCAGTTGCCGCGGCAGAGACAGCTTTTCCTGCATGGAGCAAAATGCCGGTTGCGCAGCGCTCAAATATTCTTTTGAAAATCTCTGAACTCATTGATAAGAATCTTGATCGCCTTGCATTGGCAGAAAGCATTGATCAGGGAAAACCTGTGTGGCTGGCAAAGGCAGTTGATATTCCCAGAGCTCGCGATAATTTTCATTTCTATGCGACAGGAGCTATTCATCTCGCCACCGAAGCACATGCAACAGAAAATGCTGCAATCAATTATACGCTTCGTCAACCCATCGGTATTGCAGGTTGCATTTCTCCATGGAATCTTCCGTTGTATTTATTTACCTGGAAAATTGTTCCTGCTCTTGCATCAGGAAATTGTGTAATCGCGAAGCCAAGTGAAATTACTCCCATGACTGCTTATCTTCTTGCCGAACTTTGCAATGAAGCAGGTTTGCCAAAAGGTGTTTTGAATATTGTTCACGGTCTCGGACCGAAAGTTGGTGCAGCCATTGTTTCTCATCCTAAAATTCCTGCTGTAAGTTTTACTGGCGGAACAAAAACAGGGGAGTGGATTGCGCGAACGGCAGCACCAATGTTTAAAAAGCTTTCGCTTGAACTTGGAGGAAAAAATCCAAACCTCGTTTTTGCTGATTGCAATTTTGATGAAGCAGTAAAGACATCGGTAAATGCATCCTTTAGTAATCAGGGAGAAATTTGTTTATGCGGCTCACGTATTTTTATTGAGAAGAGTATTTATGAAAAATTTAAAGGAGCATTTCTGAAAAGAGTGTCAACATTAAAAGTTGGCGATCCTTTAAATGATAAGAACAGAATGGGAGCCATCGTGAGCAAGTCACACATGGAAAAAATTCTTTCTTACATCGAACTTGCAAAGCAAGAGGGAGGTAAAATTCTCTGCGGAGGAAATCAACTTCATCTTGAAAGAAAAAACAAAAACGGATTTTTTATCGAACCAACTGTCTTTGAAAATCTGCCTCATGATTGTCGCACCAATCAGGAAGAAATTTTCGGACCTGTTGTTACACTCGCTCCTTTTGAAACCGAAGACGAAGCACTGATGATGGCGAACTCAACTCAATACGGTTTAGCCGGAACTATCTGGACAGAGAGCTTAACCCGTGCGCATCGAGTGGCAGCAAAACTTCAGAGTGGAATTATCTGGATCAACTGTTGGCTCTTCCGCGATCTAAGAACTCCGTTCGGAGGAATGAAAAATTCAGGTGTTGGAAGAGAAGGTGGATTTGAAGCGTTGAAGTTTTTTACGGAAGAAAAAAATGTGTGCATTAAACTTTGATTCTTTTTCTTTAGTGCAAAAAAGTTACCGCACTTTCCAGCGCAGTCATTTATAGAGTGAGAAGCAACGACTAAATTTTATCTGAGCAAAGTAACAGAACCTGTCTTCGGATGCTTGCCATATCCTTTGGCAAAAATCTCATATACGTATGTTCCGTTTTCTGCGGGTTCGTTTTTATATTTTCCATCCCAATGTTCTCCGGGATTTGTGGTAGAGAAAATCACTTCTCCCCAGCGATTGTAAATAAGCATTTTGAAGTTCTGAATGCCTTCTCCTTTCACCCCGAAGGTATCATTGAAGCCGTCATCATTCGGAGTAAATGCACTCGGGACATAAATGCTTGTGGGTGGAATAACCTCTGTGTAATTTGACACGCTCACAATGTTATTATTCCCGTTCTGATATGCAGTGATGCGGTAAATTTTATTGGGTAGCACATCCTGTGCCTGAGCGACAGCAGCGAACATAAACAGAATGGCAATTGTAAATATCTTCATATTCAATAGTTGTGTGTGCTGGCAATATACGGTCAGGGAAAAAAGTTAAGAATCGAAAAACTGGTAATTTTTTACATCTGTAAGGTTTAATGTATTCGTGTTAAATAATATTCAATACTTGCAGAAAAGAACCCGAAATCAAAACAATTCTATTAATAACAGTGTTAATAGTGGCGTAAAGAAAAAAGGATGCTTACTTTTGCATCTTAAAATCAAACAAAATGCCATACCCGGAATATATATGTACCCCCATGCGTGAGGAATTAGTTGCATCGGGTTTCGAAGAACTAAAAAATTCTGATCAGGTTGATCAAATAATTCCTAACAGCAAGGGAACAATGTTGCTTGTGCTTAACTCCGTTTGTGGATGCGCGGCAGGCACAGCCCGCCCGGGTGTCCGCATGTCATTGCAGGACGGAAAGAAACCCGAAAAATTAGTTACTGTTTTTGCAGGACAGGATTTGGAAGCTACCGCGCAGGCAAGAAAGTATACGCTGCCTTATCCTCCCTCATCTCCTTCCATTGCTTTATTTAAAGACGGCAAGCTCGTTCACTTTATTGAGCGCCATCACATCGAAGGTCGTTCGGCACAAATGATTGCCGAACATTTGAAAGCGACTTACGAAGAGTTTTGCTGATTAATTAATCACATGTTTCCAGATGTCATTCCCGATGGTGAAAACCATCAGTGTTAAGAGAATGACCATGCCCGCAATTTGAGCGCGCTCCATAAACTTGTCTGAAAATTTTTTCTTCGTCACTGCTTCAATAATGAGAAACACAACGTGGCCTCCGTCAAGTGCAGGTATTGGTAGAATGTTCATAAATGCAAGTACCATACTTAATAATCCTGTGATTGTCCAGAAGCGATGCCAATCCCAGATAGCTCCATAAAAAGTTGCAATAGCAATTGGTCCCTGCAATGCATCGCCAGCTTTTTCTTTGCCGATGAAAATTTGTTTTAGCCCTTTTATATTACTGATGATGGCTTGTACTGCATCGGAAGTTCCTAAACTTAGTGCAGAGCCAAATGAATAAGGAGTATTCGGATACTCTCCAAGGTCCGTATGATATCCGATACCAATACTATCGGAATTATTTACGACAGGTTGAATTAGCAAAGTATCTTTTCCGCGAAGTACATTGAGTGCGACCGGCTTTCCTGTATTCTCTTTTATGATTTTTCGAAAACCATCCGTTGAGGCAGTGCGCCTTCCGTTGACAACAAGAATTTTGTCCCCAACCTTCAAACCTGCTGCCTCAGCAGGTTTGCCTGGCATGATACTGTCAATAAGCAAGGTTGTTCTGTAGGTACTAATAAAAAAACCTTTTCCTGATTTGGTTACATCACGATAAAAACTTTCAGGCACCTCAATGTTTATCGTTTTCCCGTCACGATCAACCGTTAGGTTGCAACCGAAAACTACTCTTGAAGAAATTACTTCTTCAAAACGTTTGAAGGGTTTTCCGTCAATGGCAAGAATTTTATCTCCATTCTGCAGCCCAACTTTTTCTCCAAGCTCGTAAGCATAAATGCCATCCGTTACATCTTTGTTTGCAAGGTATGTTTTGTCGTAGTGAAGAAGGATTCCGGTGTAGATAACAATGCCCAGAATCACATTCATGGTAACACCACCAATCATTACAATCAACCGTTGCCATGCGGGTTTGCTGCGGAACTCCCACGGTTGAGGTGGTAGCTTCATGGCTTCCTTGTCCATGCTCTCGTCAATCATACCGGAAATTTTTACATAACCCCCAAGCGGCAGCCACCCCAAACCATATTCTGTATCTCCTTTTTTGAAATGGAAGAACTTAAAGCCCCATGCATCAAAGAAGAGATAAAATTTTTCTACACGAATGCCGAAGGCACGGGCAGCAAGAAAGTGTCCAAGTTCATGCAGTGTTACTAAAATGGCAAGCCCTGCAATTAACTGGGCAGCCATGATTAATCCATCCATTCAAAATTTTTTAAGGGCGCGAAGATACGGGAAGTTATCCGTTAAAAATTACCTGTCGAAATTCAATTTGCTACGAAGTAGTATTCGCTGTTTTGATTAAAGCAGTTGACAAATTGCTCTTTTGTAAAAGACGATTTATTCAGAAGCCAATTTTGCAAACTGAAAATCTTGTAGCCGAAATCATTTTGCAAAAAAGAAAAAAGTTCATCGGGTTTTGTTCCGTAAAAATCACTTGCCCCTAATCCACATTCAAAAACAACAACTGGTTTATTTCGAAGTAAAAGTTGCTTTGCTCCTTTCAATACTCCGAACTCACCACCTTCAACATCAATCTTTATGAAATCAATTTTTACACTTGAAGGAATAATATTGTCGAGCGTTTCAACTTTTACATGAAGTTCTTCCACATCAGGTTTCTCCACATCATATTTTCTTTTTCTGATTCCGCTAAATGCAGGAGCATTCTTCACGTAATTAAAAATTGTTTCTCCCTGCTCATCACTCAAAGCAAACGGAAAAACGTCACAACGGTTTGAATATTTTAACTTAAGTGAATTGTAAAAATCGGGAATCGGTTCGAAAGCAAAATGTTTTCCGGAAGGAGCATGTTGCAAAATGAGATCGAGAATCTCTCCTTTGTGACAGCCCACATCAATTGCATTTGAATTTTTGCTCAGCGCTTTTGCAATTACCGCTTTCGTGAGCCGGTCGTACTTTAAATTTTTTGTTAGGTCGAGATGCAGGGCATTCAAGCTCTTTCGTATGGTGTCTTTGATCAGTTCTTTCATGAATTCGTTTTCGGAAAAAATTCAACGGATAACTGCTGACTTTTTATCCATCCACTCAATTGCCTTAACTCTTGTTTCCCTATCCGTAGAAATATAATCTTCGAGTGAAGGGTGTTTGATAAAAGAAATTTCTTTCATGCAATCTTCTATCATGTCACTCATTTCAAGAAAACCAATTTGATCTTTAAGAAACGCTGCCACCGCAATTTCATTTGCAGCATTCAGAATGCACGGAAGATTTCCTGCGCGATTCATTGCTTCTGTCGCGAGCGCAAGATTGTGGAAAGTTTCGTTATCGGGTTTTTCAAATGTGAGAGAAGAATAATTTGCAAAATCAAAACGTTTGAAGTCAGATTTCATTCGTTCAGGATAGCCAAGTGCGTATTGAATCGGAAGTTTCATGTCAGGCAAGCCCATCTGCGCTTTCATACTTCCGTCCAGAAACTGGACAATGCTGTGAATTATACTTTGCGGATGAATGATAACATCAATCTGATCCGGTTTTAAATTGAACAGCCATTTCGCTTCGATCATCTCTAGACCTTTATTCATCATCGAGGCAGAGTCAATCGTAATCTTCGCACCCATATCCCAGTTGGGATGTTTGAGCGCTTGTTCCTTTTTTACTGAGGAGAGAAAATTTTTGTCCTTGCCTCTAAATGGCCCGCCTGATGCGGTGAGATAAATTTTTTCAATCGGGTTGTTCCATTCGCCTGCAAGACATTGAAAGATGGCTGAATGTTCTGAGTCAACAGGATAAATATTTACTGCTTTTTCTTTTGCCAGCTCAGTTACCAATTCTCCCGCTACAACGAGCGTTTCTTTATTTGCAAGTGCAATTTGCTTTCCTGATTTAATGGCAGCGAGTGTAGGTTTCAATCCTGCAAAACCGACAACAGCAGTAAGCACCATCTCTATGCCATCCATCTGCATTACCTGGCTCAATGCATCTTCTCCCGAGAAAACTTTTATTGGAAATTTTTTCAATTTTTCTTTTACTTGCTGATATTTTTTCTCATCAGCAATAACAACAGCGTTGGGTTGAAATTTTATGGATTGCTCAATCAACAATTCCGCGTTGCTGTTTGAGGTGAGCACTTCCACCGAAAAATGAGCTGGGTGAGAAGCAATCACATCAAGGGCTTGTGTGCCGATGCTGCCCGTACTGCCAAGTATGGCGATGGATTTTTTATGTTCTTGTGTTGCTGTCATTTGTGAAGCGAACTGTTGTTTCACTACCTTTCGGAATTCTAATTGCAAAGATAGACATGATATTTCATCCATTGCTTTGTCGAGGAATCCGCACAGCTTTATTAGTAAGCCTTGTACTATTTTTTTCTCAGGATATTTTGGCGCAGAAAAGTCCGCCTTGGGAAAGACCACTTAAAATTTGTTACAGCTCTGATGGGATTACTTTCGGGACGGCTCAGATTTACCAGGATTCATCCGGGGTTCCTTCATCTGTGAAACTTCCGAATGGAGACCTGATCTGCGCATTCCAGTGGTTTCGTGAACCAATGGGACCACCATCTTGGGATCGTGTGGCAGTAAAATTTTCTTCTGACAATGGCTTTTCCTGGACGACCCCTGTTGAGATCGAGATACCCAATCTGCCGACAACTTACCAGAGACCGTTTGATCCGACACTTGCGTAACAGATAGTGGCATGATCCGGATTTATTTTTCTTCAAGTGATGGAATACCTGTAGGACTTGATTCGACCGTGAATACATACTCTGCAATTTCATCTGACGGGATACACTATTCATTCGAGCCCAGTACACGTTTCGATCACCCCACCAATTGCGTGATTGATCCTGCCGTCTGTCATTTTCATTGCATGTGGCATTATACATGTCCCATAGGTGAGCCACAGGATGGCGCACACCATGCTATCTCGCAGGATGGAATAAACTTTACTCAAGTGCCTAATATCACTTCTGATATGCAGCACAACTGGACCGGTAACATGGTTGCAATTGATACAGGTGAAATTCGTTTCTAGGGTTCTGGACCATGGATTTGGTTTTCGGCTACTTCGAATGGCGGACAGTGGAATCCATTTGTCAATACCAATTTGCATGGCGGTGATCCATCTGTTGTTAAAATTGCAGATTCATCATACGTCATGATCTTTACGGGAGATTCCTACACGGCAGACATTGATTTTGTAAACAAAGAAAAACAGCAAATAATTTTTCCAAATCCAGTTTCCGATGATGTGACGATAGGTAACGGACAACTTGCAATCGGGTCGGAAATAAAAATTGTGGATGCCCTCGGAAAAGAAGTTTACTCAGCTATTTCTAAAACTTCTACGCTTAGACTTCAGGTATCAAGCCTGTCTTCGGGAATTTATTTTTTAAAAATTAATTCAGGCGAGTCATACCAAACTACCAAACTTATGAAGATGTAGTTGAATCAATCCCTGATCCATTTTTTTAATTCATCGGCAATGGCCCTGTCATTGCTTAGACGAGGCATTTTATTTTGTCCGCCAAGCTTTCCCTGCGATCGCATATAGTCAATGAATGAATCCTTTTTCATTACGCGCACTTTGAGTGGCTGTAAAACGTGTCCTGCAATTAAATCTTTGTAGTAAATATTTTGCCGAGCGAGTGATTCATTCAACGTGTTACTGAATTGCTGAACATTATCAGGCAACTGATCGAACTCAATGAACCATTCGTGAAAAGGTTTTTCTCCCGCTTCCGGATTTACTTGCGGAGCCAATGTAAACTCAACGACATGTGCGCTGTGTTTCGTGCAAGCATCAAGCAATGCATTCTGCACTTCTTCGGCAATTACATGTTCTCCGAAGGCTGTAATCTGATGTTTTATTCTTCCTGTAACTACAATGCGAAACGGATTTACAGAAGTGAATTTTATAGTATCGCCAAGTGAATATCCCCAGAGCCCAGCATTATTGTTGACGATGATGGCATAGTTAACCCCGGGGTTCACATCCTTCAGCGAAATGCGTTTCGGATTCTCCTTGAAAAAATCAGCGGCAACAATGAATTCAAAAAATATTCCAGAGTTGATGTTGAGATAAAGATCATTTCTTTTTTGTGAATCCTGAAAAGCAATAAATCCTTCTGAGGCAGGATACAATTCAATCGAATCAATTTTTTTTCCGACCGTTTGTTCAAACTTTTGGCGGTAAGGTTCATAGTTTACTCCGCCATAAATGAAAAGCGAGAAGTCAGGAAAAATGTCTTTAATTTTTTTTCCGGTGGCTGCAACCAGCTTATCAAAGTACATTTGCACCCAGGGAGGAATGCCGCTGATCATCGTCATGTTCTCGCTGAAGGTTTCTTCCATAATGCGTTCAATCTTTTCTTCAAAGTCGTCAATGCAATTTGTGTCCCAACTCGGCAGTTGATTTCTCCGCAGATACTCAGGCACGTGATGATTGACGATGCCGCTTAAGCGCCCCACTTTTATTCCGTTTTTATTTTCAAGAGCTGGACTGCCGCTGATGAAAATAAGTTTGCCGTTGAGAAAATCTGAATTGCCTGTTTCTGCAATATAGCAGAGCATGGCATTGCGCGTGCTGTTGATGTGATTTGAAATGCTATCCTTCGTGATGGGAATGTATTTTATTCCGGAAGTGGTACCGGAAGTTTTTGAAACATACAGCAGCTTGCCTTTCCACAACACATTTCTTTCGCCCTGCATCATGCGGTCTATGTATGGCTTCAGAGTTTCGTAATCGCGTACGGGAACATTCTTCTGAAAATCTTCATACGTTTTGATTTCGGAAAACCAATGATCTCTTCCGAAAGCAGTATATCGAGCGCGTTTCACAAGTTGCTTCAAAATGCGCGTCTGTATTTCTACGGCATTCTTACTATCATGCCGAAGTTGACTGGCAGTAAACCGAGCAACAGGTTTGCTGATGAGCGAAAGGAAATTCATTGAGGGAATAAAAGTGAGGAAAAAATTAGCTGAAATAAAATTCAGGAATAAATTATCTTTTCAAAACGCGACATACTTCTGGGGATCGAGCGCGCTGCCGTTATACCACAATTCGAAATGAAGATGTGGGCCGGTGGTAAGTTCGCCACTGTTGCCGATGATGGCGAGAACCTCACCGGCTTTAACAAAGTCGCCCGCTTTTTTAAGCAGCGATGAGTTGTGTTTATAAAATGAAAAAAGATTATTGGAATGTTGAATGCCTATAACCCAGCCCGTTTCGCTCGTAAAGTTAGCGAGGATAACCGTACCATCAAGGGTGGCTTTCACGGCTTCGTTCGGCTTGCCAGCAATGTCAATACCAAAATGTTTTGATGTGCTGTTGAAACGGTTCGTAATCATTCCCTTCACCGGAGGAAAAAATAAAAAACTCGTAATGCCTGATGCAGCGGATGAATTAGGAGAAAGAGAAAATTTATCGCCCGTTTCAATTTCCTGCCGAAGCAATGAATCTTCTTTCGATTTTTTCAGCGCCAGCACATTATCAACCTTCACATTAGCCGGTACAGATTTTTTATCTGTGCTATCGCCTTTCACATTTCCGTTCACAATATTGCGGATGTTATCAATATAAAGATCGCGCGCGTTCAGCGCTACCTGCATACTGTCGCTGCGTTGAATCAATGTGAATAGTTGCCGTTTCATTTTCACATCGCTATAACCGGGTATGTATTCGCGCAGCCCGGTGAAGGCGATCAGAAAAATAGTAAGTGTGATGAGAAGGATAATGGTGATGCCCACAGTTACAAAAATGCTGAGCGGACGAAGATTGAATGAAGCTCTTTCCTCAAACGTATCTTCGTTTAGGAATACAAGCTTGTAGCGGTTCTTCAATCCGCTAAAAAATTCTTTTCGTTTTTTTCCTTCTGGCATGGCGAAGCCGTTATATGTATTGATTATTCGAAAATCGGTGGATGAACTAGCGCTCCAAATGTAGGCGATATGCTCGTATAACGCATAATGCATAACGGATAACTTTTTATTTCATCATCACTTCAATGCATGCAAACAAATATTTTTGCAACTTTGTCGTTATCAGAATCAGGAAAAAATTGAAGATGCTCCATTCATCACGTTTTAAGTTTGCTGCCGTTTTTGCACTGACGGTTTTTGTGAGTTCGTGCAGTAACACAAAGAGCGGTTTTCTCAGCCGCAATTACCACGACCTCGTAGCACGTTACAACGGCCTGTACAATGCCAATCTTAAAATTGACGATGGCTCACAAAAACTTTCCGATTCACAAACCGATATTTATGACCGCACACTTCCAGTTTTCAAATATGCCGATGCAGCAAAAGCGAAAACCATTTATCCGCAAATGGATGAAGCGATGAAGAAAACAAGTGCCGTTATTCAACGCAATACTCTTGTTGACAAAAACGGAAATGAAAAGCCAGACAAAGAACATTGGATAGATGACAACTGGATTGCTTATGGCAAAGCGCAATTTTACAAGCACGAATATTTTGAAGCTATTGAAACATTCAAATATGTTGAAACAACTTACAAGCAAGAGCAAGGCAGGCATGTTGCATCGCTCTGGCTTGCGAAAACGTATTTGCAGCTGACGCAACTTAAGGAAGCGGAGGATAAACTCGATTACCTCCGCAATCAAAAAGACCTCAGCAAAAAAGTACGTGCAGAATATGAAGCAGTTGCTGCCGACTTTTATCTTCAAACAAGAAATACGGATAAAGCAATAGAGCATCTCAAACTCGCCATACCGTTAGCGCAGAAGCGCAACGATAAAATCCGCTACATGTTTATTCTTGCGCAGCTCTATCAGCAGAAGGGCGAATTCAGAATTGCGTTTGATCTCTACACAAAAGTGATCAAGAAAAATCCGGTGTATGAAATGGCATTTAATGCCCGCATCAACCGCGCACGCTGCTTCGATGCGCAAAGCCAGAACGGCAACAGCGTTAAAAAGGAATTGCACAAAATGGAGAAGGATCCGAAGAATAAAGAATATCTCGATCAGATTTATTATGCGCTTGCAGGGATCTCACAAAAAGAAAAAAAGGAAGACGAAGAAGTTGTGTATCTGAAGAAATCAGTAAGTGCAAGCACCACCAATCAAAATCAAAAAGCGTTTAGTTACCTCGAACTCGGAAAAATTTATTTATCGAAACCCGATTACCGCATCGCACAACTGTATTACGACAGTTGTGTTACAAATCTCAGCAACGATTATCCTGATTACACTGATATTCTCACAAAAAGAAATTCACTCACCAAACTGATTAGGGCACTCAACACCATTCATGATCAGGACAGTTTGCAGCTGCTCGCACAAATGAATCCTGCCGAGCGCGAAAAAGAGGTGGAAGAAGTGTTGAAGAAAGAAGAAGAAGAGCGCAAGAAAAAATTAGAAGAAGAAAAAGAACAGCAAGTTCAGCATCTTTTCAGTAATGACAAGAAGCAGGAAACTCAGCAGTTCAATCGCGGCAACGGTTCGTCTTGGTATTTTTACAATCAGCAGGCAATCAGTTTTGGCACTAATGATTTTCAGCGCAAGTGGGGAAACCGAAAGTTGGAAGACAACTGGAGGCGCAGCACCAAACAAATGAATACTCAGGAGGAAGAATTGGTTGTTGAGGATACCGTAAAAGCTGAAATAAAAGATCCGAAAGAAGCACGCGAGGCGCGAAAGAAAGAACTCCTCGATAAAATTCCTAGCGATCAGACAGCGATTGAGAAATCAAAAACCAAAGTGATTGATGCCTATTACAATGCGGCAATGATTTACAAAGAGCAACTCAACGACAATGCCGCGGCAGCAAAAATGTTTGAGGATATGCTTTCAAAATATCCCGACAACAGATACAAGTTACAAGCATATTATCAGTTGTACCGCCTCTACCTTGCCATGAACGATGTCGCAAAAAGTGATTATTACAAAAACACATTGCTCGACAAATATCCCGACAGCGATTATGCAATGATTATCAAGAATCCGAATTTCATGCTGGAGAAAGCAGCAAAGAAATCAGACCTCGAAGTTTTTTATGAAGACACCTATAGGAAATACCTCAACGGAGAATATGCTTCGGTGATTACACGCAAAGTTCAGGCAGATCAGATGTATCCGGCAAATGCTTACATACCCAAGTTCGACATGCTGAAAACACTTTCAATCGGACGCACGCAACCCATCGGCACTTTCACTGCATCGCTTCAGGACATTGTGCGCAATTATTCTGATGACCCTGTAAAAGATCAAGCGCAATCAATCCTTGATTACATTAACGGCACCGGAAATAATATTGATGAAAATAAAGTTCCCGAAAAGGATACCGTGGTGCGCATGTACAATTACAATGCAGACACCACGCATCTTCTCGTGATTTCTTTCAGAAATGTGGGACCGATAAAATCAGATCAGTTGAAAATAAAATTGAGCAACTACAACACAAAATATTACAGCACGAAAGGATATGAAATTACAAGTCAGTTGCTCGATCACATTACCCAGATCATTCTGATCCGCGAATTCAAAAATAAAGATGAAGCAATGCTCTACTTCAACGGAGCAAATGACAACGATGAAATTTTCGGCAATACAAACCCAGACATGTACAGCTCCTTTGTGATTTCATCAAACAACTTTCCTTCTTTCGTAAAAGATAAAAAAATAGAAACGTATCAAGATTTTTTCAGGAAGTTTTACCGGTAGTAGTTGGAGATTCTGAACGCTTCAGATAGCAAATAATATATAACCGTAAGCAAATCCTCATTTTTCTTCCCGATTCCCTCTTGCAGCAAATTATTTTACGCTTACATTTGCGCATCAAAAAAATTTTCTCATAAAACAGTTTTACTATGTTCAATAAAAATTCTTCTTCAGGAAAATTAGATGGCACAACGTCTTCCATCAACTTAATCGGTGCGGGCACAATGGTTGATGGCGACATCAAGTCAAATGGCGACATCCGCATTGATGGCACTGTGCAGGGTAACATCATTTCAAAATCTAAAGTAGTAGTTGGTTCAACCGGAGCGGTTGAAGGAAATGTAACAAGTCAGAATGCTGACGTAAGCGGGAGCATCCGCGGAAAAGTTACGGTGAATGAATTGCTATTTCTGAAATCGTCAGCAAATATTCAGGGTGACATCGTTGCCGGAAAACTAGTTGTCGAGGTAGGAGCAACCTTTACTGGCACTTGCAACATGGGACCAATGATTAAAGACATGCACAACTCAGACAAGCAAAACGAGTTGATGGAGAAAACAGGTTCATAAAGAATTTCCAACCAATATAGCCGGAAATCTGTCTTCACTAGCTAAAGACAGATTTTTTTTACAAAAGTTTTTTCTTTGCAGGTAGAATTCGTACTTTTACTTTCCACAATAAAAATATTCATGAGAAAAATTACCGGAGTTCTGATTCTTGCCATTCTGTTGAATTCAGAATTTCTTTTTTCGCAGGTTACCGGTTTTCCGTACAACGAAGGATTTGAAGGAACATTTACCCTTGGTATTCCTTCTGATTTTATTCCGAATTGGAACGGGAATGATGTTGAAACCAGTTCGCGTATCTTTCGTGAGGGAACAAACATGCGCACAGGAACTGGAGCTCTTGCAGTAATTCCTATTTCTACTTTTTCAGGAACAATAATTTTAAGTTTAAATTTTTCTTCTGTTGCAGGAGCAAGCGCAAACTTCTGGGCGCGCAGTACACAGAACAGCACGGGAACTCGCCCAGCGATCGTAAATTTTTCTGTTTCAATTGATGGAGGCAGTGTGTGGTCAATCCCTGCACAAATAGGAACTGATCCAACTTTTGCAAATGCGAATACTGCTTATGCAAATTATACTTTCCCCTTTCCTGCCAACACAGATCATCTTTCAACGGTGCAAATGAGAATTGTGGTTTCGCAAGGCACAACCGGCTCTGGAACCACTGCGCGATTTGTAATGGATGATTTTTCTATCACAGCAGGCAGCATCGGTGATGTTACTCCGCCAACCATTGCGGCAGCAACAGCGATTGATCCAAGCCACCTTGATGTTTTATTTTCTGAACCTGTTGATCAAACAACTTCTGAAACAGCATTAAACTATTCTGTGGATCACGCCATCGGAAATCCTTCATCGGCATTGCGTGATGGCTCCGACTTTTCGCTTGTTCACCTAACCTTTACAAATTCATTTGTGAGTGATACTATTTACACACTTACCGTAAACAATGTTCAGGATACCGCGGCAAATGTTATTCTTTCCAATTCAACAAAAACATTTTCGATTGATGCTACTCCGCCAACCATTACTTCAGCAACAGCAACCTTAGCCACGCAACTTGATGTTTTGTTTTCTGAACCGGTTGATCTCACAACCTCTCAAGTAAATTTTAATTATTCTGTTGATTATTCAATTCTGAATCCAAGCAGTGCACAGCGTGATGGATCAAATCCTGCACTTGTTCATTTGACATTTGCCAGTTCGTTTTCAGGAGGAACAACATATACGCTCACTGTGAATAATGTGAAAGACCTTGCGAACAATACGATCGCTACAAACTCATCAACTACTTTTACTTATTCGGCACCAACGACACCCGTGCGTGGTGATGTTGTCATCACAGAATTTATGGCGGATCCTGATCCCCCGGTTAATAGTTTACCTAATGCGGAGTATGTGGAAATATACAATCGCAGTTCGAAAATTTTTGATCTTGCCGGCTGGAAAATTTCGGATTCAGGAAGTCCACATGACCTCACTTCATTTATTCTGAAGCCCGATTCTTTTCTGATTTTATGCAGTACAACATACGAAGTTGCTTTTTCTTCCTACGGGAGTACTCAAGGTATTTCTTCATTTCCTTCGCTTAATAATACTGGTGGCGATGATGTTATTATTTACGACAACAACTCTGTGGTGATTGATAAAGTTCATTACGATGAATCATTTTATCGCGATGCTTCAAAAGTGAATGGCGGCTGGAGTATTGAGCGCATCGATCCTGATTTTATCTGTACAAATGATTTGAACTGGAAAGCATCAGTTGATCCTTCGGGTGGAACACCGGGAAGGGTAAATAGTGTTGACGGAACATTTTCTGATAACACAGCTCCGAAACTTTTGCGCGCGTGTCTTGATGATTCACTTCACGCTACCTTGTTTTTTTCTGAACAGATTGCTGATACCGCCTTATCTGATATTTTGAATTACTCAATTTCAGAAACAGATAATGCGCATGGAAATCCATCTGCGGCAGTTCCTTCGGCTGATGGTATGAGCGTAACACTTACGCTTACCGCTTCTGCTGCTTATGGCATCTGGACTGCGACAGTAAGTTCAACAGTTTCTGATTGTGCAGGCAATCAGGTTTCAAATTCTACTATAAACTTTGCAACTCCATCGCCTGTTTCGCCAAACGATATTTTAATCAATGAAGTTTTATTCAGCGCGAACAATGGTTCAGCAGAGTTTGGTGAAATCTATAATGCATCGCAAAAAATTATTGACCTAAGTACACTCACGATAAATAATTACAGCATCACCTCTATGCAGCCCAATTCACCGCAACAGCTTTCGGTTGGTTGTTACTTATTATTTCCAGGTAGCTATCTCGTACTGAGTGATAATGCCGAACAAATAAAAGCGCATTACATAGCTTTAAACCCCGATGCATTTCTTGATATGGCATTTCCTGATCTGCTAACCGATGAAGATATTGTTGTGTTGAAAAGCAATTCTGCGGAAATGATTGATTCATTGCATTACTACTCTTCGTGGCATTTTCCGCTATTAAATGATGTTCATAATATTTCTCTTGAGCGCTTAAATCCATCGCGCTCTACCAATGATCCACAAAACTGGCACAGCGCTTCTGAAAATTCCAGGTTTGCAACTCCCGGTTACAAAAATTCTCAATACGATGAAGGCGGATTGGGCAGCAATGAAGTTACCGTAGACCCCGAAGTTTTTTCTCCTGATAATGACGGGAAAAACGATGTGGTAAATATTTTATTTCACTTCACAACGCCCGGTTATCTTGCCAATGTAAAAGTGTTCGATTCAAAAGGAAGAGCTGTTCGCACACTTATCGAAAATGAACTGCTCGGTAATGAAGGTACTTTTAGTTGGGATGGAGTAAACGACAGCAAAGAAAAAGCTCGCACGGGTATTTATGTTTTTTACATTGAAGTATTCAATATTAATGGCGATGTGAAGAAATACAAGAGGACGTGTGTGCTAGCGACACGATTATAATTTTTTTTTGATTAAACTTTTCTTCTCATGTCTCCATGAGTACACTTCAGTTTCAAGATCGAAATGCGTCTGTTGATTTTTACGAAAGTCGTTATTCACATGGCTACATGGGATATTGGAGCAGTTTTGATAAGAGACGTTTGTTCGAGCTGATAAAAAGTCTGAATCTTCCTGATATTGGAAATGCTCTTGACTTCGGATGTGGCAGGGGCATTTTTACAGCAGTTATAAAAGAAGCATTGCCCGGCTGGTCAATTTCCGGCTGCGACATCAGCAGAGAAGCTATTGAAAGTGCAAAGCAAAATATTTTAGGGATAAATTTTTTTGTTCTTGGAGATAAAAAATATTCGGATAAAAAGTTTGATTTCATTCATTCGCATCATGTGCTTGAACACACATTTGATGAAAAAATAACAGCGGGAGAAATGTCAGCATTTGCTGAGAAACATTGCGTGATGCTTCATAGTTTGCCATGCAATCATGCGGGAAGTTTGGAATTCCGTTTCGCGCAATGGACTAAAAATGGATTCGACTACACCACGGGAAAATTTTTCTTTGAAGACACGGCACACATGAGGCGCCTAAATGTTCCGCAGGCTGAAGACCTTTTTGATAAAAATAATTTTAAAATTACGAAAAAATATTTTTCAAATCAGTATTGGGGGGCTGTCAAATGGATTGCAGAAAGTAATTACAAATTAGTTTGGAATATTTCAAATCCATTCAAAGCTGTGTCTCCATTTGCTTTTTTAAAATTATCAGTTTGGAGAAATCGCCTTGACTTTGTCTGGTTTTGCTTTTTTGCTTCATCAGTATTTCAATCTGCTGACAAAGGGAAATTCCATTCACTAAAAAAAATCATTCAAACAATCTGCTTCATTTTTTTTTTCTGGCTTGTAATTCCCGTAAGTCGGTACGTTAAATACCGGGCGATAAAAGAATGGGAGGAAAAAAAAGAATCACCAAATGGTACCGATATGTTTTTGGTTTTTGAAAGATAATTCTCTTGTGTAATATTCGTTTTCTTGAATGAAAATATTTTTTCGACATTCGTAATTCATTATTTCAAAAAAATGCCTGACAAAAAATACGCATCAATCAATTCTTCAAAAGCACCTGAGCCAGTTGGCTTGTACCCTCATGGAAGGCGTGTGGGGAATCTTTTATTTCTTTCTGGTGTTGGGCCGAGAGAGCGCGAAACAAAAAAAATTCCTGGAGTTGAGTTGGATGATACCGGGAATTTAATTTCCTACGACATCGAAGCACAGTGCCATTCTGTTTTCAGGAATGTAAAATCAATTCTTGAAGACGCAGGAAGTAACTGGAGTAAGATTGTTGACGTTACCGTTTTTCTTACCAACATGAAAGACGATTTTCCGAAGTACAACAAATTGTGGGCTGACTATTTTAAAGACAATCCTCCGTGCCGCACCACGATAGAAATAAATTGTTTACCAACCCCGATTGCAATTGAATTAAAAGTGATTGCAACAGTTGATTGAGAGAAATTTTTCCGCCTGCTCAATAGGCCCACTTCATCCAGATACTTCCCCACGTAAAGCCCCCGCCAAAAGCGGCAAGCACGATGTTGTCACCTTTCTTCAATTGCTTTTCGTAATCCCAAAGGCAAAGTGGAATGGTTCCGCTGGTAGTGTTTCCGTATTTGTAAATATTGAGCATTATTTTTTCTGTGCCGACACCCATTCGTTTTGCAGTGGCGTCAATGATGCGCTTGTTCGCCTGGTGTGGAACGAGCCAGGCAACATCATCAGCAGTAAGTTTATTGCGCTCCATAATTTCAGCGCTCACGTCTGCCATTCCCTTCACAGCAAATTTGAAAACCGGTTGTCCATCCTGAAAAACAAAATGCTCTTTGTTGTCAACCGTTTTGTGCGAAGCCGGACTTACTGATCCGCCTGATTTCTGATGAAGATATACTCTTCCTGATCCGTCACTTTTCAGAATGGAATCGAGAATGCCGAGGCCATCGGTATTAGGTTCGAGCAAAACGGCTCCTGCTCCATCACCGAAAATAATGCAGGTGGCGCGGTCGCTGTAATCAATGATGCTGCTCATTTTATCTCCACCAACAATCACCACTTTTTTATACTGACCGCTTTCAATAAATTTTGAGCCTGTAACCAATGCATAAATAAATCCTGAACACGCTGCCTGAATATCAAAACCGAAAGCGTTCTTTGCTCCGAGCTTGTCTGTAATCACATTTGCTGTAGCAGGAAAAACAAAATCAGGAGTTGTGGTTGCGCAGAGGAGCATGTCAATTTCCATCGGATCAATGCCACGCTTCGCACAGAGCTCTTTCACTGCGGGCACTGCCATGTCACTCGTGCCGAGACCTTCTCCCTTGAGGATTCTTCTTTCTTTAATTCCGGTGCGGGAAGTAATCCATTCACCCTTCGTGTCAACCATTGTTTCGAGAATTTCATTCGTCAACCGAAACTCCGGAACAAATCCCCCGACAGCAGTAATGGCGGCAGTTATTTTATTATTCATTTGAAAATGTTGGCGAGCAAAAGTAGGAATATTGATCAATCAGAAAAATGCATAATGGTGAACTCTAACTTTTACGCTGAAGATATATTGAATGTCATTTTTACCTTTGACGCATACTAAAAACTTCATGCGGACTTTTATTCTCGTCTTCTCACTTTTGTTTTTGATTTCTTGCAGTACCAATCAGAAAACAACAACTACTTCTAGGCCTGAAAAAGTCGAAGTAAAAATTCCGGAACCGAAGGTTTATCACGCAGCCTACACTCGAACGAACGATCTTGTTCATACCAAACTTGAAGTAAAACTTGACTGGACAAAAAAATATCTTTTAGGAAAAGCAACTATTGCTCTTCATCCTCATTTTTATGCAACCGATAGCCTGGTGCTGAACGCAAGAGGAATGGATATTCATGAAGTGAGTTTACTGAGGAAAGACTTCTCAAGAGAAAAACTTTCTTTCAGTTATGACTCTTTGAAAATCCGAATTAAACTTGACCGCGAATACAAGGGCGAAGAAAATTATTCTGTATTCATTGACTATACTTCAAAACCCGATGAACTGAAGGAAGGCGGCAGTCGAGCCATTACAAAAGACAAAGGGTTGTACTTCGTCAATGCTGATGGAAGCAATCCTGAAAAGCCGAAACAGGTTTGGACGCAGGGAGAAACGGAATCAAATTCTGCATGGTTTCCTACTATTGAAGATCCGCAGCAAAAGATGACCCAGGAAATTTACATTACTGTAGATACTGCCATGACAACGGTTTCCAACGGACTTCTTATTACATCAACAAAAAATAATGACGGAACAAAAACAGATTACTGGAAACAGAGTTTACCCACTTCGCCTTATCTCACCATGTTTACTGCTAGCAACTTTGCAGTTGTGCATGACAAATGGAAAAACATTGAGGTGAATTATTATCTCGACAAAGAGTATGAAAAATATGCACGCATGATTTTCGGTCATACTCCTGAAATGATTGATCATTATTCAAAGCTTTTGGGTGTTGACTATCCGTGGGAAAAATTCTCACAGGTTGTCGTGTATGATTATGTGAGTGGTGCAATGGAAAATACGACTGCAGTAATTCATGGCACCAATATGCTTCAGGACAGTAGTGATTATGTTGACGGCAACTATGAGGATTACATTTCGCATGAATTATTTCATCACTGGTTTGGCGATCTGGTTACGTGCGAATCTTGGAGCAACATTGTACTCAACGAGGGCTTTGCAAATTATGCAGAATATTTATGGAGAGAATATAAATTCGGACGGGATGATGCGGACCGCGAAAATCAAAATGAGCAATCAACGTATTTACTTATTGCAAAATCAAAAGATCCTGATCTTATCCGTTTTGATTACGAAGGTCGCGAAGATGTGTACGATGCGGTGAGCTACAACAAGGGCGGGCGCGTGCTGCACATGCTGCGCAAGTATGTGGGCGATGAAGCATTCTTCGCTTCCCTCAAACTGTATCTCGAAACACATCAGTTCGGTTCAGCTGAAGTTCATGATTTGCGATTGGCTTTTGAAAAAATTACCGGAGAAGATTTGAATTGGTTTTTTAATGAGTGGTTTCTCAACCATGGGCATCCGGTTATCGAAATAGGTTATGACTGGAATGATTCATCAAAAACAGAAACGGTAACGATTGAACAGAAGCAGGACTTTGAAAAAAATCCGTTATACAAAATTCCATTGTTGGTGGATGTGTATCACGGTGGAAAAACGGATCGCAAAAAAATTACGATTGAGAAAGCAAAAGAAGTTTTCTCATGGCAGCTTGCTTCCAAGCCCGACCTCGTGAATGTGGATGCAGAGCGCATGTTGCTCTGCGAAAAGAAAGACAGCAAGACGCAAGAGAATTATGTTTTTCAATATC
This sequence comes from Bacteroidia bacterium, assembly GCA_038230515.1. Taxonomy (GTDB): domain Bacteria; phylum Bacteroidota; class Bacteroidia; order AKYH767-A; family 2013-40CM-41-45; genus JAPLDB01. The sequence goes on along the minus strand of JBBRND010000026.1, from coordinate 42,098 downwards.
ACCATGCGCCACTTTTTATGGACCGCTATGAAGCAGTGAGTAAAACCGGAAGTGATTATGTCGCCAATAGCGCTTCGGGAAAGATGATAGAAGATGCGCTGAGCGATAAATACTGGAACATCCGTTTAACTGCTCTGAAAAACATCGGCACGCAACTGACGGAGAACAAAGACAGATTGAAACCGAAAATTCTAGCGCTTACCAAGGATGAAAAATCAAACGTCCGCGTGCAGGCAATAAAAACGGTGGACAAATATTTTAAAGATGATGAGCAGGCAAAAACTGCTTATGAAAACGGACTTAAAGACATTTCATACAATGTACAGGCGGCTTCGCTGAAAGTAATTTCTGAAAATAATAGAGCGCAGGCATTGCAGCTTGCAAAAACAATGGAAGCGAGTAATGGTGGTGATGTACTGAATGCAATTGCCAAACTTTACACAGACAGTGCAAAAGAAGAATACAATGATTTTTTTCTGAGTTCTCTTGACAAGATGCGCGGGTTTGCGCGTTCGCAGTTCGCAGAGAACTACGGAAAGTATTTGCAGAAACTTGACCCTTCAAAATGGAATGCAGGCATTGATAAAATTGCGGAGGCAGCCGCAAGAAGCCGCAGCTACAGCCACAACTCAATGGTTACTACGCTTGAAAATTTATCAACTAACCTCTTTGAAAAAATTACTGCTGCAAAAACAAAAGCAGATGATCTCCGGAAAAACAATGCTGCTCAAAATGAAATTGATGCTGCTGACCGTGAGTCAGGGCAGTTAACAAAGCAACACGAACTACTGAAAGAGAAAATCAAAAATTTGGAGAAGAAAAATTAATCCGTGATGTTCATCTCTTTTATTTATTCTTCTTCATTCGGATTGTAACCATCATCAATCAATAAATTGCCCCCGAGTGCTGCGGCTACGGCAAGTTCATCACAATGATTATTTTCTTTGTTTGAAGCATGACCACGAACCCAAACAAATTTTACTTTGTGTTTCCGGAATACTTTTAAAAAACGAATCCACAGATCAGGATTTTTTTTCTTCGCGAAGTTTTTTTTCTCCCAGCCAAACACCCAGTTCTTTTCCACCGCATACACCACATACTGCGAGTCGGAATAAACGGTGACTTGCTGCCCATCGGTTTTAAGCGATTCCAATGCAACAATAACACTCAGTAACTCCATCCGGTTATTTGTTGTGAGGCCATATCCTTGCGAAATTTCTTTGCGGTGATTTCCTGAAATCAGTACAGCTCCAAATCCTCCGGGACCTGGATTGCCGCGAGAGGCACCGTCAGTGTAAATTGAAATCATAAAATAATTGACGGCTTAGCTCAGTGCAACTTTCAACACACCCAGTTCCTTCCCGACTTTTGTAAATGCTGCAATGGCTTTGTCGAGATGATAACGTTCGTGCGCTGCCGAAAGTTGAACACGGATGCGCGCATTTCCTTTTGCAACTACAGGATAGAAAAATCCGGTTACATAAATTCCTTCTTCTAAAAGTTTTGTGGCGAAATCCTGTGCAAGTTTTGCTTCGTATAGCATAATTGGAACAATGGGATGCTCGCCCTGCTTGATGTCGAAACCGGCAGCAGTAATTTTCTCACGAAAATATTTTGTGTTCTCCCACAACTTATCACGAAGTGTAGTGGTTTCGCTCAGCATATTAATTACCGCAATTGATGCACCAACAATGGAAGGAGCGAGTGAGTTTGAAAATAAATACGGGCGCGAACGCTGCCGAAGCATTTCAATTATTTCTTTTCTGCCCGATGTAAAACCACCCATCGCTCCGCCCAATGCTTTGCCAAGTGTGCCCGTAATAATGTCAATGCGCCCCATCACGTTTCTGTATTCGTGTGTGCCTCTTCCCGTTTTTCCCATAAAGCCGCTGGCGTGACATTCATCAATCATCACCAGCGCGTTGTACTTATCAGCAAGTTCACAGATTTTATCAAGCTGCGCAATGGTACCATCCATGCTGAAAACTCCATCGCTCACAATCATGCGATGGCGGAGGTGTTGCGTGTCCTGTAAGATTTTTTCCAGTTCATCCATCGTGTTGTGCTTGTAGCGGAAGCGCTGCGCTTTGCACAAACGAACACCGTCAATAATGCTTGCATGATTCAATTCATCGCTGATGAGCGCATCCTGTTCGCCCAGTAACGGCTCGAACACTCCACCGTTTGCATCGAAGGCGGCTGCATATAAAATGGTGTCTTCAGTGCCGAGAAAAGTTGCAAGTTTCTGTTCAAGCTCTTTATGAATATCCTGCGTGCCGCAAATGAAACGCACGGAACTCATTCCGAAGCCGTGAGAATCAATTGCCCTCTTCGCTGCTTCAATTACTTTTGGGTGCGATGACAGGCCGAGGTAATTGTTCGCGCAAAAGTTCAGCACCTTTTTTCCGTTGGCAGTAATCTCAGCGCCTTGCGGTGTGCTGATGATGCGTTCTGTTTTGTAAAGCCCTGCTTCTTTTATTTCCGAAATTTCTTTTTCGAGTACAGATTTCAGAGTGTCGTACATGAGAATTTATTTTTAAATTTTTCCTTTATCGTTTGCGAAAGTACAAATTGAGAGGTATTAAAAACGAATTCCTTTGGAGGCGTCTATTTTACTTAGCTCGTTTGTTTCAGGGCAATAATGTAAGCAACCAAAACATTTCCTGCTAAGTACCGTTGCAGTTAAATTCAATCAATCTATTATCTTTGTTTAAAATTTAAATTACTGTCATGACCAGATTAGTACTTACAATAAACGAACGCTCAAAACGCGGACAACTCATCATGCAATTATTGGATGAACTTAAATCCAAGAAAGATCTCAATGTTCTCAAGCTCGAAGCATTTGAGGCAGCCGAAGAAAAAATTATTGCACAGCACATCAGGCAGGGAATGAAAACCCCCTTGCTCACACTCGATTAGGCAAAGCGCTCGCTGCAGAAGCTGAAAAAAAGTGTGTAGTGATGAAAGTGGTTGTCAGGAAAAGATTCATCAGCAATGCTTCCAAACTTCGATCCGATGAACTGATTGATGAATTAATTTTTTTACTTAAAACAGCTTCGAAGGCAGAAGCACCCTCAACCATTTCCGGCTTCAAATGGATGACAGGATACAGCAATCTCGGAAGAATAAAATTTGGAGAGTACCGCATTGGAGTACAGGTTGAAAAATCAACAAGTATTTTTGTTTGCCTTTTGCACCGCTCTGTTATTTACAGCCAGTTTCCATAACCTCAAAGTTGCGATAGTGAAAAACTAATTTTGGAGAGAGTACCCTTAAGGGTTTACTTTCAATAAAAGCGCAGCTAAAAATATTTTTTCGCTTCTAATAAATTGCCTGAAACCTCTTTGGGGTTTTTCTTAATTGAGTTACTCCACCAACAGTTTCTGCATTATCTGCTTTTCTTCAGTACTCATTTTCACTAAATATATTCCGGCAGAAAAAGTTGAAATGTTTATTGTTTCCTGTTTTTTGTTGAATGCAGCCGAGTAAACTTTTTCTCCCAACATATTAAAAATTTCCAGTCGCGCATTTTTCAGTTCGGTGTTGGTGTGGATGGTGAAGGAGGACTTCGCGGGATTTGGAAAGATGAGTAATTGCAAATTGTTGAACTCGGATTGTGAAATGTTTTCAGAGGTTGTTGTATCACAGAATTTCACAATCCAGTAATCATGAAAAGCAGATGTAATAGAATCCCAGCTATTTTCTGTTTTATATCCTGCAACACCCGAGCCCGTATAATTTGCAAAAAGAAAACAATTATCAAATGTTTTAATTACTAAACCATTTTCGTCATGTCCTGCAGTAAAAATTGTTTTATCCCAAACTTTATTTCCAAACTGATCACATTTTATTACCCAGGTTTGCTCAGACCCTAAGTTATTTTCCGTTTTATCTCCACCGATTGGTGAGTAAGAAGATCCCGAGACGATAAATCCACTATCGTTAGTTAAACATAGATTCCAACCATCTGTATCATAATCGCCATCGTCAAGAGTTCCACCCAAACTTTTATCCCAAAGTTTAGCACCGTTTGAATCTGCTTTTACAATCCAATAATCATATCCTCCATTACCTAAATCCGTTTTATCTCCTCCAATAGTTGAGTTGGAAAAACCAGCCATTAAAATTCCCTTGTCTGGAGTTTGATAAAAGGATGATAATTTATCATTATCAAAACCTCCATAGCTTTTGTCCCAAAGTTTATTTCCAGATGAATCAATTTTTACAATCCAATAATCGAAGGTAGCACCTGCAGTATCCCAATTTGATTGTGTTTTATCTCCACCTACATCAGAGGTTGATGAACCGCCTAATAGAAACCCACCATCACTTGTTGGTTGGATTGAAGAAAGTAAATCTGACGAAATTCCTCCAACCCTTTTATCCCACAATTTATTTCCGGAGGAGTCAATTTTTAAAACCCAAAAATCCACAGTAAAGTTTGTTGTATCCCAGTTTGGTTGCGACTTTTCTCCGCTTATATCAGAATTGGAGGACCCAGCCAAAATATAACTATGGTCTTTTAATTCTAATAAAGAAAGTGCTTCGTCATCAGAAGTTCCTCCAAATCTTTTATCCCATTCTTTGTTTCCTAAAGAATCAACTTTTACAATCCAAAAATCCCATGTATGTAAAGTCGGATCCCAGTTTGATTGAGTTTTATCTCCCGAAATTCCAGATTTGGAAGATCCTCCAATTAAAAAGCCCTTGTCAGATGTTTCAATAGCATAATTCAAATAATCTTCTGATGATCCGCCAAACCTGCTATCCCATAATTTGTTTCCGATAGCATTCACTTTTACAATCCAATAATCTTCATACCCCCAACATGATTGTGTTTTGTTTCCACCTATTCCGGATGCAGAACTACCTGATAAAATAAATCCACTATCCGAAACTTGTTGTATTGAAGTCAAATGTTCATCGCCAACACCCCCAAACCTTTTATCCCACATTTTCACTAAAGGATTTTGTCCAAAGGACTTCTTGGGAGAGAAAAAAGAATGAAGTGCAGAGAAAATAAAAATGAAGAGTAAAACTTTTTTCATCTCATCAAAAGTAAACTATTTCTCATGCAAAAAAAAAGTCCGCTCCCCAGCGTTCTTCAATCAACCCAGTCATGCCAGACACGCCTTTTATCAATTGGTTCCGCGTTAGCGGAATGCCGCAGGCAAAATTTTTAAACAGCGTGGGCGGCATGACGAAGCCCCGCGGCTTCAGCAATTTTTTTTCCTTCACATAACAAAAAAAAAGTCCGCTCACCAGCGGACTTTTTTCTTTCTTAGTACTCTTTACTCAATACTCCGTACTCACAATTTCACCATCTTAATCTCCAACCTCGTAAACCTATCATTAAACACCGCCTGGTTTGCAAAGCTGCCATCAGCATAACCCTTTATCTTTATCGTTCCCGCCACATTACTCTCCGGCAACACCTGATGAGAGAAATCAGAAATACCCCGTCTGCTCGTTTTATCTGTTCTTCCATTATCAAGAGCAACATCAGCACCCGCAATGCGAGTGTTAGTAACAGAATCAACCGCAACAACACGCAGCGCAATACCACGCATACCAATCGCACTCGGCTCAAACGCATCCGTCACCGCATTATAAAAAGCAGAATTACTCTCCGCGTATGGCACCATCAAATTATCAATACTCTCTTCAACATCCTTCAGCTTTTGCAGTTGCACAAGCAAATCAGTCGAAGCCGATTTCACATCAGCAATATCATCCTTCGGTTTCCCCTGGTCAAGCAGCACCTTATCAATAAAACTCTGCAGGTCGCTCACCTTTGTAGCATCAATCTTGTAACCCTTAGCAATCATATCAGAAAGCACAGTAGTAGTCACCACATCATGCACCGTTTTCGAATGCGCAGTCCGGTCAGCAATAGCACCATGAGTAAAATCCGTTTTGCTAAAATCAATCTTATGCTGCAAAATTGGATCAACAATCTTTTTTGCATACTCAACTTCCAGTTTACTCATCGCCCAGGCAGCATTATCCATCTTGTTCAAATCAGTCACCAACTGCGAAGCATACCCCGTATTCCGTTGTTGCTTTTGCGCATCATCAGCAATATTTACAAGAATCCCCTGCAAGTCCGTCTGTAAATCCTTTAGAGGAGTGTCCGTTGAAAAATCAGCAGCATGTAATGTCATTGCATGATCACCACTCGCACCCGCATTGTACTTTCTTTTTTGTATAGCATCCATAAATAATAAGTATTAGTTTGAGAAGCAAAAGTGGGAAAAGAATAACTAACCCCCAAATTCGAAGCCCATTTTTTTTGGCTGTTTCTTTCCCCCTCTCCTTTGAGGGAGTAAAGGGGAGAGGCAAAAATTTTCTTGGCTGTTCCCCCTCTCCCTTGTGAGAGGGGGCAGGGGGGAAAGGTAGGTCTCCTTCGGAGAAAAGGAGAGGCACATCTCCTTGGAAAATGGTTCGAAAAAGAGGCAAAACCCTCTTTTTATTGAAATCTACAGGAATCTGCACCCGCGTTTATGCCGCCTGTTGCCGCGTTTACGTCACCTTCAGCTCCGTTTACGCTCTCTGTTGCCGCGCTTAGGTCATCCTCAGCTCCGTTTACGCTGTCTGTTACTGCGTTTAGGTCATCCTCAGCCCCGTTTACGCTGCCTGTTACCGCGTTTAGGTCATCCTTATCTCCGTTTACGCCATCCTCAGCCCCGTTTTAGCCATCATCACTCAACCCCCGTCAACCTATTTCCGTTCCAACAAAACCACATTCTCCACATGGCTCGTCTGCGGAAACATATCCACCGGCTGCGATTTCACTAAGCCGTAATGCGCAGAAAGATTTCTTATGTCGCGCACCTGCGTTAGCGGGTTGCAACTTATATACACAATCCGTTTTGCGCCCGATGAAATCAGTTTCTCAATTCCTTCGCGATGCATACCAGCCCGCGGAGGATCGGTAATAATTACATCCGGCTTTCCATGTTCACGAAAAAGATTTTCAGAAAAAGAATCTTTCAGATCGCCCGCAATAAAAGTTGAGTTCGCAATTTTGTTTTGATGCGCATTCACTTTCGCATCAGCAATTGCGTCCGCCACGTTATCAATGCCGATTACTTTTTTGGCGAGATGAGAAACAAACAATGCAATCGTTCCCGAGCCGGTGTAGAGATCATAAACAATTTCTTCTCCGGTAAGCTGCGCAAATGTTCGCGCAATTTTGTAAAGCACCAGCGCCTGTGCGGAATTGGTTTGGTAAAAAGAAGTTGGTCCGATGCGGAAGTTAAAACCATCCATCGTGTAATTGAGATGCGAATTTCCTGAGAAAAGAATGTGCAGCTTATCATGCGCTACACCGCGCTTCCGTTCATTCAATACATAATAAAGAGAAGAGAGTTGAGGAAAACTTTCTTTCAGATAATTCATCACCTCGCTGATGCGCTCGTCATCATTTTCTCCAAACACAACGATTGCCATTATCTCACCCGCATCACCAAAGCGCACGATAAGTTGCCGGAGAAAACCCGTTTCATGCCGCACATCATAAAATGAATAACCCAGCGACAAAACTTTTTCGCGAAGCGAGTGCATTAGCTGAACCGAAAAATCATCGGTAAGAAAACACTCTTCAATGTTCATAATGCGGTCGTTGTTTCCCTTCATCACGTAGCCGCCTGCGGGACGTTTATCAGTATCCGGATTCTTTTTTTCCTCAGGCGACATCCACCTGCGATTAGAAAAAGTAAACGTAACGCGATTACGAAAATTTTTTTGTTGAGATGAAGGAAGTATTGGCAGCATCTCAAACTGCTGATCGCGAAACTGAGAAAAGAGTTCTTGCACCTGTTGTTGCTTTACCTTCAACTGATCTGCATAACTGATGTTCTGCCATTGGCAGCCACCGCAGCCGACAAAATGTTTACAGAAAGGATCAATGCGTAACGCAGATTTTTTCTTCAGCGAAATAATTTTTCCCTCACCAAGAAGTTTTTCCTTCTCGCGAATTCTGATCATGCTGATGTCAGCCACATCACCAGGAACACCTTTCTCAACAAAAACTTTTATCCCGCCATGCATTCCGTAAGGGCGACCATTTGCACTTACTGTAGTAATCGAAAAATCAGGAATGAATGTGCCGAGCATGGCTTCATTTCCATGCCTTCACTATCAACCCCGTGCCCGTAGCATGTTTCATGTTTGTGTCAAAATAATTCAGCACGAAAGAAATAGGGTAAGCGATGATGTAATAAAAAGGAAGAATGATGAAAAATAATTTTGATACTCCAAGCATTTGAATCGGGTACTTCATAGAAAGCCGCCATGAAATTTTTCCGGGAGTACCGTACGAATATCTCGCCTCCACTTTTGAAAATCCAGCCCTGCGGAGTTTATCTTCAATGTCTTTGATGTTGTAACCATCGCGCACATGTTCTTCGATGAAAGAACTTTCATCATCTCCATGAACATCGCTTCCTCCCTGGTCGCTTGGAGTTGAAATAATCAGCATGGCACCTTTCTTCATTGACGAAATATAATTTCTGAACACGAGTTCATCTTCAAGAATGTGTTCCATCACGTCCACACAAACAACAAGGTCATATGCATCGGGCTTTGAAAATTTTGTGAGATCCCCCACTTCAAACTTCACATTATTTTTTCCGATGGCTTGAAAGAACCTGTTGCAATCTGCTACCTGTTCATCTTTTACATCAATAGCAAGAATGTTGCAGCTCTTCAATCTCTTTGAAAGCCAATATGAATACTGTCCATATCCCGCACCCGCATCAAGAACATTTACAGATTTCTCTCTAAACTCCGAACTCCATACTTTCAACTCCTTATGCACATGCCACGCTCTCAGCAGCAGCAAGTCAAGAAGATTGTAAAACAATTTTCTTAATCCAGCCGAGCGGTTAAACACATTACCGAGCGAACGTTTTATGGGATCGTATTGCATGAATCAGAATTGAGAAGGAAAAAAGTCAATTGTCTTTTTGCGGAATCTGAGAATCCTTGAGGAGTTTTTCAATTTTCTCCACATAATCAAGAGAGTCATCAAGAAAAAATTTAAGTTCAGGGATAATGCGCGCCTGGTGACGGATATTGTTGCCAAGCTGATGGCGAATTTCTTTGTTGTGCGATTCAATTTCTTCAAGCGACTTCTTACTGTCCGGCACACCGAAAATGCTCACGTAAACTTTTGCAATGCCCAGATCAGGGCTTACGCGAACACCGGTTATCGTCACAAATGCTTTTCCGTAATAATTCCGTCCATTGCGTTGAAAAATTTCACCGATCTCCTTTTGTATCAGTTTAGAGTATTTCTGCTGGCGTGTGCTATCCATCGCGCGAAGATACAATACTCGCTTATATTTGCTCCGTGAAAAATTATTTCCGCCTCCTCAGCAACATCAGAAACTACAAGAGCAATGTTGTGCTTAATGTCCTCTTTAACATTATCTCCGTTGTGTTTTCGCTTTTCTCTTTAACAATGGTGGCGCCCTTTCTCAATGTGCTCTTTAGCCAAAGCAGCACTTACACATTGCAACCCTGGAATCTTTCAGTGAAGGTGCTGCTGAACAATTTCAATTATTTCCTCAATGACTTTATCAATGTACATGGAAAGGTAAATGCGCTTGCATTGATTGCCATCATGGTAGTAGTAATTGTTTTTCTGAAAAACCTGTTTCGTTACCTTGCCCAATTCTTCATCGGACCGGTGCGAATGGGAATCGTGCGTGACCTGCGCAATCGCATGTATGAAAAAATTCTCCATTTGCCATTGAGCTATTTTAGCAACGAACGCAAAGGCGATCTCATTGCACGAATGAGTAATGATGTGGGAGAAATTGAATGGAGCATTTTTCAGTCGTTGGAGGTAATCTTCAGAGAGCCGCTCACGGTTATTCTTTTCCTCGCAACTATGTTCATCATGAGTGCGAAGCTCACCTTATTTGTTCTCATCATTCTTCCCGTTGCCGGATTTTTAATCGGGGCTATCGGAAGTAGTTTGCGTAAAACTTCTGCAAAGGCAATGCATCAATTGGGATTGCTTGTGAGCACCATTGAAGAAACATTGGGCGGATTGCGAATCATAAAAGCGTTTGCCGCAGAAAATTTTTCAAAGAAAAAATTTACTCACATAAATGACGAACATAAAAAATTAGTGACAAGTGCGCTTCGCAAGCGTGACTTGAGTTCGCCTATGAGTGAGTTTCTTGCTACGTCTGCGCTTTCAGTTGTATTGTATTTCGGAGGGAAATTAGCGCTTAACGGAAGCAAAGAACTTGAACCAGCCGTCTTCATCGCTTACATCGCCATCTTCTCTCAACTAATTCCTCCTGCTAAAGCATTTACAGACGCCTACTACAATGTGCAGAAAGGGTTGGCATCAGCAGACCGCATCAATAAAATTCTTGATGCCGATATTTCCATCCGTGATAATGACAACCCTGTTCATCTCAAAGATTTCAATCACTCAATTGAATACCGTAATGCTTCTTTCGCCTACATCAAAGGCGATGCAGGATGGGTGCTGAAAGATTTTAATCTGAAAATCGAAAAAGGAAAAACGATTGCACTTGTGGGACAAAGTGGCTCGGGCAAAACAACCATTGCCGATTTACTCCCGCGTTTCTACGATCTTGAACACGGAGAAATTTTATTGGACGGAGAGAACATCAAGGATTACCGCCTCTCCGATCTCCGCAAGCAAATGGGCATTGTAACGCAGGAAAGTATTTTGTTTAACGACACCGTGTTCAACAACATTGCGTTCGGAATGGAAACTGCAACAGAAGAAGATGTGATTAATGCCGCGAAGATTGCCAACGCCCATGACTTCATTATGCAGATGCCTGAAGGTTATCAAACTAATATCGGTGACCGTGGAGGCAAAATGAGCGGTGGACAACGCCAGAGAATCAGCATTGCACGCGCGGTTTTAAAAAATCCCCCGATACTTATACTTGATGAAGCAACTTCAGCGCTTGATACAGAGAGTGAACGTTTAGTTCAGGATGCGATTACACGATTGATGGAAAACAGAACAGCACTTGTAATTGCGCATCGCCTGTCAACCATTCAACATGCTGATGAGATTATTGTGCTGAAGAAAGGTGAGATCATTGAGCGTGGAAAGCACAATGAATTGCTTTCTCATAACGGTGAATACAAGAAGTTGTATGATTTGCAGATGTTCGTCTGATCATTACCTGATCAGCACAAACTTTTTCACCTCTGCCATTTTTTCATTTCTCACAGAGAGAAAATAAAATCCAGAGGGTAGAAAAGAAAGATCGTACGCTGAATTTCCGGTAACAACTTGCGAGGAGAATAATTTCTGCCCGTTGAGATTATCAATCTCCATTTCGCCTTTTGAAAAAGTCTGTTTCGAAGAAATTGTCAGCTTGTTTTCTATAATACTGAAATCAAAAACATTTTCCTTGTTGATTTCACCTGTAGAAGTAGAAACACAGTTATCAAAACTTTTCATTCCGTCACAGCGGAAGTTATCGAGGTAAAGCGCACCTCCCCATAAAGTTCCTGTAATAGAAACTTCAATGGAAGAATCCGCAATAAGAATACTGTCGTGCAGAACAGCATTTGTAAAACCTGTTGGCAAAGGAGGATCGTTTCCCGTAAGCCCGAGATCATTCACCTGTGCGTTGATGTTGATCTGATCGTTTAAAGTTCCTCCGGCAAAATCTGTAGTGAGCAACAGAACGTACCAGTGCCCCTGCTGCAACTGCATAGGAATTGAGCTTGCAGCAGCAGAATAGCTGACGATCTGAATATTCCTGGTGCCAAGAACAGAAGCGATCACATAATGATTGGGGTCTGAATATGGTTTCATCCACAATGATGCTGCACGGTCAAAGTTGATTGAGTTTAGCTGCGAGGTATCGTACCTGAAACAAATTCCTGTTGTGTACGAAACTCCAATCACTCCTTTCATGTGCGTACAGTAAATGGCATTGTCATTTCCCCAGCTTTCTGTCTGAGGAGTTTCAACACAGCCGCCTGTAATTCCGTTTACCTGAAGTTGGGTCATGCCCGTTCCGTTATCGAATCGGTTTTCAAAATCATTATCAGATACGTTCACATAATTATCGAAGTCCACCGTTTCGGTTACCATTTGTGCCTGAACGTTTAGTTGGCAAGCGGTGAAAGCAGGAAGAAGAAGTGCGTAGATTTTTTTCATGTCAGCAAAAGTAACAAACGAGGGTGAAGCTATCTCCTCATTTTCAATAGCAAACTACTGCTACTATTTTTTTCGGATGTTTGAACGGATTCTTATCAACATTTTGTCCGTTTCGTGTCATCGCCTGATTCTCAAACCAAAAAATTTTCCACACGGGCTTAATTCAAACTCTCTTAAACAAACTCATTCTAATCCGCAACAGTAACTTGTGAACACAATTTGTTCATAAGCGCCAAAGCCCTTATACAGCAAGGGTTTTATAGTTCATTTCTATTTGTGAACACTTGTCGGTTTACAATTGTTGGAAAAAATTTCAGATAATTCTTGCACAAGGATTTTATGAAATGAATATTTGTTCCATCAATCCGGAAGAGTCTCTCCCGAAAATTTCAGGAATCAGTAAAGAGAAAAAGATTCTCCCGCACTACAAAGTTTTTTTAAACTTTCGAATACGGGGGCAGGGAATTGTCTCCCCTAAATTTTAAAAAAGTAAAAACGCATTCAACAAAATATTCAAACTCATCTTAAAGAAACACACACTATGTCAGAAGTATTACTAGAAGAAAACAAAGAGCGGTTCGTTCTATTACCTATTAAGTATCCGAAGGTTTGGGAAATGTACAAACGTCATGAGGCAAGTTTCTGGACAGCAGAAGAAGTGGACCTCTCTGCCGATATGAAGGACTGGGAGCGCCTCAGTGCCGATGAAAAGCATTTCGTAAAGCACATCCTTGCATTTTTTGCAGCAAGCGATGGCATCGTAAATGAAAATCTGGCGGTAAACTTCATGAGTGAAGTGCAGATTCCTGAAGCACGTTGCTTCTACGGTTTCCAGATCATGATGGAGAACATCCACAGTGAAATGTATTCTCTCTTAATTGATACTTATATTAAAGACAATGCTGAGAAAAAATACCTGTTCAATGCAATTGAAACAGTTCCGTGTGTGAAGAAGAAAGCAGAGTGGGCATTGCGTTGGATCAACAACGGTTCGTTTGCGGAACGGCTGGTTGCATTCGCAGCAGTAGAAGGAATTTTCTTCAGCGGAAGTTTCTGCTCTATCTTCTGGCTCAAGAAGCGCGGACTGATGCCTGGTCTCAGCACATCGAACGAATTTATTTCTCGTGATGAAGGGATGCACTGCGACTTCGCATGTTTACTTTATAATATGCTTGAGACAAAACTTACTCATGAGCAGGTTCGCGCCATCATTACGGATGCGGTGGAGAATGAACATGAGTTTGTAACTTCTGCATTGCCTGTTTCATTGATCGGCATGAATTCAAAACTGATGTGTCAGTACATTGAGTTTGTTGCTGATCGTTTGTTGTTAGCGCTTGGCTATCCGAAGCATTACAATTCAACAAATCCGTTTGACTTTATGGAAATGATTTCTCTCCAGGGAAAAACAAATTTCTTTGAGAAGAGAGTAAGCGAATACAAGAAGCAGGGAGTTGGGCAGTCGAGTGCGGAAAATGTTTTTAAAATGGACGAAGATTTTTAAAAGAAAGTAGGAAGTAAAGAGTATTAAGTATTAAGAAATACAAATACAGAGTATGCATCGTTTTAAAGAACTTAAAGTATGGCAAAAGTCGGTTGACTTAGCTGTAGATATTTATAGGATCACAAAGAATTTTCCATCAGAAGAAAAATTCGGAATCATTTCTCAGATGAGAAGATGTGGTGTTTCAATTCCTTCGAACATTGCTGAAGGGGCAGGAAGAAATACCAATGGAGAGTTTATTCATTTTCTCGGCATTGCAGAAGGTTCTGCAAACGAACTCGAAACTCAGGCAATTATTTCCCAGCGGCTTGATTTTCTTTCCGAAGATGAATTATTAAAAGTTGAAACTTCAGTAACTGAAATCAAGAACATGTTATTCAGTTTCAAAAAATCGTTGGCTGTTTAATCTTAATACTTAGTACTAACTACTTAATACTTTCAAAACATGTTTGTTATTAAACGCGATGGCCGCAAAGAAGCAGTGAAGTTCGACAAAGTCACTGCGCGGATTCAGAAACTCGCTTACGGATTGAGCGAGCATGTGGACACTTTTGTAGTGGCACAGAAAACCATTGAAGGGATTTATGACGGAGTAACATCAAGCGTGCTCGACAATCTCGCTGCTGAGATTGCTGCATCCTTAACTACACGTCACCCTGATTTTGCATTGCTTGCTTCCCGCATTGCGGTGAGCAACCTGCACAAGAACACGAAGAAGTCGTTCAGCGAAACGATGAAGGATCTCTACAACTACATTGATCCGAAAACAAGTAAGAAAGCACCGCTTCTCGCTGATGATGTATTCCATATCATCTGGGAAAACCGCGAGCTGCTTGATTCATCCATTATTTACGACCGCGATTTCGGCTACGATTATTTCGGATTCAAAACGCTGGAGAAATCGTATCTCTTAAAATTAAATGGTCAGGTTGCTGAACGTCCGCAGCACATGCTAATGCGTGTGGCTATCGGAATTCACAAGAGTGATGTGGAATCAGCGATTGAAACATACAACCTCATGAGTGAGCGTTGGTTCACACATGCAACACCAACGTTGTTCAATGCAGGCACTCCGAAGCCACAACTTTCATCATGCTTTTTATTGATGATGGAAGACGACAGCATTGACGGCATCTACAACACATTGAAAAACTGCGCGAAGATTTCTCAAAGCGCTGGCGGCATTGGATTGAGCATGCACAACATCCGCGCTACGGGTTCTTACATCCGCGGCACGAACGGAACATCAAACGGCATTGTACCGATGCTTCGTGTGTTTAACGATACCGCACGTTATGTTGATCAGGGCGGAGGCAAGCGTAAAGGTTCATTCGCTATTTATCTCGAACCATGGCACGCAGATATTTTTGATTTCCTCGAACTGAAAAAGAATCATGGCAAAGAAGAAAACCGTGCGCGCGATCTATTCTATGCGCTATGGATTTCAGATTTGTTTATGAAACGCGTGGAAGAAGACGGACAATGGTCACTCTTCTGTCCGAATGAAGCACCGGGTCTTGGCGATTGTTACGGAAAAGAATTTGAAGCGCTGTACACACGCTATGAGCAGGAAGGCCGCGCGCGCAAAACCATCAAGGCACAGGAACTTTGGTTTGCCATTCTTGAATCGCAAATTGAAACCGGCACTCCGTACATGCTTTACAAAGATGCATGCAACGAAAAGAGCAACCAGAAAAATCTCGGAACTATAAAGAGCAGTAACCTCTGCACGGAGATTGTTGAATACACATCGAAGGATGAAATTGCAGTGTGCAACCTTGCATCCATCGCATTGCCGCGCTTCGTTACAAACGGTGTATTCGATCACAAGAAATTATTTGACATCACGTACGTAATCACCAAGAATCTCAACAAGGTGATTGATGTAAACTATTACCCTGTGGAAGCTACGCGCAAGAGCAACATGCGTCACCGCCCTATCGGCATTGGCGTGCAGGGATTGGCTGATGCTTTCATCCTGATGCGTTATCCGTTTGAAAGTGACGAAGCGAAAAAGCTGAACATCGAAATTCACGAGACCATTTATTATGCAGCGATGACTGCATCGAAAGATCTTGCAAAAGTTGACGGAGCGTATGAAACGTATGAAGGTTCTCCGCTTTCTCAGGGCATCTTCCAGTTTGACATGTGGGGCGTTACTCCAAGCTCACGCTGGGAGTGGGATGTTCTTCGCGAAGAAGTGAAGAAGTTCGGTGCGCGCAATTCATTGCTTCTTGCTCCAATGCCTACTGCAAGCACTTCGCAGATACTTGGCAACAACGAATGTTTCGAACCTTACACGAGCAACATTTATTCGCGCAGGGTATTGAGCGGAGAGTTCCCGATCGTGAACAAACATCTTCTCAAAGATTTAGTGAAGCTTGGTATGTGGAGCGATGATATGAAACAACAGATTATTGCTGCGAACGGTTCTGTGCAGGGCATTGCAGAAATTCCGCATGAACTGAAAGAGATTTACAAAACAGTGTGGGAAATAAAACAGCGTAACCTTATTGACATGGCTGCCGATCGCGGTGCATTCATTTGCCAGAGCCAGTCGCTGAACCTGTTTATTGATAACCCGAACTTTGCGAAGCTCACCAGCATGCACTTCTATGCATGGAAGAAGGGTTTGAAAACAGGAATGTATTACCTGCGCAGCAAGAGTGCGGCAGATGCAATTAAGTTTACGGTTGATGCAAGTTATTTGAAACAACCGGAAGTATCGGGAGTAGCCGAACCATTAGCAGCAGCAATCGGTATGCCTGCAGGCGCATTGGTTGCTTCAAAAGAAGACGCTTATGAACAAATGGCTTGCTCGCTCGATAACCCGGAAGCATGTGAGGCATGTGGTAGTTGAACTTTAGTTTTTAGTGATACATAACCAAAAGGCAAATGCTGCTTCGGAAACGGAGCAGCATTTTTTATGATTTCGCAACACAATTTTCTTTACCTCACTCTCGCTTCCCTCATCAACTGCAATGCTTTTTCTGTTGGAGCAAATTGCTGGTAAGCGGTTCTGTGTATCAATCCTTTTCTACGGATTAAGATCATTAGTTTGCCAAGTCCCCCTTCTGATAAATCAGTGAGCTTGCGGAGCTTCATGTAGCTGCTCTCTCTTTTATTATAGATATGGACAAGAATTTTTGCAACGTTCAGTTTCGTAGAATTGCGCGAATGTTCCAGCAATTCATTATCAAGAACAAACACCAATTCATCAACACTTCGCTCCACTTCCTGAATTACCAGAGGAAGTAAATAAACTGGTTGTTCAGGTGTGTTTTCTTGTATAGGATTGGATTGAAGAGAGCCGTTCAACATGCTTCCTTGCTGCAAACCGGATGAAAGCATTTCATTCTCTGTGCTAGTCTTTAAGGAATTGGTATGAACGGGCTCATTCAAACTCATTCCCTCCTGAGAAACGAATACATTCTTTCTCAACTCCCGCATTGCTGACAAAGGATCAAAGGAAACAAATTGGTTTACGGTACTTCCTTGCATGGAATCTACCGAATCAAGCTGTGTCATTCCGTCTCTTTCCATGGAGGCAGGATAAAACAATTGATTCATATCGCTTCCTTGAAGAGATGTGGAAGGATCGGAGGGTTTCATACCGTTCGGATATATCCAATTGGAAGGATGCAAATGGTTTGCTCCACCTGCTTGCCGGGAAGTGGAAGAAGTAGAATGATTCATATTACTTTCTTGTACGGAAGTGGAAGGAGTAGATTGTTTCATATCACTTTCTTGTATGGAAGTGGAAGGAGTAGATTGTTTCAGATCAATTCCTTGAAAGGAATCGAATGAAACAGAGTTATTCGCATTATTTTGATGTTGAGAGCGGGAAGGATTTATCTCTTTTCCTTCCAGTTGCTTTTGGAGATGAAGGTTATTCAACTTCAACTGATCAATCTGTTCCAGCAAAACAATGATAATGCGGTTGAGCCGTACAATTTCCAGTTCAAGAGGATAGATGTCGGAATTATTCATGATGCTTTCTTTGTTACAAATATAGCAACAGGAAGTTTTTATCGCGGCTGGGTTCGGCAGATTTTTTTGAACAGGAACCAACCCGTAGATAGCTTGTTTTGAAGACAAGGAGACGAGTTGCGAAATATGAATAAGTTTAAACAATGAATGCCTTACTGAAAAAAGAAAAATACTTCTTCAGAAATGAAGGAGCATTTTTTTGTGAGCAGCGATTTCGTTCTTCATCTGAAAGTGAAAAAATAATTGATGCCGAAATTCCAGAAGGTTACCACACCTATGGCAATAAGCTTGGAGAAATAAAATTTATATTTCTTTTTGCTTACCAGTATCCAAAGCACAAAACTGTTGATGGATAGGCCGACAAGGGCAACAAAAAAAAAGGTTGAGAACTGATGCATTACATGCACATCGGTACTTCTGAAAGTCCACCACCGGTTCAGAAAATAATTTGAGACAACAGCCATGCAGAAACCAACAGCGTTCGAAACATATTTCTGCACTTTTAATTTTTCCTTCAACAAAATAGTGAAACCAAAATCTACCGCCATACCTGACAAACCTACTACTCCGAACTTCAAAAATTTTTCAATAAGATCAGCAGGCAGTTGAAATGAAAATAAAAGAAGCCCCGTTTTAATTATCGGCATTGTGTTCCAGTTTTGATTGAAGACGGAAAAACACTGCGAAGAACGAAAAGAAAATGATGCCCGATTCGCGTTCCAGAATTGATTCAGTGAGTGCATTCAGCGCGATGATGAGAATAAATAAGCAATAGATCCAATCCTTGTTTTTAAAACTGCTAAACAAAGGCAGAATCAATATCAACAACAGGATAACAAGTCCTGCAATACCCAGTGCAACTGCCGTTTGCAAATATTGATTATGCGGATTGGTATGGTTCTCGGCTCCGCGTTCATAATGGTTTTTCTGATACGCTATTACTAACTCATCTTTTACATCTCCAATGCCCACGCCAAACAGCGGATGTTGCTTAATAACTTCAAAAGAATTTTGCCACAAATGTATTCGCGCCATGGTGCTTGATTCATAGGCATTCTTATCTACCTGAATGGAAGGAGAAGGAGTTTGAAGCACATCCTCAATCTGTGAAAAGCGGTTGTAGAAATTCACAGCCATAAGCTGAATTAATAATACGCATGCAATCAATGCAGCCGCTATTAATTTATTACCTCCGCTAATTTTCTTTTGAAAAAACAATATGGAAAAGTAAAGAAGTATGGTAATAATAGATGTAGTAGAAGCGGTGCGTGCCGAAAGCAGGGTAATTGCAGCAAAAAGAATAATCATAGCAAAAAGCTGAAACTTTTTAAATAACCCGATACCCTCTGAATAAACAAAATATTCCTCCATCAAAAAAAGAAATGCGAGATTGAGATAGATGCTCAAGTAAGCGGGATGAAATGGACCGGCAAATTGTTCATAGAAAAAGGAACCCTTATCATGCGTTTGGTAGAAATTGAGAACAGCATGAATCAAACACCATATTGCTGTTGCAAACGCACCGGCAATAAAAAAAAGCCGAAAGCGCTTGGCATTATAAGGAGAAAATGAAAATGCGGAAAGTAGAAATGGAAATAATAGAAAAGAAAGCTTCACCTGAAGATCGAACGCTGCATAAGATAAATTAGAGGAATACAAAACGCTGACGGCATGGTAGAGGTAAAATATTACAAGGAGAAGCAATACCCGGTCACCCCAAACCTTACGTATGCTTTCGCTAATCCTTCCGCTTGAAAGCCATGCAGCAATAAGCACGCCCATGCAAACAACCGAAATGCGGGGAAAGGGGGTAAGGCAAAAAAGAAAAATGCAAACAACAAAAGGAACGGATGCTGCTAAACTCGATCGAACGTTCATGTTCTTCTGTAAATTCTGCCTGATTTTTTTTGTGGCTTGCAAAGCTAGTCAATTGAATACACCCTCCCGTTTTCTTCTTTTGTACTAACTTGCCCGCTCATTTTTTTGGGCGAATGAAATCGGTTATCCGCTACCTGTTTTTCTTCTTTTTTTTCTGGTACATCGTCTTCTTTGCCTGCAGAATTATTTTTCTTATCAGTGTTTTCTCTTTTGCCGGTGCATCCATTGGTTCTTCTGTTCATGGTTTGTTTGCGGGCTGGCTACTCGATCTGTCAACCATTGGTTACTGCGCTGCATTACCCGCACTCCTATCAGTAGTTTATTTTCTCACGCAGAAAAAATGGATTGCCATTCTCAACGACTGCTTTGTTATTTTACTCATCATTTTATATTGCCTCACCGCTTCAGGAGAATTGTGTCTTTACCAGGAATGGCGCACCAAACTCAATATGCAGGCTTTGTTGCATTTCAGCCACCCTGCCGAAGTATTTCAGTCAGCCACGTTCAAGCTTACGTTTCTTTTTTTCCTGCTGGCAATTGTGCTCTGTTCAGTGTTCATTGCTTTGTACTGTAAAAGATTTGCGGTAAGAAATGTTATTGCAGCAAGCCGACAAAACACGGGGAAGCAAAAGGTATCTGTCTTTGTATTTCTGCTGATGTTTCTTTCGTTTGACATCATCATTATCCGCGGAGGATTTAAAGCCATTCCCATTTCAGAGAGCGATGCTTATTACTCTCCCAATCGCACCCTTAACGATGCTGCTGTAAATCCTGCGTGGAATCTCGTTCATCAGATACGTGAGTATTCAAGACACAAAAAAGAAAATCCGTATCTGGTTATGAGCGATCAGGAAGCTGACAGTGTGATGAAAGAATTATTTTATACTGAAAAGGACTCCACAGAAAAGATACTTACAACACCAAAGCCAAACATCGTTTTCCTGATACTTGAAAGTTATTCTTCTTATGAAATTCCTGCCTTCGGGGGCGATCCCTATTCCCTGTTTTTCGACAGCTTAACAAGAGATGGACTTGCGTTCACCAATTGCTATGCCTCAGCTTATGTATCCGATCAGGGCATTCCGGCAATACTCAGCGGATATCCGAGTTCGCCACGGGTGGCAATCATAAACCAAATCACCAAGTCCGTAAATCTTCCTTGCATCAGCAAGGATTTAAAGCCGCTTGGATATGAATCAGGATTTTATTTCGGTGGTCAACTGAACTATGGAAACATCAAGAGCTATCTCTACAACATGCAGTTTGATGAGGTGAAAGAGCATGATGATTTCCCTTCAGGATCTGATGAAGGCAAGCTCGGAATACACGACCGCCCCATGGCAAAACTTTTTACAAACGGATTGAACAAAGCAAAAGAACCGTTCGTTTATTGCTGGTTTACCATCAGCTCTCATTCGCCTTATGATATTCCCGAAAAAATAAAACCGTTGATAGATCACCGCGAAAATGATTATGTGAATACAATTATTTATACCGATGAAGCAATGCGGGATTTTTTTACCGAGGCAAAAAAGCAACCGTGGTTTAAGAACACATTGTTTGTTATTGTTGCCGATCATAGCCATAACACTCAGCGCGACTTTCGTTATGAAGACAAAGAATATCATCACATCCCGTTACTTTTTTACGGAGATGTAATAAAGCCGGAGTACAGAGGAAGAAAAATAAAGGCAGTGTTTTCTCAGCTTGACATTGCTCCAACTCTTCTAGGGCAGTTATCAGTTAAACACGATCAATATGTTTTTGCGAAAGACGTACTCAATCCCTACGCTAAACATTTTGCTTTTTACTACTTCTTCGATGGAACCGGATTTATTACCGATACCTGCTACGCTTCTTTTTCAAAAGACAAAAACATACTTTGGAAAACAAACTGTAGCGATAGCGCAATGATTGGAAGAATAAAACACTTCGATCAGTCATATCTGCAAAAGGAGTACGAAGACTATTTGAATCGGTAAATCATCCGAAACGAATCTTTTATCTTTACACCGAATGAAAACGATTACTCAACAGGTTAAAAAGTATTGGGATGAAAAGCCGCTGATGGTAATCATGCTGTCAGCAATTTTTTTTCGCCTGCTTGCAGTTATCTTCTCAAAAGGATTCGGGTGGCATGACGACCATTTCCTGGTGATAGAGCCCGCGCAGTCATGGGTAGATGGAAGGGATTACAATTCCTGGCTTCCCGAAAACGGCAACACTTCAACAAGCGGTCACAGTTTTTTTTATCCCGGGTTAAATTTTATAATCCTTTATTGTCTTAAATGGATCGGCATCGCATCACCGCAAATCAAGATGCTTATCATCCGGTTTATTCATGCTGCTTTTTCTCTCATCATTGTAAATCTTGGCTTTAAAATAACCCGCAAACTCAGTGACCTTAACACAGCAAAGGCAGTGGGTTTAATGCTTGCACTGTTTTGGTTCATGCCTAATCTAAGTGTGCGAAATCTTGTAGAGGTTGTATGTACTCCTTTTCTCATGATCAGTTGCTGGATGATTATTAAAAACGAAGCATCACAAAAAGTCTTTAAAACATATTTCATAGCGGGTCTCTTTGCAGGCATCGCTTTATGCGTTCGGTTTCAGTCAGCATTTTTTATAGCGGGCTTAGTGCTTGCATTGTTGCTCCAGAGAAACATGAAGGTAACACTTTTCTTCGTTCTTGGATGCTCTCTGTTTTTCGGACTCGAGCAAGGCATCAACGATTACCTTGTTTGGGGAAGACCTTTTGCGGAATTCCAAGAATACGTGCTGTGCAACCTCCGCGATGCAACCACTTATTTCAATAACCCGTGGTTCACCTATTTTGTGGTGGTCGGAGGTCTTCTTGTTCCGCCCATCGGCATTTTTTTATTAGTTGGTTTCTTCAGAACATGGAAAAAACATACACTGCTTTTCCTTCCAACATTTTTATTTTTTCTGTTTCATTCTCTCTTTCCCAATAAGCAGGAGCGGTTTATTCTTCCCATCATTCCTTTTATAATTATTCTTGGAACAATCGGATGGAGAGATTTTGTTTTGCGCTCACAATTCTGGACGCGAAGAAAAAAACTTTTGAATGGTTGCTATACATTCTCGATCATCATTAATTTTATTGCGCTGCCCGTAGTGTCAACCATGTATTCTAAAAAAGCACGGGTAGAGAGCATGATTTATTTAGCGCGTGATCCCAACATTAAATCATTTGCAATGGATGACCCATATCACATGGTAAGATTGGCTCCGATTTTTTATCTGAATAAATGGATTCCCGTTTATGAGATTTCAGAAAACAACCCGCTCAGCGAATTTGTAAAAGATCATGCTGGAGCAGACACTACTCAACATCCTGACTACATTTTATTTTTCGAGGATACAAACCTGCAGCAACGGGTTGACGAATTGAAACAATACTTTCCGAAAATTCATTTCCTCACCACTATTGAACCCGGATTTATGGATAATCTTTTGTTTAAAATAAATCCACACAACCTAAACCTGAGTGTACATATCTACAAGGTGAAATGATTATTATTACACTATGCTTTGATCTTTTTCCCTTGTTAAACCCTTTTTTTAATCATATAATTCCTTAGGGATAATTAAGTTGATAAAATAAAAATCAATCCTATCTGATGCCTAAAGAATTCAAATCCTTTTGGCGTTATTCCTCATTCCAAACTCTACTTTTGTTCCATGCATCAATTTCCATCTGTCATAAAATCAAAACTCCCAAACGTTGGCACTACGATCTTTGCTATTATGAGCGGGCTTGCCAACGAAACAGGAGCAATCAATCTTTCGCAGGGTTTTCCGGATTTTTCGGTTTCAGAAAAACTAATTGCATTGGTAAATGAGCAGATGAAAAAAGGACGTAACCAGTATGCGCCAATGCAGGGCATTATGCTACTGCGCGAACTTTTGTGCGAAAAAGCATCTTTGCTTTACGGAGCGTTGTATTCTCCCGATACCGAAATAACAATTACAAGTGGTGGCACACAAGCATTATACTCTGCGATTGCTGCGCTGATAAATCCTGATGATGAAGTCATCATCATTGAACCTGCTTACGACAGCTACAGGCCTGCTGTTGAAATGCACGGGGGTATAGTGAAATGTACGCAGATAAAAAGCCCTGATTTCAAAATTGATTGGGAGCATGTTAAGAGTTTGATTTCTCCGCGTACAAAAATGATTATGATCAATACACCACACAACCCAACCGGAAGTGTTTGGGCGGCTGATGACATGAATCAACTTCAGAAAATTGTTGAAGGCACAGAAATTATTATTGTGAGCGATGAAGTGTACGAGCATATTATATTCGACAATTTAAAACATGAAAGTGTAATGCGCTACCCGAAACTTGCGGAACGCAGTTTTGTTATTTTCTCTTTTGGAAAAACATATCATACTACAGGATGGAAACTCGGCTATTGTTTTGCTCCCTCTAACCTGATGAATGAATTCAGAAAGGTGCATCAGTTTAACGTATTCAGTTCAAACACTTCGGTGCAGTATGCCTTTGCGGACTATATTAAAGGCAGCAACGACTATCTTGAACTTTCGGATTTCTATCAACACAAACGTGATTTCTTTAACGCTTTTCTTAAAAATTCGAGATTTACGCTGAAGCCCTCCTCCGGTTCTTATTTTCAATTACTCGACTATAGCAATATAACGGATGAAAAAGATACCGACTTTGCGATACGGCTTACAAATGAATACAAAGTGGCTTCCATTCCGGTGTCTGTTTTTTATACGAAAGCGCCTGATCAGAAAGTGCTCAGGTTTTGTTTTGCAAAAACAAAAGAAACGCTGGAGATGGCAGCCGAGCGGTTATGCAAGGTCTAAGAGAAGGAGTTTTTATTTGATTACTTTTTCTTTTGCAGTTCCTTCAACTTCGCATACTTTATAAAAGTAGCGTATGCAGAAATGCGGCTGATGAGGTACCCATGATAGCCATCGAGAAATCCTCCAAGGAAAATAAAATCGCGTATAAATTTTACTTTCGGGCTGAAGAGAAGCCGGAAGAAATTACTTCGATGCCCTTTTTGAAATGCTTCTTTTGCCATCAGTGTGGTGAACTTATCAACCTGACGAAGATGATCACTGATGGAGTAAAAAGTATAGTGGAGGCAATCGCCTTTCAGGTGCCTTGCTTTTTTTTCTGCATGAAATTTCAGCCGTTCGTGAATGGTTCCTTCCCATGCACATTCTCTGCGGTCGTATAATCTTATTTTTACATCAGGATACCAACTGCCATGACGAATCCAAGTGCCGCAATAATTTGTGAGCCGGTTGAAACTGCAAAGTTCAGGTGTCGAATTATTTTTTATTTCGAGGATTGATGCTGCAAGTTCATCGCTGAGAGCTTCATCGGCATCAAGAGAAAGAATAAAATCATGCGTTGCCTGTGAGTGCGCGAAATTTTTTTGTGCGGAATATCCTTCCCATTTATTTTCAATGAAGCGAACTCCTTCACTCAAGCAGATTTCTTTTGTACGGTCAGTGGAAAAAGAATCTACTACCAGAATTTCATCGGCAACGTTTTTCAATGATGCAATACAACGCGCAATGTTGCGTTCTTCATTCAAAGTAATGATGATGACAGAGAGCGGAGTCATGAGCGGGCAAGGTAAAAAGTTTTTTGAGCGTGCGGAAATTCGTTTCTTTGTCGCTAAGCAACATTTTTTTCTTGAGCAGCATCCAGCCACTTCTTTCTTCTATCCGCAAAGGCGATTTCAAATCGCTTGCACGTGCCATCACTATTGTTGAAAATGAATTAGAGGGATACGAAGAAATTCTGCTCTCTCTAGAAACAAATTCAAGAGTGCCCATAATTGGCATCACCGGACCGCCAGGCGCTGGCAAGAGTACACTCATCAATTCATTGGTAAATTATTTCATTACTCAGAAAAAGAAAATTGCTGTAATAGCTATTGACCCCACTTCTCCTTTTAATTACGGTTCATTGCTTGGGGATCGTTTGAGGTTGTCGGAATTTTTTAATCATGAGGATGTATTCATTCGCTCGCTTGCTACGCGCGGATCGTTAGGCGGATTGAGTGAAAAAATTATTGAAGTAACAGATGTGCTTCGCTCTTCCAACTTCGATTACATTTTTGTGGAAACCGTTGGAGTTGGTCAATCGGAAGTGGAGATTGCAGGACTTGCCGATACTACCATTGTTGTTTTTGTTCCTGAGTCAGGAGATGATATTCAGACAATGAAAAGCGGCATCATGGAAATTGCAGACATCTTTGTGGTCAACAAGTGCGATAGGGAGGGAGCGGAGCGGTTCATGACTAACCTCATGCGTACCCGCGATAAGGAGGAAGTGAATGTTCCGGTTGTGAAAACATCTGCCGCCAATCGCGAAGGTATTGAAGAGCTTGCGAAGTTGATAAGCCAACAACATTTATCATCATCAGGTAGCGAAAAAAAAATATTTTTGCTCGCTGAAAAAGTATTCCGTCTTAAACAGCGTGAACGAATGAAAGGATTGGACAAACAGAAAATTCAAACAGAAATTCGCATGCACATGAATGAAGACGGATTTAATCTGTACAGGTTTGTGAAATCGCTCATTTGAAACATGATTTTGTAATTCTAAAATAGTTGTAACTTTCCCCGCCAATATGCACGATACTTTTACGAAATTTTTTATTCGCTGCACCATTTATCTCTGTCTTCCGGCACTGATGGTTTTGTCCATCCGATCAAACGCTCAGATATTCTGGACGGAAGATTTTGGTTCGGGTTGTAACACCGGTTTTCCTGCGAACGGATTAGGTACAAGTAACGGAATATGGACCGTTGATACCACCACTCTTGGCTTCAATGAGGTGTATGCCAATAATTGGTTCATAAGCGCGCACGTAAATAATAACGGAGTTGGCAATTGTGCAAATAATTGTACCGGAGGCAGTAACCAAACCCTCCATGTAGGAAATACAGGTGTATCGGTTACTCCTGTTAATCTTGGTCCTGATTCAGGTTCGTACCTTACTGGAACTTTTTGTGCTAGCTTTACTATTTGTTCCACTACTCACAAACGTGCAGAGTCGCCAACGATTGATTGCTCTGGTAGGACAAATATTACACTTGACTTTCTCTATTATGAAGGGGGCGATCCCGCAAATATAAATGGTGATGCTTCCCTCTGGTATTTTGACGGCACTACATGGGCGCAATTGGATCCTCTTGCCAAAACAAATAACACTGCATGTTCAGGAACGATTTACGGAACATGGACGGCATTTTCAATTTCGCTTCCTGCATCTGCTGATAACAATGCAAGTGTGAAGTTAGGTTTTCAATGGGATAATGATGACAGCGGTACGGGCACTGATCCTTCGGCAGCGTTTGATGATATTAATCTCACCTCAAATGCTGTTGCGGTTCCTGTAGCAAATTTTTCCGCAAGTGATACAATACTCTGCGTGGGCGACTCCATTTCTTTTACTGATCTCAGCACAAACTCGCCCACTTCATGGCAGTGGACTTTTGTTGGAGGAACACCCGGAACTTCTACTTCACAAAATCCATCAGGAATTTTTTACAACACTGCAGGGGTCTATAATGTAACTCTCATTGCAACCAATGCCAATGGAAATGATACTTTGGTAAAAACCGGCTACATCACAGTGAGCGTTTGCAGCGGAGCACCTGTTGCTGATTTTTCTGCAAGCGATACAATAATCTGTGAGGGAGATTCAATTAACTTTACTGATCTCAGCACAAATAATCCAACGGGTTGGCAATGGATCTTCACAGGAGGTACCCCACCAACTTCAATATTGCAGAACCCTACGGGAATAGTTTACGCTACAGCGGGAACTTATTCCGTAGCTCTTTATGATACTAATGCGAGTGGTGCAGATACTCTTATCAAAGTGAATTATATTACCGTGAATGTTTGTGGCAGCTTGCCTGTTGCAAATTTTTCTGCAGATAATACTACGCTCTGTACAGGGGACTCTATTAACTTCACTGACCTTAGCACAAATGCACCGACATCTTGGACTTGGACTTTCTTTGGTGGTACTCCTCCCACATCCACAATACAAAATCCAACAGGCATTGTTTACAGTGCTGCGGGTACTTACAACGTTCAGTTGATTGTGAGCAATGCGACAGGTAGCGATACGCTCATGATGGCAAATTATATTCATGTTAATGTGTGTATTCCACCTGTCGCTAATTTCAATGCAAGCGATACGATTCTGTGCGTGAATGATTCCGTGAACTTTTTTAGTCTTAGTACAAACAACCCTACTTCGTATCAGTGGACTTTCTTTGGTGCAACTCCACCTGTTTCTTCTATTCAAAATCCTACTGGCATTGTATACCACACACCAGGCTTTTATACCGTGCAGCTTATTGTCTCAAACAGTAGTGGCAGCGACACATTGGTGATAACAAATTATGTTGATGTCAATGCATGCCTTCCTCCTATTGCCGGATTTACTCCCAGCATGACACAACTATGCGAAGGCAATTGCATAGACTTCAGCGATCAATCATTTAATACTCCTACTTCATGGCTGTGGCTATTCCCAGGATCGAGCACTACAAGTTCAACAGCCCAAAATCCAACCAATATTTGTTATCCCGATTCCGGAACTTACAATGTAACAATGATTGTTCAGAATGCTTATGGGTTTGATACGCTTACTCAGATTGCAATTATCACAGTTGATACCTGCCCGAAACCCATCGTTCATTTTTCGGCAACAGATACATCCTTCTGTTCAGGCAATTGCATTGACTTTCATGATATGAGTGACAATACAAATTATCCGACTACTTATCATTGGATATTACCTGGTGGTAATCCGGATACAAGCAATCTTAAAAATCCTCACGTGTGTTATCCTGATGAGGGCGTTTATGATGCCATTCTCATCGCCACAAATCAATTTGGTTCTGATACATTGGTAATGTCTCAATACATTAGTGTGATAAATGTTCCGGGTGCGTATATCAGTTCTGATACCTCAATTTATTTTGGGCAGTCAGCACAATTGAATGCCGGAGGAGGAATTGCATATCAATGGAGTCCAGCAGCTACTCTCAATAGTGATACGATAGCTGATCCTGTGGCGACCCCTCACAGCAATCCACCGGAAGATCAGTACACTTATTATTGTGAGATAACCGATTCGGCAACGGGTTGCAAAACCAAGAAGCATGTTACAGTTGTTATTCTTCACAACGATAATATTTTTGTGCCGAATACTTTTAAGCCAACTTCTAGCGGAGCAAATAGTACAATTGGTGTGTACGCAACAAATGTGAAGAGCATGACATTTGCAATCTATGATCGTTGGGGAGAAAAAGTTTTTGAATCGCACAGCCCCTGCCCCGATACAGGTCCTTGCGATCCTGCTGGGTGGGATGGAAAATATAACGGAAAAGATGTTGAGATGGGAACGTATGTTTATACATTGTTTATCATTACTACTGGGGCGCAGGTTTATCATCAAAACGGGAATATAACATTGATTAGGTAACTGCGATGAAAAAAAATACTTTTCTAGTTCTCGTTTTATTGATGACTGTTATTACAACAGCATCATCCCAAGATGCTCATTTCTCGCAGTGGCAAAACACACCGCTTACACTGAACCCTGCAATGACAGGTGTATTCAATGGCAAGCTTCGTTTCAGTAATGATTTTCGTAGCCAATGGTCGGGTATTACAAAAGCATACACTGATATTCATGTTTCACTTGAGGTTCCAGTTGCAAGAGCATTGCTAAGAAATGGGCAATTTTTTGGTGTGGGTTTTCTGCTTATGCAAAATCGTTCGGGCAATGATGTATTTCGCCAAACGATTTTGCAGGGTTCCCTGTCGTACACTACTCCGATTGATGACGGTGATAATTTTATTTCTGTAGGTTTTCAGGGCGGGCTTAATCAAAGTTCTATTGACTTCAATCATTCCACGTGGGGCTCCCAATGGAACGGTGATAACTTTGATGCCACTTCAGGATATGGCGATTCTATCTCAATTGCTCAGTTCAGTTATGTTGATTTGTCTGCGGGGGTTTTCTGGCATTATGTCCCAGACCAATACAATTATGTTTATGCAGGAGGTGCTGTCCAACATGTGGGGGGAGAGAATAACAGTTTTTACATTGACGGAATAAATCCGATACATAGAAGGTATGTAGCAAATGTTGGTAGCGAGATTGCCCTCAATGATGAACATGAGGGTTGGTTTTGCCCTAAAGCATTGGTGATGTTGCAGGGTAACCAAAAAGAAATTATTGGGGGAGCTTCTATAAAAAACAAAGTGCGTTTTAAGTCGCAATACACCAATTACCAGAAGGAGGTAATGTTTACTGTTGGTGGTTATTATCGCTTTGCAGATGCAATTATTCTCGCTGCGCGTTTTGAATATAATTACCTGAGCGTGGGGGTTAGTTACGACTATGTGCTTTCGTCACTTCACAGAAATGCGGGAGCTGGGAGCGCATACGAAATCACTATTGCCCTCATTAACCCGCTTAAGCGCGGAGAGGTAAGGCACAATTACAATAAGATGCCTAGATTTTTTTAACAGGTGTTTATTAAGTAGGCGGTCACAATTTTTCTCGAGATAAAAAATTATAGCGGAAACCACAAATTGATTTAGTGCCTCATTCGGTACTACAAATGTTGAGTTACTTTAGCATTTATACAAGCTAAACAAAAAAGCGGACGCAATTACTTTCCAAAAATTAAGATAATAATGGTTTTACCGATGAATAACGATGCTTCCGTTTTGGACGCGCTCTTCTGTACAGAATTCGTATTGATAAATTCCTTCGCTGAGATCAGAAACTCCCATTGTTAAAATGTGGTCGCCACTGTTTCGGACTTCGTTAACAAGCTCGCGCACTAATTTTCCTCTTGCATCAAAAACCTGAAGCATGACGCGCTGTTTTTTAGAGAGCGAGAAAATAAAACTTGCAGAGTTGGAAGCAGGATTTGGGTAAACATACATAGGTGAACTTTGCTTCGGCATTTCGTTTATTCCAACGGAGGCATCAAGCACTTCGACTGTATCGCAAACTGTACAGGCGTTTGCATCAGTAATACAAACAACATAAGTTCCGGGAAGTAAATTTACAGCAAGAGAAGTTGACTGAGGTGGAACGGTATTCCATAAATACGTATAAGGGCTATTACCTCCATTCACTATTGCGGAAGCCCAGCCATTCGTACAGCCTGTGCAACTTGCATCGGTGTGAGCAATGGTCACTCCGATTGCTGAACCAGGAGAAGGAATGTTGAATGACTGTGTTGCAATGCAATTATGTGCATCGGTAATTTGTACGGAGCAATTTCCTCCACACAATCCAGTTATTGATGACGCAGTGGAATTGTTGCACCACAAATAAGTGTAACCGCTTGTTCCGCCAATTACGTTTGTGTTTGCCGTACCATCACAACTTCCAAAGCAAGTAACGTTTGTAGAAGAAAGATTGATCGCAATGGCAGGTGGTTCAGTTATAGAAATATTAAGGGTGGAGATGCACATGTTCGCATCTGTAACCGTGACTATATAATTTCCAGCATGAAGATTTGTCGCTGAAGCTCCTGTTCCACCAACAGGACTCCAACTATAAGTAAATGGTGATGTTCCTCCCGTAATATTTGTTGATGCGCTACCTATGCTGTCTCCATTGCAAGGTTCATCTATACTTGATGCAAGTGTGATTATAGGTGCATTAGAGTTATTTACTGATACAGATGAAGTTTGAATGCAGTTGTGCGCATCAATCACCGCAACTGAATAATTTCCTGCGGAAAGATTTGTTGCTGTTGATGCAGTGCCTCCGATTGGCGACCACGCATAGGTATAAGGAGCAGTGCCGCCACTCGGGGCACATGTAGCAGTCCCATTGGAAGAACCGCATGATGAGGGTGTTGAAGAGGTAAATACTGTGAGAGAAGAAGGTTCACCGATAATGAACACTGCCGTATCAACACATAAATTACTATCCGATACTGAAACAGTATATGTACCTGCTGTAAGATTAGAAACACTTGCCGTGTTACCGACAGAAGGATTCCAAACAAATACATAAGGAGGAATTCCACCGCTTGTAGTTACCGATGCGCTTCCGTTATTGCCGCCATTACAGGAAACATCTGTAGAAGTACTTGCAACAGCGTTGAGCACTGTTGGCTGAGTGATAATGATAGTATCTGTTTTTGCGCAGCCATTCGAGTCGGTAATTGTAACAGTGTATATGTTCGCACAAATATTATTTACTGAAGAAGTAGTGTATCCTCCGGGTTGCCATTGGTAAGTGAAAGGAGCTGTGCCTGAAGTAACATTCACACTTGACGTACCAGTGCATGTACCATTGCACAAAACATTTGACGAAGAATAAGTAGTTGCAACGGAAGAAGAACCAGCAACTAAAACGTTGCGAAGTACCGCGCATCCACCGGAGTCGGTAATTGTAACTGAATAATTTCCTGAACAAAGATTGAAGATACTATCGGTTGTTAATCCGTTATTCCATTGATACGAGAAATTGCCTGTACCACCTGATGTATGTGCTGTTGCTGTTCCGTTGCATTGTCCGCAGTTGGATTGGGTAGAAGTAGTAGTTGCTGTGAAAATTAAAGATGCGCCAATGTTAACAGTGTCTGTTTGCATGCAACCAACGGCATCTGCCATTGTGAGAATATAAGTGCCTGCACAAAGCGAAGTGATCGTGTCGCTTTGTGCGCCATTATCCCAATTGTAAAAAACAGGATACGCACTTGCACCTGAAGCAATTGCCTGCCCATCGCAGTTATTGGAGCAAGAAGCATTCTGTGAAGAAACTGTAAGATTGCAATTGCAGTTGCCAGGAAGATTTGCATCAAGCCATGTAAGCCTTGTTGCAACCCATCGTTTCAAATTAGCAATTTCACCCGCATAAGTTGTAGGATAAGGAGCAACATTGGGCCACACGTATATTCCCAGAATGGGCCAGATTTGGAAATTCCAATTCACAGATTCGCTATCAATAACAATGCAGGAATCAATAATTGAGTAAATGTTTGACTGACTTAGAACATTCTGCCTGAGTTGCGTCCAACGACATTTTTCTTCATCTCTGAAAGTTGAATCCTGCAATAACCGGTTCCACCAGAAGGGGATTTGAAAACCATCGCCTGTGCAAGGGAATTGGTAGGCCCATCCAGTAGTATCATAACCGCTGCAATAGTTTGCATTTCCAAAGGCGATATCATAATCCCATATTGGTCCCGCTTTAATTTTCTTATCCTTGTCCTTATTCAAATAAGTACTTATTCGATACCCGTCAACATCCTTAGTAATCTCATCGCAAAAGAAATAATCAATAAAAGATTTCGCTCCGGCAAAATTTCTCCATCCCGACAACGTGTCCATAAAGTTTCCCCCTGCAAGTGCATTCTCAAAACTATCAGTATAAGAATGAATATAATTTTGCTGAACAGGTGGCATGCTGTCTATTTTAGGATAATCATATTGAAAAAGTATTGTTTGTCCGTTCGGATGATTCACTGGCGCATACAACGATGTCCATCCCGGTCCGTTGCCTTTATCAATTCTGAAAATGTATCCTCCGGTAAGATTAACGCCTGCAGTATCGGTTGGGTGCATCTTCGAAATATTAACACGGCTGTGCCCCTGCTTAATATTTTCCATGAGTTGATAAACTCCTTGATAAGACCCGTTGATAACCACATCAATATAGCGGGTTCGCGGAGCGTACTCTCCCATTTCATTGGCAAGTTGAAAAATCAATACATCATGCATAAACGATTTATCAGTGTATGAAGCTTTCAATATCCAATCGTTATCCGCAGGCAATCCCACAATGGAAACATTTACTTCATTTACTCCGGCAGAATCAAGTGTAGAAAAAGCATACGGCTTTTTAGGAAACTGCAGCGTGCTTGAGCCATGCCACTTAATTTTTATTTTACTATTGAAATCAGTAAATGGATCAGTAAGATGATTTCTCACACCTATTCCGTTATTAATTATTCCCAAATCACAAATAATTTCTGTTGAACCTATTGTCTGAGAATCAGTATTCATAACCAAAATTGGAAGACTCGAATCAAAAAAAGAAAAAATATGGGCAGGATGATTTCCGAAAGTCAAACTCCAGGAAGTAACAGAACCTGAAAATCCACTGGCAACATCTATCACACGTAACTGCCACATGCCGTTTCCATTTTGACCATTGTTTACATTATAAAGATTACCCTGCGGCTTGTAATTTCCATTAAAAGGGATTACACCTTGGGCAATCCCAATACTCGCATCCCAACGAAAAATAGTATTTGTGTAATTAGAGCCAGTGCCTCCGTTGCCTATTGTAAGGGGAATAAATGTTCCGTCAGGAGCGGTAAGATAGACGTTCACATCCTGGTCGCGACCGTGAGTAATATTTATTTCCACCTGCTCAAGCCCGAAAGTATTATTTATGGTAGAAGGAGTAAGCCCGTTTACATTGATATTGAAACGTGATGTATCAACAATTGTAAAGATCGATCCCCCAGTGCCTGAAAATGTTTGGCTAAAAACAGATGTTTGAGCAACTAAAAGAATAAAAAGTAAAATATATTTTTTCATGAAGTTTTATATTGATACTGTAAAGAAACGAAGTTTAATGAAACCGGAGATAGGATTTTGGTGAATCATTTTTTAAAATTACTGAGTTAAACAAGAGCAACAATGTTTAACTTTTATAGAGGGAAAAGGTTTTCGGTATGAAAGAAAAAGCAACAAATAAATTTACTCTTTAGTGAAACCTTATGTAAGATTCACCATCACCTGATTTTTCTCCACTTTATCACCCTTCTTGACAAGGATTTTTTTCACTTCACCGTCAGCCGATGCTTTGAGAATGTTTTCCATTTTCATGGCTTCGAGCACCAAAATAGAATCACCTTTTTGAATTTTTTGGCCAGGCTCAACCATCACCTTCAGCACAAGCCCTGGCATGGGCGCTTTCAAGTCACCGCCTTTCTTTAAATTTGATAAATCCAAACCCATACTTTGCAGAAGTTCATCATATTTATCTTTTACTGAAACATGGTATGTGTTCTGGTTCACTTTTACAATCACCGTTTTTTCTTCGTGGTTCACTTCTACAATTTCTGCTGAATATGATTTATTATTTGAGAGGATGTGAAATTTTCTTTCACGAATTTCAATCACATCAGGATCGAATGGTTTTCCGTCAATTGATTTCTTCTTTGACTCAAGTTCTATTTTAAATTCCTTGGTGCCGATAGCCGCTTTGTACATACGCCAAAGGTAATCAGAAGATTTGCATTTTGCTTTTGAGATTCATGTATCTTTGATGTGATGAAAAAAAATCTTCTTCTCCTTTTGCTAGCGATTTCATTTCAAAATGTATTCAGCCAGCATCCGCCTGTTATTTATTTTCACCTTGTCACAACGGCTGATTCACTTTTGCGGACAAATAACTTTAGCGAGGCGGCAGGCGCGTACACAGCGGCATTCAATGCATTCAGCGGAAAAGGTTTTGTGAATGACCGTTACAAAGCAGCAGGGGCCTATGCGCGTGCTGGAAATATTGATTCCTCTTTCTACAATCTTTTTCGCATTGCCGATAAAGGTGACTGGACTGAATACGATTTCCTGATCAGTGATGCCGATCTTTTTGTTTTACATAGCGATGAGCGATGGAGTAAAATTGTAAACAAAGTCCGGAAGAATAAAGCGGAAGCCGAATCCCATTACATAAAACCATTGTCTGAAGAACTGGAACGAATTTTTGACAACGATCAGAAATATCGTTTGCTGGTGGACAGTGCAGAAAAGATTTCAGGAAAAAAATCTCCGCAAATGGATTCGCTGAAAAAGATAATTCAGATCACGGATGCAAAAAATATTGACCGCGTTAAAGAAATCATTGAGCAGTTTGGCTGGCTTGGTGCAGATGACGTAGGACGCAAAGGAAATCAGGCATTGTTCCTCGTTATTCAACATTCTGATGCTGCCACAAGAAAAAAATATTTACCGATGATGCATGAAGCAGCCGACAGAAACAAAGCTGCCTTAAGTGAAGTTGCTTTACTTGAAGATCATGTGCTGATGGACGAGGGGAAAAACCAACGCTACGGCAGCCAGCTAAAATTTAATTCCTCAACCAATGCCTACGAACTCTACCCGATTGATGACGAATCTGAAGTAAACGACCGCAGGGCAGAGATGGGTCTGCCGCCTTTGGAAGATTATTTAAGGCAAATGGGTATCCGATACATTCCTATAAAGTAGGAAAATACACAAAAAGACGACATTGAAAATATATTTTCAATGTCGTGCAACTTTTCGGTGGGTGAGTGGCACTTACAGTAGAATTTAGGTGAAATTTTACTTTTTGAAATCTTGCTAAGTTGAGTTTTAAATTTTTTATGTAACGTTTTTCTTGCAGGTGAATCATTTTTAAAATTAAGTGCCGTAAGCTTGCCTTGTCTTACGGCATTTTTTTTGGAAATAAGTACGAAGATAAAAATCCGTCATTCTACTTTATCCTCATCCTTCTTAAAAAATATTTTCTTTGCCTTGCAACTTTTGGGATAGGAAGTGGCACTTACCGTTGTATTTTAATCCTATTAAATTTTTTCATCCATTGAATCCTACTTTTCGAACCGGTGCCGTAAGCTTGCCTTGTCTTACAGCATCGGTTTTTATTTGTACAAAAACAGATAACAGAATTTTTTCTACTTTTGGTTCCTCACTCAAATAAATAAACTCATTATGAAAAAAATTACTCTACTCACATTTTTATTTTTGATTGGTACGCGAATTACAAATGCACAAAATATTCCGAACTCAAGTTTTGAAAATTGGGTTAGTTATGATATGGGAGAAAAGCCCATTAGCTGGAATACTTCCGACAGCTTAACCGCACACAATGGTCTTGGACATAGTGCTGTAAAGGAGTCTTCAGATTTTTGCGATTTGATTTACTCTATTAAGATGACTAGTATTGGATTTGGGACCATCACTGGTCCTGGCGTAGCGACTAATGGAGTTATAACGGGGAATGTTTCTTCATACTCAGCATCAGGTGGAAGTCCTGATACTGCGCGTTCAAGATTTATCAGCGGTTGCGTTAAATATATACCTGCTGGTGCAGGAACTGATAAGGGAGTCATTTCTGCTTTCTTGTTTCGCTGGAATGCTGCCACCAGCACGCGAGACACAATTGCTTATAGCATTGATTCAATCACAACTGCTCTTGCATTGACAAGCTTTTCATACCCGTTTATTTACAGAGATTGGGTTAATCAACCAGACACTGCCCTTATTATTCTGCAGTCAAGCCCCGCACTCTTCAATGCAAGTATTGGGAGTTCAATGACTGTTGATAACCTCGCTCTTAGCGGGTGGGTTGGAATCAATGAAGCAAACTCTGTTGTCAAAGTTGTAAAGCTCTTTTCATTGCCAGTCAGCAACGAACTCAACGTCCACGTTGAACTCACCAGCGCAATATCCATGAAGTATGAAGTAATGGATGTAACAGGCAAACTCATGATTACTGATAAAATGAAATCAGAAACAGAAAAGATTGATGTGAGCAAACTTGCCACCGGAAATTATTTTATCACACTTCGTGATGAGCAGGGCAAAAAACTTTACTCAGATAAATTTACAATTGTCAGGTAACGTGAACTGAACCCAAACAAAAAAGGAAGAGTGATAAACTCTTCCTTTTTTATTGTGCCCAACTTTTTTATTCGGCATGGGGGCTGAAGCGAATCCAGCCGTCATAAATATCATTCATGTTGTCGAAGGTATCCACCCATTTGACAAAAAGTTTGCGGAACTCTTCAATTTCTTCCCGAAGAAGTTTTAAATATTTTTTATCTACCATTTCTTCGTACCCAAGCGTGTTGGTGTGGATGGAAAGTTGTTTTGCATGATATTGAACGAGCACGGCACTTTCCATGCGGAGGGAATAAAGATCACCGCCTTCGGCACCGGCAATTTTCGGAGCAAGCGTAATTGAATCTTCGAGCATGAATTGCTTAACCATCGCAAACTGATGATCGTCATCAATTACATCAGTGACTGCTTTGGTGAGATCGTAAATCTGCTTTGCCTTTATCATGATGGGCATATTCTGAATCCGTGTGTTTTCTTTTTTCAATTCAGCCATATCTTCTTCAGTGGGCTCTTCGAAGTTTTTGAAAAATTCTTCGGCATCAAAAGTGTCATCGTCTTCAAACGTACTCATAAGTTTGCTTTTTTTGAACCGAGTAAATGTAGAAGTAGAAATGGAATTGCAAAAAAATATTTTTCAACAAATTTTTTTTCTTCTTCCAATATCTTTCTTTTTCCGATATTCGAAATTAAATTAAAGTTTACCTTGCCCTCAACTTCATGATGCAGGAAATAGATACACTCATTATCGGTTCAGGTGCTGCGGGACTATCAGCCGCCATTTGTCTTTCGCGTGCGGGACAAAAAGTTTTGGTGCTGGAACAACATTATGTTCCGGGTGGGTGGTGCCACAGTTTTTTTCTGAACGGACAACGCTTCAGCCCAGGTGTGCATTACATCGGCATGTTGGACAAGGGAGAATCTACAAGCGATCTTTACGAGGGACTCGGCATTGCAAACGATCTTACTTTTTTCAGAATGAATCCTTCGGGGTATGAGCATTGCCATATCGGTGATCATAAAATTGACATGCCTGCGGGACTTGACAACTTGTATGAATCGCTTGCACTCCGGTTTCCTCATGAGAAAAAAGCACTGAGGAAATATCTTGACATGGTTCATGCAGTGAGTCAGCAATTGCAGTTCATTGTAAAGATGCGCGGCTTCTGGGATAACATTACGGTGCCGTATCGCACGCGTTACCTGGGCAAGTACGGATTGTTCAGCTTGAAGAAAGTGATTAATAAATTTATCAAAGATCCGTTGCTGCAAAAAGTTTTGAATGCGCAATGTGGCGATCATGGGTTGCCGCCTGCGCTTGCAAGTTTTCCGCTGCACTGCGCGGTGATGGATCATTATTTCAACGGAGCATTTTATCCGATGGGTGGTGGCGCTGCCATTGTGAAGGCAATGACAAAAGCAATTACAAAACATGGTGGCGAAGTGCGCACGCGACACGGAGTGAAACGAATTCTTCTTGAACAATCGGGCAAACGAAAACGTGCTGTTGGTGTAGAGTTGCAGAACGGTGAGGTGATAAAAGCGAAACGGATTATCTCGAATGCCGATCCCAACAAAACATTTCTTGAAATGGTTGGGAAGGAAAACCTGAGCGACAAACTAAAGAAGCGGCTTTCCAAAACGCGTTACTCTGTTACTTCTCTGCTTTTATTTTTAACGGTTGATATGGATGTGCGCGCTGCGGGCATGGACTCCGGCAACATCTGGATGCTTGAAGATTTAGACGTTGATAAAATTTATGAGAAGATGGTTGCCCAGGATATTTTATCTTCAGAAGAATTTTCGGGGCTCTTTATCAGTTGCACTACGCTGAAAGATCCGCCAAGTTTTAACGGACGCTATCACAACATTGAAGTGGTTACGTTTATTGATTACGATACCTTTAAAGAATTCAGCAGCGATGGAGGCAATGAGAGTGCTGCTTATCTCGCCATGAAGCAACGTATCTGCCAAAAGATTCTGAACAGTCTGGAGAAAATACTTCCGGGGGTTCGCAGTAAAATTATTCAGATGGAACTGGGCACACCCATCACGAATGAATATTATATCAACTCCACGCGCGGCAATGCTTACGGAACGGAGAAGAGTTTTTTTCAGAGCGGTCCGTTTTCTTTTCCTGCTAAAAGCGAAATAGAAAATCTTTACCTGTGCGGTGCCAGCATACTTGCGCATGGTGTTGCAGGGGCGAGCAACTCAGGTGTGAAAACTGCTGCGGTTATTTTAAAATGTCATGCTTCTGATTTGCTGAAGCCGGACGCGACTCAAAACATTACCATTTTTGATGCGGAAGACAACACCAACTGGAGCCCGCACATTCTGCAAAAAATAAAAGACAAGAAGGCGAGGTTTAAGGAGATTGAAACGGAGCAGGTTTTTAGTTGAGTGATGAAGCGAAGCAAAGTTTTCTATCTTTGGATGCCTCAATTCTTTTCTCTATTAAATTCATAAATCAATAATTACCATCTCATGAAAAAAATCTTTATCACAATTTTTATTTTGTATTCGTTTTGTGCAAACGCACAACTTCTTAATGTATTTTCTTTTAATCAAAATGATTCCATCGGCATCGGTATAAATAATCTTATCGTGAATGGTGGGTTTGAAAACAATACGTGCCCCGCAAGCACCGGAGTAATTGGATCTCAAACTTCTTTTTGTCCTAACTCTGCGGGTTACATCTGTGATCTTTCAGATTGGATATGTACCGGAGGCGGCTACAACACGTATGCCTGTGTCTATACCACTATTACCAATAAATGTATGATTGAGGAGGGATTGAATGCTGCCTATTTCGGAAGTTTCTATTGCCATGCATGCTCATCTATTGACGATGATACTTCATGCCTGGTGATGAATGGCTGCATCGTTTCAGGAATTCCTTCCGGGTATCCTCTTAATACTTCTGACTATGGAGGTGCCAATGGTGTTTCTCTTCAACAAACTGTTACCGGACTCACCATTGACAATACTTACATTTTGGAATTTTGGGCTGGTGGAGAGGAATATATGAATAACAGCAGTGTGTTCGCGGTTGATGTTGGATTCGGAAACATTCTTTTGAGAGAGAAGCCGACTCCCATTGGAGGTACAGGAACAAGATTCTTAATTGAATTTCTTGCAACTTCTTCCTCTCATACCGTTAAGTTTACAAACTGGGGGCATATTTGTGAAACATGTACTGAACTTGTTATTGATGACGTTCGAATGTACAATCTGGAGGAATTATCAGACTCTGTTCGACATGGCTTGATTGGAGTTAATGAATTAGAAGCTACTAATAGTCAATTGATCATTTCTCCCAATCCAGTTGCTGATAAATGCACAATTCACAATTCAGAATTCAAGATCGGAACAGCCGCAACAATTACTGTGTACAATATTTTAGGAGTGGCTGTTCAATCCGAACTCAGGAATCGGAAATCAGAAATGAATGTGGATGTTGAAGGGCTGCCCTCCGGCATATATATAATAGAAGTATCATCTTCCGAAAAAGTTTTTCGCAGCAAGTTTGTGAAGCAGTAATTTTCTTCACCGCATAAAAAAAGCCGCATGCTTTTTACACAGACGGCTTACTCAGTGAAAAATAAAATTCTATAACGGATCGAGCGTAATGCCGAGGGCAGTATCGCCATCCTCCCTATTCCAACTTCTTGGAATAGGGTAAATAATGTTTAGGATGGCATTCCATATTCTTGGAATAGGGTAAAAACTCTTTCGGATGGTATTCAAAGATATTGGAACACGATAAAAACCATTACGCACCCTATTCTCATTTCTTGGAACAGGGTAAATAATGGTTAGGATGGCATTCAAAGAAATAGGAATAGGGGTAAAAACGTTTCGCACCCTATTCCAATAATCAGGAACACGGCAAAAAACGTTTTGGATCGTATTCCAATAAGTTGGAATGAGAAATTTAATAAAAAAGGGCATATTACTTCCGTTGCAAACGCACACCTTTATAATATGTATCCACCGGTTTTATGCTGATGCAAATACTTTACTACATTTGAGGGGATGAAAAAACATTTATCCAATAACCTAAGCCCTCGCGCACCCGAAGCCCTAAAGGGCACAGCGCGCAGGACTCCCTTTAGGGCGGGGGTGAGCGTGGCAAATGTTTGGCTACTCACACTTTTTGTTTTTTCTTCCATCCATTCTTTTTCTCAGAACCCCCTCGTGAAGCAATGGGACTACCGCTTTGGCGGGACGGATTATGATTGGATTACCTGCTTCCAACAAACAAAAGATGGAGGATATATTCTCGGAGGGTTTTCTGCATCCGGAATTGGAGGAGATAAAACACAAGCTAATTGGAGTAGTGGTTATACTGATTACTGGATAATAAAAACCGATTCACTTGGTAACAAACAATGGGATAAAGATTTCGGTTGGACAGATGGTGACTACCTTTATTCATTGCAGCAAACGGCTGACGGAGGATATATTCTGGGAGGATATTCAGGTTCCGGCATTGGCGGAGACAAGACACAGGCAAACTGGGGAGCCACTGATTTTTGGATTGTAAAAACAGATTCGCTTGGCAACAAAGAGTGGGATAAAGATTTCGGAGGAACAGCTAATGATGATCTTTATTCATTGCAACAAACGGCTGACGGTGGATATATTCTGGGAGGAGTTTCTCAGTCCGGTATTGGTGGAGACAAGACACAGCCATCATGGGGCTATTATGATTACTGGATTATAAAAACAGAT
Organism: Bacteroidia bacterium; assembly: GCA_038230515.1. GTDB lineage: Bacteria > Bacteroidota > Bacteroidia > AKYH767-A > 2013-40CM-41-45 > JAPLDB01. The sequence goes on along the minus strand of JBBRND010000026.1, from coordinate 116 downwards.
TCACTTGGCAACAAAGAGTGGGATAAGGATTTCGGAGGAACAGCTAATGATGTACTTTATTCATTGCAGCAAACGGCTGACGGTGGATATATTCTCGGAGGATATTCTTATTCCGG
>JBBRND010000025.1:0-69789 GCA_038230515.1 Bacteroidia bacterium | reverse complement strand
TGTTTAGTGCTCAACACTGTTGTGTTTAGTGCTCAACACTGTTGTGTTTAGTGCAAAACACTGTTGTGTTTAGTGCAAAACACTGTTGTGTTTAGTGTAAAACACTGTTGTGTTTAGTGCAAAACACTGTTGTGTTTAGTGTAAAACACTGTTGTGTTTAGTGCAAAACATTGTTGTGTTTTGAGCTAAAAAATGGACAGTTTTATGCAAAACCAGGTAAAGTAACCCTTGAGGGTTAACAGGTTTTCGTAGTTTCGTTTATCCTACGGTCGCCATAGACCTGCCGAAGGCGATGCAGCACACCGTATGTTGCATAAACGAAAGTTTTTATCTTTGTTTCGTTTATTAAAGTGTTGTGCGTGATGCTTGGCGGCATAGCAACTTCATACTGATTGCAAGAAATTCACTTTGACAAAAATCATTTTTAAAACTTATGGACTACATCTCAACATCATCACTTGCAAACGAACTGGACATGAAACCAGCCGACCTGTTTGACAAACTGAAAACACTTGGTTGGATAGAACGCAAGAGCGACAAATGGATTTTAACTGAAACAGGCAAACAGCATGGCGGACAAACACGGAACAATCCAAAGTTTGGTGACTTCGTTGTGTGGCCAGAAAATATTTCACTTGACAAGAACGGGCAGACTCCAACCGACAAACCCAAGCTTCTCAATTCAACAGCGATTGGAGACCACTTCAAAGTTTCAAACCAACGAATGAATTTAATTTTCGCTGAACTTGGTTGGATAGAGAAAGCAATTTCTGGTTGGGTTGTAACTAAGCTTGGCAAGACAGTCGGAGGACGACAATTTGAAGATGAAACTAAAGGCAACACTTATGTAAAGTTTGCAAATTCAATTCTTCACGACAAAAGTTTGTTAAGAGTTTTTAATGACACGCCTACTGAAAAGGAAACTCCCAAAATCTTTTCTACTCCACAACAACCAACAACAACTCACTCCTCCGGCAATTTCAGAGAAAAATTTCCAGCGACTTTAAGAACTAAAGACGGACACATGGTTCGTTCAAGAGCAGAAGTAATTATTGACAATGCTTTATATGATTACAAGTTGGCTCATGCTTACGAAAGAAAATTACCGATTGAAGAAGATTTGTATTCGGATTTTTTCATTCCGACCGAGAATGTTTACATAGAATTTTGGGGAATGGAAGACGAGCCAAAGTATGCAGAGAGAAAAAAAATTAAGAAGGAAATTTATCAGAAATACGACTTCAAACTTATCGAACTTAATGACAGTGACATTTCAAATCTTGACGACCACTTGCCAAAAAAACTATTGAAATATAATATCAAAGTTTACTAATCGCCATCACCAAGACAACGACATGAGTTCTCTCCTCTATCAAAGCTTTGTGCGGACTTCAAACGATTCATCTTCGTGGGTAGAGTCGGGTGATGCAGATAAATGTAAGTTTTAAAATGAAAGATTTTGTTGGGTTATCAAACAATAGTGGCTTCTATGAACAGTGTAGGTTAATGGAAGTGTGCGTAAGTAAGCCTTCGTTTTCAGAAAAGAGTTTATCCTGCTTCATTTGAAAAAACAACTAAAAGCGCTGCTAACAGGCAACCCTTTTCCGCAGGAGTACCTGTGTGTGAACGAGGTCGATTTTTCAGAACGCTTCAAATTTGTTATACAAAATACCGGTAATGACATTTCACAAAAACATCTTTTCCTCGGATACAAACCCGTTACCATTGGCATTCTCTCTTCTCCCACATTTAATTTCAGTGAGAAGATAACTGTTTCTGTTTATTCAACGAAGCAGAAGAAAGTAGCAACGCTATCACTTATCTATTTTACAAAAGCTGAAGTTGATAACGCCACGCTCTTAATTTATACTGCACAACATGGAAATCAGCAGTTCATTTCTCCCGCTCAAAAATATTTTCAGAAAATATATGAGCAGTTCAAAAGAAAACCGGGCAACGTAAATCTTCCCGGAAATGAGTACGATCAAAACAGAATTGCTTATTCAATTCCCAGGCGCATTTCACTCGTCACCATTCAGCAAAACGGATTGTTCAACCTCTTCCCTACCGATCTTCATGGCAGCATAAATGAAAACTTTTATGTTGATTCATTGCGACAGCATGGCAATGCATCAATGCAGCTTGAAGAAACAAAGCGTGTTGTTATTTCTCACATTCATGTGGATGCCTTCCGTCTTGCCTATTCGCTGGGAAAAAATCACATGAAAGAGTTGAGCAGAAAAGAAAATTTTCCATTCGGAAATCAGTTGTCAGAAAAACTAAACCTCCCGCTGCCTGAATTTACAGTTGGTTATGAAGAACTGGAAGCGCAGTTTCTTATTGATGTCGGAATTCACCGATTGCATTTTCTGAAAAAGATTTATTCAAAACCGGTATCCTCACACAATGTGCTAGCACATATTCACAGCAGTACAGCAGCTTGGCGCAAAAAAAATAAAATCGCTACAAACTATTTTCTGAGATAAGTATTCTCTCTCCCATCTCACCAACTATTATTCCTTTCTCACATTCTTCAGCACCAAAAGATTCATGGCGTTGGTGCTTAATCCGCTGATGTTTTTTTGAGAGAGGTGAATAGCCTGATCGTAGTAAGCAATTATGACAGGTACATTCTCCATCAGCATCTCATCGAGGTATTGGTAGTAGCTAAAGCGTATCGAATCGTTTACTTCGGCAATTGCCTTTTCATAAAGTTCGTCATATTCCTTGTTGCTGAAATGAGTGTAGTTAAATCCATGTGGCGAAAAGTTTTTTGAGTAGAAAAGAGAAAGAAAATTTTCAGCATCCGGATAATCTGCAATCCAAGATACCCGAAAGAAAGAAAACTTTCCTTCATCAATCATCCTCATTTGATCCGAATGAGAATTTTCCTCAATGCGGATTTTAAAACCAAACTCTTCCCACTGGCTTTTCATAAATTTACACAATTCAATATTTTCAACATTTGTATTGAGAACAATTTCAGGCAAGCCCTGCCCATCAGGATATCCGGCTTCTTTTAGAAGATCACGCACCTTTGATGGATAATAGTTATAACCAACCACCTTCGAAGTATCAAACGAAGGTAAACCCGGTGGTGTAATGCCCTCAGTGCCCGGCACGCCAATATTATTGCGCAGGTACTTTAAAATATTTTTCCTTTCAAAGCCATAGCTGAGTGCCTGCCTGATGCGCTTATCGCAAAGCGGGTTGTCTTTCTTATTTTCAGGATTACAATCATGAAGAATACTAAGATGCTCCGTGTTGAGGTAGGGAATCATTTCCATATTAAAACGGCCCGCATACTTTTCTCTTATCTGCCCGGTGTGAGTTAGCATTTCATTGATGTAACTTCCATCAATCCCATTCATAAAATCAAGATTCCCTCTGAGGAATTGAATGAAGGCATCTTCGGGATTTGATAGAAATGAAATTTCAACTGCGTCAAGAAACGGGAGGGGGTCTCCCCTGTCATTCGTTTCAAAATAATTTTCATTCTTCAACAAAACAAGTTCGTCTCCATCTTTCCATATTCTGAAAACGAAGGGTCCTGTACCACACGGATGCCGCCCGAAAGTATTTCCGAAATAGTCAACCGCTTCTTTTGGAACAACGGAGCAGAATGGCATTGAAAGAATACTCAGAAAAGGAGCGAACGGTTGGGTGAGTGTAATCCTGAGGGTTGTGTCATCAATTACTCCAATGCCTGAAAGATTTCCAATGGAATCCCGAAGAACGTGGTTCATTGCCCAGCCGCATGGCGAAGCAAGAGATGAATCAACAAGCCGGAGTAAGCTGAATCTGAAATCCTGTGCAGTAACCTTTCGCGTTACCCGAATTGGATTATCTTCATTATGAACACTGTTGAATTGTTCGCGCACATCAAAGGTTGTATTCTCGTGAAAAAAAACATCGTTTCGTAAATGAAAAAGATATGTTTTTCCATTGTCTTGTATTTCCCAATTTTTTGCAACGCAGGGTTTTATTTTCAGATTATTATCTATCTGTACCAACCCATTGTAAAGCTGATTACAGCCCCAGGAGTTTGCCTGATTGTTTGCAAAGGCAGGATCGAGTGATGTAAGCTTTGCCGTTTCATTGTAGCGAAATACTTTTTTTCCGGCATGGCGCTTTGCCGGGTCGTTGCAGCCAATTACGATGAATAAAAAAATAACAAAGGTTGATTGCAGAAAAAGATTCTTCCGAAACATAAAAGCAAAAATAGATTTTTCAGAAAGAAGAAACGATTATGAGAAAAAACTTTTGAACGCTCAAAGACATTCTGATTTCAATCGCACAACATTTCTTTAAACATTCTTCTGTTACAAACTCTGCACCAGTTTTCAACATTTCTCTTTTTTTGTTGGTAACTTTAATCTCTGTGAAACGATGATTGACTATTTTTGCGGGCACAATTAAATAAAGATGGAGATAACCTATTACGGACACTCATGCTTTTCGGTAAACGTGAGCGGGAAAACACTTTTATTCGATCCATTCATTACCGAAAATCCACTCGCAACTTCAATTGATAAGAAAAAAATAAAAGCAGATTACATTTTGCTTTCTCATGGACATGGCGATCACACAGGCAATGCGATTGAACTTGCAGAGCAAACAGGAGCAACAGTAATTGCTGCTTACGAACTTACAACGTGGCTAAATAAAAACGGAATCACCAAGACACATGCAATGAATACCGGAGGTCACTGGATTTTTGATTTCGGAAAAGTGAAATGTGTGAATGCTGTTCACTCCAGCAGCTTGCCTGATGGAACCTATGCAGGAAATCCGCTCGGTTTTCTGATTGAAGCTCCGGCAGGAAATTTTTATTATGCCGGTGATACTGCTTTGCACTATGACATGAAACTGATTGGCGACTTCAAGAAAATTGATTTTGCTTTTCTGCCTCTTGGAAATAATTATACAATGGGAGTTGACAATGCGGTGATCGCATCTGACTTTATCAAGTGCGACCACATTATCGGAATGCACTACGACTCTTTCGAGACGATTAAAATTGATCATGCAGATGCAAAAAAGAAATTTGAATTAGCCGGAAAAGAATTAACGCTGATGAAAATCGGAGAGACATTGAAAATGCAACTCTCCATTCTTTCTTAATACTTGATACTCGCTAATTAATACTTAACTATATTTATGGGAAAAATTATTGCTGTTGCAAACCAAAAAGGCGGAGTGGGGAAAACCACTACTGCTATGAATCTTGCTGCATCGCTTGCAGTGCTCGAACACAAAACACTTTTGATTGACAGCGACCCACAGGCGAATGCCACAAGTGGTGTGGGCTTCGATCCGCGAAATGTGAAGACGAGCATTTACGAATGCATCATTAACGGAGTAAATCCAAAGACCGCAATTCTGAAAACAGAAACTCCGAATCTTTTTCTCATTCCATCCCACATTGATTTGGTGGGTGCAGAAATTGAAATGATTCATCTGCCACTTCGCGAACGCAAAATGAAAGAAGTGATTGCAAAAGTTCAGGATGATTTTGATTTCATCATCATTGACTGTTCTCCTTCTCTTGGATTGATTACTGTGAATGCACTTACAGCAGCGAACTCTGTAATCGTTCCTGTGCAATGCGAATACTTTGCGCTTGAGGGTTTAGGAAAATTACTCAACACAATAAAAATTGTTCAAACACGTTTGAATCCTAATCTTGAAATTGAAGGGATTTTATTGACAATGTACGATTCTCGTTTGCGTTTATCAAACCAGGTGGTTGAAGAAGTAAAAACACATTTCCAGCAAATGGTGTTTGATACCATTATTCAGCGTAATACAAAACTTGGTGAAGCACCGAGCTTCGGACAAACTATCATCATGCACGATGCGAGCAGTCGCGGTTCTACAAATTACCTGAACTTAGCAAGAGAAATTTTGCAGAAGAATGATCTCACAAAAATTAAAACTGCCGATAAAATAATTGCCGTAGCCGATGAGCATTAAGCGCAACGCACTGGGCAAAGGTCTTAGTGCCCTTCTTGATAATGTTGAAACGGACATCACTACAAATGGTGAGAATGGTTCTGCGCGTACTTCGACAGGTAATGTGCCTTTCATTCCCATTCATCAGATAGAAACAAATCCCTTTCAGCCGCGCACCGATTTTGATGCAAACGCGCTTCAGGAATTAGCTGCTTCCATTAAAGAGCAAGGCATCATTCAACCAATTACTGTTCGTAAACTTGGATATGATAAATACCAGATCATTTCAGGTGAGCGAAGATTTCGCGCATCGAAACTTGCAGGGCTTGAAAATATTCCTGCGTATGTTCGAATAGCAAATGATCAGAGCATGTTGGAGATGGCGCTAACGGAAAATCTTCAGCGCAACGACCTAAATGCAATCGAAATCGGAATCAGTTTTAAGAGATTGCTTGAAGAGTGTAATCTTACTCAGGAAGAACTGAGCGACCGCATGGGAATGAACCGCAGTTCGGTTACCAACTTCATTCGTTTGTTGAAACTACCACCGGAAATTCAAATTGCCGTTCGCGACAATAAAATTTCAATGGGACATGCCCGCGCCATACTTGGAATAACAGACATCACAAAGCAGTTGCTCGTTTACAAATTGCTTCTTGAAAAAAATCTCAGCGTACGTGAAGTGGAAGAACTTGCACGAGAAAGCGGAAACAAATCACCGCGGAGACAAAATATTTCTTCAGGAAACAAACTTACATTCGAATACGAAAAAATTCAAAACGTATTGAGCAGTCACTTTGGAACAAAGATTCACCTGAAACGAAATGCAAAAGGTGACGGAAGTATTATGATTCCTTATGAGAATGATGCGGATCTCAATCGCATTCTTGAATTGCTGAACTACTGAGAACAGGGAAGGATGACTAAGTAAAATAAATAATGCTGAGAGCTTTTTTTATTACTTCCTCAATATTATTTTTTACTTTTTCTCTTCGCGCTCAAAACTCTGATACTTCTAAAATTAATGTGAAAGTTGATTCAGCGAAAACTGTCGTTGATACTTTCTACTTCAATCATCGAGCAAACCGCGCAGCTCTTTTTTCTGCAGTGTTGCCCGGACTTGGTCAGGTGTACAATAAAAAATATTGGAAGCTGCCGATACTTTACGGAGGATTTTTTGCGCTCGGTTATTCCATTGATTTCAACAACCACTATTATCATCTTTTTAAGGATGCTTATCAGGCCCGCATTAAAGGCGACTCAACATCGGATACATACATTAAATACAAAAAAATTTATCCCGATGACAACTCGCTTCTCGTAAGAAGAGATTATTACAGGCGTACCCGTGATTTGATGTGGATTATTACCGCTGGAGTTTACATTCTCAACATTATTGATGCGTATGTTGACGCTCATCTTTCTAACTACGACATCAGCGATAACCTCAGTATGAACGCACAACCGGGATTGCAATTTTCATTCAACAAAAACCCTGTGCCATCGCTTGCACTTACATTCACTTTGAAGTGAAAAACTTATTTGTCCAATACGTCTAAATAAAATCTTACGGCCGGTTTTGATGAAGCACCAAGCAGGTGGTAAAAATTAACAGCTTGAGTATTAAATTGCGGAGTGAAAAACCGGATGCTCTCACAATTTAATCGAACTGCTTCTCTTTTTATTTCGGTGATGAAAAGTTTGCCAATACCTTGTTGCCTGAAATCTTCGTAAACAAATAAACTGTTTAATCTTAAATAATTGTCGGCTTCAAATAAAGAGAATTCAACAGAGTAGGTGGCAAATCCTAAAATATTATTTTCACTTTGAGCCAACAAGCAAAACAAACGAGGTGCTTCACCAAACAAAAAAGTTTTTAATTTTTCCGATTTCCCTTCGGCTCTAAATTCCGTTTGTTCAAACGCAGCAATTTTTTCTGTCAACTCAAGAATCGTTTGAATGTCTTCCGGTTTTGCCCTTCGGATAATTGCAGTCATCTCAGGTTTAATGGCTTATTCTCTTGTTATTAGATGGGTCTCCGAATAGAAAATAACAATTAACTGAAAACCTCATCAATGCGCATGCCCGTGCGAGAGTTCTTCTGCTGTTGCTTCCCGCACTTCTACTATTTCTCCGGCAAAATGCAAAGCATGTCCGGCAAGCGGATGATTGAAATCCATCGTAACATTTTGATCATCGAAAGAAACTATTCTTCCATTCATTGCATTTCCTTCGTTATCTTTCATGGGAATGATGTTGTCAACTTTCATCACTTCTAAATCGATTACGCCATCCACCTTAAAAATATCTACCGGCAAATTGATAATGGAGCTTTTGTCCGACTCACCATAAGCATTAGCAGGTTCGAGTTCGAAATCAAATTTATCGCCTGCCTCCAGCCCTATCAACTTATCTTCAAAACCCTGAATCAATCCGCCCGCACCGCATATAAAACGGAATGGATTTTTTTCATCTGTAGATTCAATGTGTTGCATAGTTTGCTCGGGTATTCCGGCATTGAGGTGGTAGCTTACCGTTACTACAGCGTTGGTCGTAATTTTCATTTGAATTTTTTTTAAAAATGAGGCGCGAAGATAACAGAGAGTTTGGAATAATAAAAAGGGGAAATAGTGGAAATTATTTTGCTTTCAATGCACCATTACAAGATTACATTCTTCCACTCTTTTCTGATAGCTTTGCTGCTTCAATGAAATCCGTTTCACCTGAAATAAGAAATAAAAAAGCTGCCTTTGAATATCACTTTCTGCAAACTTATACTGCGGGAATTATGCTTACCGGCACTGAAGTAAAATCTATACGCGAAGGCAAAGCAAATTTCAGCGACTCCTTTTGTGTGCTTATGAATGGTGAACTCTGGCTAAAGAATATGCACGTGAGTGAATACAAAGAAGGATCATACAACAATCATGAACCGAAGCGAATTCGTAAACTTTTACTCAATAAAACTGAACTGCGAAAAGTTGAGGGGAAGTTGAAAGAAAAAGGGAATACAATTATACCAATAAAGCTTTTTTTTAATGAACGGGGGATTGCAAAAATTGAAATTGCAATTGCACGGGGTAAAAAACTTTTTGATAAGCGTGAGAGCATAAAGGAAAAAGACCAGCGAAGACAGATGCTGCGAAGTGAATAAAATGCGCAACATTATGCAGGGTAATGATGAAACCATTAACCATAAAAAAACAGGCAGCTCAATTAAGAACTGCCTGTTTTTTTATTAAAAGCTATTGCTTAAAAATAGAAATGTAAAGTAATAGAACCAATATTTGTTACATCCAAACCAAATGAACTGCTCTTACCGGTATTAGCAGTGGTTGACTCTCCTACCAGTGAGGTAGCATTTTGAGTTTCTGTGATCATATCACCAGAACCTGTTGAATTGAGCATTAAACCCCATGCATATTCTCCGCTAAGAGACATTTTAGGTGCAAAGAAATATTCTGCACCGATAAATCCATCCAGCCCAACTGAAAAAGTAGATCCGTTTTTGCTTTCTGTCGTGCGGCTAGCTACTGGACCAGAGGCCATTGTACTAAAATCGGTTGTTGAAGTAGGAGTAGCATTCGTTGCGGAAAATGCATTACCGTAAGTGAAAACATCCTTTCCACCTGATAAACCGATGCCAATTTCAGCACCGTAAATTCCGTGCAAACGTCCTTTGCCACGTGACTTCTGAAGACCACCACCAATGAAGAAATGATCACTTGTAGTCTTTTTAGTATCAGTAACTGTTGCCGGAGGAGTTGCAGTGCTGGTGTTGTCAGTTACCAGATTATTCAGAGTGTTAGATCCAAACCCGATTCTCAGTTTTAAACGGAAAGCGGTGTTTTCATCTTTTACATACAAACCGGTAAGGGTTTGATTAATTTCGGGTCCGAGAGTTGAATTACCATTTCCCGCCTGATTAAAAAGATTGCCGAAATACCTGATTAAATTGGTCGCATCCACACCAATGCTCCAATCACCTTCTTCAGGAAGAATAGGGGTTCCTTTTTTGGACATCATGTCCTGTGCATTTGCAAACATAAATGTGCCTGCCAAAGCTGCTGTTAACAATAGTTTTTTCATAATAATTTTATAATTTATTTAGGTTTATGTGAGGCAAATGTATTTCAAATTCGTATTTCAATAAATCGTCAACAGTTAGTTATTCACAGGCGTTTGTTCATTCCGTTTTGTTTTCAATACAAAAGAAAAGAGCCGTTCAAATGAACGGCTCTTTGTCTTTTGTAGAAGTATTGTTTAATCAGAAATAAAGATGAACGGTAATTGCACCTGCATCTCTTACATCTAAACTGATGTCGGAACTTTTCGCATTTCTTGTACTTGTTTGCTTGCCTGAGCTGCCATCAGCAGACACAGTAACTGTTTCTTTCTCTCCATCACTATTAAAGATAAGTCCCCATCCATACTCAGCACTCAACGAAAATTTCGGGGCGAAAAAATATTCTGCACCAATAAAACCATTGAGAGAGAAATTGAAGTTGGTTGGATTTTTCACTTCAGAAACTCTGCTTGGCACATGAGAGTTCAGGTAGTTGCCAGTGGTATCCTTCGTTGTCCAGTCTGTAGTTGATGTGGGTGTTCCGTTAGCGGCTGAGAAAGCGTTTCCATACGTGTAGGTGTCTGTAGAACTTCCGAAACCAATACCCAGTTCTGCACCATAAATTCCGCGAAGTCGTCCTTTGCCTCTGTTCTTTTGCAAACCTATCCCGATGGTGATATTTGTATTGGCCGATTTCCAGGTGTCAGTTGTTTTTGCGCTTGGCGGAGCCCCTGTGTATGAATCATCATCCACAAGATTGTTTGTTGTTTTGCTCCCGAAACCGAGACGCACTTTGGCTCTGTACATCGTGTGATCATCTTTTACATACAAACCAACCAATGTGAGCGGTATTTGCGAACCTAGAATTGTATTGTTGTTATCATTTTTATTAAAAAGATTTCCGAAATACTTCAACAAGGGATCTGCCTGAAAGCCGATGCTCCAATCCTTCGCTTCCGGTAAAATTGATGTGCCTTTTTTCGATACCATGTCCTGCGCATTCGCAAGAATGAATGCAGAAAGTAAAACTGTTGTAGCAAATATTTTTTTCATTTAACTTTTTTTGGTTTAAAATTTATCTCGCAAAAGTAATCCTATCACCCCATACCAAACAATTTTTTTTCAAACAATAATAATAGTAATACTCCCTTGGAGGTAGAAAGTGACCGAAAAACGAGCATCAGCAAAAAATCTTTTTGCGTTCACATTCAACATTATCTGTAAAAGTTAATTAAGAAATTATTAACAAAACTTGTTTGGTATTAAAAATAGTTTCTAAATTGCCTAGCTTTTTAGAACCAAATTATTGTTTAACCAAATCCAATTATTATGAGAAAAAAGATTACGCTTATCGCATGGCTCTGCGTCTTTGTATGCATGCAGTCATTCGCGCAAGACAGAACCCTTACGGGAAAAATTACCTCTAAGGAGGACAACAATGGTATTCCAGGAGTGAGTGTAGCAGTGGTGGGTACTACCATTGGCACTACAACTGACATTGACGGAAATTACAAACTCAGTGTTCCTTCCACTGCCAAGCAATTAAAATTTTCAGGGGTAGGACTGAAATCAAAAACTGTAGACATCGGGGCTTCAGATGCCATGGACATGGCAATGGAGAACGATGTGCTGAAACTGGATGAAGTGGTAGTTACCGCGCTTGGAATTAGTCGTGAGAAAAAAGCGCTTGCATATTCTACACAAACGGTTAGTGATGATCAACTGAATAATTCAGGGAGCGGAAACGTGCTTAGCGAATTAAGCGGAAAGGTGGCCGGCCTTAGTGTTATTAATAGTAATGGTGATCCCGGTTCCGGAACGTATGTGCAATTAAGAGGTGTTACATCCTTAACCGGAAACAATCAACCGCTCATTGTTATTGACGGAGTTCCGATTGACAACTCTATAAATAATTTTGACCCTACTCAGGGTTATACAATCGGGCAGACATCCGGCTCTGCCGGAAATTCTGTTGGAGGGGCAAATCCTGAAAACAGAGGTATTGATATTAATCCAAATGACATTGCCTCTGTTACTGTTCTTAAAGGACCTGCAGCAACTGCACTTTATGGAATTGATGCTGCCAGTGGTGCGCTTATTATTACTACTAAAAGAGGTGGTGGTCCGGGTGCAGTGCCCGGTCCGTCAGTTATGATTAACTCTTCTACTTCCTGGAGTTCGGTTAATAAATTGCCTGAGAGACAGGATACCTACTCTCAAGGAACCGGTGGCGTTTTCTATGGTCCATACAGTGCCGGAAGCGGAGGAAGAAGGGTTACCTGGGGTGCACCTCTTAGTACATTATCATGGGATGGAGTTTCAAATGAGTGGGATCCCAATGGTAAAATAGTTCTTAATACTGACCCTACAGCTAAAAAAGCTGTAACTGCCTACAATCCTTATGATTTCTTTCAAACCGGAATTACTTATGACAACAATGTAGCAATAAGCGGTGGTAATGATAAGAGCGGTTATCGCCTCTCAATAGGAAATGTAAAAACAACAGGCATTATACCTAATACAAATTATGTAAAAACAAATTTCGGGCTTAGCGGTCAGTCAATGATTACTAAAAGAATGAGTGCTTCGGTGACATTAAACTATGTGAAATCGGGAACTGACAAAGTTCAGCAGGGTTCAAACGTGCAAGGTGTCATGCTTGGTTTGTTAAGAACTCCTCCAACTTTTGATAATTCCTATGGCTTATCTGATCCTGCAAACGATCCATCATCTTATGTTCTTGCTACTCCCGGAATAACAGGTTCGTATCAGAGAAGTTATCGTGGCGGGGGGGGGTATGACAATCCATACTGGACTGTAAACAGAAATCCTTATCGTCAGGATCTGGATCGTTTTTTTGGAAGCGCACAGGTTGATTATAAATTGTGCAACTGGTTATCGGCAATTTATAGACTGGGGGGCGACTTTTATTCTCAAAATACAAAAAATGGATCGGACATTTATTCCAGTCAATTTTCTACCGGTGCGATTAACCTGGTTGATTTCACAAACAGTTTATACAATTCTGACCTGATCTTAAAAGCAGATCATAGATGGAATAACGATTGGAACACTTCATTGGTATTGGGTCACAATTACTATACAACTTCCAGTACAAACCGTTTGATGCAGGGAAATACTTTTGCTATTCCAACTTGGTATGATTTAGCAAACTCTGCTTCTTTTATTTCCAATGAAGGTGAATCAAAACTCAGAAGAATGGCGGAATATGCTGAAGCGCAGGTTGAATATAAGTCGCAGGTATTTTTAACTCTTACCGGCAGAAATGAAACCTCTTCTTCATTACCGAAAAACAATAATACTTTCTTTTATCCTTCTGCAAGTTTAGGATGGATATTTACTGAAGCTTTAGGAATGGCGGATAACAAAATTTTCCCTTATGGTAAGATTCGTTTGTCTTACGCTTCGGTAGGAAAGGATGCCCCGGTGCAGGGATTGCAAACATATTATAGTCCAACACACGTGTCTGATGGTTGGTCTCCGGGAATATATTTCCCAATTGATGGTGTTCCGGGTTTCTCTTATAGTTCTACGTCTTCTGTGTTAGGAAATCCAGATCTTAAACCAGAGCACACCACTTCATTTGAAATTGGTCCTGATTTGGCTTTCTTCCAGAACAGAGTTAATCTTTCTGCTACGTACTATCATTACAAAACAACTGATGGTATATTTTTAGTTCCAATTTCCTATGCAACCGGTTTTGCTTCGCAGTTGGCGAACGCAGCAGAAATAACCAATAACGGAATTGAGATTTCGCTAAATCTTACTCCTGTCAAAATGAAAAATGGTTTCCAATGGGACATCGGTTTTAACTGGAGCAAGAATAAAAATATTGTTACAGATCTTGCCCCAGGAATTGATAACTTATTTCTTGCCGGATTTACAAACGGTGGAGTTTATGCTGTGAAAGGTCAACCGTTCGGTGTCATTTATGGTAGTCGTTATGTTCGTGTAAATTCATCTGACGATAACAGCGCTTACCTTATTAATGATGAACCCGCAAATGGGCCTTTAGGATACCCAATACCCGGATCGAAAAATGGAGTCATCGGTAACATACAACCCGACTGGATTGGCTCAGTTACCACTTCTTTATCCTGGAAAGGAGTTACCCTTACAGGTCAACTAGACATACATCAGGGCGGACAAATCTGGAATGGTACCCGCGGTGCAATGACCTATTTTGGAACAAGTAAAGAGAGCGGAGATCGCACCAGCACCAAAACTTTTGATGGACAATATGGTCACCTTGATATCCATGGAAATGTAGTTCATTATGCTCCTGATGGAGTTACTGAAATTGCAGGTGCAGGAAATGCCAATTCTACTAATGTACCCCTTAATCAGTATTACTGGCAAAATATCGGAAGTAGTTTCATAGGTCCTCAGGAACCTTCGGTTGAAGATGGATCTTTTGTAAAGCTACGTACTGTTAGTTTAGGTTATGAGTTTCCTAAATCTCTGATTAAAAAAGCTAAAATCGGTAAGCTCGGAATTTCTGTATTCGGAAATAACTTTATTGTAAGCACTAAATACAAAGGTGTTGATCCGGAAACTAGCTTAATTGGTCCTGCAAATGGTCAAGGTCTTGATTATTTCAACAATCCGGGTGCTAAGAGTTTCGGATTCAGAATCATTTTAGGACTATAATAAATTATTAACCTTTAAAAAATAAATAAAATGAAAAAACTTAAATATATAATTCCGATAATAGCTCTGGCGCTTATGCTTTCTTCCTGTAAAAAAGATTTTTTTACAAAAGTAAATGAAAACCCTAATGCACCGCCAACAATGGTTCCATATGCTTTGTTGTCCTCGGTTGAAGGAGCGCTAGGTTTTACACAAGGGTCAACTCATTCTTTAATCTCTTCAATGCTTACGCAACAAACCGATGGTTATTCCCGACAGGCGTATGCATACAACCAATATGTATTTACCTCTCAGGATTTTGACGATCAGTGGTCTAACTGGTACACATCTGTAATGGAGAATGATAAGAAACTGATGGATCTCGCAGATGGTAAAAAGTACAATCAGTACAGCGGAGTTGCAAGAATTCTGATGGCCTACTCTCTTCAAATCGTTGTGGACAACTGGGGAAGCGTTCCTTTCTCGAATGCTCTTCAGGGAGATGCCGGAGTACTTCATCCTACTTATGATTCGGATGTTAAGTTGTATCAGACCATTGGAACTCTTTGTGATGATGCCATTACATTTCTTAATAATACTGATGCAGGTTTGCTTACCCCTTCGCAAAATGGAGAGGATAGAATTTACAGTGGCGATCCTGCCCAGTGGATCAAATTTGCGCATGCAATCAAAGCGCGTCTCGCCATTCATCAAAGTAAAGGCAATGCTGCAATGGCTGCAAGTGCATTAACTGAAATCGGAATGTCTTTTACATCTAATTCAGACAATGCAAAGTACCCCTTCTCAGCCAGTGAAACATCTGCAAACCCGATGTATCAGTATAATGAAAACCGCGCAGACATTGATTTTACAAGCAGCACCATGGCAAACATGATGGCTGCTAATACCGATCCCCGTTACAATGTAATGCTGGATAGCACATTTAGTGATGTAAATGGAGTTGGACTTGGAGCTGCTTATGGTGATGCCAGTGCTCCAACTTTGCTTATTACTAACGAAGAGTTGCAGTACATCTCTGCTGAAGCCACTTTAAGATCTACTGGAAATTTTGCGGCTGCACAGGTTTTCTTTACGGCCGGAATTCAGGCAAGCATGGATAGATTAGGAGTAGCAGCTGTTGATGCTGCTGCGTATATTGTTGCTCATGGCACGCTGCCTGTTACTTCTGTAAGCGATGCAATTGCAGCCGTCTCTTATGAAGAATGGATTTCTCTTTATTTGCACCCCGAAGCATTCACCCTGTGGAGAAGAACTAATGCACCTGCACTTACTCCTACTGTGGGATCACAGATTCCTCGAAGATTGCTTATTCCACAATCGGAATACACATACAATGCATCCAACGTACCTGCTACTACTTTATTCACTCCTAAATTATTCTGGGATAATTAATCTGAACAGATAGTTTTAAGAGTGTTTACAAAACGGCTGCTTTCATTTGAAAGCAGCCGTTTTTATTTGGTGAATTCTTGCAGGAAATTATGGCTGGTAACTATATATCTACGGAAGGAATGTGTTTGTACAAAGCGGATTTTAATGACATGCGCGCCCTTGCTGTTTCGGGTGTTAACTTCAGGTTGAGAAAATCGAGACCTTCGGGAGCGAGTACGTAGTAGCTGTTGAATTTCTTGCCATGTGTTTCAATGAATCTTATTTCTTTTAAAATACTGACAATGCGAAAGCCGGTTACATCTGCCACATCGGATTTGGTGAAAAGTTCTTCTTTTTCGGCTTTGCCTCCAAGGAGATGAAGATTGTAAAGAAGCTGAAGCATGTTGTGCAGTGCTTCTTTGCGCCTGAAAGGACTTTCAAACAGTTCACAAAAATATTCGCTGTATTTTCTGATTTTTATGTATGATAGTGCCTCGATCTCATTTTCTTTTTCTTTTTTGGAAACGGGTAGAGCTGCAACACTTTGAAGCGGCTCGGTTAATGAAAGAGGAGCTTCGACTTTGGCTGCGGGGGTTTGGAAGATTGATTTTCCAAACATTTCCTGCTGGCGATTAATGATTGCCATTAAGTCACTGTTTCGATTTACCTGTTCCTGATACATGCTCCAGATTCGGTTAATGGTTTCATCGTATTGCTCGATGAAGTTAGCTGTTATACTTTTTGAATTGCCACTGAGAGTGATTGATACCTGCTTTTTTGATTTAGGAAGCTGAGCGATTTTTTTTGTTGACATGATAGTTACTATCTTTAATTGTATGAAAATTTGAACGTATCTATTCGAATGAGGTTACGTTGGTGCTTTATTTGATAATTACGCTACGATAGGGTATAAATTTATGTCTTGAAGCGAATGATTAATATCAGGAAGGGCATGATTGGTTTCAGGAAGAGCATGATTGATACCAAGGATTGAATCGTTGATTTCAGGATATGATACATTGAAATCAGGAAGAACTAAATCGTTATCAACACGTGTAGCATTGATGCAGCGATTGGCAACATTGATTTAGTAATGAGAAAGATTGATATCAGTATGGATAGCATTGATCTGTGGATGGAGGGCTTTGATATACGCACTAGCAACGTCAGGCATTTGAATTTCGAGGTTGAAGTGTTGATTAACTTCGTGAATGGTTGCACCTATTTGTCCGCCTTTTAGAAATTAAAGATGGATGTAAATTTGTTCCTGATGAATGATATTTTACAATTCCGGCATAATCTTTTTACATCGTTCGCTTTTTGTTTTGCCACTATTTGCTAATGATAACTTTTCATGTATTCATCTCATCAACTAACTTTTTACCAATTCCCTACAACCTTCTGCATACACCTTGCACACGTTATTTTTAGTTATCGGTATTGTTCTCCTGCGCTCTCTGGTTACCGGTTTTATTCCTTTTCCTGTTTATAGTTGGTGCGCTTTCGCATCGTGTTTGGATTATATTAACTCTAATAATTATTAATTATGAAAAAGTATGTACTTGTTCAGCCGCGCATTATTCCACAGTTGCGCATCAATCATTTCGTTATGTTTGCATTTGCATTCATTGTTTCATTTATGGTTTACAAAACGCTGAATCGCCCCCAGCAGCCAAAGCAGCAGTTTTTCGCGCCTGTTGGAAATGGCGAAAACAGCGATGCCACTGTTAGCCCTGTTCCTTACGATGTAGTTTTTGTTTCGCGTAAAATTGTAAAGCATGGAGCAAATGACCTTGATTCACTCACTGACATGCCTGGTGTTGGTCCGCATAGTCGCTTTCGCGATTGCGCTCCCGGTAAACTTCGGATTTATAAAATCAATGGTACATTGGTAACACTTATTGACGGTAATAATCCAACGGTAGCATCACTTAATCTGATTGACGTTAATGCACCTGATGTTAGCTATGACGGCACGCAAATTTTATTTGCAGGACTGCCCGCTCCCATTGCAGGACAGACGTATGACACCCTTCCCAAAAAAGAGTTAGGTGCCTGGCGCATCTACAAAATCAATGTAAACGGAACCGGGCTAACACAACTTACAACATCAAGTCTTGTAATCAACAATGCGCAGTTCAATGTGAATGGAGGTCATGGCAACGACTTCAGCAAGTATGATGATATTGATCCAATCTGGTTGCCGGATGGTCGTATTTGTTTTTCTTCTTCACGTGCGCCTTCTACTGCTGAGTATGGTGGTGCGCGCACTACCAATCTTTGGGTGATGACTAATAGCGGTGCTTCACAACATCGCATTACGAGTGAGCGCAATGGTGCTGAGCGATCAATGGTTGACCCTCTCACCGGTAAAATTGTTTTTTCACGTTGGTGGCGCAACGGACGTTTTCCGCTTGATGACATGAGCACAATTGCAAACTCTACAGCAACTGGTTATCTTCGTAAAGACGGGTTAAGTTCTGATGGCGCAATTCAAAGTGTCGCACCGAATTTTCTTTCATTTAACGGATGGGTAGCAGCAGAAATAAATCCTGACGGAACCGAACTTGAATTATTTTCAGGAGGTCGCGGAAGCAACCAGGAATTTATGATGTATGGTGGTTCGTTTACTTCCACCGGAAATCTTGTCTCAAATTATTTTCCACAAAATAAACTTACCCCTGAAGGCGGCTTCGGAGGATTGAATACACATGTGCGTGGAGTTGGAACGAATCAACATTTAGCCGGATTAACTTACACAGGTGGTTCAGGAATTAACGCTCCGGTCGGAACTCCTGATTCGATGTTAAGATATTTTCCTATTGATGGATTTGCATCCGATGCAAACGTGCTGCCTAACGATAAAGTAATTATGAGTTGGGCGCCTAACTACAATCAGGATTATGGACTGTATGTAATAGATGCAACGGGTGCCAATAAAACACTAATTTACAATGCGGTAGGCACTACGGAATTGCGCGCCAAAGCAATACACGTACGCACGTTGCCGCCAATTATTACGGATCAGATTACACAGGTAGCTTCGCTCTATCCGCCACTTGCAGCAGGCCCCTACAATACTGATGGGACTTTCACTTTTAAATGTCTGAATGTATTTGGAAATGGCCCGGTAGATATGGATATTACCAGCGCTCCTGCTATTGGCAAAGTAAATTCAATCCGGTTTTTCATCAACCATCAGCGCACACGTATTGGTTCCGATTCAGAAAAAGATTGGCCGATACAACTTACTGAAATGACGGTACCTCCCAATGGAGCCGTTACCAATCCAAATGCACCGGCAAACGTTCCGCTGTTCGAGCAGCTAAGAAGTTCTACTGCTCTTGGTTATGTAGTTCCTACCACTGGCGCGCCTTTCCCGAATTCTACAGCGCATGTGGCAGGAATGAATTATGGAAGGCCGGGAGCGGTGAACACTTGCATTGGTTGTCATCGGGGACATACTTTAATAGACATACCCGTGAATGAAGCCGATGCTGAATTTACCAACCTTGCACCCGGAGCTACAGTTCAGGTTTCCTCTGGCGATACTTCGCAAGCAAAGTTTTTAGTTGATCGTCAGGTTCAACTCGCATTTGTTCAGGAACATTACTGGACTACTCCAAACCATATTACTACGGGTCAATATGCACGGTTAAAGTTCGCTGTGCCAATAAAAGTTAAAACAGTGATACCTTATAATATTCCATCGGGTGGTACAAAAGCTTCTTCGCTACAAGTTCATTCCATTCAGGTAAACTTATATGCAGATGCAAATGCAACTCAATTAGTAAGCAGCCAAACAATTAATCAGGACATATCAGTGGTGGGTACAGGTGTTACATTTAATAATGTGGTAGCTCAATGTGTGGAAGTAAAAATTCTGAATGTTACTGGTACGTATGGCAACCATAATGTAGCCGGCTTAGCAGAAATCGAAGTCATTGCAAGTGGCAATACTATCGGTCCGCGCTTTGCCCAAACGGAAAGCAGCGACATCAAAGTGGAAGCATCAGTGTATCCAAATCCGATTATTGATGAGGCACACCTTTTCTTACAAGGCAAAGACAACGGAGCCGTGAGTTACACAGTCTATAACATTCATGGAGAAATTATTTCAAGAAAACAAGTAGAAGTTGTGAAAGGAATAAGCACGGAGGAAACAATCAATCTTGCCGGAGAACCGCAAGGCATATACATGATAAGAGTTGATGCCGGAAACGAAACAAAAACTTTCAGGTTAGTAAAGATATAGATGTGAATAAGATGGAGCTTCAATGTTGCCGGTTCCTGAACATTTCTTTACAGCGCTCTCAATTGTAATTATGCATTGAATCATTTTGTTGAATTTCTTAAGTGGCAGGACTTCTTCAGTCCTGCCACTTTTATTATTTGTAGTTCTTGAGAATAAAAGTCAGGACGGAACGGTATTAGAAAAATCGGCTCTCCCCTACCTGCGAGTAGATAAAGAAGAACGTGAGCGAAGCGAGCAAGTCAATTTATTTGACTGCTTTTCCAACAGCCGCCTCCTTCAGATAAAAAGGTTCGAACAGCGAAACATCTTCAAACTCTTTCTTCTGAAATTTCTCTTCAGCCAGAGAAATCATTCCTTTGGCTGAGAGTTGCACATCAGCAAACAGTGCGTTGGGATTATTTTGAAAATGAAGTTTGCATTTTGGTGAGCCATCACCGAAAAAAGTAATTCTGCTTGTTGAGAGAAGTTCTGAAAAAGAATTTTCGTCAATCACAACTGCTGCTACCGGAAGAATTTCATTTAGTTTTGAATCAAAAACAGAGCAGTAAACTTCCATGCGTCTTGCATCAAGCATGGGGAGAAGAAGGGTTTGATGTTTATGGTTTAAGGTTTGAAGTTGAAAACAATTTGCTAAAGATTTCAATGTATCAATTGCAATCAGCGGTTTGTCGAGTGCATAGCACAGCCCCTTTGCAGTGCTTATTCCAATTCGCAGTCCTGTGTATGATCCCGGGCCTTTACTTACAGCAACTGCATCCACATTATTCAGTTCAACTGATCCTTCTTTACAAACTTCATCAATAAAAACAGTAAGCTTTTCAGAGTGAGAATACCCGGCATTTACTTCCCGAATAGACAATTGCTTTCCATCTTGTGAAAGAGCAACAGAGCAAACAGTGGTGGAAGTTTCTATTGAGAGAATGGTAACCATTGGGGTTTAAAGAATAAAAGTAAAAAGTCGCAGTTAAATTACTGCGACTTTTTACTTTTATTCTTCAATATACTTTATTTATTTTCTTTCGAGTACAGCTTCTCTTTCTTTACCACTTCAACCATGTCTCCTTCTTTCAGAATTTTTGAAATCAAGCTATATGGAGCAGTTACTATCTGTTGTCCTTCTTTCAATCCGCTTTTAATCTCGATGTAGTTGTTATCTTGTATTCCAACTTTCACAGGAGTAAGCTTTAGTTTTCCTGCTTCAATTACAAATACACATTCTGTTTTTTTATCTTCCTTCTCTTTGTCTTTTGTTTTTTCATCAACTACTTTTACCGCATCCACATCTTCTTCAAGTTCATCTGGATTCTTTTGCTTCATTACTTTATCCTTATTTGTTGTATCGCGCGTGGTCACTGCCTGAATAGGAACTGATAAGGCATCAGAAACTTTTTTAGTCATAATGTCAACCGTTGCAGACATGCCCGGATTGAAAGCACTTCTCCCGGAATGTTGGCTGTCAAGAATGTCCTGATAAGATTCGCGAAGAATGCGAACCTTTACTTTGAAATTAGTAACCTGATCAGTACTCATCGCAGAAGTATTGTTTGCAGAGTTAGCAACTTCGGTTACAATGCCTTTGAATTTCTTTCCAAGGTAAGCATCCACTTCAATCGTTGAAGTATCTCCGTTATTTACACGCACGATGTCGTTTTCATTTACATCAACACTCACTTCCATTTCGTTCAGGTTTGCCAGTGACATCATTTCGGTTCCGGCCATCTGAGATGTTCCAACAACACGTTCGCCTTTTTCCACATTAAGTTTGGAAATGGTGCCGTCAACCGGTGCGAAGATCGTTGTCTTCTTCAGGTTGTCTTCTGCTTCCTTGAGTGATGCCTGTGTGCTTCGCACGTTAAACTCAGCTCCGTCAACTCCCTGCTTTGCCGCATCCACTTCTGCAACTGCAACTTCGTAAGCGGACTTCACCGCTTCCCAATCGCTCGAAGAAATAAGTTTTTCGTCCGATAATTTTTTCGTCCGGTCATACGTTAACTTTGTTTTATCAAGTGATGATTGCGCCTGCACCAAACGTGACTTCGCGCCCTCATAACCTGACTTTGCAGAATTCAAGGTTGCAACCATTCTGTCCACATTACTCTGGTAAATATCAGGAAGAATTTTTGCAAGCAACTGTCCTTTGGCAACATGGTCGCCCTCTTTCACGGTAAGTTCAACAATTTCACCGGATACATCAGGAGAAATTTTTACTTCGACTTCAGGTTGAATTTTTCCACTCGCTGAAACTGTTTCAGTGATCGTTCGCTTGCTCACCTTCTCTGCCGTTACCAGTTTCTTTTCCTCCTTGCCTATCCATCCGGCCTTCTTGCCAATGATGGCGAAGATGATGAGGAGGACGACTGCGATGATGAGATAGCGGAGCAGCTTGCTTTTCTTTTTCATAATATTGATTAATTAAAAGGAGAGGGATTTACCCATGTAAAAATCAAGAACTTTTAAACGGAAAATGTAATCGAACTTTGCCTGCAACAAATCTGATTTTGCTTTCGTGAAATTATTTTTTGCAATCAGGTAATCGTATGTATTGATCAAACCCACATCAAATTTCTGCTGGTTGAAATCCATACTCTGCTGCTGGGCTTCCACATTTTTTTCTCCTGCGGTGAATTTCTGATACGCTGCATTTGCATCAGCAACTGCTTGCTCAATACTCTTGTAAATTGATTTTTTTGCTTGCTCAAAACCTACTTGAACTTGTTCAAGATTGATGCGAGCACGTTGAATATTTGAATGCGTACTCCATCCATTGAACAAAGGAATACTTAAACTTAAACCAATTGATTTGCTTAGGTTATTATTAAGCTGATCTCTGAACGGGGTTTTCTCCAGCAATGCGGTGCTTTGCTGATACAATGAATACACCGTATCGAACTGCGAAGTGTAACCAATGATAACCGGATCATTTGAATAGCTGTAACTTTTCACTCTCTGGCTTGATGTGGAATAACTGGTGCCCAAACTTCCGCTAATGGAAAGACGTGGATAGATTGCGCCTTTCGCAATGCTCACTCCTTTTTCTGCGCTGCTAACTTTGTAATCATAGCTTTTCATGTCTGGCTGATTGTTTAATGCTGCAAGATAAATTGCCTTCACATCAGAATACCCCGCATCCATTTTCGGAGTCGGAAATTCAGGAGTAACAATATTGAAATCTTTCAAAGTATCAAGTTCAAGCATCTGCTTCAACGAAAGCACCGACTGATCGTATTGAGATTGTGCAGTGATCAACCGCACTTCATCGGAAGCAAATTGCGATTCCATGTCAAGCAAATTTCCTTTGCTCATGCTGCCCAATTCTTCCATCCTCTTGGTGCGGTCGCGTTGCAGTTTTGTTGCGTCATGCTGATCAGTGGTAACGGCAAGCAACTCTTTGCTGTAAAGCACCTGAAGATATGCAGTCGCAACATTCAATGCCATATCATTTTTTACTTTTTGCAAATCATATTTACTGCTCATGTAATTCAGCTTACTTTGCTTTACTGTATTTTGAAGAATAAATCCTTCAAACAATGAAAGTGAACTACTGAGCGAAAATGAATTGGAACGAACCTGATTTTGTGTGAACTGATTGGTGTAAGGATCAATACTTCGTCCGAAATAATAATTGTTGGACGTAAAGCCATTGAGCGAAGGGAAAAGATTTGCTGTGCTCTGATTCACACTTACCTTATTCAACTCTTGATTTAACTCCGATTGTTTGATCGTGAGGTTATGTTCAAGCGCAAAATCAATACATTGCTGTAGTGACCATGATGATTGCGCGAAACTGCTTACAGAAAAAACAAGAAGCGGGAGAAGGAGTCTTAATCGTGACATAAAAATTTTCTTGCGCAAAGTAAATGAAAAGCGGCAAATGAAAAATACCTTAACGAAGATTAACAGGTGCGAATAACAAATCGTTTCGAATTTACGAATAATAGAATGCAAATAAAAGGATTTGTCTGATGAAGAAGAAACGAAACCTAGAATTGTTTTACCAAAAGTTTCGTAAATGATTTTTCATTCGCTGATATTTTCAGAAAATAAATTCCC
This sequence comes from Bacteroidia bacterium, assembly GCA_038230515.1. GTDB lineage: Bacteria > Bacteroidota > Bacteroidia > AKYH767-A > 2013-40CM-41-45 > JAPLDB01. Next base: position 45,421 of record JBBRND010000025.1, on the reverse strand, counting down.
GCAGGAAATGATTTACAATTTATGGTTTTCTGTTTATTGTTCAGCACATCTGAGTAAACCATTTCTCCTAACGCGTTCACAATCTCAATTTCTCCAGTAGTAATTTTTAAAAACAAGACTGTAAACTCATCACCAACCGGATTGGGATAAATAGAAATGTCGGAAGAAATTACGCCCTCCTCTATTCCTGCTGAATTGTAAGAATACGGAGTTGAAGTTGCTTCGCATGAATTAGAATCAGATATTACCACCGTGTAATTCCCATTTTGCAAAGGAGCGTATGATTGCGAAGTTGCACCATTGATAATTGTTCCGTTCAGATACCATTGATAATAACCTGCAGGCGTGGAATAAAGAACATCGTTGTTAATTGAAATAACTGGCACTACAGGAAGCGGATTTACTGTAACAGTAACATCAGATGTTGAAATACACCCATGAGCATCAGTAACTGTGAGTGTGAAGATGGTAGTTTGCGAAGGTGTCGCTACAGGATTAGGAAGGTTGGCAGAATTCAAATCCCCTGCCGGGCTCCATGAATAAAAATAAGGGAAAGTCCCTCCTATCGCGGGAATGGCACCACCAATAACAGGTCCTGCACCATCACATATCGAAATATCGAAACCTGCATCTGCAACAAGCAATGGCGGTTCTGAAATATCAGCAGTGATAACAGTTCTGCAGCCAAGCGAATCAGTTACAGTAACACTATAGGTTCCCACAGATAGATTAGTTGCAATTGTGTCATTGCCACCAAAAGGCAACCATAAATAAGTATAATTTGCGTTGTTTCCTACTGTGATAAATAACGAGCCGTCAGAACCACCGAAACACGAAACATTTATTATTGTACCAATGCCCACAATTGGTCCTGTAGAATTGCTTACACCAACGCTGACACTTGCCGAACATCCGTGCGCATCGGTCACCGTTACAGTGTAATAACCCGCTGATAAATTTATTGCAGTATCAGTTGTCTGAACGGGACTTGAATTCCATGAATAGATATAACCCGCTGTACCCCCACTTACTATAACACTTGCTGAACCATTTGATTGACTGCATGCAGCATCAGTTGATGCGGTAATTAAAGAAATTGGAAGTGGTTCGCTTATCGTAACGATTGAAGTGGCCAGGCAACCGTTCGCATCTGTAACTGTGACAGAATAATTTCCCGCTGAAAGATTATTTGCGGTTGCACCGGTTCCTCCTCCTCCCGTCCATAAATAAGTAAATGGAGCTGAACCACCAGTAAGCGTAACGGTTGCTGAGCCATCTGTACCGCCATTGCAGCTTACATTTGTTGAAGAAGATATAGTTGCGGTAGGACCCGATACATTAGCAACTGCGACATTTGCTGACTCCATACATCCATTTACATCTGTAACTGTTACCGTATAATTTCCACTACTGATGTTTGTCATCGTTGCGGTCATCGCATTTCCGGGAGACCATGAATAAGCATAACCCGGAGTGCCTCCACTGGCAAAAACAGTAACAGAGCCGTTTGAATTTCCACAATATGCATTCGTTGATGTAGTATTAAGTACAATCTGCAAGGGCTCTGTAATAGTAGTTGATGCAATGTTCGTGCATCCGATAGCATCCGTAACAGTTGCTGTGTAAGTTCCAGCAGCAAGATTGTAATTTATTGCAGCGTTTCCTCCTCCCGTCCAGGAATAGGTATATGGAGCCACTCCGGCAGAAGGCGTTGCCGTTGCCGTTCCATTCGTTCCTCCGTTGCAGCTAACGATCGTTGATGTTGCTGAAACAGAAAGCTGATCGAGAGTGACTACCAAAGCACTTGAAGCACTCGTTCCGCAACTGTTCGAAGCGGTCACAGAAATAGCTCCCCCTGTGGTTCCTGCAAGCACATCCATGCTATTGGATTGAGTGGTTAATACAGTCCATCCGGCAGGAAATGTCCAGTTATAACTCGTTGCTCCAGCCACGGGTAACACGGAATAAGTCAGCGTTGATGATGATGATGTACAGATAACTGCATTACCGGAAATAGTTCCCGGCTGTGCAGGCGGTGTACATTCACTCACTAAAAGTGTTGAAGTAAAAGTAGTATCGCCAGAACTGTTGTTGCCGCTGTTGGTTGCGAGAAACGCTCCGTAAAAAGTAACGTTGCCAGTGCCTGCAACCGGAGCCGTCCAGTTGAAAGTCCATGTTCTCGCATTTGCTCCTGCTGTACCTGCAGTTTTGTGAGTGATGTATTTACTTGTGCCGACCAATTGCGTTTCGGTTGTGTTGGTAGTGATCAATGTTCCAAGCAAGGTACCGGTAGGGTTTTGTGGTGATACTTCAAACCCGAATTTGCTGTGCCCGCTGCGGGTAATGGTTGCCGTGATGGTGTAAGTCTGTCCTCCTGTATATCCGGCTGACGGAATGTTTGAAGTAATCCATCCTGATTCAACGATAGGAGTTGGACCTGCATGGCAGTTCTTACACGTTGCTCCTGCATCGCCAGGTGAACCCGTTCTTGCTGCGGGAGCACCGCTTGAGTGGGATGACGCTTCGTTGCGAACTGCATCAACTACCATTAAAGAAATAATTCCTGAGAAAAGAAATGTAATAATCAGATGTCGGTGTTTCATTATTGCTGTTTCTGAAAATGAGAAAAGTTTGACAATAAACTTTCGTGAAAGTTGAAGAGGTACATTCAATATTAGAATGCTAATGAATGAAATTTGTTTTGAAACAACTCTCAATCCGAAAAAATTTCATCTGATAACTAAAGTTATTCAAAACACGAATTGCTTTTAACCCCACTTCTCTAAGTGAATGTTGCGCTCCGCATTTTCAAGAAGTAAATCTAAGCTCAACCGCATTATCTCTCCCATGTTCCGGCACCGTAAAAAATCCTTGCGCGAGTAATGATCGGACAGCTCCGTGCGCAACTGTTCTACCTTTTCCTTTGTTGAAATGGTATCGTGTATCATCACTTCAAGCAAACATGCTATGCGGTAACGAGCTGTGCGGAATCTTTTTGACATTAGCGTGCGCTCCTCCAACTGATATTGCTTTACCGTTTCCGGATTCATAATACCCATACAGAGTTTCACAAACGGAACATTCTCTTTGAAAAATTGCGGAAGGTACAGCGACTTCTTTCCTTCAAAACACTGCTGGTCGAAATCAATGGCGCGGAAACGATATTGTGTATCGTCAAAGTCAGACATGGTATCAATTACAAAATTGTACGAACGCATATCGCCAAGCAAACGCACGAAGCAGCGTTCATTAAATTTTACAAACTCTTTTGCAAGACGGATCAAATTCGTTTCATCTTCTTTCAGATTTTGTTTGATGAACTGATCGCCAGGAATGCCGATGATGTGCTCTTCAACCAGTGTATTTCCATCCAATACAAAACTGATGCGGTTCGGAGAAAGAATATCTTCCAGCTCCAGCCCGTACACGCGCGAAGCATCAGCAATCTTCACATAAAAGTAATCGTAATTATCGTTGTACTGATTCACGATGCGGATGCGGAAAGGTTTTGAATTTCCGAACGTGCAATAGTCAATTCGATCTACATACAGATGCTCCATCATCGCCACGTTACCTTCCACCTTCATCATGGCGTACATCATTACCAGTTTTTCGTTCAGCTCTTTCATTTCCTCAGGCGGATAAAAGACCATTTCCCACAACGTGTCCTTACCGGCTTTGTCGCGCAGTGGAATGGCTGAAGTAAAACGCAGCAAGTCATCATAGCTGAACGGGATGTCCATCAGCCGACCGAATTCATCGAGATAAATAATGAACTCTTCGTTAACCTGATAAGAAGTTTTTTTTTTGCTGATGCTGTTCATGGTGGGTTCGAAAAACGAACGGTTGCGAATTTACGAATAATGAATTCAACACAGGTAAGTTTGATTCGCGCAAAGCCGCAGATACCCCAAAGAAAAAACGCAAAGGAATTATTGCTTGATGAGTTTAGTTCGGAAGATTTTAGTTCCGCTAACGACTTCGAGATAATACATGGCGGGGGGCAATGCGGAAACATCGGCCTCTCCCCCTTGCCCCACTCCAAAGGAGAGGGGAGAAACAGCCAATACCTTTTCGCCAAGCATGTTGTAAATAGTTATAGTGGCTTTTTCAAATTTGCTAAGTAATGTCAGCGGGATTTTTATTTCCAATTTCTCACTCACCGGATTCGGAGTGGCTGTTACCTCCTCCCCTTCGGGGAGGCCGGGTGGGGCTGCTGCTATCACATTAAACACTGCTGCTTCCACCTCGCAACCATTGCTATCTGTACACACTACATTGTAATCTCCGCTTGTTGGTGCTACATAAAAATAATCTGTTGCTCCGCTGATAAGTGTTGTGTTGTAATACCATTGATAAGAGTTTGCTCCTGCATTTGCAAAGAGTGTGTCTCCGCTTTGCGAAATTCCTTGCGCTGCGGGTGCGGGATAAACAGTAATGTAGTTGCTAAGCAAAAGTGTATCGCTGCCATTTGCGTTTGTTGCTATGAGCTGCACATCGTAGCTGCCGGAGTTGTAGTAGCAAATGTTTGTTGGGTTAGTGGCGGTGCTTGTATCGGGTGTGGCTCCGGGGAAATTCCATTGATAGGAAGTTGCATTGAAAGAAAGATTTAGAAAATCGGTGCAGGTGCCGGGGCAGAGGGAATTCGCTGCAGAGAAATTAGCAGAAGGAACCGAAAAACATACTCCGCAACTTGTATCAATAACATAACGCCAAACATCATTATAGTAATTTGATAACGCGCCTCCATACATGTAAATATTTCCGTTATTATCTAACCATCCATTTGATGCTGGTCTTGTACCGGGAGAATTTAACGGACTGGAAACACCTTGAATACCCCAATGTTGCACTGCCGAGTTAATAAAAATCCATTGTTTGCTAGCAAAACAAAACATCCAAAGATCATTTGATCCAGAAAAAAAACCACTAAAAAGCCAGAAGTTACCACGGTGATCTTTCCATTCCGCCCTGCTTTCATATCTTGATTGAGGAGCATTCAATATTGATGTATCACAAGTTTGGTTAAAATACCCCGGCTCATTTCCGACATTTCCGCCTGTTATCCAAGTCCAATTATTGGTTGAAACATTATATTTCCACATGTCATTAAAGGAAGTAACAGAGTCATAAAACAACCCTCCAAACAACCAAAAATTTCCGCTGCCATCAATCCAATTGCTATAAGCAGCTCTTGCTCCCGGAGAATTTGCAGAAGCTTCGATACCAATTGCGCCATATACCCCTAATTGATTTACACCAAATGATCCCTTCATCCATGTCCACTCACCGGTAGAGATAGTATATCTCCAGAGGTCATTAAAATTTATATTTCCTATTTGGTTGTATCCACCAAACAACCATAAATCTCCGTTCACATCCGTCCAGTTTGCAGTGGTCTCCCATCTGCTTCCGGGAATATTAAAGATTGAAGGTATTCCCTGTGTGCCATAGACTCCATATTGATAAACAGAATTGGAGCCCGACATCCATGTCCATTCATTAGTGGAGATGTCATATTTCCAGAGATCATTGTAACCACCAAGTAAACTCGCACCTGCGAACATCCATAAATTATTTTGTTGGTCTGTCCAAGTTGCAGTTCCCATTCCTCTTGCAGGAGGATAGTTACCTAGTGATGAAACCCCTTGCAAACCATATACCCCTGGATCACTGGGTATACCCGGTCCTTTCATCCACGTCCATTCATTTGTCAATGGATCATATTTAAATAAATCAGAAAAATAGTTATTTGTGCGACCACCGAATAACCAAAAATTTCCATTCAAATCAGTCCATTCACACGCTTCATAAACTGCACGAGGATCATTAGCAGGGCTTGATATTCCTTGAGTACCTAAACTGCCGGGACTATTCGTTGTGTTACTCCCTTTCATCCAAGTCCACTCTCCAGGTGTTTGAGAGAAAGAATGCAGCGCAGAAAAAATAAAAAGGAAGAGCAAAACTTTTTTCATCACCTCAAAAAAAATTAATCGTTCATCAAAAGTAAACTATTTCTTTTACTAAGAATTAGGAGTCAAGGTATTTTAATGCAAGAGTAAGGTATCAAAATAATGGAGTTTACCCGCTAATCAGGGAGGAGCAGATTTCTGAAGCCGGGTTGTAATTCGAATCTGTATTTAAAAAGCAAAACTCTTTAATAGTTCGAAATTTGCTCTTTTTGATGGGTTGAATGGTTGTTAGTGCTTACTAACGATCCTTTAGTATTAGTTAGAAGATTGATAACACTTACTAACGATCCTTTAGTATTACCTAGAAGATTGATAACACTTACTAACGATCCTTTAGTATTAGTTAGAAGATTGATAACACTTACTTGCGATCCTTCAGTATTAGTTAGAAGATTGATAACACTTACTTGCGATCCTTTAGTACTAGCTGGAGGATTGATAACTCTTACTAACGATCCTTGAGTATGAATTAGAAGATTGATAGCTGTTAACTTAAAAGCCCCGAATAATAACTAACTTTCTTCTCCTATCTTTACTTCCCGAAAATTTCCCTGCAATGAAAAAACTTTTACGGCTTCTCATTTATTTTTCCCTCATTATTCGTTCTTCCTTCGCGCAGCAATCGCCCTGTGCTTTTGATGATGCAGCAGCACGAAAAAACTTTCCGCATCATCCTGCTACTCTCTCAGAACTCCGGACTACTGACTCCCAACTTTCTAATAATGTAGTCACCATCCCTGTTGTAGTTCATGTCATCTGGCACGATCCGTCAGAAAATATTTCTGATGCGCAGATATTTTCTCAGCTCGATGTGTTGAATGAAGATTTCAGAAAACACAATGCCGATACCGGAGCCGTGCGTCCGCTCTTTCAACTCATAGCCGGAGATGCGAAGGTTGAGTTCTGCCTTGCGCAGCGCGATCCGCTCGGCAATGCTACCAACGGAATAACCCGCACCTACTCCACTGTTCTGGATTGGGGTTGCGATGACAGCATGAAATTCGCCAGTGCCGGTGGCGCACCCGGCTGGCCCGGTGCCGACTACCTCAACATATGGGTTTGCAAATTAAATTGTGCAAACGGATACGCATACTATCCCGGCACTCCCGATCCTTACGATGGAGTGGTCATTCATTATTATGTATTCGGAAGAGTGGGAAATGTTGCCACCGGCTATCATGGCAGAACAACCGATCATGAAATCGGTCACTACTTCGGGTTGTATCATACCTTCGATTACAACGGATGTGGTGGAAGCGATACCAGTGACTGCCTCACCGCTGGCGATTACGTGTGCGATACTCCGGCAGACAACAATCCCGATTACGGCTGCCCGGCATTTGTAAATGATTGCGGAGATACTCCTGTTGATAATCCCGATCAAACCGAAAACTACATGGACTATGGCGATGACGATTGCCGCATGATGTTTTCCCTCGGACAGATAGAACGCATGCGCGGATATATTTTTACTGATCGTGTTTCCCTGCTCACTTCACTTGGCTGCGTTCCTCCCTCAACAACTTATTATGATGTAGGTGTAATAAATCTTGAAGAACCTGCCGATGAAATTTGTACAGGAACAACAACGCCCGTCATTCGCATCTCCAACACAAGCAGTGCAACGCTCACTTCCCTGGATGTGGATTATGAATTGGATGCCAACGGAGTTTTCACTTACAACTGGAACGGAAGTATTTTATCAGGAACAGCAGATACAATCTCGATTCCTCCTCTTGTCTTTAGTACAGGTGCGCATGTGCTACACATCACCCTCAATAATCCTAACGGACAAATAGATCAGAACACTGCAAACAACTCAGGCGATTTCCCTATTGATGCAATTACAAACGGAGTTGCCATTCCCTTTGCAGAAGGATTTGAGGCGAGCGGATTTCCGTATCAACATTGGTCTATAGAAAATCCTGATAACATGTTTGGATGGGAACAAACATTTCTTGCAGGCGCTCAAGGCAGCCATGCAAGCATGAGGATCGAAAACTTTTACAATCAGAGCCGCAACACGCTTGATGGAATGTTGACTCCGAAATACAATCTCACCGGCTATCCTGCGGCAGCGCTCACGTTCGATGTTTCTTACAGCGATCCAGGGAGCACCTATTATTCTGATACGCTCCGCGTCCTCTACTCACTCGACTGCGGTGCAACCTGGACTGTCTTCTGGCAGGATGGCGGGTTGTCACTCTCCACATGCCCTGCCCCCGTTGTGTTTTCTGAATTTGTCCCCGACTCCACACAATGGAAAAATCATTTAGTATCGCTCAACCAGTTCCTTGGCGCACCACTTCTTGGTCTCAAGTTTGAAAATAAAAACGGCTGGGGAAATGATATGTATGTAGATAATATCAATCTTTCCATTCCTACCAACATTCAATCATTGAAAGAGGATGAGATAAATGTTTTTCCGAATCCAGTTCGAAACAAGTTAACAATAAGCAGTGGGCAATTCGCCCAGTCGAATCCATCCTTTGGCGGATTGGGAATAAGTACAATTGTAATTTACAATGTGCTCGGATCGGCTGTTCAACAACTACCCACTATCAATCATCAACTAACTTCAATTGATGTTTCTGCGCTTCCTCCATCAATGTACTACCTCGCGGTAACGGGTGTCCTCCAAAGCACGGACTCGACTGGGCGAGGCGAAAAAATTTTCCGAACCAAATTCATAAAGCAATAATCTTTCAACGCAATGAAAACAAAATCCGGACTACTACTTACTACCTTCAGTTCATTGCTGATTACTTTTACTCTTCATGCACAAAAAGAGAACAACATTTGGTACTTCGGAAAAAATGCAGGACTTGATTTTAATTCAGGCGCTCCCGTACCTCTTACCAACGGAGCAATGAATACATGGGAGGGCTGCGCATCAGTGGCTGACGGTACCACAGGCAGTCTGCTTTTTTATTCTGATGGATCAAGTGTGTGGAACAGCAGCCATGTAACCATGCCAAACGGATTTGGCTTGTGGGGAGATGAATCTTCCTCACAGTCTGCATTGATTGTTCCGAAGCCCGGCAGCGCCACACTCTATTATTTATTTACTACAGATGCAGGAACTAATGGACTTCCTCACGGAGGAAAGATGGCATACTCCATTGTCGACATGTCACTCGCAGGAGGGTTAGGGGATATCACATTAAAAAACGTTGCATTGTTCGATACTACTTCTGAGCAGCAAACGGCAACACTCAATGCAAATGGCTGTAGCGTGTGGGTGCTTGCGCATCGCTGGAACTCAGATGAGTTTTATGCATACCTGGTTTCTGATACCGGAATCAGCACACCAGTAATTTCAAGTTCAGGCAGTATTCACAATTGCGCATATTTTGGTCAGATAAAAATTTCTCGTGATGGAAGACATCTCGCTCTCCCCTTGCCTTGCGATGCAGCAGGAAATTCTTTCGTTGAGCTTTTTGATTTCGACACTGCAACAGGAATTGTTTCAAACGGTGTGCAGATGCCGCAGGATCATCTTGTGTATGGTGTAGAGTTTTCACCGAACAGTAACTATTTATATGTGGTTGATCATAACAATTCAAGCGCTATAATTTACAAGCAGGTCGCACAGTATAATGTTTCGCTCGGAAGTTCTGCCGCCATCAATGCTTCTAGAATTATTGTAGGCATTGTATGGAACACAACAACATTTTTTAACGGTTCAGCGCAGCTTGCACCAGACGGAAAAATTTATGTGGTACCTACAGATAAAGATTCGTTGTGTGTAATAAACGATCCAGACAGCGCAGGGCTTGCCTGCAATTTTGTTGTGCCAGGAATCTATCTCGGAGGACCGCAAAATGATCACGGTCTTCCAAACATTGTAGTAAAAGCAAATTATCCATGCGCTCCTCCCACTTCTCTTTTCACAGCTACGAATCATATCTGTCCAGGCACATGTACCAACTTTACCAATCTTTCCATCAACGCAACTAACTACGATTGGACATTTGCGGGAGCATCCCCATCGACAAGCACAGATGTGAATCCCGCAAACATTTGTTACAACACACCGGGAAATTATTCTGTCTCTCTTGTTGCTACGAATGTAAACGGAAGCGATACACTCACTCTGAATAATTTCATCACCGTTTATTCCGCTCCCGCTCCTCAGGGAATTGCACAAAGCGGAGATACGCTCTTCGCCAATCAGGGAGCAATATCCTATCAATGGTACCATGATGGAAATATCATTGCAGGAGCTACTGATTATTTTTACATAGCTACTGAAGGCGGTGATTACAATTTGGTGGCAACCGATGCCAATAGCTGTCAAGTGGAAGCTGCAATATTTGATGTGGTGGCTGGTCTGCCCACAACAATTGATGGTTTAGAGTTTATGGTTTTTCCGAATCCAGTTCGGAACAAGTTGACGATAAGCAGTGGGCAATTCGCCCAATCGAATCCGTCCTCTGGCGGATTGGCAATAAATGCAATTACGCTTTACAGCATACTTGGTGAAAAGGTGATTGCCGTTTCTTTGCCAAAAGCAAATTGTAAACAGCCCGCTGAACTGGACCTTCGCGCCCTGCCAAATGGTGTTTACTACCTCCAACTTTCCGGCAGCACTTATCAAACCCAAACGTTCAAAGTGGTGGTGCAACACTGACAATCAGAAATTATTTTTTATTAACTCTGCACTTTCAACTTTGATCTTTTAGATTATAAAAAAGTGCGCAACTCAGTTTTAAAAAAATTATTCGGTGGATTATTCCTGACAGGGGGAGTTGTTATTCTTATCTTTTTTGTTTTTAGCGTGCTTCCCTCTAACCCCGCGCGTATCATTCTTGGTCAACGCGCGGACAGTTCTTCTCTCACAATTATCAATCACCAACTTGCACTCGACCAGCCAGTGTATAAACGCTTTCTTATTTATTTAAACGACCTCTCCCCTATTTCAATTTACAACCGTAAAGTAAAATGGAGTTTAATTTATCTCGATCCGGCAAAATATAAGAATGCTTTCAAAATGTTTTATTTTAATGTGGATAAAACTGTTGTGTTTAAAACGCCCTATTTACAGCAGTCATATCAAACCAAAGAAAATGTTGCGGACCTTATCCGTGAGAAGTTTTACGACTCAGCTATGCTTGTCGTTTCTACAATCCTCTTCGCATTGATTTTCGGAATCCTTTTAGGAATTACAGCCGCTTTAAAAAAACAAACTTTGGTTGACAACATTATTTCAAACTTCTCTCTCATATTATTTTCGCTTCCCTCCTTCTTCATCGCCATCATCACGGGTTGGATATTTGGATTTATTCTCCATAAATATACTAGTTTAAGCATGACAGGCAGTTTGTTCAGCATTGATCCGTTTGAGGGAGAATATCTGAATTTGAAAAACCTCATTCTTCCAACGATCGTTCTTTCTCTGAGACCAATGGCATTCATTATTCAGTTTACACGAAGTTCTCTGCTTGATGTACTAAGTAAAAATTACATTCGCACTGCAAAAGCAAAAGGAGTGCGAAAAATACTGATTGTTTACAATCATGCCTTACTTAATGCACTTGGTCCGCTGGCACATTCTGCACATCTCTGGCTTGGCTCTGTGCTTGCAGGCACGGTATTCGTTGAATATGTTTTCGGATGGAACGGAATCGGAAAGCTTGCTATCTCAGCAATTCAAAATTCTGATCTCCCATTGCTGATGGGAATTACACTTTTCATCTCCGTTGCATACATCATTCTGAATATTCTTGCAGAAATACTTTATAGCACACTCGATCCAAGAGTTGATGCAGATGAAATTAAAAAATAGGACTAACAATCATGCGAAGCAAAATAATAGCCGGTAACTGGAAAATGAATCTCGATTATGCGCAGGCAATGTCTTTAGTGGCCGGCATCATGCAATTGACAGACGATTCAATGAACGCTCGCATTGTGCTTGCACCACCATTTCCATATCTCACCCACGTTGAGATGCAGACAAAACTCCGCACGAATATTTTCATTGCTGGGCAAAACTGCTCTGATAGAAACAGCGGAGCATTCACAGGGGAAGTTTCTGCATCCATGCTTCAGAGTATCGGTGTTGAATGTGTCATCATCGGGCATTCAGAACGCAGAACAATTTTTAATGAAAGTGATGAAGTGATTGCTGAAAAAATAAAGCGAGCCATTGAAAACGATCTTCAACCAATCTTCTGCTGCGGTGAATCTCTCGATAAGAGAAATTCAAAATCACACTTTGATGTGGTGAAGAATCAGATCACCAAAGGATTGTTCCATCTCAATGAGCAACAACTCTCCGATTGCATTATTGCATACGAACCAGTGTGGGCAATTGGAACTGGTGTCACAGCAACTTCGGAACAGGCTCAGGAGATGCATCAACACATTCGTACTCTTGTGAAAGAAAATTCCGGAGCAGATGTTTCAGAGAAAATCAGAATTCTTTACGGAGGAAGTGTGACCTCAAAAAATGCCGAAGAACTTTTTAATTGTCCTGATGTAGATGGCGGATTAGTCGGTGGAGCTTCATTGAAAGCAGAAGAATTCTCTGCCATCATTCACGCAATAGAAAAAATTTCTGCTTAAGTCAAGTACCGTTCAGAAATCACTTTCATGTGATGTTTCTGATGCGCGTAAATCATAAACACAATTGCACGAACAGAAATTTCATTGTTGTTGGCAATTCCTTTCATCTCAATCATTTCAGGATCGAAATTTTCGAGAAGTGTAATCGTTGCTTCGCGAACTGTTCTCATTTCTTCTGAAATATTTTTGAGTGACCGTGATTTGTAATTCGAGGCTGGCGTGTACGTGTTTTCATCAAAACCTTCCATCGGTGTTTTATCTGCCCTTGAAATTCTTAACGCACGGTAGCACATAATCCGTTCAGTGTCGCACACATGTCCGACTACTTCTTTCAGCATCCATTTGCCGGGAGCATAAGCGCTTGATGCTTTATCTTCTGAAATAGCTGAAAGAAATTTTACTGTTTCATCTTTTTGCGTTCGTATCAACTCCATCAAATCATCATTAGCATTTACATATTTCAAATACGTTTGATAATATTCTGAAAGTTGACCAGAGTGTGGAACTGAAATCATAAAAATTGAGAATTGGTTTAGTACCTGGATGAAATCACATTTTTGTCAACAGCAGATGATAAATTCTTTGATCTGTACTTACCTGAAGGTAATAAATCCCGGCAGGATGAGAATTTAGGTCTAATGTTGTTTGTATGTGTGAAGAGTTTTTCAATTGTTCCTTCCTCACTTCTCTTCCGCTCGCATCAAGAACTTTCACAATCACATTTGTTCCCTGAATATTTTTCAGATCAAGATTAAAAATGCCCTTTGAAGGATTCGGATAAACACCAATAGATGGAATTGCGTTATGTTCTGAAATCCCTACTTGCATAAAGTTGTCCACATTCACATTATCAATGAAAAGCAAGTTGCCATAGCCACCAATGTTCACAAACCTTAAGATGATATTACCGCCACCGAAAGTTGAAAGATCAACAGAATCTTTTCTCCAGTCAGAACCAAGTGATGGCGTAAAGCAACCTGTACTTCCAGCTACAGTGGTGAGTTGGGGAGACTGCTTGTAATAGCCGGTAGGCAAAAATGTTGTGCCGCAATCAGCAGAAACATCAATGCGAAGTGCATCTGTAAATCCGGAAAACTCACGATAACTGACATCAAACGTCATTAGTGGAGAAGTCAGAGAGCTTATATCATACAATTGCGTAACTAAAGCATCCGATGCACCATTTGCGTTGTAAGAGCAGTTATCAAACTGAGCTGCGCTGGTGGTTGCTCCATTGCTTCCGGTAATCCCGTTTATGATTTGCCAAGTGGTGGTGGTGTTTGAATTGAGCGTATCCCAATATTGCGGAGGAAAAAGCCCACCTTGAAAATCTTCGGTAAGAGGCGCCATTGCAGCCATTGCTACTGTGATGGAAGAACTGACCGAATTATTAAAATTATTCAGGTCACCGGCAAGTGTTACCGAGGCATTAATCGTGAACGCCCCTCCTACACTAAGGTTCGCAGGGGTTATGAATGTATAGTTGGAAGATTGTCCAAATCCTAGTGAACCGGAAAAGGTTTCCGTAATTGGGTTAACTCCGTTAATTGTATAAGTAAGATCAAAACCAGATGCTGTGTTGAAACCAAAATTGGAAATGCTTGCTGTGATGAAAACGGAATCAAGTCCTGAACCGCAATCATAAAAGTTTCCGGAAACAGGAATCATTGAAACTACAGCCATGTCCTGTGAGAGTGAACAATTAAATGTACCCGGAAATTTCTCTAAAGCAATTGCCCTTCTTCCTTTCGCTCCACCTGGCAATGCACGCACGCTGTACCAGAATGTGTCCACAGGATTTGAAGTTGTAACAACAAACTCGTTTATACTGCTTGTCCCGATTGAATCCATGTACATTGCACCGAGTTTGCTCACCTCATAACCTGTTGCACCTGCTACATTATCCCAAGCAAGTTTTATTGAATCCACGCAAGCCCACACAATATGTAGGTTTGGCGGAGTACCGATGATGCTGAAGATGTCATCAGTAATATCATTTGATACTCCGCGCGAAATTTTCAGAAGACAAGTGCCTGATGAAATTGAGGGTACAATCCAGTCATATTGCCTGTCCGTTCCAGGAACTGTAGCGATTGTATTCCACGAAGTTCCGTTGTCGCTAGAATATTCCAGAAGAAAATTTCCTGTTGTGCTGAAAGCATCCCAACGCAGCAACTCAGTTTCACCCGGCACAAACCCCTCTCCACCGAAAGGATACGTAACAGTAATATTATCATCCCAAAATTCATACACGATATAATATTTCTGAGTACCGATAGGAACAGAAGTTCCGTTCACGGTAATTGTATAACTGCCTACAGTCGGATTATCAATCGTAACCTGCTCCATATTATTCAAGGTGTCAACTCCGCGCACTGCGGGGTTTCCAAGAGTAGTTGAGTTTGGCGTAGGATCCAGCACCCACGGATTAAAGGTAACTGCATTCGGATCCTGAACCTGCATATCAAGATTATTCACCAGCGCAATTGCTGCACTCGCATCTCCCTCGGGATCGCTCCAGATCACCATCACTTTCATTTGTGAAGTTCCAGCAGGAACAGAAATAGTATGCGTGTTCATTGTACCTTGTAAAACAGAATCGCTGAGGTAACGATGCTCTTCGATCGTCTTCACTGCACGCAATGCATTTACACGTCCGTAACCATAGGAATAATCTGGTCCAACAACTCCAATATCCCACGCGCTGTTCAAAAGACATCCTTTGATAAGTGCGGCCTCAGGATTTGCTTCTCCTGTGACATTTCGATAGGCCTGATATAGTTGTGCCGTAATTCCTGCAACACCAGGACATGCAGCACTTGTGCCTCCACCTATCTGAAACGTGTTATCAGGTGCTGTTGACATTTCATCTTTCCCGTTTGATGAAATATCAGGTTTGATTCTTCCATCAGCAGCGGGACCATGACTACTTGATGCATCAACAACTTCATGCGCATCGAGGTTTGCGCATGCAATTACATCTTTTCCCTGCTTGAATCCTCCGGTAATATTTCCCCATTGAGTGCCTGCACCATAACCGCAATCTGCCCCCTGATTATTTCCAGCAGACCAGACAGGGCAAACATATTTAAGATTATGCATAATGCGGTCTGTCATTGAAGCAAAGGCATCGTAATCGTTGCAACCTGCGCTATAGCTGGTAGAAGTAACAACAGTTCCGAAGTTTGCGAAGTGTTGCGCGGCATCCGTAATTTGCGGATAGGAACCTGCAAGCGTATCAGGCGGATAAACACCAATGTCATAAACATCAAGGTGCGCGCCTGTTGCCATGCCTCGTATCACAGGATCAAGGTTTCCTGCGCCCACACAAATTCCTGAAGTCATGTCGCCATGTGTTCCTCCTGCACCGGTGTTGAATGTATTCGTCAGCCGTCCGGTGAAGTCAATGTGTGGCCCCACTTCACCATCATCTGCCAGTGCAATGTTTACCCCGTTACCATCATAATGACGGCCTGCACCGAAATCTGCATTGATGCAGTTGCTGCGGTGCAAACTTCTTCCTTTTGTATCATCTGGTGTAGACGAATAAAGCGGTTCGATATGTTTTATGAAACTACAAGCAACAATTGTCTGCCACTCGCTTTCTTTTACACTGATGGAAATAAGATGCGACTCATTAAAACTTTCCAGTATTGTGCAGCCGCGGTTTTGTAATTCATGTTTTATTTCTGACGAAGAAAGATTGCTGAAATATT
The DNA here is from genome assembly GCA_038230515.1 of Bacteroidia bacterium. Classification (GTDB taxonomy): domain Bacteria; phylum Bacteroidota; class Bacteroidia; order AKYH767-A; family 2013-40CM-41-45; genus JAPLDB01. Next base: position 29,163 of record JBBRND010000025.1, on the reverse strand, counting down.
GAACAGATAAATTAATTGTACCATTTTTGTTTCTTGAATCATCAGGAATATTTCCAAAGCGAAGTTGATTGCTCATTTTATCCTGCGGAGTAATGGCAATGATAGCTCGCGGATTGAATTGATTCAACGCTGTTAAATTATATCCAGAAGGAATGGCCGCATAAAAAGCCTTGTTCGGAATGTAACTGAGCAGCCTTACTCCCATCCCTTCAATAGACTGACGTTGCTGAACAGAAAGTATTTCGTTGAACTGAATTAGACGGTAATAATATCCTTGATAAATATCTGTAGTTGAAACTGCATCATTGATGTGCAATGAAAAATCATTTGCCGTTTGAATGCTACGGCTTTTCAGCAATACAGTGTTGCTTGTTTGTGCAAAGCATACTGCTGAAGCAAAAACAAAAATAAAAGTGAAACCGATTGTGTTACGTAACATCATATTTAGTTTTAGAATTGGTGAGCGAAAGATAGATAATTACTTAGTGCAAAGAACAACGTGCGTTGGGACAAAGAAAAAACATCAAACCATCCGCTCACGCTTAAGGAGATAAGGAAGCAACACCTGGCGGTACCCTTCGTGAATATCTGCTTCTACAAAATCAATCCGGTATTGTGCGCAACGGAGTTTGAGTTCGTGCTTGTAATCATTCATGCTTTTTACATACTGATCCTTCACTTCGTTTGAATGAACTTTAACCTGCTCGCCTGTTTCTACATCAACAAAAAGATATGGGCGGTTATCAAACTGAAATTCTTCTTCCTTTCTCTTATCAACCACATGAAATAAAATTACTTCATGCTTGTTGTGACGGAGATGCTGAAGCGCAGAAAATAATTCATCACGATTTTCGAAAGAGGTTTCCATCATGTCGCTAAAAATAATTACGAGCGAGCGCTTGTGAATGGCATCGGCAATTTCATGAAGCACCTTTGCAGCAGAAGTAGTTCGTTTCTGTCCAACATCCTTTTGCTCCATCAGTTTTTCCAGTTCGCTGAAAAGATATTTGTGATGAACAGAACTTGATTTTGATTGCGTGCTCAATTCATTCTTATCAGAGAAAACATTGAGCCCTACGGCATCGCGCTGTTGCCGCAGCATATAAATCATTGCTGCCGCTGCATGGATTGAAAAAGAAATTTTATTCTGAAGATTCTTGTCCCCCTTTTCGATGACAGGATAGTGCATGGAAGAAGAATTATCAATAACCAACTGGCAGCGCAGGTTTGTTTCTTCTTCATAACGTTTTACAAAAAGTTTATCAGTGCGGGCGAAGAGTCGCCAGTCAATGTGGCGGGTACTCTCACCGGTGTTGTAGAGGCGGTGCTCTGCAAACTCTACACTGAAACCATGAAATGGACTTTTATGCAAGCCGGTAATAAATCCTTCCACCACCTGCTTTGCAAGAAGTTCGAGGTGGCTGAATTGTTGTACTTCGGAATGATTGATAGGCATTGATGTTCTTTGATGTGGGGTAAAGGTAGAGGGAAAAAAATTCCTTTTCAAGACAAAAAAATGTACAATCAGATATTGCACATTTACTAATTCAAAATTCCGGTTTTGTATCAGAATTTGCTTAGGCAAAGCACTTCAGCTTGCGAAAAAAAATGACAGCGACATTTTCGGTTGAGGTAGGTAATCTGTTAAACCGCAATCGCCTCTACCTTGCTCTCCTCCTGCTTCAATTGAACAGACACTTGGCCTAGTATTGTTAGGTAGGTTTGATGAACCTGGTAAATCATAATGCCATAAAAAATTGCCTTGTCCAGATACTTGCGGTTGTAAAATAATGTCCACACCAACAGTTTCCAGAAATATTTCCGGTTGCTGTCTTTTATTCCTAATTTGTAAATAATCATCATCAACATTTTGAGATGACTTAATCCATACTTCGTTCGTATCGTAACATCTGTTTTAGGAAAGCGATAATCCCGCAAAAATTGCTTGATCCTCAAATAAGATTTGTCGGGCTGGTAAATGTTGTCAATCACATGCAGGAAGCCGTTGTAAAGTTCGCGCTCTCCCATGATTGGAATAATGTTCGTGTCGCCTTCTGCGAAAGCAAATGGTTTTGATAGACGATTTTCTGATTTGATACGCTTGTACAAATCGGTTCCGGGTGGCGCTTTCAGAACGTTTACAATTGGCAGCGGTATGCCGCTCTCCTGTATAAAATCAACCTGACGTTTGAAGATGGATGCATCATCAGAATCAAAACCGACAATGAATCCTGCTGAAATAATAAATCCTTTTTGATGAAGCAGGTGAATGTTGCCAAGCATGTCACGTTTCATGTTTTGATTTTTGTGAGAAGCATGCAGCGTTTCTTCACTTGGCGTTTCGATGCCGATAAAAATATGCCGGAAGCCGGCATCAATCATTAGTTGCATTAATTTTTCATCGTCAGCTAAATTAATGGTGAGCTGCGTGGCAAAGAAAAAACCGGGATTGGTTTTCTTTCTCCATTCAATAAGCGCAGGAAGCAATTCATCTTTTAAAATTTTCTTGTTGCCGATAAGATTGTCATCTGCGAAAAGAATGAGCTGCATCTCATTGTTCCTGTTTATCTCTTCAAGTTCAGCAATTATTTGTTGCGGTGTCTTCGTGCGCGGTCTTCTTCCGAACAATGCTGTCACATCACAGAAATCACACATGTATGGACACCCTCTTGAATATTGCACAATGGCATAGAGGTATTTGCTCATGTCAACCAATTCAAATGCGGGAAGCGGAGATTGTTCTACATCTGAATAGTCAGGAGATTGATAAAGATGTTTTGGAATCCCGTTCTCAAGATCATGAAGAAACCCGGGCAGCGTAAGTTCTGCTTCATTGAGCACGAAGTAATCAATGCCAGGGAAACGTTCGTACTCATGAGTAAAAAGTGGTCCGCCAGCAACAATTTTAACTCCTGACTTTTTGCAACGCTTCATTATTTCACGCACAGAATTTTCCTGCACGTTCATGGCAGAAAGGAAAACAAAATCAGCCCAATGCAAATCTCTATCTTCAAGCGTAGTTACATTCAAGTCAATAAGTTTTTTCTCCCATTTTTTTGGAAGCAGCGATGCAACTGTTAGCAATCCGAGCGGAGGGTACGCTGCTTTCTTCTCTACCACTTCCATAAAATGCTTCATCGCATAAAACGTGTCGGGCATTTCAGGATATACAAGCAGGATGCGCATGAAGGTAACTGAGAATAATTTTTAAGAAGCAAACGTAAGGAAATAAAAATTTCTGCTGCAATCTCGAAGCGAACGAATTTCATTTACATACTAATTCAAACATCTGATGAAGCACTACATTTTCGTTTTTTCAGAATACATTTGCCGTGCTTAATGAAATTCATTCGCCTCCTCTTCACTTTTTTTCTTTTTTCCATTTATGCGTTTGCACAAAAGCCATCGCGCATTGAGCTTGTGCATGCCGATGTGAATGAGTTTGACGAAGCCATAAATAAAAATGCCGACCGCCTGCTGGGCAACGTGACATTCAAACATGAGAATGCGATTATGACATGTGACAGCGCTTATCTCTACAAGCAGGAAAATAATTTAGAGGCCTTCGGGCATGTGCGCATCAATCAGGGAGACACCACTACAATTACAGGCAGGCATTTGATTTATCTTGGCGATACGCGCTTGGCACAAATGTTTGACGATGTTGAAATGAAAGACCGCAACATGACGCTTAATACTTCGCGACTCGATTACAACATGCAGGACGACATTGCATCTTATGCTGACAGCGCTCACATTATTGATGAGGAAAACACACTAACGAGCAGCCGCGGATATCTTTATAGCAATTCGCATGAGTTGTTTTTCAAACAGGATGTGGTGTTGATCAATCCGCAGTTTAAACTTACGTGCGATACGCTGAAGTACAGCACCACTTCAAAAACAGCGTTCTTTCTGAGTCCTACGTTTATCCGCTCTGCTGAAAATTTAATTTACTGCGAGAACGGTTGGTACAATACGGACAACCAGACATCTCTTTTTACAGATCATGCGTACCTGCAATCGAAAGAACAATTGTTGCGCGGAGATACTGTAACCTATGATCGCGTGCAGAGCATAGGCATCGGGTATGGAAATGTTTCAGTGTACGATTCCACCAACAAAGTAATTATCAGTGGCGATTATGCGGAGCATCATGAAAAGGTAGATTCATCTTTTGTGACCGGACATGCAACCGTGATTCAGATATATGAAAAAGATTCTCTGTTCATGCATGGCGATACCTTGAGAGCTGTTCCTGATTCTGCTGATCACAGCGTGGACACCAGCGGAAGCCGCAAGCGGAATCTGTTTGTTTATCATCATGTAAAAATTTTCCGTAGCGACCTTCAGGGCAGGTGCGATTCGCTCGTGTATTCTTACATAGACTCTACCATCCGCATGTACACCGATCCTGTGCTTTGGAGCGGATTGAATCAGCTCACTGCTGATTCCATTACGATACAAACTGCCAACTCTAAGATTGATAAAATGTATTTGGTGAATTCTTCTTTCATCACTTCGCGCGCTGACAGTTTGGAAAAGGGAGGGGTGGATTCGCTTCGCTTCAACCAGATTCGAGGGAAAAACATGACGGGATATTTTGCAGAGAATAAACTTTACAAAATTTATGTAACCGGAAACGGACAAACTATTTACTACGGAAAGAATAAACAGGAAAAAGATTTCGGTGTGAACCGTGCCGATTGCAGCGACCTAATCATCCGCGTGAATGAAAATAAAGTTCAGCAGATTACGTTGCTTACTCAGCCCGATGGCACATTGTATCCCATGAAAGAACTTTCTCCCAGTGAACTTCGCCTGAAAGGATTTACATGGAGAGATGATGACAGACCGAAAACGAAGGATGGGATTTATGAGAAGTAAAAAGTTATCAGTAATACGTTAACTGTTATAAGCGAAACAACATTCCATTTTCAATTTAAAATCAACAATGCTGATCGATCTCCGCTCCGACACCGTAACGCGCCCCTCCCCTGCCATGCTTGCTGCCATGATGAATGCAAAAGTTGGCGATGATGTTTTTGAAGAAGATCCAACAGTAATTGCTCTCGAAGAAAAAGGTGCAGCATTATTTGGAAAGGAAGCCGCGCTCTTTTGTCCTTCGGGAACAATGTGCAATCAGATTGCAATTAAGATTCTTACGCAACCAATGAATGAGATTATCTGTGATAAATCATCACACATTTATTATTACGAAGGAGGCGGATGGGCATTTCACAGTGGTTGCTCCATCCGTTTTGTAAATGGAGATCGCGGAAGAATAACAGCACAGGATGTTCTCGACAATATCAACGGAGAGAATGTTCATCTTCCTCAAACCAAATTGGTCTCTCTTGAAAACACACACAACAAGGGCGGAGGGAGTATTTATTCAATGCAAACGCTTTTTGAAATTTCGGAAGTATGCAAAAAAAATAATCTTCGTCTGCATCTTGATGGCGCACGCATTCTGAATGCGCTGTCAGAAACAAAAGATTCGCCTATTGAAGTGGGAAAACTATTTGACACCATTTCATTTTGTCTGAGCAAAGGATTAGGCGCTCCAATTGGTTCTCTTCTAATTTCATCAAAAGAAAATATAAAACAGGCAAGGCGTGTTCGCAAAGTAATGGGTGGCGGAATGAGACAGGCGGGATTCATTGCTGCTGCCGGATTGTTTGCTCTTGAAAACAATATTACCCGTTTGAAAGACGATCACCGCAGAGCCAAAGACCTTGGCAAAACAATTTCTTCTCTCAGCTATGTAAAAGAATTGCTTCCAGTTGATACAAACATTATTGTATTCACACTGAATGATGATGTGGATTCAACCTCTTTTCTGAATTATCTTTCAGAAGAAAAAATAAAAGCAGTTCCGTTCGGGAAAAATACTATCCGCTTTGTTACGCATCTTGATGTGGATGATGCAATGATTGATTGCACTGTTGAAGTGCTGAAAAGATTTAATTAGTCGAAAGAAAAATTTTGAGATCCTGATTATTCGTAAATCTCACCGGGCGTTTTTATTTCCATCTCCGGCCGCCCTTTGTACATGGTTATTATACCTGTCACACAAATGTTTTTGTTCATCAGGTAAACAGCAGGATCGTATTGAAAATTTGCAAGGTTATCTTTCCAGATAATGACCGTAAAGGATTGATGAGGATACGCACCACCGAAATTGAGCATGGTGGGTTCGCCTTTTGCCTTCTTGTTTACATACACATCTTTCACCTCTGAGCAGATGGTAATTTTTTTCCCTTCGTAATCTTTTGCCTGCCGAATGGTAATTTCAGGAACATTTTCCTGCGCAAGTACAGTACCTGCATAAATGAAAAACAGGAGGGGAATGCTACATCTTATTTTCATTAGGTAAGGTTTAACTATGCAAAGATAGTGAATAGCGAGGTAAAAGCATGCCAATGCCGATCTTCTTCACTTGTATCACCAATTTTACGATATTTGTCGAACTGCATCTTCTGTAAACAATAAATATTAATAGTTATGAAAAAAGTTATTGTGGTTCTAGTTGTGCTGATAGCGCACTCACATTTCGCAATTTCATTTTCGCCTGATTCATTGCAATCAAAAAAAGGAAGCAATCAAAATTACATCAATCATGTAGTGATGGAGGGTGAAGGATGGTTGAGCATTGCCCATCAGTATAAAATAAAATTTGCTGATTTGAGAGCAGCCAATGCAGACAAGGATGATTCGCTTTGGGTAAATGAAATTATTGCTGTGCCTGTAGCAGGCAAACCTTCGGCAGCCGGTAAGGAGGAGAAACCTGCTGTTAAAGCTGCAAAGGAGAAAGAACCCGTTGTGGATGTAAAAAAGGGATCGAAGGTAAAAGCTAAAACAGACTCTACCACTGCAATGGGCAAAACGAAAGCTGTAACAAAAACCGATAGTTCCGCGCCAATTAAAGATGTGTCTGTAAAAAATGCGAAGGAATTTAATGAGTCCGGCATTGCCTCATGGACTCCTGATAATAATCTTGAACAGAATAAATATCACGCGCTCCATCGCACAGCCCCAGTGGGAACTATCATTCATCTTACGAGCAAACAAAACAGCAAGGGCGTTTATTGCAAGGTGGTGGGTACTATTGACAGCGCAACCGATAGTAGTGATGTAATTATCAAGATTACAAAACTATGTGCCGATAAAATTGAGATGAAAAACTGGAAGTTCGATTGCGATCTGAAGTATGTAGTTGTAGAGTGAATCAAAAACTTTTATTGCACAACTAACTTCTGAATTACGCTCCCTTTCTCAGTTTTTATTTTCACAAAATAAATAGAAGCAGGAAGTTTACTTACATAAACTGTAACCTCTTTTTGACTGCCGACTGCAAACTGCTGACTAATGAGTTTTTCTCCTACTACATTGTAGATTTCAATTGTTCCATCTATAAACTGAGAACTGTAAACCGTAAACTGATTTTGAGTTGGGTTGGGAGAAATGATAAACTGATTTTCTGAATAATTATTCCTTACCCAATCGGGTTGATCTACCAATGTATCATTGAAAGAATAAGTGCAGCCGTTTGCATCAGTTGCTGTTACAATATAAATACCTGCCGGAAGATTGATAATTGTATCTCCTGTCATATGTCCCCAGTGATATGTCCATCCGATTTGATATGGTGGTATTCCGCCAGTAGGAGGATTAAAAGTAATAAATCCGTTATAGCAAGCTGTACACGATGGGTTGTGTATGGTAGAAGAAGAAAATAAAATAGATGGCGGTTCATTTACTGTAAATGAGTTGGTCGCATCGCAGCCGTGAGCATCTGTAACGATTACACAATAAATTCCGGCACACAGAGAATCCTGAACAAGGTTTCCTCCCCCGCAAATCGAAATAACATAAGGAGAATTCCCTCCATAAATATTGTCGGCAAATGAACCATCGCACAGTGAGAAACAGGAAGCATCAATACCGTTGAAAGTTGAAGTAATCGGTGTCGGTTGCGTAACGGTTACAGTTGCAGAATCAGTGCATAAGTTGGAATCAGTAACTGATACTGTGTAAGTACCACTGCAGAGATTGGTGATTGTATCTGTTGTATCACCATTACTCCATAAATAGGTAAAGGGGGGAACACTATTCAGCAAGGTTGCACTGGCAGAGCCATCGCATGAACCATTACAAAGTGCTGGAGTGCGATAGGCAAGTGCAGCAATTGCGTCAAGCTGAATAGTATAATTTGAAACACAGCCACTGCTATCTGTTATCGTAACGGAATAAGTTCCCGAGCAGAGGGAATCAATTGTTGAAATGGTATCTCCAGTTGACCATAAATAATTGAAGGGAAAATTTCCAAAAGCAGATATAAATGAAATAGAACCGTTACAAGCTGCCGTACATGGCGATACAGTTGAATAAGTGCCACCGCAGTTGTTGTATCTCGCTAAAACCAAGTTGCCTCCAGATTGACCGGCAACAACTATTTTTCCATCTGGCTGAATAGCTATAGAATGAGGTTGCTCATTGTTAGAACCAAAGTCAGTAATTACTGTTCCGTTTGAACCAAAACTACTGTCTAAAGAAAGAGAAAAATCGTTATTAAACCGGGCGATATTAAAATCATTAAAATTCTGGTATGGATTTCCGGCAAGTAAAAATTTTCCATCTGGTTGACTAAAAATTGTTGAATAATAAATATTAGTTGCAGGATATCCTCCTCCGTAATTGGAAATGACATAATTTGCGCCAAAGAATTCATCTATACCTGAAGCTAATAACGTTCCGTCTGAATTTAATGCAGCCGATGTTAACTCCTCATAACCCCAGAATTCATTACTTATTGTAAATTTGGAAAATAGAGTACCGTCTGAGTTATAAATTGCAATTGCATCATCGCAAAAACAGCTAGAAGGGCATGTACAGGTTCCTCCAACAACTACAATTTTGTCATTGGGTAATACTACAATATCATAAGCAGTAGTGCTTTCATACTCGGTCTGAAAACTGATTGGTTGTGTAGTACCGCCTACACCAAATGTTGGATCCAAAAAACCATTCGTATTAATTCTTGCAGTTCCGAACACACCATGAGCAACAATAATTTTACCATTTGATTGAAGCCCTACTCTGTTGCTGTAGGTATTTGCAGTACCGTTGATTCCAAAAGTAGAATCTAATGTTCCATTCAAATTATATCGGACAATAATAATACCTACAGCAACAATTTTCCCATCTGATTGAATAGCTAAATCTCCGCAGTTAACAGAAGTGCCAATAGTATCCCACCCATCATTACTAAAACTTGTATCAAGAGAACCATCACTATTAAATCTTTCTACTAAAAATTGGTTTGATATCTGCCCCCCTACAACAATTTTTCCATCAGATTGGATTGCAACAGCACTTGCTGATGCGCTTGCACCGAAGTTCATAATTACTTTTCCGCCAACGCCAAAAGTCGAATCTAACGTTCCGGCTTGCGCAGCAATCTTATTCGAAATAAACAAAGCCAAAAATAAGAACAGTAGAATTTTTTTCATCCTAAAATATTTCAGTCTTCAAAGCTACAACAAAAACACACCGCTCGTATTAAACAGGGCATGGGCTTTTACTTCTAAAATTAAAATGAGGTAACCTAGCTTGCGGAACAGCAGAGCGTGGCAGCCCTTTTAAGCCCGCTAGAGGCAAAACATCGAATTTACTAAAATTTTAAGGTTGAGGCAGAAATAAAGCCCTTTTCTGACGGTTTAAAATGGTTTTCTAACGTGTGTGAGCGACTCAGACAAGGAAATGAGTCATTTTTTTCCGTGCATGAATGATTCAGACAAGGATGTGAACCATTTTCTTCCGTGCATGAATAACTCATACAAGGATGTGAGTCATTTTCTTCCGTGCATGAATGACTCAAGCAAGGATGTGAGTCATTTTCTTCCGGGCATGAATGACTCAGACAAGGATGTGAGTCATTTCATTCTGTACAGAAATGGAAATTAAATCTGTTCAATCTCAGCCATCTTCAGCCACCCCACGCTGCCATTGGCAATTTTGATCTTCACCCAGTTCTCGTATTCATCAATCACTTCCACCTTCGTGCCTTCATGAAGCAGAAAAAGATCGGTGTTGCTATCGCCCGGTGAACTTTTAACATACGCAGTTACATTCATCACCACGGCACTCTTGCTTGAAACATGATCGGCATAACTTTGCTGCGCGAGAAACCATCCGCAGGAACCAATGATGAGAAAAAATGTAGCCAGCAAAAAACCCATGGGCTTCATTGATGATCTCGAAGAAACCACATACACAGCAGCAGAAAGAAACAGAAGCCACACGCAAACAAGAATAAAGTGGCTCCAACCGTCCATGGTAAACATGGAAGAAAGCGATTTGATCCACCGTCTGTAAAATATTTCCGGCACGGCTTCAATTTTATCAACCACTTTCAGTTGTGCAACTTTCAGGTTGAAATTGATGTCTTCGTCATCGGGCTTCAACTTGAGCGCACGTTCGTAATTAAGAATGGATTTGCCAACGCTGTCGCGCTTGTAATAACAATTGCCGAGGTTGTAAAAAACTTCCGCAGAAAGATAATCCTGAGAAATAAGCTGCTCATAAATTTTTATCGCACTGTCGTAATTTTGTTTCTGATAAAGTTCATTCGCTTTCTGAAACTCGGAAGATGCATCACTTGCATTTGCATTGAACGAAAACAGAATCATTGCAACAAAACAAATGACTAATGACCAATGACTATTAACTAATAGCTTCTTCATGCAATCTCTTCCCCCAGTTTAGTAATCAACTCAATTCCCTTCTGATATATTTCCTGGTTCGATGCAGCAATGCTTTTTGCAAATCGCGCGAGTTCACATGCATCAAGCGTTTCAATAAACATTGCAATAGAGTCCTCAGAAACATTTTTTTCTGTCAGAACCTGCGAAACATTTTCTTTCGACAACTCAGAAACAGGAATCTGTAGCTTGTCGCTCACAAAACCCCACAGGGCACGGAACATTTCATCAAGAAATTTTTCTGAATTATTTTCTGACAAAAACTTCTTTGCAGCACTAAGCCGCTTCATTGCCATTTTATTTGCCCTGCGGCTTTTCAGCAGCGTAACATTGCTCTGCATTTCTACATACCGCTTTCTGAAAACAAACAGCAGCACAAACAGCAATGCAGGCGCGCCACACAGCGAATAAAAAAATGGAGAATTGTACAACGAACCGTTTCGCTGAACAAAGAGCGGAGCGTTGGTCTTGATGAAGCGAATATCTTTTCCAATAAATTGCACATCCGATTTTGAAACCCCGCTTATGGTTGTAGTCATTGTTTCATCGCCCTTTCCAACCTTCAGCGCGAAGTCAGCACCGGGCACAGTTTCATATTTATTATTGTCGAGATTAAAAAAAGAAAAACCATTTACCGAAAATCTATACTCACCACCGTTGCGCGGTATCACGAGATACTCAAATGTTTTACTGCCGCTCACTCCTGTAGCCGAAGTTGTCACATTCGCTGTTACCTTCGGATCGTACGTTTCAAAATCAGGCGGAAAATCAATTTTTGGAGGATCAATCAGCTTGAGATTCCCTTTTCCTGTAACTTTTATTTTCAGCGTGACCGCATCGTGCGCTTTCGTTTCTTTTTTATCAAGCGATGCTTCCATTGAAAATCTTCCGACAGCACCGTTGAAAGTTGTAGGAGCACCATCAGGTAATTCCTTTACATTTATTTTTATGGGATCGCTTTTTAACTTGATCGGAATATCCTGAACAGAATTATTGAAAAACGGATTGTTAAAAAACTGATCGAACGGATCGCGACTCTGCTGACGACTAATTTGCTTCCGCACAACCACTTCACCTTCCATAGCATCGAGAGTAAGTAACCCACTTCGCTGAGGAAACAGCACGAACTTCTTTATATCAGCAACTTTATATTGAACTCCATCCACATTCTCCACATGAAAGTCGAGTTGCTGCGGCATTTGAATTTCCTGGCTGAAAAATCCTTCAAGCGAGGGCATCTTGCTCAAACCATAATTTACCAAAGTAACTTTTGTATAAAGCTTATAATTAACCAACACGCCTTCTCCGCGATATACATTCGATTTCTCAACACTCGCTCTAAAAAAAACATCTTTCCCTCCAGATTGCGCAGCATCGTTTCCTCCATTATTTCTTTGCTGAGAACTTCCGCCCTGCTGTTGCTGAGAACTATTCCCACCCTTAGCAACAGTAATTGTAAGCCCGTTCGATTGAAGTTTTTTTCCTTCTACATCAATGACAGCACCCGGAATTTTAAACGTTCCTTCCTTCGCTGCCTGTATCACGTACGTATAAGATATGGATTGCGATACAGAGCCATTCATGATTTGCATCGAAGTACTTTGACTCGGGCCCATCAGCACATTAAAGTCTGCAAAGTTGGGTGCCTGAAAATTTTTGCCATTGCCCTGGAGCTGAAACGTAATCTGAATCTGATCGCCAACAGCAACACTTGTATTTGAGGCAGAAGCAGTGAAGCGCACTTCTTCGGCAAAAGAAAAAACAGAAACAGTGCTCAACAAAATTGCGAGCATGATTCCTGAAAAATATTTTCTCTTTTTTGAATTCATTGTATTAAAAACAAAGTTACTTCTTGTTATGGGCTATTGATTATTCATAATTCAGAAATCGCCAACATCAATTCGCACTTACCAGTTCTTCTCAATCGAAACTTTTGATCCTTCCTTCTTCATCATTTTCTTCTGCGTATTTTTTTCATCATTGTTCAACGCCTGCAAAATTTTCTCTGCATCTTCTTTTGAAATTTTATCGCGCTTTTGTGCCTGCTTCTCCTCGTCTTTCTTTTGTTCATCCTTTTTCTGCTGCTTGTCCTGCTTCTGATCCTGTTTCTTATCGTCCTTCTTGTCTTTATCTTTTTGATCTTTATTCTGATCATTCTTTTTTTGTTGCTGCTGTTGCTGCAACATGCTTTGCGCGTAAGCAAGGTTGTAACGCGTATCGTTGTCTTTCGGATTCAACTTCATTGCATTTTTGTAAGCACCAATACTCTCCGGATATTTCTTTGCTTGAAGATAGGAGTTGCCCAAATTATGAAACGCCCGGCCCTGCTCTTGCTTATCCAGATTTTTATCAGAAGAAAGATTGTCAAATTGCTTTATAGCATCGTCATATTTTCCCTGCTTATAATATGCATCACCAAGATTGAATTGCGCGGGCTTGGAATCCTTATTAACTCCCAACGATTTTTTGTAATTCACTTCTGCATCGCTGTACTTTTTATTTTTGTACATCTCATTTCCATCACGCACCAATTTTCTTTCCGTTTGTGCAATTGCAAGCGAATAGGTGCTTATGACACACAAAAATATTAGAAGAAGTTTTTTCAAATTGCCCATTGAAGCTCTCATTTTCCTGACATAATTAAATTCAGTTTCTCCATCCACTTGCTTTTTCTATTGCTGATAATAAATTCAATGATCAGCAAAAGTAATCCCGCACCGATGAAATACTGAAACCTGTCTTCATAATTACTAAACTGTTTTGTGCCGAAAGATTTCTTATTCATCTTTCCGATTTCTTTCATAATCGTTTCAAGTCCGTCATCGCTGTTTGATGCCCGTACAAAAATTCCTTTCCCTTCAACAGCAATCTTTTCAAGCCCTGCCTGGTCGAGTTTTGTAATAACTGTATTGCCGTCCTGGTCTTTCATAAAGTCAACCTGCACACCGTTATGAAAGACAGGAATGGGTGCGCCATCGGGTGACCCCATTCCGATGGTGTGGATAACAACGCCTTCTTCATTTGCTTTCTTCGCTGCTTCCACTGCATCGTCTTCGTGATTTTCTCCGTCAGTAATAATCACCAGTGCTTTATGTTTGTTATCCTGTCCCACAAATGACTGCAGCGAAAGATCAATGGCAGCGCCAATGGCAGTTCCCTGTGTGGGGACAATATCGGGTTCAATAGTTGTAAGGAAAAGTTTTGCAGCATTAAAATCAGTCGTGATCGGAAGTTGAACGTATGCTTGTCCTGCAAATACAATAATACCAATGCGGTCGTTCTCCAATTTATCAATAAAGCGGGAGATGGCCTGCTTGGCCCGTTCCAAGCGATCGGGTTTAATATCCTGCGCTTTCATTGAGTTGGAAACATCAAGCGCAATGATTACATCCACTCCTTCGCGTTTCACTTCCTCAAGTTTTGTTCCGATCTGTGGATTCGCAAGTCCGATAACAAGGAGAGAGAAAGCAAGAGAATAAAAAATCATCTTGATCGCGGGCTTTCCTCTTGAAACACTTGGAGCAAGTTGGGAAAGCAATGTAGAATCACCAATGCGAGACCATGCTTTTCGCTTAATCACTCTCATGACAATAAATAAAATGATGATAAGCGGAACGAATGCCAGCGCATATAAATATTGAGGATGTGCAAAACGAAATATACTCATGGCAATGTTTTCAATATCGTGTAACGCAACAGCCGTTCAACGGCAAGACAAATCAATGCAATGATGATAAGTGGATAAAATTCCTCTGTCTTATTTCTAAATTCCGTCACATCAATTTTTGTCTTTTCTAATTTATCAATCTCCGTGTAAATATCTTTCAATTCAGAAGTACGAGTAGCGCGAAAATATTTTCCTCCTGTTTCGGCAGCAATGCCTTTCAATGTTGGCTCATCCACATCTACCTTTATCATTTGTGTTTGCACTCCGAACGGTGTACGAACAGGATAAGGCGCCATCGCATCCTGCGTACCCACCCCAATTGTATAAACCCGAATATTAAATGCTTTTGCAATATCACCCGCTGTTTGCGGAGAAATATTTCCTACATTATTAACCCCGTCAGTGAGCAAAATAATTACTTTACTTTTCGCTTTGCTTGACTTTATACGGTTTACAGCCGTAGCCAGACCTTCGCCAATGGCAGTGCCGTCTGCCAACATTCCGCTCTGTAATCCGGAGATTAAATTTTTCAAAACAGAATGATCAGATGTAATCGGACATTGCGTAAAACTCTCTCCCGCAAAAACAACCAGCCCGATGCGGTCAGTTGGTCGGCCGTCAATAAAATCCTGAGCAACTTTTTTTGCTGCTTCAACGCGATTTGGTTTCAGGTCTTCCGCAAGCATGGATTGCGAAAGATCAATTCCCATTACAATATCAATTCCTTCGGTAGTTACATTTTGCCCGCCAGAGCTTGATTGCGGTCGTGCCAATGCAACAATGATGGCGCTACATGCAAGTATCCACAATACAAACGGCAGATGCTTTAAGCGCTGACGAAACGTTGGTTTGTATCCGATAAAATTTTCGAATGATGAAAAGCCAATGTTCGTTTGCCTCCTTCGGTTCAGAAAAATATAAACGGCAATCATAACCGGTATCAGTATAAACAACCCGAAGAAATATTTTTGCGCGAACGTGATTTCAGGAATCATGATGGCACCTCCTTTTTTTCTTCAGTTCCTGAAGCGGGTTCAAAGTCTCCTTTCGCTACCTGTTTTGTAAGCATTACAAAATCCCGTGCATTCTGAATAGAAGTTTCATTCTCTGAACCGACAGGGATTGCTTTTGCAAACTTCACCATGTCTGCTGAGAGCAAAACATATTTCAGTTTTTGAAATGCTTCCTCATTGACGAGCGATCCTTTGAAGTGACTCAATGTATCATCAGAAGGCATCTCCAGCGACTGGATAGAAAAACGATTTTCAATGTAAGCACGGATTGTATCTGCAACTGCACTCTGATATTGCTTGTAAAAACCTTGCTGCCATAACTTTTGTTCTTCCACCTTCTTCAATTCATCGAGGGCAATTTCATGCGCAGGACGAAGCGGAACTTTCTTTACCACTTCGTGTGGTTTGCGTTTTTGTTTTTTCAAATAATAAACAATGAGCCACACAAGGGCGATTGCAACAAGTCCGCCAATGATGTAAGGCAATGCCTCACGAAATGTGAACGGCACATCAAGCGGTGGTTTTATGTCTTTAATATCTTTTGTGGTATCTACAGGCACAGTTTGTACTTGAAGCAACAATGCTTCGGTTGCGATACTGTCTGAATCAGATGCGTTTGCTTTCTTGAAAAAGAAAGTGAATGGCTCAACTACATAAAATCCTGAATCAAAACCTGTAACAGTGAGTGACTGATGGTAGGTGAAATATTTTCCGTCTGCTGATTTTGAAGTATCAATGGAAGAACGCTGCACCACTTCAAGTTTGTGAATGCTATCAGCAATAGCAGGAAAAGTAAGTTTTGCATCAGCGGGAATTGTTGCTGTAAGATTCAAGTGCGTCTGCTCTCCAATCCTGATTTTTGTTGTGTCAAGAGAAGCGGTTGCGTGAGTTTGTGTGGGCTGGGCAAAAACGGAAATGCACGATGCGCAATGCACAATGCACAATGAAAGAATTCCAACGAAGATTTTTCTCCAATTCAATTTCATAAACCGCTCCTATTTTCTTCCACGTTTCTTAAACAACTTCATCAACGGCTGCACATAATTCTGATCGGTGCGCAGCTTTATCCAATCTACTCCGCTTTTTGCAAATGAATCGCTCAACTTTTTTTCCCTCTGAACTGTCCATTGCTTAAACCCTTTCCTAACGGCTTCATCGCTGCTGTCAACCTCAATCACTTCTCCTGTTTCAGAATTCTGCAACCGAATTAAACCAACAGCAGGAAGTTCAGTTTCGCGCTCATCGTAAATTTTAAATGCAACGAGATCATGCTTTTTATTAGTGAGCTTGAGTGCATCATCAAAATCATTATCGAGAAAATCGGAGATGATAAATACAATGCTTTTCTTCTTAATCACGTTAGAAACGTAACGCAGCGCTTCGTTAATGCTTGTCTTTTTATTTTCTGGCTTGAATTCAATCAACTCACGGATGATGCGAAGGATGTGCGACTTTCCTTTTTTGGGTGGGATAAATTTCTCAATCTTATCGCTGAAGAAAATAATTCCGATCTTATCATTGTTCTGAATGGCAGAGAAAGAAAGCACAGCGCACAATTCTGTGATCAAATCTTTTTTGAATTGCCTACGCGTGCCAAACTCTCCGGAAGCACTTACATCAACAAGAAGTATTACGGTGAGTTCGCGCTCTTCTTCAAATACTTTTACGTAAGGGTGATTGAAGCGCGCTGTCACATTCCAGTCAATAGAACGGATGTCATCGCCTGGAATGTACTCGCGCACTTCACTGAAAGCCATACCCCGCCCTTTAAACGCGCTGTGGTATTCACCAGAAAATACCTGGCTTGATAACCCGCGTGTTTTAATTTCGATCTTACGTACCTTCTTTAGAAGTTCAGTTGTTTCCATGTAAATCTAAAAAGAGACGAGAGGCGAAGGACAAGAGACGAGGGAAGGAAAAAGTGAAAGGTTCATGTGTATTATTTTTTTCTGTTTTTTTCTTCAAGCGTTTGAATTGTTTTAGTCAACATTGCAATTATTTCATTCAATGTATTTATGCGGTCTTGAATAATTTCATTGGACAATAGAAATTTTGTTCTGATGTATCTTCCTTTACTTTCTCTTGCTGATCCTCTTGAGATTCTTAAAAACTGCGGATACTCTTTTCCAAAACCTCTTCCATATCCTTCTTCAATATTTGCAGAAATTGAATCGGCAGATCGAATCAACTGCTTGGCTAATTCTTTTCCTCTGAAATCACTCATCAATATTTCTGTATCCTTCCAACACTTATCAAACAACTCAAGTGACATTTGGTAAAACCGAAGATTGTCTAAACTATCTGTCATAGTGTTTAAGTTTTCCTTTCTCTTTTCACCCGCCTTCGTCCCTTTCCCTCGTCTTTCGTCCCTTTCTCTCGTCCCTTCTTCTACTACGGAACTTCAACTGCATTCAAAATCTCACTGATAATATTCTCTGCACTTACGTTTTCTGCTTCGGCTTCGTAAGTAAGCCCTATACGATGACGAAGAACATCGGCACATACTGCGCGAACGTCTTCAGGAATTACATATCCTCTACGCTTAACGAATGCATACGCTTTGGAGGCGAGCGCAAGATTGATGCTTGCACGTGGAGAACCACCATAAGAAATGAGTTGTGTTAAGCGACCGAGTTTGTAATCAGCAGGGTTGCGTGTTGCAAAAACAATGTCAACAATGTAACGCTCTATCTTTTCATCCATGTACACTTCGCGAACTACATTTCGCGCTCTGATAATCTCTTCCGTTTTAATAACAGGGTTTGCTTTTGGAAATTCTCCTGTAATGTTTTGGCGGACGATCATCTTCTCTTCTTCTTTGCTCGGATAGCCGATTACAATCTTTAGCATGAAACGATCTACCTGCGCTTCGGGCAGCGGATAGGTTCCCTCCTGCTCTATCGGATTTTGAGTAGCCAGAACAAGAAACGGATCTTCGAGGTAAAAAGTATTTTCACCGATAGTGATCTGCCGTTCCTGCATAGCTTCAAGCAAAGCACTCTGCACTTTTGCAGGGGCGCGGTTTATTTCGTCTGCAAGAATAAAGTTTGAGAAGATAGGTCCTTTGCGGACGGTGAATTCCTCGCGCTTCTGATTGTAGATCATTGTTCCGATTAAATCGGCAGGCAGCAGATCGGGTGTGAACTGAATGCGGTTGAACTTTGCATGAATGGCTGATGCAAGCGATTTGATGGCAAGTGTTTTTGCCAGACCGGGCACACCTTCAAGCAGAATGTGTCCGTTGCTTAACATGCCGATGAGCAGCCGCTCCGTCATGTACTTCTGCCCAACGATTACTTTGCCAAGTTCCATTGTGAGCAGATCTACAAAGGCGCTTTCGCGCTGAACTTTTTCGTTAATTTCTTTAATGTCCATTTTTTGAATAGTTATACGTGAACCGTTATTAGTTATTCGGAGACTTCATTTGCAATGAAAGGTTTGCTCAAAAAAGAGCCAAACGGAGTTTAAATTGCGTTCTGAAATCGAGTGCAATTGTATTGAAAATAAAATGAATCAGGAATGAATAGAGCAGTTAAAGATTGTTAAGCCGATGGAACAGTTGATTTGAAAATAAAACTGCCGAAACATTTTCATACAAGTCGGTGAGAAAAGCCGGGGAAATATTACTGCTTGATGAATTTACTTCTGAAAACTTTTTCACTGCTGGTTACTTCGAGGTAGTACATGCCTGAGGGGAAAAGTCCACAGTCAACAGTCGGCAGTCTGCAGTCAACAGCCGAGAAAACTTTTTCACCAACTATATTGTAAATCGAAATATCTATTCCTTTTTTGTCTTTGAGAAACAAACCTGTGATTTCTAATTTATCAACGACAGGATTCGGATGTAACCTCTCCCCCGACCCCTCTCCCAAGGGAGAGGGGAGAACAGCCGCTATCACATTGAACACAGCCGCTTCCACCTCGCAGCCATTTGCATCTGTACACACTACATTGTAATCTCCGCTTTGCGGTGCTACGTAAAAATAATCTGTTGCTCCGCTGATAATAGTTGTGTTGAAATACCATTGATAAGAGTTTGCTCCTGCATTTGCAAAGAGTGTATCTCCGCTTTGTGCGATTGCCTGCGGTGGTGGCGTTGGATAAACGGTAATGTAGTTACTAAGTAAAAGTGTATCGCTGCCGTTTGCATTTGTTGCAACAAGCTGCACATCGTAGCTGCCGGAGTTTGCATAGCAAATGTTTGCTGGGTTGGTGGCTGTGCTTGTATCGGGTGAAGCACCAGGGAAAGACCATTGATAAGAAGTTGCATTGAAAGAAAGATTTAAAAAATCGGTGCAGGTGCCGGGGCAGAGAGTATTAGAAGCAGTGAAGTCAGCATTCGCAAACGCCATACATGTTTGTACACAATTCGTATCAGGAGTAAATGTCCATAAGTCGCAAAGGAACGAATTGGTAATACTGCGGTATCCTCCAAATAAATAAAATTTATTATCGCTACCCCACCATGCTACGGCACCGTATCTTGATGAGGGAATATTCAAAGGTGAAGAAACACTCAGCAATCCGTAGTTTCCACTTTGATTAAAAATATTCGTTCCGCTTAGCCAATTCCATTGTAATTGCTGGGGATCAAAAACCCAGAGATCGTTTAAATAAGTTTGCATAAGCAAAGATGTTACTCCACCAAACATCCAGAACCTGCCGCAATTATCAGTCACTGAGGAACGCTGTTCCATTCGTGATTGAGGAATATTATTTGTATCGAACACACATGTAGTTTGATAGAGCCCCAAACCACCCCAGCCACTGGGTCCTGCCATCCATGTCCATTCATTTATAATCTGATCATATTTCCAGACATCGCTTAAATAACCCCCGTTGTCGTAACCTCCCATTAACCAAAAATTATTTTGAGCATCTTTCCATTTTGTATATGACCATCTTGCTCCTGGAACATTTGTGGAATTGGAAACACCAAGAGTACCATAGTTGGTTAACGCATTTACAAAAGAAGAACCGCTCATCCATGTCCATTCATTTGTACTGATGTCGTATTTCATCAGGTCATTCAAATTACCATTTGCTCCAGCATCATCATATCCTCCTCCTCCAAAGAGCCATAAATTATTGAGTGAATCGGTCCAAGCAGAGCATGTTTCTCTTCTTGACCCAGGAACATTAGATGCACTCGGCACGCCTTGAATTCCATGAATTCCTATTGTATTCAACACAGTATCACCGCTCATCCATGTCCATTCATTAATACCAATATCATATTTCCATAGGTCATTTTTGTTATTACTACCTCCAAATAACCACAAATTACCGATGGTATCAACCCAAGTTACTGCTGCCCAATTTCGGTAGCCAGGTGTATTGGCTATATTCGATATTCGTTTTATTCCATAAACCGGTTGCTGGGATATAAGCCCGTTTCCTTTCACCCATGTCCACTCATTTGTAACAGAATTATATTTCCAGAGATCACTACGTGAAGTAAATCCACCATAAATCCAAAAATTTCCACTCTTGTCCTTCCATTCAACTGGTTCATATTCGCCTGAAGGGTGATTACTTAAAGAAGGTACTCCTTGCAAGCCATATACACCTGTAGAGTTAGCGGTACTATCACCGCTAATCCAAGTCCACTCTCCCGCCTGCGCAAAAGAATTCCCCCCACAAAAAATAAAAACAATGAGTAAAACTTTTTTCATCCCCTCAAATGTAGTAAAGTATTGGCATCAGCATAAAACCGGTGGGTACATATTATATAAGTGTAGGTTTGTAAAGAATGCAATATGCCCTTTTTTATTAAATTTCTCATTCCAACTTATTGGAATACGATCCAAAACGTTTTTTGCCGTGTTCCTGATTATTGGAATAGGGTGCGAAACGTTTTTACCCCTATTCCAATTTCTTTGAATGCCATCCTAATCATTATTTACCCTATTCTAAGAAATGAGAATAGGGTTCGTAAGGGTTTTTATCGTGTTCCAATATCTTTGAATGCCATCCTAAAGAGTTTTTACCCTATTCCAAGAATATGGAATGCCATCCTAAACATTATTTACCCTATTCCAAGAAGTTGGAATAGGTTTCCTGAAAAAAAGTTTTGAACAATTGTTTTTGGAATATAAGAACCTTCTATTTTTGACTCTCCTAATTTAAATCTCAATCACATGATACTCCTTCAAAGCTGGTATGCGAATCCATTCGACTCAAAAAACATCAGTGACGACAACCTGAAAAAGTTTTGTCAGAAACATCTTGCACTTACAGTAGCACGTAACGGTGGCGGCACGTTTACTACGATGCTAAGCGACACTACCAATGCGTACACCAATTACTTCGGTGCCATTGACGATGAAGATGTAAAACTTGCTGTGCAGCAATCGCTCACGATGTCGTCTGATAATCTGATCGCCACTTTTAAGAGTGAGGTGAGCAAGCGCAGCGGAACCATCAAAGGTTTATATGGCGAAACATCGCCCACCTGGCAGGAATTTTTTCCGCACGGACTTACTGAATATGCAGCAGCTACCAAAGGAGCTATAGACACACTGATGAACCGCATGGCAGTTGCATGCACAGCACATGTGGCTGATTTGGGCGCTCCGTTTGTAGCGGTATTCACCGGCATAAAAAGTAACTACGCAACTGCGCGCACTTCTCAACTAAATAAAATAGGTGAAGTGACGAACGCAAAAACCACTACTTCCGGAAACCGTAATGGACTGGAGATTCAGCTTCTCAAAAACATGTTTACTGTAGGCGAAGCATTTCCGGGCGATGTAAATGCGTGCATCGGTTTCTTCGATCAAAGTATTGTACGTGCCAGTCAAAGCAGCGCCAGCGATGGCATTGGGCGCGCCCGCGGAATCATTAAGAGCGGAGGCATTGCAATTAAAGATGCCGTGTTTGATTATCCGCTGGAAAGCGTGGCATCACGCAAAAGTAAAAACGATGGCGGCTATCTTTCAGCCAACGTGAACATAGGGCTGCGTCACTTTAAAGTTTCGCACCCGCTGTATAAAGACTTTGAAGGCGATATAAATATTGTTGACGAAGGCGATACTGACCTCGACATTACGCTGGATCCGCTATAGAATTTTGTTTTAAATTGATAAAGCCGTCTGTGGAAAAAGCAGGCGGCTTTTTTTATGCGGTGAAAAAAATTACTGTTTCACAAACTTACTTCTAAAAACTCTTTCGCCACTCTTTACTTCAAGCCAGTAATGCCCCGAAGGAAGCGAATGAACATCCACGCTCATTTCCGATTTCTGATTCCCTGCTTCGGCTTGAACAGCCAAAACTTTTTCTCCAATGATGTTGAAGACAGAGATGGTGACTACTCCCATCGTGAATTGTGAATCATTGATCGTGCACTTGTCAGTAACAGGATTCGGATAAATTTCCAACGGCACAGTGCCGGAGCCAACCGCTGACTGAACTGACGCCACCACATCAAAAATAGCTGCCTCCACTTCGCAACCATTCGCATCGGTAGCAACCACGTTGAAATCGCCACTTGAATCAGCCAGATAAAAATAATCTGTAGCACCGGCAATTGCATTTCCGGCATGATACCACTGATAAGAAACAGCGCCTGCGTTTGCAAACAAGGTATCGCCACTCTGTGCAATTCCCTGCGGAGGAGGAAATGGATACACGGTGATGAAATTATTCAGCGTAAGTGTATCGTTGGTTGTTGCTCCGTAAGCAATAAGCGATACAGAATAATTTCCCGGAGTGTTGTAGCAAATGTTTGTAGGATTAGCATCCGTGCTTACTGATGGATTTGCACCTGCAAAAGTCCAGAGATAAGAAGTTGCATTAAGAGAAAGGTTTGTAAACCCTGTGCAAGTGCCCGGGCAGATGTGATGCAGCGCATTAAATAATGCAACCGGAGGACCGTTGTTAAAAAGACTTGAAGGATAATTAGGCAACCCCAATTGCGAAGAGCCCGCAATAGCCGGACCTACGTCCACAAAGTTGGAACTCACTCCTGCACTGTCAGGATTGTTAATTACACCAAGGTAAGTTGTGTTATACTGCGCAAGGTAAATCTTTTTATCAGGACCCAACTGCATCGCACCGTTAAAAGCAACAGCAGTACTTCCAAGCAAAACTTCGGAAGCAGCAATTGCCGCAGCAGAACCTGCAAGCACATCATACTGCCTCACTTCACCCGGAGTTATCCATGCACAATATAAATACCTGTTATTGGGAGAAAACTCAAGACCGTAAGCTCCGCTGGAAGCAGCATGAAACGGAAGCGTGAGCGCATTGCTAACCACCCCTGTTGCTTTATCGAAATCAAAAAGTTCGAAGAGATTGCCACTGTTCCAAAGAGCATCGGCAAGTTTTGTTCCGTCAGGCGATGATTTCAGATAACCGATGTCACCTGAGTTTGCAGTTCCCGCATTGCTTACCACGGGAACAAGATTTAACCCCGCAGCAGTGAAAGTGTATGCATCAAACTCATCTGTGTATGCATCATGCACAATAATCCAGAAGTCAGTTCCATTTGGTTGCTTCACGCTGCATAACTTCTCGCACACAATTGTTGACACCAAAACATTTTTAGTTGTCACATCGCCATCACCACTCTGCAAAGTCATGTCAACAATTGAATAATTAAAATCAGTAAACGTTTGCCCGACAGTGAACACATAATACTGCGTTGTGCTTCCCGGAAGTAAAACAATCATTGCCGATTGCGTAGCTGACGGTGCCCCGAGCAACCCAAATCCATTCGGCATCTGAATATGATTGCGGTTATACACCGTTATTCCGTCTGTATAGAATAAAAGATTTCCGCCAGCATCAGCAACCGATGCGCATCCTTCACTTGTAAACACCTGTCCACCCGCAAAAGGCAAAGGGCTTCCGCTGTTGAAATCAAGACCACCACCGTTTCCGAAAAGCCATTTGTTTGCTTCTCCCTGTGCGAAACATGATTGAATATAACAGATTGAAAATTGAATAATGAGAGAGAGAAATAGTTTTTTCATGAGAAGAATTATTTATTGTTTCACGAATTTAATACGGCAAGTTTTTCCGTTCGAAGAAACTTCGAGCCAGTAGATTCCTGAAGGAAGCACATGAACATCAATACTCACTTCTGATTTCGCATTCCTGATGTCGGATTGAACAGCCACCATTCCAATCATATTGTACACTATAATTTTTGCGGCTGTTCCCATCGTGAATTGCGAATTGCGAATCGTGCATTTGTCAGCTACCGGATTCGGATAAATAGCCAACTGCCAATTGCCGCCTGCTGACTGCACTGAAGCCACTACATCAAAGATCGCTGCTTCCACTTCGCAGCCATTTGCATCCGTAGCAACCACATTGAAGTCACCGCTTGCATCAGCCACATAAAAATAATCTGTAGCACCGGGAATAAGAATTCCACCGTGATACCATTGATAAGAAACTGCACCGGCATTGGCAAAAAGTGTGTCACCGTTCTGCGAAATTCCCTGTGGTGGTGGTGATGGGTAAACGGAAATATAATTTGGCAGAACGAGCGTATCAACCAATGTTCCATTGGTTGCAATCAATGTTACATCATAGGAACCCGAAGTGTTGTAACAGATAACACTTGGATTTGCATCCGTGCTTACTGATGGATTTGCTCCCGGAAAAAACCATTGATAAGAAGTTGCATTCACTGAGAAGTTTGTAAAGTCCGTGCACGTACCAGGACAAATGAGGGAATCAACCGCCTGAAAATTTGCCTGAATGCTTGCACACTGAATGATGTGAACAGGAACAATGATAGAATCCATCGAAGCATTTATGTACGTGCGCACAAGCTTCACCAGAAAATTTCCCGTGTTTGTAAAAATGTGAAACGGATTAAACTGAGTTGATGTGTTGTAAATTCCTGATGCAACATCACTAAAATTCCAATGAACAGAAGCATAAAGTGTGGTATCACCAATGTTGAAGAATGTGGTGTCGCCAAAACAAGTATCGCGAAACGTTACGGGCTGCGAATTGAAAAGAGCAGACATAAATTCCGGCAAGCCAAGGTTTGTAATTCTTCCGGCAAGGAACATTCCGTTGTTGGTATAGTTACAACCCACACCCGCAATATTCGGATTATTGATCACATCAAGATAGCCACTGCCCGTTGGTGCCACATAAATTTTATTGTCGGGAGCAAGTTGCATTCCTGTTGCGTCAAATCCCTGCGTAGCACCTACCTGAGTTTGCGAGGCAATAACCGCTGCTGCTGATCCCGCATTCAGGTCATACTGATAAACAATGTAAGTACCGGCATTTGTGGTGGCATACATCTTTGTACCGTCAGGAGAAAATTCCAACCCGTAGCATTGCGAGTATCCGTTCGCAATAGCAATGTTGTTCGATACCATTCCGGTTGTATTGCTGAAATCAAAAACTTCTACGTTGCCCTGCGCAGCGCTAACAATTCCCAGCCCCACCTTTGTTCCCTGGGGGTTGAATTTCATTTGTCCATACTGCCCTGTGTTGTGAATGATACCGATGTTTGAAACTACAGGAACAAGATTTAATCCTGCCGGAGTAAGAAGATATGCACGGAAACCATTGGTACCATATTCATGCATCAATATCCAGATGTCGTTTCCGTTTGCATTCTTGGTGGCGCATTGCTTTTCAGCATTTACTCCTGCAGAAATAATGATGTTTTTATTTCCTGCTTGCACATCGCCATTTCCACCCTGCAATGTCATGTCAACAACAGAGTATGCATAGTCAGTATAAAGCGTAAACACATAATAAAGATTGGCATTCCCCGGCTGTTTCACAATCATTCCTGCCTGTGTAGAAGTAGAATTGCCGGTAAGCCCGCTTCCGTTTGGCATTGGCACATGATTGCGGTTCCAGATAGTAGTTCCATCGGTATAAAATAAAAGATTACCGTTTGCGTCAGCAATTGAAGAGCAACCCTCATACGTATTCATTGCACTGTTTGTAAGCGCCACGGGCGCACCGCCATTAAAATCCAATCCTGCATTGCTACCGAAATACCAGATATTAGCTTCCTTCTGCGCCAATACGGAATTCGAAATCAGGAACTGGAAATTAATAATCAGAAGAAGAAGAAGAAGAGAGAAGAGTTTTTTCATACGAAGAAATTATTGTTTGATAAATTTAGTCCTGAGAACTTTTTGCGTTGTATTTATTTCAAGGTAGTATATTCCCTTGCTTAATTCAGAAACATCCACAATCATTTCTGATTTTTGATTCTTTATCTCTGATTGAACAGCCACTCCCAATACATTGTACACTGTAATAATTACGGCTGCTCCGTTTAACGTATTACATTTAACGTATAACTTTCCCTTCACCGGGTTCGGATAAATGTCCACCTGCATAGTGGCGACTGTTGACTGTACTGAAGCTACCACATCAAAGATCGCTGCTTCCACTTCGCAGCCGTTTGCATCAGTTGCAACCACGTTGAAGTCACCGCTTGCATCAGCCACGTAAAAATAATCTGTTGCCCCCGGAATTAAATTTCCTCCGTGATACCACTGATATGAAACTGCGCCTGCGTTAGCAAAGAGTGTATCACCGCTTTGAGAAATTCCTTGCGGTGGCGGAGATGGATAAACAGAAATGTAATTTGGAATCAACAAGGTATCGCTCCCGAGAGCATTGATGGCAATGAGCGTTACATCATACGAACCCGAGGTATTGTAGCAAATAACAGAAGGGTTCGCATCCGTGCTTACCGCAGGATTTGCTCCGGCAAAAAACCATTGGTAGGAAGTTGCATTCACAGATAGATTAGTAAAATCAACACAGGTTCCGGGACAGAGCGAATCAACAGCAGTAAAATTTGCCGATGGAACATTGCACGGATTAAAAGTCACATTTATTGTATCCGCTGTAGAACATGTTCCTGTTGTTACCTGCACCCAGTAGGCAGCAGTAGTATCAACAAGTATCACATTTGTAGTTGCTCCATTCGACCAAAGAAAATTCGTTCCCGTAATTCCTGCACCGAGAAGAAGGTGGTCACCAGTGCATAATGTTGTATCATTTCCTAAACTAATTGATGAAGCACTCATTCCGCAATTGCCCGGAGGAGAAAGTAAAAGTGTAAGCATATTCTCCATCAAAGGCAATGAAGTCAGTTGTAAAATCCAATCCTGATCAGAAGTTGTCATTACTCTTCCGACACCATTTTGAGGAGGACAAAAAGTAATTCCGAAATACTGACCCTGATATTCCAGAAACGGCTCCATGTTATAACATCCGTTTGTCGCGCAGCCATACCAGAAATAACTTAAAGGGGGAATTACATTCGGAGTAGTTCCTAAAACGCCTGTCACATTCATAGGAGCAAGCACACCGGCAACAGTGCCGTTCCAGTTGTAAGTTCCGCCCAGAGTAGTAACTATGCTTTGATAAGCAGCATTGCCGATAAAGTTAGCACAATCATATTCCGATTGTATGTAAACTCCCTTGCCGGTTTGCATAAACAGTATAATGTTTGCGATGCGTGCAGGCGTAAGATTAATATCGTAAACAGGGGTAACGAGTACATCAGTAGTTGCGAAAAAGTTTGTGTTGTCAAGTATAGTGTCCTGTTGTATAGTTGCGTTGTGTCCCATACCTGTAGCTACAAACTTCCACAGCGTATCTGCTGTCCACGCAGCATTGGTTGACTGAATAATCGTTACGTTGGCAGCGAATATTTTTCCGGAAATGAGCGAGGAAAGAAGAAGAGAGTAAAGTTTTTTCATTATGCAATATTTTGAATCCGAAAAGTAGCACATCCTTTTCAATCCTCACAATATTTTTTCAATGGAGTGCACTCTTTGGCAGTTATCGCATCATCTTTTTAAAAAAAAATTATGTAGATTGAAAAGGATGTTTTACTTTCGGGGATTAAATTTCAAAAAACAAATGAGAACATCCTTTCAACTTCTTGCAACTTCAGCTCTGCTGAGTATTACCATGCTTGCTTCGGCTCAAAATGTAATCCGCTTTTACGAAGGCGGAAAGGTGGGCTACAAAAACAAACTTTCAGGTGAAATGGTAGTGGCTCCCCATTACACTGCCGGTAGTGAAATGCAATCCAACAATACTGCCCTCGTGCTTGAAGGTCGCAAGCGTGGCTTTATTAATGATAAAGGGCAGGTTATTATTCCTTTCATGTATGACGATGCTTCCGTTTTCTTTGATGGGCTTGCACGCGTAATGAAAGACGGCAAACACGGATACATCAATATGAAAAATGAAACTGTTATTCCTTTCGTTTATGACTTTGCTGATGATTTTAAAAACGGATTAGCGCGCGTGCAAAAAGGTGGTAAGTTCGGTTGGATAGATGCAACCGGAAAAGAAGCCATCGCGCTTCAATACACAAATGCATTCAATTTTGGTGATGGGCTCGCTCCTGTTCGCACAGAGGATGGTAAATGGGGATTCATCAACGCACAGGGCAAATATGAACTCGCTGCAAAGTATTCCGATGCAAGACCGTTCAGCAATGGAGAGGCATTAGTGAAAGAAGCAGGAGAGGAAAAATACATTTTCATAAATAAAACAGGCAAAAAACTCCGTGAGATGAAAAACATGGAAGAAGAGGAAGCAAGAGAGCACGGAACGAATAAGAAATAAGTTATTGATTACCTGTTAACAAAAAAAGGAAGAGCGGTGCGACTTGCAAGGCGAAGCGCTCGTACGTTTTTGAACTAAGGGTTGAACTTAATTAGAACCCAATCTTACTGCCGAAATATTATGTGCT